>NZ_WOEZ01000192.1 GCF_013177735.1 Paraburkholderia elongata | reverse complement strand
GATCTCCACGCCGCTCAGGTAGCCCATGCCGAGCGCCTCAGCGGCGTGGAGATCTCGGTGACATGGGCTTCGCGCACGGTGCACATCGTCGGGCTCGGCATTGATCCAACGAGCGCGACGCTGATCGACGGCCTTGCGCGCACCCGCAACGGCCGCGCAGCGCGCGCCGAGGCAATTGGCGAACAGTTGGCCACGCTCGGTATTCCCGACGCCTATCAAGGCGCGCTCAAATACGTCTCGAACCCGGACATGATTTCGCGCACGCACTTCGCGCGCTTCATGGTCGAAAACGGCTACGCCAGCTCGACGCAGGACGTCTTCAACCGCTATCTCGGCGACGGCAAGCCCGGCTACGTGTCGCATCGCTGGGCGAAACTGGCGGACGCAGTCGGCTGGATTCAGGCTGCGGGCGGCGAGGCGATCATCGCGCACCCGGGTCGCTATGCGTACTCGCCGGTCGAATTCGATGCGTTTTTCGCTGAATTTATCGACCTCGGCGGCAAGGCGATCGAAGTGGTGACGGGTAGCCACACGCCGGATCAGTATCGCGAATACGCGGACGTCGCGCGCCGCTTCGGCTTCGAAGCCTCGCGTGGTTCCGACTTCCATGCACCCGGCGAGGGCCGCGTCGATCTCGGCACGCTGCCGCCGCTACCTTCCGATCTCAAGCCCGTCTGGGAACGCTGGTTGTGATCGCGCGCCGTGCCACGGCGGCACGATATGCGCGAACGTCCTTGTCCGAGAGGCTAGCGTTCGCGCGATCTTCCGCCCGACTTTCCATCTGGGTTTTCGTGCACCATCACCCGTAGCCACCGTTAGTCAAAATGTCCCAATACTTTCGGCTTCATCCGGATAACCCGCAGCCGCGCCTCGTCAAACAGGCTGTGCAGATCATCAAAGATGGCGGCGTCGTCGCGTTGCCGACGGATTCCAGCTACGCGCTCGCCTGTCATCTCGACGACAAGGACGCGGTCGAGCGCTTGCGGCGAATTCGCGGGCTCGACGAGAAGGCACTGCTGTCGCTGCTGGTGCGCGATCTGTCGGAGCTGGCGAACTTCGCGATGGTCGATAACCGGCAGTACCGTCTGATCAAGTCGGTCACGCCGGGCCCTTACGTTTTTGTATTGCAGGCGACCAAGGAGGTGCCACGGCGCCTGTCGCACCCGTCGCGCAAGACCATCGGCCTGCGGGTGCCGGAGCACGCCATCACGCTGGCGATTCTCGAAGAACTCGGCCAGCCGCTGCTCGGCTCCACGCTGATCATGCCGGGCGAAACCCAGCCGCTGAACGATCCGGAAGAAATCCGCGAGCGCCTCGAGAAGCAGCTGGATCTGGTGATCGACAGTGGCCCGTGCGTGTGCGAACCGTCCACCGTGATCGATTTGACCGGCGCCGAGCCGGTGCTGGTGCGGGCAGGGCGCGGTTCTCTCGCGCCATTCGGTCTCGAAGAGACGGCATGATCGAAAGCGGACAGACGCACGCAATCGCGTTGTTACAATAGCGAGTTATGGATTCTTCCTTGATACAGACCATTGCGGTTTACGCGTTGCCGGTGATTTTCGCCATCACGCTGCATGAAGCCGCGCATGGCTACGTCGCGCGCTGGCTCGGCGACAATACCGCGTACGTGCTGGGCCGCGTCTCCCTCAATCCGATGCGGCATATCGATCCGCTCGGCACGATCGCGATTCCCTTGCTGTTGTACTTCGCCACCAGTGGCGCGTTCATGTTCGGTTACGCGAAGCCCGTGCCGGTCGCCTTCGGCAATCTGCGCAATCCGCGTTGGGGTAGCCTGTGGGTCGCGGCCGCCGGGCCGGGCTGCAATTTCGTGCAGGCGCTGGTGTGGGGCCTGATCGGTGTCGCACTTGCCGTGGGGGGTGTTGACGAACCTTTCTTCACGCGCATGGCGGCAGCCGGCGTCGGCGTGAACCTCGTGCTCGGCGTGCTCAACCTGTTTCCGCTGCCCCCGCTCGACGGCGGCCGCGTGCTGATGGCGCTGTTGCCGCCGCGGCAATCGATTGCGCTGTCGCGCCTCGAGCCGTACGGTTTTTTCATCGTGATGGCGCTGGTCATGACGGGTACGCTCACGCGTTATTGGCTCAGCCCGCTCGTGACGCTCGGCTACGGTGCGATTACCGCAATTCTGACTCCACTTGTTTCGCTTTTCTAAATAATCATGTTCCCAGACCGTATCTTCTCCGGCATGCGGCCCACCGGGTCGCTGCACCTCGGCCACTATCACGGTGTGCTGAAAAACTGGGTGCGGCTGCAGTCCGAATACCCGTGTTTCTTCTGTGTGGTCGACTGGCACGCGCTGACGACGCACTACGAAACGCCCGAAGTGATCGAAAAGAACGTGTGGGACGTGCTGATCGACTGGCTCGCCTCGGGCATCGATCCGGCGCAGGCTACGCTCTTCATCCAGAGCAAGGTGCCCGAGCATGCGGAAATGGCGTTGCTGCTGGGCATGAGCACGCCGCTCGGCTGGCTCGAACGCGTGCCGACCTACAAGGAGCAGCAGGAGAAGCTGAAGGACAAGGACCTGTCCACCTACGGCTTCCTCGGCTATCCGGTGCTGATGGCGGCAGACATTCTGCTGTACCGCGGCTCGCTCGTGCCGGTCGGCGAAGACCAGGTGCCGCACGTTGAAATGACGCGTGAAATCGCGCGCCGCTTCAACTACCTGTACGGCCGCGAACCGGGCTTCGAAGAGAAGGCCAACGAAGCCGCGAAGAAGCTGGGCGGCAAGCGCGCCAAGCTTTATCACGAGCTGCGCAACGCCTATCAGCAGGAAGGCGACGACGAAGCGCTCGAGCAGGCGCGGGCGATGTTGCAGGAATCGCAGAGCCTGTCGATGAGCGATCGCGAGCGTCTGTTCGGCTACCTCGAAGGTTCGCGCAAGATCATTCTGGTCGAACCGCAGGCCATGCTGACCGAAGCGTCGCGCATGCCGGGTCTGGACGGCCAGAAGATGTCGAAGTCGTACGGCAACACGATCGGCCTGCGCGAAGACGCGGAAACGATTACGAAGAAGGTCCGCACCATGCCGACCGATCCGGCACGCGTGCGCCGCACCGATCCGGGCGATCCGGACAAGTGCCCGGTGTGGCAGCTGCACCAAGTCTACACGGACGAAGCCACGCATGAGTGGGTGCAGAAGGGCTGCCGAACCGCGGGAATCGGCTGCCTCGAGTGCAAGCAGCCGGTGATCGAAGGCATTCTGCGCGAGCAGCAGCCGATGCTCGAGCGCGCGCAGAAGTACATGGACGATCCGTCGCTGTTGCGCGCGATCGTCGCCGACGGCTGCGACAAGGCCCGCAAGTACGCCACGGAAACGATGCGTGACGTGCGCGAGGCGATGGGCCTCTCGTACAACTGATCGCGGCGCTGAGGTGATGAGCACTCCCGTTGCCATGCCGGACGGTCCCTTGCACGGAAACGGCGAGCCGTCGCGCTGGGTGTGCCACTGGGCGCATCTGGTCGCGGCGGGCGGCGCGGTGCTCGACGTCGCGTCGGGGGCAGGGCGGCATGCGCGGTTCTTTGCGTCGCTGGGCCATCCGGTGACCGCGCTCGACCGCAACGCGGCTGCGTTGGACGCCATGCGCGACGAGCCGCTCATTACCACGCTCGCGGCCGACATCGAAGGCGCCGCATGGCCCTTGCCCGCCGAAGCGAAATTTGCCGCGATCGTGGTCACGAACTACCTGCACCGGCCGCTGTTTCCTCAGTTGTTACGCTCGCTCGCGCCCGGCGGCGTACTGGTTTACGAGACCTTTGCGCGAGGCAACGAAAGCGTCGGCAAGCCGTCTAACCCGGCGTTTTTGCTCGCGCCCGGCGAGTTGCTCGACGTGGTGCGAGGCCACCTCCGTGTGGTCGCATTTCAAGACGGATTTCTCGCGCAGCCGCGCCCGGCTTACGTCCAGCGGATATGCGCAATTATGGAGGCGGATCGCTCAGCCGAGCGCGCAGAGGCGGCACCCCCGCCTTGTTACGAGTTGGCTGGCTAATCCGCTACAATCGCGGTTTACCTGATCAAATTCATGGCGTTTCATGACTAACGGACATCAAAGCAGCACTGGCGGCGTTCAGATTCGCGGCAGCATTCCTGCCATCATTACTCCGATGCTCGAAGACGGCAGCCTCGATCTGCCGGCGTTTCGCAAACTGATCGACTGGCACATCGCAGAGGGCACAAACGCACTGGTCGTGGTTGGCACGAGCGGCGAATCGGCCACGCTGTCGGTCGAAGAACACGTGTTGATGGTCAAAACCGCAGTCGAGCACACGGCGGGCCGGATTCCGGTGATCGCGGGCTCGGGCGGCAATTCCACCACTGAAGCCATCGAGCTCACGCAGCAGGCTAAGGAAGTCGGCGCGGACGCCACGCTGCAGGTCGTGCCGTACTACAACAAGCCGACCCAGGAAGGCATCTATCGCCACTTCGCGAAGATCGCCGAAACCGTCGATCTGCCTGTGATCCTGTACAACGTGCCGGGCCGTACGGTCGCGGACATGAGCAACGAAACGATTCTGCGTTGCGCGCAGGTGCCGGGCATCATCGGTGTGAAGGAAGCGACGGGCAACATCGATCGCGCCGCGCACCTGATCAAGTCGGCGCCCGCACATTTCGGCATTTACAGCGGTGACGATCCCACGGCGATCGCGCTGATGCTGCTTGGCGGCCACGGTAATATTTCGGTCACCGCGAACGTCGCGCCGCGCGCAATGAGCGATCTGTGCAAAGCTGCGCTTGCCGCGGACGCGAAGACCGCCCGCGAGATTCATCTGAAACTCCTGTCGCTGCATAAGAACCTGTTCATCGAGTCGAATCCGATTCCGGCGAAATGGGCGTTGCAGCAACTGGGTCGTGTGCAGGGCGGAATCCGCCTGCCGCTCACGCCGCTCGACGCGCAATACCACGAGGTGGTGCGCGGCGCGCTGCGCGAAGCGGGTCTGCTGGGCTAAGCGGGCTCGACCCCGCACCCCCAGCGCTCAAGAAAGCCTGCCACCGGCATTCCCTTAACCGACGTCGATCCAGCCCACGTTCCCGGCACACAGAACCAGGCACCGCGTTCCAGCATCACGAAGGACCTCATGAAACGTTCCGCACTTTCCCTCCACGCAACCCGCATGGCGGCGCTGGCGCTTGCCCTGGTAACGCTCGCCGGCTGTGACACGCTGAACGACTGGTTCGCCTCCGACCGCGTCAACTACAAGGGCGCGGGCAGCGCACCGCCGCTCGCCGTTCCGGGCGATCTGAGCACCACGCCGACTGATCAGCGCTACGTGGCGCCGCCGGCCAATCTGGCGCTGGGCGGCTCGCAGCAACGCGCGGTCACGGCAGCGGGCAATTCCACCGAAGGCCAACCGAATGCGCAGGACCCGCTGGGCATGCACATCGAGCGTGACGGCGATCGTCGCTGGCTGGTAGTCGACGGCCGCACGCCGGAACAACTGTGGCCGCAGTTGCAGGAGTTCTGGCAGGAGAACGGCTTCGTACTGAAAACCGATGCGCCCGCCACCGGCATCATGAACACCGACTGGGCTGAAAACCGCGCCAATATTCCGGATGACTGGTTCCGTCGCACGGTCGGCAAGGTGATCGACTTCGCCTACTCGTCTGGCACCCGTGACAGCTTCCGCACACTCGTGTCGCGCGGCCCGGCTAACACCACGGACATCTCGATCACGCATAGCGCGATGGAAGAAATGCTGACCGGCCAGGACAAGACGTCGTCGCGCTGGGAAGAGCGTCCGCGCGATCCGGCACTGGAAGCACTGTTCCTGACCAAGCTGATGCAGAAGTTCGGTCTGACCGAAACGCAGTCAAAGCAACTCCTGACCGATGCCCGCTCGGCCACCGCGCCGGCCACGATCGACCAGAGCGCGGGTGCATCGACGCTCGACCTGCAGGAATCGTTCGACCGCGCGTGGCTGCGCGTGGGCCTCGCGCTCGACCGCACCAACTTTACCGTCGACAACCGCGATCGCTCGAAAGGCATCTACTACGTGCGTTACGCGGACTCGATGCAGGAACTGAAGAAGGAAGGGCTCTTCGGCAAGCTGTTCTACAGCGGCAATTCGTCGAAGAAGCCGGGTCAGGAATTCCTCATCAATGTGCGCTCGAAGGGCGATACCGTGACGCAGGTGGCGGTGGTGGACGCGAACGGGCAGGTGGATAACTCGTCCGACGCGCAGCGCATCGTGACGTTGCTGCACGCGCAACTGAACTAAGCGGGCTGTGCGCTTCGCCAGTCTCGGCAGCGGCAGTGAAGGCAATGCCTTGCTGGTGGAAACGCAAAGCGGCGCGACCACCACGCGCGTTCTGCTTGATTGCGGCTTTTCGGCCAAGGAAGTCGAGCGGCGTCTGACGCGGCTCGGCGCGAGCGTCGAAGGTCTCGACGCCATTCTGATTACACATGAACACAGCGACCACATTGGCAGCGCGCTGACGCTGGCGCGCAAGTGGTCGATTCCGTTATACATGAGCTGGGGCACCGCCCGCGCGGTGGGTGCCGCCGACGCCGACGTCGACCTGCAGGTGCTGTGGGGCGACGAGGCGGTGGCGATCGGCGACCTCAGCATCCTCCCTTACACCGTTCCTCACGACGCGCGCGAGCCGCTGCAATACGTGCTCTCGAATGGCGCGAGCCGGCTTGGCGTGCTGACCGACGTCGGCACCTCCACGCCACACATCAGCGCGGTGCTGAGCGGCTGCGATGCGCTGGTGCTCGAATGCAATCACGATGTGCGGATGCTGGCGGGCAGCCGGTATCCCCAATCGCTGAAGGCGCGCATTGGCGGCAATCATGGGCATCTGAACAACGAAGCGGCGGCTGAAATCCTGGCCTCGCTCGACCGCTCGCGCTTGCGTCATCTGGTGGCCGCGCATCTTAGCAAGCAGAACAACTCGCCGGAGCTGGCGCAGGCTGCCATGGCGGGTGTGCTGGGTGCCGCGCCGACCGAAGTGGTGGTCGCTTCTCAGGATGAAGGCTTCGCCTGGCTGAGTTTGTGATCCGTCTCTGATGACCTGGCATCGCCATGCTCAGCGATTCACCGCTGACGCGCCGGCAGTGCAATGAAAAAAGCCCATGACGATTGCTCGCCATGGGCTTTTTCTTCAAGGCTGGCGTTTCGGGCGCCGGCCTTGCGTCAGATCACATCAGACTTAGTTGCGGTTGCCGCCGAAGATGCCGAGCAGCGCGAGCAGGTTGACGAACACGTTATACAGGTCCAGATAGATCGCGAGCGTGGCGGTGATGTAATTCGTTTCGCCGCCGTTCACGACGCGCTGGACGTCGAACAGCATGTAGGCCGAGAAGATCACGATCGCCATCACCGACACTGTCAGCATCAACGCCGGCAGGTGCAGGAACACGTTCGCGACCGAAGCCAGCAGCAGCACGACCACGCCCATGAACAGCCACTTGCCGAGACCCGAGAAGTCACGCTTGCTGACCGTGGCGATCGTTGCCATGGACGCGAAGATCACACCAGTGCCACCAAAGGCGAGCATGATCAACGACGGGCCGTTCGAAAAACCGAGCACGAAGCTCAGGATGCGCGACAGCATCAGGCCCATGAAGAACGTGAAGCCGAGCAGCACGACGACGCCGATGGCGCTGTCTTTGGTTTTCTGGATGGCAAACATGAAGCCGAAGGCGATCGCGAAGAACGCCAGCATGCTCATGCCGGGGCTGGTGGCGGCGAACAGCGAGAAACCGGTTGCCACGCCCACCCAAGCGCCGAGCACTGTCGGGATCATGGACAGCGCTAGCAGCCAGTAGGTGTTCCGTAGTACGCGGTTACGCGTTTCGACCGTGCTGACCGCGCCATTGCGGCCAAAGCTATACGGATGATCGTTCATGGTCTCTCCTTACCTCAGAAGCGTGTTGCGTAATGGTTGTGTAGCGGGTTGCGCACTGGGTTTTACTGCGCGCCGGTCGGAATTTTTGCCGCCAGTCGCAGAGTGCTCATCCCTAAGATTGGCGCGGTGGCCGGGAGTTTCAATGCCCAGAAAATGTTCGCACGGCCTACGCTACCAGCATTCAGAAACTCCCGCTTGGAGTCTTTCAATGCTGTAAGGGTTCAATCGCAATCATACACGGGAACATGCTACAATAGCGGATTCATTTGAATCTGTAACCTCTTAATTTTTTGGAGTTTTTATGGCGATCGAACGCACCCTGTCGATTATCAAGCCGGACGCAGTGGCCAAGAACGTGATCGGTCAGATCTACAGCCGTTTCGAAAACGCTGGCCTGAAGATCATTGCATCGCGCATGGTTCACCTGTCGCGTGCTGACGCAGAGAAGTTCTACGCCGTGCACGCCGCACGTCCGTTCTTCAAGGATCTGGTCGAATTCATGATCTCGGGCCCGGTGGTCGTTCAAGCGCTGGAAGGCGAAAACGCGATCCTGAAGCACCGCGACCTGATGGGCGCAACGGATCCGAAGAAGGCAGAAAAGGGCACGATCCGCGCCGACTTCGCCGACAGCATCGACGCTAACGCGGTGCACGGTTCGGACGCCGCTGAAACGGCTGCAGTTGAAATCGCGTTCTTCTTCCCGCAAGTGAACGTTTACTCGCGTTAAGCGGGTTTGAGTAGTCAGTGCTATCCGTGCGTAGCCGTTGGATTTGTCGCACGAATCCGCACGAACAGCCCGGCAAAGTAGTAAGGTAAAGCAGCAGGAATGGGCGCGAACGGCATGGCGTTCATGCAGCTTGTTGCATGAACGTAGTCTCGCACTGAAATGGCAGGATTCGATATGACGAGCAGTTCCACCGTCAACCTTCTCGACCTCGACGCCCAAGGGCTTGTCGCCTACTGCGACAGCCTGGGCGAGAAGCCGTTTCGCGCCAAGCAATTGCAGCGCTGGATCCATCAGTACAACGCTGCCGACTTCGACGGCATGACTGATCTGGCGAAGTCCTTGCGCGAAAAGCTCAAAGGGCGCGCAACGATCACGATGCCCGGCATCGTCAGCGACAATATTTCGACCGACGGCACACGCAAGTGGCTGATCGACGTCGGCAACAGCAACGCGGTTGAAACCGTTTATATCCCCGAAGAAACGCGTGGCACGCTGTGCGTGTCGTCGCAGGCCGGGTGTGCGGTCAACTGCCGTTTCTGTTCGACCGGCAAACAGGGTTTCTCCCGTAATCTCACCACTGGCGAAATCATCGGCCAGCTGCGCATGGCCGAGTTCGCGCTGCGTGCGACGCGCGGCACAGACGGCGGGCGCGCCACGGGTGGTGACGGAAAAGGCGAGCGTGTCGTCACGAACGTGGTGATGATGGGCATGGGCGAGCCGCTGCTCAATTACGACGCGGTGGTGCCCGCCATGCGCCTGATGCTGGACGACAACGCGTACGGCCTGTCGCGCCGGCGCGTCACGTTGTCCACTTCGGGCGTGGTGCCGATGATGGACCGGCTCGGCGCCGATCTTCCGGTGGCGCTCGCGGTATCGTTGCATGCGCCGAGCGACCCGCTGCGCGACATGCTGGTGCCGCTGAACAAGAAGTATCCGCTGCGCGAATTGATGGCCGCTTGTCAGCGCTATCTGAAGGTTGCGCCGCGCGATTTCATTACGTTCGAATATTGCATGCTCGACGGCGTGAACGACAGCGAAGCGCAAGCGCGCGAATTGCTGGCCGTTACGCGCGACGTACCGTGCAAGTTCAACCTGATTCCGTTTAATCCGTTCCCCGAGTCGGGCCTCATCCGCTCGAAGCCGGAACAGATCAAGCGGTTTGCACAGGTGTTGATGGACGCGGGCGTCGTCACCACAGTGCGTAAAACACGCGGCGATGATATCGACGCTGCCTGCGGTCAGTTGGCCGGTGCGGTGAAAGACCGCACGCGCCTTGCTGAGCGCACCGGGAAGGCGGCGAAGGTGATCGAGGTTCGCGCCGTGTAATCGCGTGCGGCGGCAGGGCGCGGCGTTCGGAGGAAAGCTATCCGGGCGCGCAAAAACCCTCCACGCCATCCGCGATTGAAAAGAAAGTTTGCAGAAGCGATCGGAAGCGGCACACAAGGCCGCGCATTTTGTTATAAACGGTCTGCGATTCGGGCGTGAGGCTTTGGCCCGTCCGGGTTGCACAAGTGAAAAAGAATCGACGCGAAAGGATTTGGGATGAGTGAGCCGCAGCACCCGCAGCCGCAGCCGCAGGACGGAGACGCAAACGAAGGCCATCCGGCGCCAGTCGCCCGGGCGGTGGTGCAGCCTGTTGTGCAGCCGGGCTCGGCGGGCCTGGCGGGTTTGGATTCCCTGGCAGCGGTTGGCGCGCGCCTGACCCAATTGCGTGAATCGAAGGGCTGGACGATCGAAGACGTGTCGGCGCGCCTGAAGGTATCCGTCACCAAGTTGCGTGCGCTCGAATCGGGTGACATCAGCCATTTGCCGGACACGACCTTCGCGCTCGGCGTGGTGCGCAGCTACGCGAAGATGCTCGGCGCCGATCCCGCGCCGTTCACGCAGGCTTTGCGTCGCGAGAAGGGCGTGCCCGCGCCGGATCTATCGATGCCGGCTTCGTCCGGCAAGGATTTGCCGCGCGGGCGCGTATCGTTGTCGCTTGGCGGCAGCGGGCAAAAGAGCCGCTCGTGGCTGTGGGGCATTGCGGCGGTGATCGTCGCGGTGATCGCGCTCGGCATGTGGCATACCAACGGCGGTGATTCGTCGGCGTGGCTCGCACGGTTGAAGGCGAGCGCTAACGGCGCCGCGGGTGGCGCGACCGGAGCATCGGGCGCAGTGGCGCAGGGTCAGGCAGCAGGTTCCGAGGCAACGGCGGAAGACGCTGCTTCAGCGCCGGAAACGCAGGCCGCGGCGGATAACGCAGCGTCGGCTATACCGATGCCCGCGCCGCTGGCGACCGGTACGGCGCCGTCTTCCGCGCCGGCTGTCACAGCAGCAGCGGTTGCGCCGAAGGCCGGTTCGCAGGTCCAGGCTGCGGCGCAAGGCGCAAGCGCGCCGGTGGTCGCCGCGATAGGCGCATCGGCCGCGGCGGATATGGCAACTACGGCAACGGCGCCACCGCCAGCGGGTGAGGCGATCATCGCATTGCGTGTAACGCAAGACAGTTGGTTCAGTGTGCGTGGCAAAGATGGCAAGGAGGTGTTCTCCGGCCTCGTACACGCGGGCGATACGAAGGAAGTGACGGGCGCAGCGCCGTTCAAGGTCACGATCGGCAACAAGGCGGGTCTCGAGTCTCTTACGCTCGATGGCCAGCCAGTCGATCCGTCGAAATATTCGGCAGCCAAGGGTAATGTGGCGCGCTTCGCGTTGCCTTGATAGATACGGTATGCGTCGCGGCCAACCGGGTCGCGACGCTTTTTCAATTCAGGCGCCACGTCTTTTGTGTGGCGCATGCGGCGTAAATGGGTTTTTCGATGCAATCCGAAGCTCAATCCCAATCCAGTAGCAAGATCGTTTCAAACGAGCCGGTGTTTGGCGGCCACGCTGCGCGGCGCAAGTCGCACGCGGTCGATGTCCGTTGGGGCGGCCAGCTCGTCACCATCGGTGGCGACGCGCCCGTGCGCGTCCAGTCGATGACCAACACCGACACCGCGGACGCGATCGGCACGGCGATCCAGATCAAGGAACTTGCGCAAGCCGGTTCGGAACTGGTGCGTATCACGGTCAACACGCCGGAAGCGGCGGCGGCCGTGCCGGCTGTTCGCGAGCAGCTCGACCGCATGGGCGTGTCGGTGCCGTTGGTCGGTGATTTTCATTACAACGGCCATTTGCTGCTGCGCGATTACCCCGCGTGCGCGGAGTCGTTGTCGAAGTACCGGATCAATCCGGGCAATGTCGGCCATGGCGCGAAGCGCGACACGCAGTTCGCGCAAATGATCGAAGCGGCGGTGAAGTACGACAAGCCGGTGCGGATCGGCGTCAACTGGGGCAGCCTCGACCAGGATCTGCTCGCGAAGATGATGGACGAAAACGCCGCGCGTTCCACGCCGTGGGAAGCGCAGAGCGTGATGTACGAAGCGCTGATCCAGTCGGCGATCGGCTCGGCGGAGCGCGCGGTCGAAATCGGCCTCCCGCGCAACAAGATCATTCTGTCGTGCAAGGTCAGCGGCGTGCAGGATCTGATCGCGGTGTATCGTGAACTCGCGCGCCGTTGCGAATTCGCGTTGCATCTGGGTCTGACTGAAGCGGGCATGGGGTCGAAGGGCATCGTGGCGTCGACCGCTGCGCTGTCGGTATTGCTGCAGCAAGGCATCGGCGACACGATCCGTATCTCGCTGACGCCGGAACCGGGTGGCCCGCGTACCGGCGAAGTGATCGTCGGTCAGGAAATTCTGCAGACCATGGGTCTGCGCTCGTTCACGCCGATGGTGATCGCATGCCCGGGTTGCGGCCGCACCACCAGCACGCTGTTCCAGGAACTGGCGTCGCAAATCCAGACCTATCTGCGTACGCAGATGCCGGTGTGGCGCGATCAATTTCCTGGCGTCGAGAAGATGCACGTGGCGGTGATGGGCTGTATCGTCAACGGTCCGGGCGAATCGAAGCAGGCGAATATCGGCATCAGCTTGCCGGGTTCAGGCGAAAATCCGGCTGCGCCGGTGTTCGTCGACGGTGAGAAGGTTAAGACGCTGCGTGGCGATAACATCGCGCAAGAATTCCAGCAAATCGTGAGTGACTACGTCGAGCGCCGCTATGGCCGCGCCTAAGCCGGCCGCGCCGAAGCACTTAACTAAATACCGTCAATCGAAGACAGATGACTGAACAGAAGACTGAACAGAAGAAAAAGCTCGAAAAGTTGTCCGGCGTGAAGGGGATGAACGACATCCTTCCGCAGGAAGCCGGGCTGTGGGAATTTTTTGAGGTGACCGTCAAGTCGATGCTGCGTTCGTACGGATACCAGAATATTCGTACGCCGATCGTCGAGCATACGCAGTTGTTCAAGCGCGGTATCGGTGAGGTGACCGATATCGTCGAGAAAGAAATGTACAGCTTCACCGACGCGTTGAACGGCGAAAACCTGACGATGCGCCCGGAAAACACGGCGGCTGTCGTGCGTGCGGCGATTGAGCACAACATGCTGTACGACGGTCCGAAGCGTCTGTGGTACATCGGCCCGATGTTCCGTCACGAGCGTCCGCAGCGCGGCCGTTATCGGCAGTTTCATCAGGTTGGCGTGGAAGCATTGGGCTTCGCCGGCCCGGACGCCGACGCTGAAATCATCATGATGTGCCAGCGTCTGTGGGACGACCTCGGCTTGATGGGTATCAAGCTCGAACTCAATTCGCTGGGTCTCGTGGAAGAGCGCGCGGCACATCGCGTCGAGTTGATCGCGTACCTCGAAAAGCACATGGACGTGCTCGACGAAGAGGCGAAGCGCCGTCTTTACACGAACCCGCTGCGCGTGCTCGACACGAAAAATCCGGCGATGCAGGAAGTCGCGCAGAACGCGCCCAAGCTGATCGATTTTCTCGGCGAAGAATCGCGCGCGCACTTCGAAGGCCTGCAACGCATCCTGAAGGCGAACAACATTCCGTTCACGATCAATCCGCGTCTCGTGCGCGGTCTCGATTATTACAATCTGACCGTGTTCGAATGGGTGACCGACAAGCTTGGCGCGCAAGGCACTGTCGCGGCTGGCGGCCGTTACGATCCGCTGATCGAACAGCTTGGCGGCAAGCCGACGGGCGCGTGCGGCTGGGCAATGGGTGTCGAACGTATCCTCGAGTTGCTGAAAGAAGATCAGCTCGTGCCGGAAGACGAAGGTTGCGACGTGTACGTGGTCCATCAGGGCGACGCGGCACGTGAACAGGCCTTTATCATCGCCGAGCGTTTGCGCGATACGGGCCTCGACGTGATCCTGCATTGCAGCGCGGACGGTCAGACGGCGAGCTTCAAGTCGCAGATGAAGCGTGCTGACGCGAGCGGCGCGGCATTCGCGGTGGTGCTCGGCGAAGACGAGATTGCGAACGGCACGGTCGGCGTCAAACCGCTCCGTGATACAAGTTCTAACGGCGGTAAAAACGAGCAACATAACGTGCCCGCCGAAGACTTGACCGAATTTCTAATCAATGCGATGGTTGCAACCGCCGAAGACGGCGACGACTGATCGCGATGTCGTCGAGCCCCTTGGCTCGACACGCACACGTATCAAGAAAGAGGAAATCGCCGGGCGATGAGTTACCACGACGAACAAGAATCGATTGAAAGTCTGAAGGCATGGTGGACGCAGTGGGGCAATGCAGCCACATGGATCGTGCTGGTGGCATTGGTCGCCGCCGCCAGCTGGAACGGCTGGAACTTCTGGCAGCGGCGCCAGGCGGCGGAAGCCGCGGTGCTGTATGACCAGGTGCAGCAAGCCGTTGCATCGGGCGACAAGGCGAAGATCACGCGCGTCGCCACCGATATGGAAGACAAGTTCAGCCGCACCGCGTATGCGCAGATGACCGCGCTGGGCGCGGCCAAGGCGCTGTACGCCACGGGTGACGAAGCTGCCGCGAAGACCCAGTTGCAATGGACCATCGATCACGCAAAAGACGACGAGTTCAAGCAGATCGCCAAGCTGCGTCTGGCTTCGCTGCTGCTCGACGACAAAGCTTACGACCAGGGTCTCGCACTGCTCTCCGAACCGCAGTCCGATGCGTTCAAGGGCGTTGTGGCGAACGGCCGCGGTGACCTGCTCGCTGCTCAAGGCAAACGTGACGATGCGCGCGCGGCTTACAAGCTCGCGCTCGACTCGCTGTCGAAAAACGATAGCTCGGCTCGCCAATTGATTCAGTTCAAGCTGGACGCGCTGGGCGGCTAATCGCCGCATGCAGCGCGCCGCATGTAACGACCAACCGGTCTCCTTTAATTAATTTCCTGAATGCTTCGTCCACCGATGAATCTGCTGAAACGTTACGCTGTGCCCGTTGCCTGTGCGATGACCGTGCTCACCATGGCGGCTTGCTCATCCACGAAAGACGAGCGCCGCGTGCCGACGCCGCTCACCGAGTTCAAACCCGTGCTCGACGTGCAGCAGGCGTGGAAGACTAGCGTGGGCAAGGCGGGTCGTTACCTGTTCTCGCCGGTTGCGGTCGGCAACGCGGTGTACGCGGCTGGCGCGAATGGCTCGGTTGCGAAGATCGACGCGCAAACCGGCAAGGACATCTGGCGCGTCAAGTTGCATGACGATCTGTCGGCGGGTGTCGGCAGCGACGGCACGCTCGCGGCGGGCGGCGGTCTGAAGGGCGACGTCTACGTGCTCGGCGCGGACGGCAAGCAATTGTGGACCGCCAAGGCGCCTGGCGAAATCATCTCGCCGCCGCTGGTCGGCAACGGCCTCGTGGTGGTACGCACGGTCGACGGTCAGATCGTTGCGTTCAATGCGCAAACCGGCGAGCAGAAGTGGAACTACCGCAACCGCGCGGTGCCGCTCAATCTGCGTGTCTCGTCGGGCATGACGTTCGCGGGTGACGCGGCTGTGCTGGCAGGCTTCCCGGGTGGCGCGTTTGCCGCGATCAACCTGCAGACCGGCGACAACTACTGGCAGACGCCGGTGTCGTATCCGAAGGGCGTGACGGAGGTGGAGCGCATCAATGACGTGACGGGTCCGCCCACGCTGATCGGTTCGGAAACCTGCGCGGTGACGTTCCAGGGCCAGATTGGCTGCTTCGATGCGAACTCGGGCCGCGCGCTGTGGGAAAAGGCGTTCTCGAGCACGAGCGGCCTGGCGCAGGACGACCGCGCCGTGGTGGCGGCCGACGACTGGTCCGTGGTGTCGGCGTTCGATGTCAGCAACGGCGCGCCGCTCTGGAAGAGCGACAAACTGAAGAACCGCGAGCTCAGCGTCCCCTTCATCCTGGGTCACGCTGCCGTGCTGGGCGACTATCAGGGTTACGTGCACTTCCTGTCGCGCGAAGACGGCACGCTCGTGGCCCGTGTGAAAACCGACGGCAGCCCGATTACCGCGGCGCCGGTGCTGGCCGGCGAAACGCTGGTCGTGCAGACGCACGACGGCGACCTGTACGGCTACCGCCCGCGCTAATCGCGCAGACGATGGGTAGTCAGGCGTGCAGGCCGGCTTCGCCGGCCGCACGCATTTTTGTTGTGCAGCAGAGCAACTAGAAAAATTCTGCCGGACTGGCTGGTCTGGCAAGTCGGATCAGAAACGGCCCATGTGGCCACCGGTGGCTGCTTGCGGCGCCACCTTCGACGCCGTCCTGGTAGATACGTAGAGAATCGTACCGAACTGGGCTGCGAGCCGTTGAACAAGAAAGACTGAACCTGGCGGCCCATTGGCGCCGCCCCATACAGCCAAACTCTCGTCCGCCCGGGTGCGCATATTGACAGCACATCCGGGGCTGGCCGAATTCGTGATAATTTTCGTCAAACGCTGCCGTGTAGCGGCCGCATGGCGTCGCTACGCGGGCGGTCGATTTCGATCCCGCGTTTCACCGTGAACAACATCTGATGAAACCCGTTATTGCCCTGGTTGGGCGCCCCAATGTGGGGAAATCCACGCTATTCAACCGTCTTACGCGCACGCGTGATGCGCTGGTTGCCGACCTGCCCGGTCTCACCCGCGATCGCCATTACGGCGAGGGGCGCGCCGGCGACCGGCCGTATCTGGTCGTCGATACCGGCGGCTTCGAGCCGGTCGCGAAAGACGGCATCATGCACGAAATGGCGCGTCAAACCCGCCAGGCGGTCGAGGAATCGGACGTCGTCGTGTTCATCGTCGACGGCCGCAACGGTCTCGCGCCGCAGGACAAGACGATTGCCGACTACCTGCGCAAGACCGGCCGGCCGATCTTCCTCGTCGTCAACAAGGCGGAGGGGATGAAATACACCACGGTGGCCGCCGACTTCTACGAACTCGGTCTCGGCGACCCGCGCGCAATTTCGGCGGCACACGGCGACGGTGTCACCGAAATGATCAATGAGGCGCTTGGTGTCGCGTACGCCGGGCAGCCGGAAGAGAGCGACGAAGAAAAACAGGCGCACGGCGTGAAGATCGCGATCGTCGGCCGGCCGAACGTCGGCAAGTCGACCTTGATCAATGCGCTGGTGGGCGAAGAGCGCGTGATTGCGTTCGACATGCCCGGCACCACGCGCGATTCGATCTACGTCGACTTCGAGCGTCAGGGCAAGCCATACACACTGATCGACACGGCCGGTTTGCGCCGCCGCGGCAAGGTGTTCGAAGCGATCGAGAAGTTCTCGGTGGTGAAGACACTGCAGTCGATTTCGGACGCAAACGTCGTGATCCTGCTGCTTGACGCACAACAGGATATTTCCGAACAGGACGCGCATATTGCCGGTTTCGTGGTGGAGCAGGGCCGCGCGCTGGTAGTGGGCGTGAACAAGTGGGACGGGCTCGATTCGCATGTGCGCGAGCGCACTAAGGCAGACATCGAGCGCAAATTAAAATTTCTCGATTTCGCCAAATTTCACTTCATTTCCGCTGCGGAAAAAACCGGAATCGGCCCGCTGATGCGCTCGGTCGACGACGCCTACGCCGCCGCGATGGCCAAGCTGCCGACGCCGAAGTTGACGCGCGCGCTGATCGAGGCGGTGGAATTCCAGCAGCCGCGCCGGCGCGGTCCGGTGCGCCCGAAACTGCGTTACGCGCACCAGGGCGGACAGAATCCGCCGATCATCGTGATTCACGGAAATGCGCTTGATGCGATCACCGAAACGTACAAACGCTACCTCGAAAACCGCTTCAGGGAAACTTTCAAGCTGACTGGGACTCCATTGCGCATAGAGTTCAGATCGTCGACGAACCCTTACGCGGACAAAGGCTGAAATCCAGGCTGAAACCCGCGTGTGTGCTGGGTTTGGCCGCCAGGCCAGGCCTCTCGCGCAAAAATGAAAATCGGCTATAGTGTAGCGGTTGGCGGCGGATCTCTTTTTCCTTCGTCGTCAATTCAGTCAACCTGCAAAAAAATACGGAGTTTGCTATGAGCAACAAAGGGCAATTGTTACAAGACCCGTTTTTGAACGCACTGCGTAAAGAGCATGTGCCGGTGTCGATCTACTTGGTCAACGGCATCAAGCTTCAAGGGAACATCGAATCGTTCGACCAGTACGTCGTGTTGCTCAGGAATACGGTCACCCAGATGGTCTACAAGCACGCAATTTCGACTGTCGTGCCTGCCCGTCCGGTGAATTTCCACCCGGATTCCGAACAGTCCTAACCCCCGTCGCGGCCGGCGTAGCGTCGCCCGTTGGCGATTACTCCCGGCCGCCTCATTTTGATACCCTCCAATTTGATCAATGCAGCGCTTGTCGGCATCGACTTCGGTAAAATCGATTTCGAAGCCAGTCTAGAAGAACTTAGCCTGCTCGCGCAAAGCGCGGGCGCGAATCCCTTAGTCACCCTCACGGGGCGCCGGTCCAGTCCCGATGCCAAGATGTTCGTCGGCAGCGGCAAGGCCGAAGAACTGCGTCTTGCGTGTGAGGCGAACGACATCGAACTCGTCATTTTCAATCACGCTCTGGCCCCTGCGCAGCAGCGCAATCTGGAGCAGGCGCTTAACCGCCGCGTGATTGATCGCACCAGCCTGATCCTCGATATTTTTGCGCAACGCGCCCGCAGCCACGAAGGCAAGCTGCAGGTGGAGCTCGCGCAGTTGCAGTACCTATCGACACGGCTGATCCGCGCATGGACTCACCTTGAACGCCAGAAAGGCGGTATCGGTTTGCGCGGCCCTGGCGAAACGCAGCTCGAAACCGACCGCCGTTTGATCGGCGAGCGTATCAAGGCGCTCAAAACCCGCCTCGAAAAGCTGCGCCGTCAACACGGCACGCAGCGCCGCGCGCGCAGCCGTAACCAGACCATGTCCGTGTCGCTCGCCGGCTATACGAACGCGGGAAAATCCACGCTTTTCAATGCGCTGACGAAGGCCCAGGCGTACGCCGCCGACCAGCTGTTCGCCACGCTGGATACCACGTCCCGCCGTGTCTATCTCGGCGACGAAGCCGGCCAGGTGGTGGTGTCCGACACAGTCGGGTTCATCCGCGAATTGCCTCACCAACTGGTGGCGGCTTTCCGCGCCACGCTCGAGGAAACCATCCACGCCGACCTGCTGCTGCACGTGGTCGACGCGTCGAGCGCCGTGCGCCTCGATCAGATCGATCAGGTGGACGAGGTGTTGCACGCAATCGGTGCGGACACGATTCGCCAGGTGCTGGTGTTCAACAAGATCGACGCCGTGCCGGAGTTGGCGGCCCGTGGCGACGCGGTCGAGCGGGATGAGTATGGTAATATTTCGCGCGTCTTTTTGAGCGCGCGCACGGGGCAAGGGCTGGATACATTGCGCGCTGCCATCGCTGAAATCGCTACTGCCGAACATCTCTCCGATACGCTGGTCGATCTGTCGGAAGAAGACCGGTCGGCAGCACCACGCGAGGACCGCAAGGTCTCAGAACTCGGGCACTGACCCGCTCCAATTGCACTGACCCGCTGTCTACTCTGGTGAACGAACACAGGTGAACGATTACAACGAGCGGAGTATCTGGCTGCGCATGCGCGCCATGCTTTCACTGAACGATCCGCGCTGGGGCCGGGGCGACGGCAATGGCGATCGCCAACGACCCAACGAACCCAAGCGTCCGCCGACCAAGGACGATGAAGGCCCGCCCGATCTCGACGAGATGTGGCGCGATTTCAACCGCCGTTTGAGCCGGGTGTTCGGCCGCAAGGGCGGCGGTGCGGGTGGTGGCCGTCCGGACAACGGTCGCGGCGCGCGCATCGGCATGGGCATCGTGATCGGCGTGTTGATCGCGATCTATCTCGGCAGCGGCGTGTTCGTCGTGCAAGATGGCCAGGCCGGCGTCGTGATGCAGTTCGGCAAGTATCGCTACACAGCGGGGCAGGGTGTGCATTGGCGCCTGCCGTATCCGTTCGAAGCGCATGAGCTCGTCAATATCGGCCAGATCCGCCAGGTGGAGGTCGGCCGTAATAACGTGGTGCGTCTCGCCAACGTGAAGGACGCGTCGATGCTCACGCACGACGCCGATATCGTCGACGTGCGCTTTGCCGTGCAGTACCAGGTGAGCAAGCCGACTGATTATCTCTTCCGCAGCGTCGATCCCGATCAGAGCGTCATGCAGGCCGCGCAAGCGGCGGTGCGTGGTATCGTCGGCGCGCGCAGCACCAACGACATCCTCTATCAGGATCGCGAAGCAATTCGCCAGCAACTGATGGCGTCGATTCAGCAATCTCTGGATGAATACCAGTCCGGCCTTGCCGTGACCGGTGTAACGATCCAGGGCGTGCAGGTGCCCGACAAGGTGCAAGCCGCTTTCGACGATTCCGCCAAAGTGCGTCAGGACAACGAGCGCGCCAAACGTGAGGCGCAGGCCTATGCCGCTGAGCTGCTGCCGCGCGCGCAAGCCGACGTCACGCGCCAGATCGACGAAGCGAAAACGTATAGCGACAAGACCGTGGCCCAGGCGCAAGGCGACGCCGAGCGCTTCAAGCAGGTCTACGCGCAGTACTCGAAAGCGCCCGCTGTGATTCGCGAGCGCATGTACCTGGAAACCATGCAGCAGATCTATTCGAATACGACCAAGGTGTTTGTGGACAGCAAGAGCGGCAACAACGTGCTGTATCTGCCGCTCGACAAGCTGGTCGAGCAGACGCGCCAGCGCGTTGCTGACGCTGCTGCGGCCGCTTCCGGCGCTGCCGTTGCGTCGGGTGCTGCCGTGCCGCAAGCCGCTTCCGGCGCTGCCGCAACGTCTGGCGCTGCGCCTTCTGCCGCTGCTTCCGCACCCGCCGCGGTCTCGACGCCTGCCAGCCAGGCTGCAGCCAGCAGCGACGCACTCCGTTCACGCGACTCCTTCCGCAGCCGTATGCGTGAAGACGAAGTTCAATAAGGAGCGCACATCATGAACAAGATCATTGCGCTCGTCGTTGCCTTAGTCGTCGTGCTGTTTGCCGCGTCGTCGATGGTATTCGTGGTCGACCAGCGGCATATGGCTGTGCTGTCCTCGCATGGCGACACCGCGCCCGTATTGCTCGGCCCTGGCCTGCACGTGAAGCTGCCGCCGCCGTTGCAAACGGTCACGCTGGTCGATAACCGCATCCAGTCGCTCGACGCGCCGGATGAAGACCGCTATGTCACATCGGACAAAACCGATCTGCTGGCCAACCCGGTCATCAAATACCGGGTGACCGATCCGCTGAAGCTGCTCGCCGAAACCAAGGGCGACGTGCAAAGCCTGTCGGACCGCCTGGCACTGCTGTCGCGTAGCGCGCTCGGCGACGCGTTCGGCAAGGTCACGTTGACCGACGCGCTTGCGAAGCAACAAGCCGTTGCCGACGAAGCACGTGGCGCGATGGACAAAGCCGCGGCATCGCTGGGCGTTTCGGTGCTCGACGTACAACTCACGCGCGTCGACTTTCCGGCGGCGATGGCCGACTCGGTCTACAAGCGGATGATCGCCGCACGCCAGCAGGCCGCGGCCGACGAACGTGCGAAGGGTACGGCCGAGGCCGACCAGATCAAGGCAGACGCCGTCGGCCAGCAACAGGCGATTCTCGCGGACGGCTATCGTCAGGCACAGACCATCAAGGGCGAGGGCGATGCCAAGGCAGCGGAAATCGCGGCCGCGGCATACGGCAGTGACCCGCAGTTCTACCAGTTTTATCAAAGCATGCAGGCGTACAAGAACACCTTCAAGCCAGGCGACGTGATCGTGGTCGACCCGAGCAGCGAGTTCTTCCGCTTCATGCGTAGCCCGACCGGCGGCGCCGCCCCGGACGCTTCCGCGGCACCGCGCAAACACTGATAACCGGAACGCCGCGGCATCCGCATCGCGGCCCCTTCATTCGCATGGACATAGCCGGCTCGTTACTGCTCGCGATCGCATTGATGCTGATTATCGAAGGGATGTTTCCCTTCGTTTTTCCGAGCGCCTGGAGCGACACGTTCCGTAAAATAGCGGAACGGCCCCCGCATCAGATTCGCGTCGGCGGGCTGGTCGTGATGGTGCTCGGGCTGATTCTGCTGTTTATCGTGACCTGAAGGGGCGCTGCACAGCGCCCGTCGCTGCGCGCCGTTGCGTTGGCGATTTGCGTGGCAACAGCGGCGTGGCAACAGCGGCGTGGCACGAGCGAGCGTTCCGGCACGGGCCAAGGTCGGCTGAGGGACTGTGAAGGGCAGTCCCGACGCCTGCGACAGCCGCCAAAATAAAGCCGTCGCCCGCCATTCACACTCACTTACCGGCGCATCTAGCCGCCGTGTTCAACGTCGTAGGACTGCATCGATGTCGACCTGGTTACTTCCCGAGAATATCGCCGACGTGCTGCCGTCGGAAGCCCGCAAGATCGAAGAGTTGCGGCGCCATTTGCTGGACCGTTTCCGCTCGTACGGCTACGAGATGGTGATGCCGCCGCTGCTCGAGTACCTCGAGTCGCTGCTCAGCGGCGGCGGGCACGATCTGAATCTGCGCACTTTCAAGCTCGTCGATCAGATGTCCGGGCGCACGCTCGGTCTGCGCGCCGACATTACGCCGCAGGTCGCGCGTATCGACGCGCATCTGCTGAATCGTCAGGGTGTGACGCGGCTTTGCTATGCCGGCAATGTGGCGCACACGCGTCCGCGCGGCCTGCACGCCACGCGTGAACAGATCCAGATCGGCGCGGAAATCTACGGTCACGCCGGTCTCGAAGCGGATCTGGAAATCCAGCAGTTGATGCTTGATGCGCTGCGTCTGGCCGGCCTCGCGAAAGTGCGGCTCGATTTGTGTCATGCCGGCGTGCTCGCCGCGCTGATCGAAGCGGAGCCTGCTGCGGCCGACTTGGGTCAATCGCTCTACGACGCATTGGCGGGCAAGGATGTGCCGCGCCTCGTCGAGCTGACCGCCGATCTCACGCCGGTCACGCGCGACGCCTTGCGCTCGCTTCCCACGCTCTACGGCGACGCCTCGGTGCTCGATGAAGCCCGTGCACGCTTGCCGAACGCACCGGCCATCGCACGCGCGCTCGACGACCTCGCGTTCCTAGCGAACCAGGTAGAAGGCGCCGAAGTCATGATCGATCTGGCCGATTTGCGCGGCTACGCGTACCACAGCGGCGTGATGTTCTCGGCGTATGTCGACGGCGTGCCGAATGCGGTTGCGCGCGGCGGCCGTTATGACCACGTCGGCCAGGCCTACGGGCGCGCGCGCGCGGCAACCGGCTTCTCGCTCGATCTGCGCGAGGTCGCTCGCATTTCGCCCGTCGAGGCCCGCAGCAGTGCAATTCTCGCGCCGTGGCGGCACGACGAAGCGTTGCGCGTGAGCGTCGCCGCACTGCGCGATGCGGGCGAAGTCGTGATCCAGGCGCTTCCTGGTCACGAGCACGATCTGGATGAGTTCGCCTGCGACCGCGTGTTGGTCGAGCGCAACGGCGCGTGGGTGGTCGAACCCCGTTCCTGAGCACGAATAGATAGACCGCTCGCGGGGCGACCCGAGGGCATTTCAGAAGGCGTCCAAAGCGTCGCCGGACCCGGCGCGGCCACTCCGCCGCGCTATTTTCGATATACCCACCATAACGTGCACACCGTTGAGCGGAAACGGAAAAATTCGGAAGGTTCCGCGAACATAGGTAGAATACGTTTTTAACCAGCTTACGAAACAACATGTCTGCCAGCGCAGTGAATGTGAACCCCGGGCGTAACGTCGTCGTCGTGGGGACCCAGTGGGGTGATGAAGGCAAGGGCAAGATCGTCGACTGGCTGACGGACCACGCTCAAGGCGTCGTTCGCTTCCAGGGCGGTCACAATGCCGGTCACACGCTTATCATCGGCGGCAAGAAAACCATCTTGCGTCTGATTCCGTCGGGCATCATGCATCCCGGCGTCGCGTGCTACATCGGCAATGGCGTCGTGTTGTCGCCGGAAGCGCTGTTCAAGGAAATTGGCGAGCTCGAAGCCGCCGGGGTCGATGTTCAGAATCGCCTCTTCATTTCCGAAGCCGCCACGCTGATCCTGCCGTACCACATTGCCATCGACCAGGGCCGCGAAGCGCGCCGTGGTGCGAGCAAGATCGGCACCACCGGCCGCGGCATCGGCCCGGCCTACGAAGACAAGGTGGCACGCCGCGGTTTGCGCGTGCAAGACCTGTTCGAGCCGGAAAGCTTCGCCGAACGTCTGCGTGAAAACCTCGACTATCACAACTTCGTGTTGACGCAATACCTGGGTGTCGCCGCGGTCGACTTCCAGCAAACGCTCGACACGATGCTGAGCTATGCCGACCGTCTGAAGCCGATGGTGACCGACGTGTCGCGTCGTCTGTACGACGAAAACGCCGCCGGCAACAACCTGCTGTTCGAAGGTGCGCAAGGCACGCTGCTCGACATCGACCACGGCACCTATCCGTACGTCACGTCGAGCAACTGCGTGGCCGGTGCGGCTACCGCGGGCGCAGGCGTCGGTCCGCAAAAGCTGAATTACATTCTCGGCATCACCAAGGCGTATTGCACGCGTGTCGGTTCGGGCCCGTTCCCGAGCGAACTGTACGACGCGGATAACGCCGCGCGTCAGGAACCGATCGGCCTGGAACTCGCCAAGGTCGGCAAGGAATTCGGCTCGGTCACCGGCCGTCCGCGCCGCACGGGCTGGCTCGACGCCGCCGCGCTGCGCC
Organism: Paraburkholderia elongata; assembly: GCF_013177735.1. Lineage (GTDB taxonomy): Bacteria > Pseudomonadota > Gammaproteobacteria > Burkholderiales > Burkholderiaceae > Paraburkholderia > Paraburkholderia elongata. The sequence continues at coordinate 74,255 of NZ_WOEZ01000192.1, read as the reverse complement.
GCTCGATCCAGATCAACGGTGTGTCGGGCCTGTGCATGACCAAGCTCGACGTGCTTGACGGCCTCGACGAAGTGAAGCTATGCATCGGCTACACGGTGGACGGCAAGCATGTCGACCTGCTGCCGCGTGGCGCATCGGAAGTCGCGCGTTGCGTGCCGGTGTACGAAACCTTCGCGGGCTGGAAGGAAAGCACCGTCGGCATCACGGAATGGGACAAACTGCCGGCCACCGCACGTGCGTATCTGACGCGTGTGCAGGAAGTCGCAGGTATTCCGATCGACATGGTGTCGACCGGTCCGGATCGCGACGAAACGATTCTGCTTCGTCATCCGTTCAAGGTTTAAGCCATGGTGCAAGGTGTACCCATGATTGCGATGAAAGATCCGCGCAACGATGACAAGAACCTGTGGGTCGGCTGGGACGAGTATCACCGGCTGATCGAACTGCTGGCGTTGCAAGTGCATGAGTCGGGCTGGAAGTTCGACAAGATCCTGTGTCTCGCGCGCGGCGGTTTGCGCGTCGGCGATCAGCTCTCGCGTATTTACGATCTGCCGCTGGCGATTCTCGCCACCAGTTCGTACCGCGAAGCGGCCGGCACGGAGCAGGGCGAACTCGACATCGCGCAATACATCACGATGACGCGCGGCGAGCTGCACGGCAACGTGCTGCTGGTCGACGACCTGGTCGATTCCGGTGTGACGCTGGCACGCGTGCAGCAGCATCTGAAGGAGCGCTATCCGGCGATCACCGCGGTGCGTTCGGCGGTGCTCTGGTACAAGGGTTGCTCGAAAGTGAAACCCGACTACCACGTGCAGTATCTGCCTACCAATCCGTGGATTCACCAGCCGTTCGAGGAGTGGGACACGGTTCGTCCGCATAACCTCGGCGCGTGGATCAAGCGCGGTATGCAGCAGGAGTCGTCGGGCACATGATGCGCGCTACGACGCCGTACTTATCGCGTCGTAGCCAGTGCAGTGCCTGCAGAACGGAGTCCGATTGGGCTCCGTTTTTTTATGTGCGCCGTATGCGTTGTTTGTGCATGCTGGGTGCTAAGCGCGTGCTTATTGTGGTTGGTGTGTGCGTCTTAGCACGGGCTGCGAACGGCGCTCCGCAGAATGCGCTTGCCGGCGCCGGCGAAACGCCTGATGCGGCAGACGTGCCCAAATCGCAGTGCTACACTTCGCGGACCATCCACGTGGTGTATCCACAACAAGCCGGGCGGCGCTAGGCGGGCAGTTTAGAATAGCGGTCGTTTTTTCCGCTCAGGGAACGGATTTCCTCGCGTTTATGACAGATAACAATCACGTGCACAAACAGCCTCTGCCTTCCCTTGCGATTGCCGCGATCGGAGTGGTGTTCGGCGATATCGGCACGAGCCCGTTGTACTCGCTGAAAGAGGCCTTCAGCCCGTCACATGGCATTCCGCTGACCGATCAATCGATTCTGGGCGTGATCTCGCTGCTGTTCTGGGCGATCGTGATCGTGGTCAGCGTCAAGTACGTATTGTTCGTGATGCGTGCCGACAACAACGGCGAAGGCGGTGTTCTTGCGCTGATGGCGCTGGCGCTGCGCTCTGTCGACCAGAAGTCGAAAGCGGCCGGCTTGCTGATGATGCTCGGCATCTTCGGTGCGTGCATGTTCTATGGCGACGCGGTGATTACGCCCGCCATTTCGGTGATCTCCGCGGTCGAGGGTCTGGAGATCGCGGCGCCCAATATGTCTCATCTGGTGTTGCCGCTCACCATGGTGATTCTCGTGTTGCTGTTCTGGATTCAGCGGCACGGCACGGCCACCGTCGGCCGCCTGTTCGGTCCGATCATGGTGCTGTGGTTCCTGGTGCTCGCCGCGCTGGGTCTGTGGCACATCATTCAGTCGCCGAACGTGATCCGCGCACTGAACCCGTATTACGCCTACACCTTCATGGCCGCGCATGTGTTGCAGGCCTACGTGGTGCTCGGCTCGGTTGTGCTGGTGCTGACCGGCGCCGAAGCGCTCTACGCCGACATGGGTCACTTCGGCGCCAAACCGATCCGGATGGCGTGGTACTGCCTGGTGATGCCGTCGCTGGTGCTCAACTACTTCGGCCAGGGCGCGCTGCTGATGCATGACCCGAAGGCGATCGAAAACCCGTTCTTCCTGCTCGCGCCGGATTGGGCGTTGCTGCCGCTCGTGGTGCTGTCGACGGTGGCGACCGTGATTGCGTCGCAGGCAGTGATTTCCGGTGCCTATTCGCTGACGAGCCAGGCGATCCAGCTCGGCTACGTGCCGCGCATGAAGATCCTGCACACGTCGGAACTGGCGATCGGTCAGATCTATGTGCCGGTGGTGAACTGGATGCTGCTGTTCATCATTCTGTGCATCGTGATCGCGTTCAAGAGCTCGGATAACCTCGCCGCCGCCTACGGTATCGCGGTGACGGCCACCATGGTGATCACCACGGTCCTCGCCTGCGTCGTGATGGTAAAGGTGTGGAACTGGAACAAGTTCCTCGTGGCGATGATCATCGGTGTGTTCATGGTCGTCGACTTAGGCTTTTTCGGCGCCAATCTGCTCAAGGTTGCGGAAGGCGGCTGGCTGCCGCTCGGCATCGGCGCGCTTCTGTTCTTTTTGCTGATGACCTGGTTCAAGGGCAGGATGATCGTCAAGGAGCGTACGGCGGCTGACGGCATTCCGCTCATGCCGTTCCTGCAGGGCCTGCTCGCGCATCCGCCGCATCGCGTGTCGGGTACCGCGATCTATCTGACGGGCAGCGATTCGCTCGTACCCGTGAGCTTGCTGCACAATCTTAAGCACAACAAGGTGCTGCATGAGCGCACCATTTTCCTGACCTTCGTGACGCGCGATATCCCGTATGTGAAAGACTCGGAACGCGTGACGGTAAAGGATCTCAACGGCGGCTTGTACCTCGTCAAGGCGGTGTACGGTTTCAACGAAACGCCTGACGTGAAGGCGGTGTTGCTCGAGGTCGGTCGCACGCACGACATGACGTTCGAGTTGATGGACACGTCGTTCTTCCTCGCCCGCGAAACGGTGGTGCCGACGCAGTTGCCGGGCATGTCGGTGTGGCGCGAACGTGTGTTCGCATGGATGCATCAGAACGCCGCTAAGCCGACCGATTTCTTCAGCATTCCGGCCAATCGAGTGGTGGAATTGGGGACGAAGATCGAGATCTGAGCGCCGCCTCAGGTTTGTCAGCGCATTGCATGTCGAGGCGCGGCAAGCGACAAGCGATAAAAAAACCCACGCAATTGCGTGGGTTTTTTTTTGCCGCTCAGCTCAGTCTCGTGAACGTCAGCGCGTGATTCAGTCACGCACTGACACTGACGAACCCGCTTACTTCTGCTTGAGCTTGGCGAATGCAGCGGCCATTGCGCCGCCCGCTTCCGGCTCACGCGAGCGCGGTTGCTGCGCGCCGCGTCCCCCGCCGCCGGAGCGGCCGCGATCCTGCTGGGCGCCGCCACCGCTGCGCGGCGCTGCGGCCGCGCCGAACTCGTCGTCCAGACGCATGGTCAGCGCGATACGCTGGCGCTTCACGTCGACTTCCAGCACCTTCACCTTGACGATCTGACCAGCCTTGACCACTTCGTGCGGGTCTTTGATGAACTTCGTCGACATGGCCGACACATGCACGAGACCGTCCTGATGTACGCCGATGTCGATGAACGCACCGAAGGCCGCCACGTTCGTCACGACACCTTCGAGCACCATGCCCGGCGTCAGGTCGCTAACCTTCTCGACGCCTTCGCGGAAGGTCGCGGTCTTGAACTCGGGGCGCGGGTCGCGGCCCGGCTTTTCGAGTTCCAGCAGAATATCGCGCACGGTCGGCAGGCCGAAACGTTCGTCGACGAATTCCGCCGGCGACAGGCCGCGCAGTGCGTCGCGATTGCCGAGCACTGCGCCGACATGCTTGCTGATCTTCGCGAGCATGCGTTCCACGACCGGATAGGCTTCCGGGTGAACCGACGAGCGGTCGAGCGGATTCTCGCCGTTGTTGATGCGCAGGAAACCGGCGGCCTGTTCGAAGGTCTTGTCGCCCAGACGCGGCACCTTGCGCAGATGTTCGCGCGACGGGAACGGGCCGTTTGCATCGCGATAGTCGACAATGTTGCGAGCCAGCGTTGCGTTCAGACCCGACACGCGCGCCAGCAAAGCAACCGACGCCGTATTCGCGTCCACGCCGACCGCGTTCACGCAATCCTCGACCACCGCGTCGAGCGAGCGGGCCAGTTCGCGCTGATTCACGTCGTGCTGATATTGGCCGACGCCGATCGCCTTCGGGTCGATCTTCACCAGTTCCGCGAGGGGATCCTGCAGACGGCGCGCAATCGACACGGCGCCGCGCAGCGACACGTCCATGTCCGGGAATTCCTTCGCCGCGAGTTCGGAGGCCGAGTACACCGACGCACCGGCTTCCGACACGACGATCTTCTGCATCTTGAACTCCGGATGACGCGTGATCAGTTCGCTCGCGAGTTTGTCCGTTTCGCGCGACGCGGTGCCGTTGCCGATACTGATCAACTCAGCTTGCGTCTGTGCGCAGATGCGCGCCAGTTTTGCGATCGAGCCGTCCCAGTCGCGGCGCGGCTCGTGCGGATAAATCACGTCGGTGGCAAGCACCTTCCCGGTCCGATCGACCACCGCAACTTTCACCCCGGTGCGCATACCCGGATCGAGGCCGATCACGGCCTTCGGGCCCGCCGGCGCGGCCAGCAGCAGGTCCTTCAGGTTGCGCGCGAATACGCGAATCGCTTCGTGTTCGGCTTCGTCGCGCAGATTGGTCAGCAGCTCGTTTTCGATGTGCGGCTGCACCTTCACGCGCCAGCACCAGCGGCACACGTCGGAGAGCCATTTGTCAGCCGGGCGGTTCTGATTGGCGATGCCGAAGTGGCGGGCGATCAGCGCTTCGCCCGGATGCGGCACCTGCGCGTCGAGTTCTTCGCCAAGCCCCAGCTTGACCATCAGCACGCCCGCATTGCGGCCGCGGAACAGGGCCAGCGCGCGATGCGACGGCACGGTTTTGATGGTTTCCGCGTAGTCGTAGTAGTCGCGGAATTTCTCTTCTTCCGCGTTTTCCTTGCCTTCGACCACTTTCGACGACACCACGCCCTGATTGAACAGGTAATCGCGCAGCTTGCCGAGCAGTTCCGCGGTTTCGCCGAACTGTTCGGAGAGGATGTCGCGCGCGCCATCGAGTGCGGCCTTGACGTCGGCGACGCCTTTCTCCGCGTCCACGTAGGCGGCGGCCTCGGATTGCGGGTCGAGCAACGGATTGGCCAGCAGCGCGTCAGCAAGCGGCTGCAGGCCGGCTTCGCGGGCGATCTGCGCGCGCGTGCGGCGTTTCGGCTTATACGGGAGATACAGGTCTTCCAGCACCTGCTTGCTATCGGCGCCTTCGATCGCGGTGCGCAGCTCGTCGGTGAGCTTGCCCTGTTCGTCGATGCTGGCGATGATCGTGGCGCGCCGGTCTTCCAGCTCGCGCAAATACAGCAGGCGCTCCTCGAGATTACGCAGTTGCGTGTCGTCGAGATTGTCGGTCACTTCCTTCCGGTAGCGGGCGATGAACGGAACAGTCGCTCCTTCGTCGAGAAGTTGCACCGCGGCCGCGACCTGGCGCGGCTGGACGGACAGTTCGGCGGCGATGCGCTGTACGATCTTGAGTGCTACGGTTTCCGTCATAAGGTCTTGGTGTTCCTGCTACTCAATCAAAGGTCGCGCGGCAATGGCACACGCCGGGCCCACGTCGGGCACGCCGGTGCACGCTGGGCGTGCGCGCTGCGACCAGGTTGCTGGAGCGGGGCATTTTGCCATAAATGCCAAAGGGCTCAACCGCAGGGTGATAGAATTTCGGGCATGTTCCGTTGACCATTTACGACGTTGCCAACCTCCTTGTCCCTCAACCGCCTGGGCTCCCGCTTGGTCTCTCGCTTGTCACAATTGCCGCATTTTTCGTCGCGTTTGGCGCGCTCGCCGCTTACATCGCTCATATCGCTCATGTGGGCGTCGCGGTCCGTGTTCAAGTCTACGCTCCCGTCCAACGGGATATTTTTTGCTTCGTGCGCCTCGTGCGTCATGGCCGCAACGCTAGCCATGTCCGCGCCGGCCGTTGCACAGCAATCCGCAGCGCCGCTTGGAGCCGCCGGCAGTCTCGCGCCGGCAGCCGCTTCGGGCGCGCGGGCAGCGAGCGCGGCGGACGCAACGAACACCACGACCGGCACGGGCGCGGGTAATGCGGGTAATGCGGGTAGTGCGGATAATGCTGGTCAAGTCGGCAACGCTGGGGATGCCGATAACGCGGCATCGCCTGACAGCGCGTTCGACGCGCGGCAGAAAGTCCTGGATCAGCGCACCGAGGAAAACAACTACCGTTACGCGGTTGCCGAACACGATTGCTACAGTAAGTTCTTCGTCAACCACTGTCTGAACAAGGCGCGCGACAGCATGCGCTCGGTGCAGGCCGACATTCGCAAGGAACAGCTCGCGCTCGACGGCGAACAGCGTGTCCAGCGTGCCCGCGAGCGTGACGAGCAGGCAGCGCTCAAACGCGCACAAGACGAAGCTAGCGCGCCGCAACGCGCCGCGGACGACGCGCGTAACGCGCAGGCCTACGAAGACAAGCAGCGCCAGCACCAGCTCGATCAGGCGCAGCGCGCAGCCGAGGCGCCGCAGCGCAGCGCCAACGCGCAAGCCTATCAGCAGAAGCAACAACAGCATGCGCTGGATCAGGCGCAGCGCGGCATCAGTCCGTCGCAAGCCGCGGCCAACAGCCAGGCATACGATCAGAAGCAGGGCGATTTCCAGCGCAAGCTCGAGGAAGCGCGTCAGCAGGGCGCGCAAAAGGCTCAGGAGCGGGTGACGAAGCAGCAGAGCTTCGAGAAGAAGCAGGCCGATGCAGCGCAGCACAAAGCCGACGTCGAATCCCGTCAGAAGCAGGCGGCCGAGAAAGCCGAGCAGAAACGTCAGGACCAGTTGAAACAGCAGCAGCAACTTGAAGAACAGCAAAAGCAGCAACAGCAACAACAGTAGGTGTGCTGTAGCGGGTTCTGGTAGGGTAGCAGCCAGGCAGTCGTCGTCGTACGCGTTTTAAGCCGGACAGCAACCTCAGGCATCGGGCTGCACCACGCAGCCTGTGCCGCTTACGAGAGGAGGCGAGCATGCGCGATCATCATCACGTCATCACCGTGGACACACTTCGCGACCGTATTCTGCAGCTGGAATCGGAGCATAGTGGGCTCGATCGTTTGATCGACCGAATGTCGGATGAGCCCGGCATCGACGACTTCGAGTTGCAGCGCCTGAAAAAGCGCAAACTCAAAGTCAAGGACACCATCATCTTGCTGCAATTGCAGCTCGAACCGGACGCGCGCGCCGGACTTTGCAGGAAACGCTTGCCTTGAATTCACCGCTTGAAACTTCACCACGCGCCATGGCGGCCGACGACGCTCCGGCGGCCGGCGCTCCGGGAGCCGGCACGCTGGCGCCGCGTCCTCCCGCGTCTGCGCTCTCCGCATCATTGAATCCACGCCGCGTCGCCGAACTGGACGATATCTTCGCCGACAACGGCCTGCTCGCCCGTCAGATCGACGGCTATCGCTCGCGTGCGTCGCAGATCGAGATGTCGCGCGCCGTCGCGGCCGCGATGGAAGCGTCGGGCCGCGCAACGCCCGAACCTGCGATGTTCGAAGCGCAAAAGCGTCCGGCGCGGCGTCTGCAATCGCCGGGCACGGATGCTGCGGCACAGGCCCCCGATAACGACGAATCGAACGGTCTCGACGGCAGCGAAAACACACTGATCGTGGAAGCGGGGACAGGCACCGGCAAGACCTATGCGTATCTCGTGCCGGCCATGTTGTGGGGCGGCAAGGTCATCGTCTCCACCGGCACCAAGCATTTGCAGGATCAGCTCTTTCAGCGCGACATTCCCACCGTGCGCGATGCGCTCGCCGTGCCGGTCTCGGTGGCGATGCTCAAGGGCCGCGCGAACTACCTGTGCCATTACTATCTGCAGCGCACAGCGGATAACGGCCGTCTGCCTTCGCGCCAGGAAACCTCGTATCTTCAGGACATCATTCGCTTCGCCAAGATCACGCGCACCGGCGACAAGGCCGAACTCGCGAGCGTGCCGGAAACGGCGGCGGTGTGGTCGATGGTCACGTCCACGCGTGAAAACTGTCTAGGCCAGGAGTGCCCGCACTACAAGGAGTGCTTCGTGATGCAGGCGCGCCGCGAGGCGCAGCAGGCCGACATCGTGGTGGTCAATCACCATCTGTTTTTCGCCGACATCATGTTGCGCGATACGGGCATGGCTGAATTGCTGCCTACGGCGAACACCATCATTTTCGACGAAGCGCATCAACTGCCGGAAACCGCGACGCTGTTTTTCGGCGAGACGCTTTCCACCACGCAATTTCTTGAGCTCGCGCGCGATTCCGTGGCGGAGGGCCTGGGTCATGCGCGCGAGTCGGTTGACTGGGTGAAGCTCGGCTCGACGCTCGAACGCGCGGCGCGTGACGTGCGGCTCGCTTTCAAGGAAGACTCGGTGCGGTTATCGATTGGCCAGTTGCCTGACGATCATCCGTTATTCCCCGCGCTCGAGACGCTTGAAGCGGAGTTCGACGCACTAACTTCCGCGTTGGCCGGCCAAGCCGAGCGCGCCGAATCGATCGGCGCCTGTTTGCGCCGCGCACGCGAGTTGCAAGGCGTGCTTGCGGGCTGGACGACACCGCCCACCGAGACCGAACGCGCAGCCGCTGACGCCGCCTCGGCGGACGCCAAGGCCGAACGTGCCGATCCGAATGAAAAGGTGCGCTGGATCGAAGTCTTCGCGCATACGGTGCAGTTGCACGAAACGCCGCTGTCGGTCGCGCCGATCTTCGCGAAGCAGCGCGCCGGCGTGCCGCGCGCGTGGATCTTCACGTCGGCGACATTGTCGGTGCGGGGCGACTTCACGCACTATGCGGCGCAGATGGGCCTGAACGCAAAACGCTCGATGACGCTGCCGAGTCCCTTCGACTATCCGACGCAAGGGCTTCTGTACGTGCCGCGCAATTTGCCGCAGCCTTCGTCGCCGATGTTTACCGACGCCGTGTTCGACGCTGCATTGCCGGCGATCGAGGCATCGGGTGGTGGCGTATTCATGTTGTGCACGACGTTGCGCGCGGTGGACCGCATCTCGGCCAAGTTGCGCGACACCATCGAAGCGCGCGGCTGGAACTATCCGCTGCTCGTGCAGGGTGACGCGAGCCGCACCGAATTGCTCGACCGCTTCCGTGCGTACGGCAATGCGATTCTGGTGGGCAGTCAGAGTTTCTGGGAAGGCGTGGACGTGCGTGGTGATGCGCTCTCGCTGGTCGTGATCGACAAGCTGCCGTTTGCGCCGCCCGATGACCCCGTGTTGTCGGCGCGTCTGGATGCGTTGACGAAGAAGGGATTGAGCCCGTTTGCGGTCCATCAGTTGCCGCAGGCCGTGATCACGCTCAAGCAGGGCGCGGGCCGTCTGATCCGCGCTGAGACCGATCGCGGCGTGCTGATGATTTGCGACACGCGTCTTGTCGACAAGCCGTATGGGCGCCGCATATGGCAGAGCCTGCCGCCGTTCAAGCGCACACGTGAGATCGAAGTCGTGCGCGAGTTCTTCGAAGAGAACGCGACGCCGGCTCGATAGGCGATTAGGTGAATGTCGCTGTGAAAAGCGGCTCCTGAATGACAAAACGCCACGGATGTGAATCCGTGGCGTTTTGCTTTACTGCCCGGGAAATCGAGGTGATTTCCCGATGCAGTTTTCGCCCAGAGGCGAACCCTATGCGACAGCTTACTGGCTTGCGCCCGAAGCCGGAGCAGCAGCCGAAGCTGCAGCGCCTGCGTCCGAAGCAGCGGTCGTAGCCGAAGCGGCAGCATCGCTCGCAGCAGCAGCCGCACCCGAAGCAGCAGCTGCTGCGTCCGAAGCTGCAGCAGCCGGTGCCGAGGCAGCAGCCGTTGCGTCGCTAGCTGCAGTCGTAGCTGCCTGATCGCTGCTCTTGTTGCATGCAGCCAGTGCCACAGCTGCCAACAGGGATGCTACGAGGAGGGATTTCTTCATGATCACGTCCTTTTATGGTTAAAGGTAAGCAACAGCGCAAAATAATACCGGTAATGTGCTCCAACACCGACCTGGGCCGCTGGTGGAGACGCTCTTTTGACGAGCTAGAATCTTCCCTACGGCTTGGGCGGAAATTATATGCACTTTCGTACTGACAATCCATAAATCCGGGGTCAATACGTTGTCTTTCTCATACAAAATTTCACAGTACGGTATAACAGGCAGGCAGAGTTACGCAAGCTCGCCCACTTGTATCCAGCCCGCACAATACCACTCGTGAAGCAGTGCTGTCACCGACGAATCGTGTGAGAGTGTTACAAAGCGTTTCGCACTCATACACCGGTGATTAGCGAGGTCAATCAACCACTTTTTTGCGCCATCAAATGGCATTTCCTCTCCATTTAGGAAGAAAAAACGGCGGTTGTACAACAAATTAGTCTTGCGGTCCAGCCGAATGCCGGACTTCGATGCCTGACTGATGAAACGGGCTTCATTGAGCGGTCGTTGCGGCGGATCAAAGACGACGCTCGGCTTCGGTTCGCTGAGGTACGTGCCAAGGAACGACGCAATGTCCTGCTCATTCCATTTCACTCCTGCAAGAATCGCGCCAACTCGTTCGATCAATGCGGCGGGCAGTTCTGCCGGACGGTCAACGGCGGGTTGTTGCGGGTCGCGATAGAGCGCATCGGGGCGCGCAGCCGAGTCGCCGCGCTCGGCCAAATGGTAGAGGAACTGCGCGGTCAACTCGCCCCCTGACGGCGCGCGAAAACCGATCGAGCAGGTCATGCATTCGCCTTCGGCGAGCCCGTCATGCGCGATATGCGGCGGCAGGTACAACATATCGCCCGGCTCGAGCAGCCATTCCTGTTCCGGATCGAAATGCTGTAAAACTTTCAAAGGCAAACCCGGTTGGAGCGTCAGATCTTTCTGCGCGCTGATCCGCCACCGGCGCTTGCCTTTTACTTGCAAAAGAAACACATCGTAAGAATCGAAGTGGGGGCCGACGCCGCCGCCATCGCTCGCATACGAAATCATCAGGTCGTCCAGACGCGCGTCCGGCACGAAGCGGAAGCGGTCGAGCAAGGCACGCGCGCGATCGTCGTAGAGGTCCACGCCTTGCACGAGCAACGTCCAGGCGCGCTGCTTCACCGACGGCAGTTCATCGGGCGCGAACGGGCCGTGCTCCAGTTGCCATTTGTTGCGAAAGTGCGTGATCAGACGCGCTTCGACTTCGTCCTGATCGGCCAGCTCGAAAAACTCGTCGCGCGACAGCGGCGCCTCCACGTTCGGAATCGCCTGGCGAATCAGCAGCGGCTTCTTCTGCCAGTACCGGCGCATGAATTGCGACGGTGTCAGATTGCCGAGCAAAGGCGTGGGCGTGTCGGGCGAGGGCGGGAGGCCAGGGAGCGCCGGCTTCGAAGCTGGCGAAGATTTCCGTGCCGAAGCTGCATCGGCCGGGTGGTCAGTGGGCCGCTTGGGCATCGTATAATGTGAGTTGTATTCTGGAGAATCGAATGAAAATCGCAAAGAACACCGTCGTGTCGGTCGCTTACAAGCTGTCGGATGCGCAGGGCAATCTGATTGAAGAAAGCGACGAGCCGATGGTCTATCTGCACGGCGGCTATGATGGCACGTTCCCCAAGATCGAGGAAGAGCTCGACGGCCACGAGGCCGGCTTCGAGACCCAGATCCAGCTCGAGCCGCAAGATGCGTTCGGCGAGTACGACCCTGATCTCGTGAAGATCGAGCCGCGTGATCGCTTCCCGGAACCGCTCGAAGTCGGCATGCAATTCGAAGGCACGCCGGAAGAAGGCGATGAGGATCTCGATTCGCTCGTCTACGTGGTGACCGACGTGGCAGGAGACAAAGTCGTGCTCGACGGCAACCATCCGCTCGCCGGCATGGCGCTGCGTTTCGCGCTGACCGTCAAGGACGTGCGTCCGGCAACTGAAGACGAAATCCAGCACGAACACGCGCATGGCGCCGACGGCCTCGAAGTCCTCGATGAAGATGACGACGAAGCCGAAGACGACAAGTCAGGGCCCACGCTGCACTGAGCTTGCGGGCGTGCCGGGAGCGCTTGAAGGTGCACCCGGCGCGCGCGGCGAAACGACCGGGGGGGCCGAGGCGGGCGGAGCGGACATGGCGGGCCCATACTCGCCGCTGCCGTCGTCCGCTGGTCTGTGCTGCTGGGAGTCGGGTTGCTGCTGGAGCGGTTGTGGCTGCCCGGGCGTTTGCAACAACGGCGGCAACTCGGAAGCGGGGCCTAACGCAGGCACGGCCGGCATTGAAGCTGACGGCTCTTCGCGCTGCTGCACGGGCGGTGTCGTGGGCATTGGCATTTGCCTCGGCACGTCGCGCACACTCACGCGGAACGGCGGTTTCCTGCCGAGATCCGCTTCAATCTGAATCCACTGGTTAAGACGATCATGCGGCGCAAACGCGATACGTGTGAGATTCGTCACCAGCATCCCCTTGTCATTGCGTAGCGGCTGATCGATCACGAAGCCGGCACTCGCGCGTTCATCGTCGCAATGAATCACCAGGACGGGTCCGCGGAAAATCTGCGCGAGTTTGACAAGGCTGCGTTTGAATTCCAGAAAACCGTCGCGGCGCGTATTGCGAGCAAAGCGCAGCCACGCAAAACGATCGGGCCGTTCGTAACGCTCCGGTTCGGGGTCCCCCTGAATGAACACGACAATCGCGCGCGCGTCGCGGCGTTTCGCGTATTCGGCGGCGTGCTCGAGCCAGAATGCATTGGCGATCACGCGATCTTCGAACTCGCCGTTGCGACCGCCCGCAGTCAGGTAGTGATTGTTCGGACCCGGCGCGTTCAGGCCGACAAACACGGTATCGCCGACCTGCCAGCGCACGTTCTCCCGGAACGGACGAAAGCGTGACACTTCGCTTTCGCGCGTCAATGCGATCGGGTTTTGACCCATCGACGTGGAGTCGGTGAACAGGGTCTGGCGTAGTTGATCGAGCCGCTCGACCGGGTCGAAGCCGCCGGCCTCAGCCGTGCCGCAGTCGGCCCAATCGTGCTGACCCGGAATGAAGAAGAGGGCGGGCCGCGACGTTTCGAGCAGCGCGTGACGCCGTTCGTATAACGCATCGCGGCAGGCTTCTTTCGCGCCCTTCAGATTGCCGTCGTAGACGATGAACGATACCGCGCGGTCGCGGCTGATCGCATCGATCAGGCGTTGCGTGGGTGCTTCGTCGGCGGGGCTTTGCATCGCGTTGGCGATGACCGCGAAGGCATAGCGCGGCGCTTCGGCATGCGCGAGCGGAGCAAACGCCACGAGCCCCACAAGTGACACAAGCGGCGACACGACCGACACAAGTGACGCAGGCCCGCCCGTGAGCGTGAGGGCAACGGTCAGCGTCGCGCAAAGTTTGCGCGGACGCTGCAAGGGCCTGTGTGCGTCAATGATCTGCATCTGGCGCGGCGGCCAGCTCGTGCAGTTCGTACAGCAGATCGAGCGCTTCGCGCGGCCGCAGATCGTTCGGATCGATTGCGCGCAGACGCTCGACGAGCGCCTGCATGGCTGGCGATGCTGCCGCTGATTCCGGCTTGGCGTCGCGTTCATCGTCGGCGTCTTCGACCAGCATGGGCATGGGTGCCGCGAACAGATCGAGTTGCGGTGCGGGTTGCGCCGCCGATTGCTGTTCGAGATGGGCAAGATGCTTGCGGGCCGCGCGAATCACTGCGTTCGGCACACCGGCCAGTTGCGCGACCTGCAAACCGTAGCTCTGATTCGCAGGGCCTTCGCTGACCGCATGCAGGAACACGATGCCGTGCCCGTGCTCGACTGCCGACAGATGCACATTGGCCGCGTGTGGAAACTCGGCGGGCAATTGCGTCAATTCGAAATAGTGCGTGGCGAACAGCGTATGACAGCCGTTGTGCGAGAGCAGGTGCCGCGCGATGGCCCACGCTAACGCCAAGCCGTCGAACGTCGAGGTGCCGCGCCCGATCTCGTCCATCAGCACGAGACTTTGCGGTGTCGCGTCGTTCAGGATCGCCGCCGCTTCCGTCATCTCCACCATGAAGGTGGAACGGCCGCCGGCCAGATCGTCCGCCGCGCCGATTCGCGTGAAGATGCGATCGATCGGACCGAATGCCGCGCGCCGTGCTGGCACATAGCTGCCGACGTACGCCAGCAGGGCGATCAGCGCGGTCTGCCGCATGAAGGTCGACTTACCGCCCATGTTCGGGCCGGTGATCAGCAGCAGTTTGCGCTCCGGCGTGAGCGTGCAGTCGTTAGCGATGAACTGCTCGACCTGCGCCTCGACAACCGGATGCCGGCCCTGTTCGATTTCGATGCCGGTATCCGGCGAAAACGTCGGCGCGACCCAATCGAGTGCGCGGGCGCGTTCGGCGAAGGCAGCCAGCAGATCGAGTTCGGCGAGTGCTGAGGCGACCCGCTGGCAGTCCGGGATAAAAGGCAGCAGCGCTTGCAGCAGCGCGTCGTAGAGCGAGCGTTCGCGAGCCAGCGCGCGTTCCTGCGCGGACAGCGCCTTGTCTTCGAACGTTTTCAGTTCCGGCGTGATGTAACGCTCGGCGTTTTTCAGCGTCTGACGGCGGCGGTAATCGTCCGGCACCTTGTCGGTCTGGCCGCGCGTGACTTCGATATAGAAGCCGTGCACCTTGTTATATTCGACGCGCAGATTGCCGATGCCGGTGCGCGCCCGTTCGCGCGTTTCGAGGTCGATCAGGAACTGCCCGCAGTTCTCCGAAATATCTCGTAACTCATCGAGTTCCGCATCGTAACCGCGGGCGATCACGCCGCCGTCGCGCACCATGGCGGATGGCTCTTGCGCGACCGCGCGCTGGAGCAGTTCGACGCACGCTTGCGGTGGTTCCAGCGACGCATCGATACGCGCCAGCGAATCCGCATTGGACGAAACGGCCGCGAGTTGCGTGCGCAGCTCGGGCAAGGCGATGAACGTATCGCGCAGGCTCGACAGATCGCGGGGTCGCGCGGACAGCAGCGCGAGACGCCCGGTAATCCGCTCGATGTCGGAGATCTGCCGCAACGCGCCGCGGAGCGTTTCGACGCTCGCGCCCGGCGGCGCGTCGAGCAATGCGCCGATGGCCTGCTGACGTGCTTGCGCCACGGCGGCTTCGCGCGGCGGATGGTGCAGCCAGTGACGCAGCAGGCGGCTGCCCATCGTCGTGCAGCAGGTGTCGAGCAGTGAACACAGCGTGGGTGATTCGGTGCCGCGCAGCGTTTCCGTGAGTTCGAGATTGCGGCGCGTAGCGGGGTCGAGCCCGATATATTCAGACTCGTACTCGACCTTCAGGCTGCGTACGTGACGCAATTGCTGGCCTTGCGTGGCTGCCGCATACAGCAGCAGTGCACCCGCCGCGCCGCATGCGGCTGTCAGCGAATGCGCGCCGAAGCCGTCGAGGCCGGCCACTTCCAGTTGATCGCACAGACGCTGCGTGCCCGAAGTGATGTCGAAGTGCCAGACCGGCACGCGGGTGAGGGCGCCGGCGTTGACGGGCGGCGTCCAGCTCGCGGAGTCGGCCAGTGTATCGGCCACGAGAATTTCCGCGGGACGAATCCGTTCGAGCGCAGCGGCCACCTGGTCGGGCGCAACTTCGGCGAGGCGCAATGCGCCGCTCGCCAGATTCAGCCACGCGAGCCCGACGCTCGTTGCGACGCCACGGCGGTTATGCGCGACGCACAGCGCCATCAGGTAGACGTCGCTCTTGTCGGACAGGAGTGCTGCGTCCGTCAGCGTGCCCGGCGTGACCACGCGCACGACCTTGCGCTCGACGGGCCCTTTCGATGTAGCCGGATCGCCAATCTGCTCGCAAATCGCGACGGATTCGCCGAGCTTCACCAGTTTGGCCAGATACTGCTCGACCGCGTGATGCGGCACGCCCGCCATCTTGATCGGATTGCCCGCCGACGCGCCGCGCTGCGTAAGTGTTAAATCGAGCAGACGCGCAGCCTTTTCCGCATCTTCGAAAAAGAGCTCGTAGAAGTCACCCATCCGATAGAACACTAGCGTGCCCGGATGATCCGCCTTGATGCGGAGGTACTGCTGCATCATCGGCGTGTGTTGTGCGACGTCATTGGCCGCTGCGGTTTGAATGCCCATCCTTGGTGTCTTCTTGCGTTAGCTGTTCAGGGCGTGAGTTTAACCTGCCGACGCGGCGAGCGGACCCTGGCCGGACGGCTAATCCGCAACGCAGCTCAGGCAGCAATGCGGATTCTCGCGCGAGCCGGGCGACGCTCGCCGTGCCATTACTCTTCCACCAGCGCCCGCATATCCACCGTGCGCTCATTCACGGCACTGCGCCGTTTTGCGAGCCACATCATGAACGTGACGAAGCTGCCGAACACCACGATGATCCATTGCGCCGGCATCTTTGCGATGAGCAGCAGTGCGTAGGCGCCGAGCATCAGCAGCACGGCCAGATTCTGGTTGAAATTCTGTACCGCGATCGAATGGCCCGCGGAGAGCAGCGTCGCGCCGCGATGCTGGAGTATCGCGTTCATCGGCACGATAAAAAAGCCGGACAGCGCGCCGAGCAGAATCATCAAAGGATAGGCGAGCAGGATATAGATCGGCAGGACATACGAGCCGATACGAATGCCGGCGCCTGCTGGAAACAGATCCTTGTTGTAGAACGCCACCGCGATCGCGACCGCGCCGGTGAGGATGCCGATCGGCAGCACGCGTAGCGAATTGCGCAACGGAATCAGCGCGGCCGCGGCAGCCGCACCGACGGCGATGCCCAGACCCGTGACGCCTTGCATCACGGCGGCCTTCGACAGCGACAAACCGAGGTTCACGTTCGCCCATTTGAGCACCAGCAATTGCAGCGTGACCGCGCCACCCCACATCAGTGTCGTGACCCACAGCGCGATCTGCGCGAGCTTGTCGGCCCACAGCACGTTGAAGCAATGATAGAAGTCGCCGACCAGTTTCTTCGGCTCGGTCAAACGGTTCGGATAGCGCGCGCCGGTGTCGGGAATGAAGATGTTGATCACCGCTGCGATGGCATACACGAGCATCACCGCGAACATGGCCAGATCGGCGGAGGAGCGGATCAGCGGCAGATGCGCATGCGCGACGAATTTATCGGCGAGGGTGCTGATCAGAGCGCCGCCGACCATCGTGCCGACAATGGTCGACAGGACGGTGGCCGATTCGAGCCACGCGTTCGCCTTGACGAGTGTTTCCGCGGGCAGGAGCTCGGTGAGAATGCCGTATTTGGCCGGTGAATACGCGGCTGCGCCAAAGCCGACCACGCCGTACGCGATCATCGGATGAACGCCGGCAATCATCATCAGGCAGCCGCTTGCCTTTAACGCGTTGGAGACGAACATGACGTGCCGCTTTTGCATCGCGTCGGCGAACGCGCCGACGAAGGGGGCGAGCAACACGTAGGAGATCGTGAAGAAAATCTGCAGCAGCGGCGTGACCCAGGCGGCCGAGCGGATCACCGATAGCAAGGCGATGGCGGCGATCAGCAGAGCATTGTCCGCGAGCGACGAAACGAACTGCGCCGCGATGATTGTGTAGAAGCCTTTTTTCATGGAGCGGATCGGAAGCTGCGCGGAAATCTGGCGCGAAGCAGGGCGTTGCGAGAAACGCGCGAAACGCAGCCGGCGATCGAGCGTGCCGGCGCGGCCTCCCGCTTTGTAGCACGAACGCCTGCCGGATGCAGGCGCGCCAACGAAAAAGCGGCCGAAGCCGCTTTTCATATTGCCGATGCCTGCGCAGAGCCGGCCAGATACCGGGCTTAGGCTCCGGACCTGAAGCCGGACGCCGGAGACCTTAAGCCGATTGCTGGCGCGTGCGGCTGAAGCGCGACAGGATCGGGATCATCTGCGCGTAGACCTTCGGATTGCCCGCGACAATTTCGCCGACGTGCAGGAAATCCGAGTCGCCCGTGTAATTGCCGACCAGACCGCCGGCTTCCGTGATCAGCAGGCTGCCTGCGGCGACGTCCCACGGGCTCAGGCCTTGCTCGAAGAAGCCGTCCATACGGCCCGCGGCGACGTTGGCCAGATCGAGCGCGGCGGCGCCCGGACGGCGCAGGCCGGCGCAGGCTTCGGTCATTTCTGCGAACTGGCGGCCGTACGCTTCGAGACTGTCCTTTTCGCGGAACGGGAAACCGGTGCCGATCAGGCCGTCAGCGAGGCGGTCGCGCTTGGCGACACGGATGCGGCGGTCGTTCAGGAACGCGCCGCGGCCGCGCGAAGCGGTGAACAGGTCATTGCGGGTCGGATCGTAGACCACGGACTGCGTCACGATGCCCTTGTGGGCGAGCGCGATCGACACGCAGTAATACGGGAAACCGTGGATGAAATTGGTGGTGCCGTCGAGCGGATCGATGATCCACTGATATTCGGACTCGTTGTCCGACTTGCCGGATTCTTCAGCGAGGATGGCGTGATCGGGGTAGGCTGTCTTGAGCGTATCGATGATCGCCGCTTCAGACGCTTTGTCGATCTCCGTGACGAAATCGTTGTGCTGTTTCTTGCTGACCTGGATGAGATCGAGGTCGAGCGACGCGCGGTTGATGATCTGGGCTGCGCGGCGCGCGGCCTTCACAGCGATATTGAGCATGGGATGCATGAGACTGGATCCTTGTGCCGGGGCAGCACGGCTGCTTACCGGTAAATGAGCGCGGGATGAGCGCTAATTGAGCGCCATCAAGGGGCGCGGAAACAGCACGGAACGCACGTCCGATAAAGGACCGGTGCGCATTCCGCCGACGGAGACGAATTGAATAAGAACGAAGCGCCCGTGCAAAGCCGGGCGCGAATATCGGTATTTTACCTGAGTCTGGGCGCCGCGGCAGCGGTTGCTGTGCGGCGCGCTGGAGGACAGCCGATTGGCGCGGGTTTTGTGCGGTTGTCAGGCGCAACTCACGCGCAGTTCGCGCGCAATTCGGCGCCGATGCGTGGGTTGGCGCTACCATACGCGTTCTTTAGCTTGCCGAGTTTCATCGTGGACCACACCCACCATTCTTCCGATCCCGCCGTGGCGGACCTGCGCGGCGGTTTTACGTCGACGCGCTTCGTGCTCGTCGAGCCCAGCCATCCCGGCAACGTCGGCGCCGCGGCGCGCGCGCTGAAAACCATGGGTTTCTCGCGCCTCGTGCTGGTGTCGCCACGCGTGCCGCACGTGCAAAGCGATCCGGAAGCCATCGCCATGGCGAGCGGCGCCGACGACGTGCTGGCATCTGCGCACGTTGTGCCGACGCTTGCCGACGCATTGAGCGGCGTGCATTGGTCGATCGCGCTGACCGCACGGCTGCGCGAATACGGGCCGCCGCAATGGACGCCGCGTGCCGCGGCCGGTGCCGCGCATGAACAGGCGATGCATGGCGAGATCGCGCTGGTGTTCGGCAATGAGCGCACGGGTTTGTCGAATGAGGACGTCGAGCGTTGTAGCGCGCTTGCGCATATTCCGGCCAATCCGGCCTACAGCTCGCTCAATCTTGCGCAGGCTGTGCAGGTGTTGGCGTATGAATTGCGCACGGCCTATTTGTCAGATGGAGAGGCAACGCCCGTAGCACCTGCTGCGGCTCAAGCGTCCGCAGGGCAGGGCGAGCCGGTTGGCGCTCGGGCGGCGAGCGACGAAATCGAAAGCATGTATGCGCATCTGGAAAGTGCGCTGGTGGCGCTCGAGTTTCTCGATCCGGCCAATCCGAAAAAGCTGATGTCGCGTTTGCGGCGCCTGTTCGCGCGTTCCGGGCTGGAGCGAGAGGAAGTGAATATCGTGCGCGGCATCGCCAAGCATATTCTGCTGAAGACCAAACCGCCGGGCGACGACGCTTCTTAAGGGGCGCGGGCCTTAACGGCGGCCGAGTGGCCCCCCAAGCTTCAACCCTCCGGCGCCCCAATCGCCCCGCCACCGACGACCTTGCCGCTAGCGTGGGCTTCCGGCAGATTTCGCGCAGTCGTCCTACAATCGCTCGAAACGTTCTAAGCAAAGCTGCCGATCTGCTATGCGGCAAGCATCCGCCGTGCGTGGTGTTTCGCGCACGCGGTCTTTTCCCCCACGACACAGTCCCTGCCATGTTCACGAGACTTCGCGAAGACATTGCCACGATCCGCGAGCGCGATCCCGCCGCCCGCAGCGCCTGGGAAGTCCTTACGTGTTACCCGGGTCTGCACGCGCTCGTGCTGCACCGGCTCGCGCACGCATGCTGGCGGGCTAAACGCCGCTGGCTCGCGCGTTTCATCTCGCAGATGGCGCGTTTCATGACCGGCATCGAAATCCATCCAGGCGCGACGCTGGGCCGCCGCGTGTTCATCGATCACGGCATGGGCGTCGTGATTGGCGAGACGGCGCAAATCGGCGACGACTGCACGATTTACCAGGGCGTGACGCTCGGCGGCACGTCGCTCACGCGCGGTGCGAAGCGCCATCCGACGCTCGAGCGCGGCGTGATCGTCGGGGCGGGGGCGAAGGTGCTCGGCGGCTTTACGATTGGCGCGGACGCGAAGATCGGCTCGAATGCCGTGGTCACGAAGCCGGTGCCGGCACGCGGCACGGCGGTGGGAAATCCGGCGCGGATCATTGTCCCGGCGGCGGCTGCCGTGACTTCAGCCGCTGCGTCCAATGCGGAGTCCGACGGCGCCGCGCGCGACGCCAGACGCGCTTCCGAAAGCAACGCATTCTGCGCATACGGCATCACACCGAATGCGGACGATCCGGTCTCGCTGGCGATTCACGGCCTGATCGATCACGCCGCCACGCAATCGAAGCGCATCGACGAAATCGTCGACGCGCTGGAGCGGCTGGGAACAAGTCTGGAAGGGCTGCAAGGCGCCGATGCGGCGCTGCTCGATTTGCGGCGCCTGTCGGCCGCGATTTCAGGAAAGGTGGAAGGGGTGGTGGCGGAGCGCTAATCAATCCAGCGGCAACGCCCGAATCCCTTCCGCATCGATCCGCAGATAACCGCCACGGCGCTCGCCGTGGTCGAGATCCCAATCCGGCAAAACCCAGCGCATGCCGTCCGGCTCGTGATGCCGCGCCGGACGATGCGTGTGCCCGTGAATGATCGTGGCCGTTTTCGACGACTTGAATAACGCAGCGACGGCTTTCTTCGTCACGTCATACTTTGGCGAAACCGGCCGTTGGCGGCCTTGCTCGCTTTTCGAACGCATGTTCTCCGCAAGCGCCTGGCGCCAGCGAAACGGCCACGCGAGAAACAGCATCTGCGCGAAACGGCTGCGCGCAAAGCGCCGGAAATATTGATAGCCGCGATCCGCGGTGCAGAGGCCGTCACCATGCGCGAGGGTGACACGTGTGCCGAATGCGGTGATCACGAACGGATCGGGCAACCAGATCGCGCCGGCCGCTTTCATGAAGCGCTTGCCAAGCAGAAAATCGCGATTGCCGTGCATGATGTAGAGCGCGATGCCGCGCTCCGACAACGTATGCAACAACGCTGCCATCCGCGCGACGAATGGCTCGACGAGCATGTCGTCGCCGATCCAGTACTCGAACAGATCGCCGAGAATGAAAACCGAATCCGCCTGCTCGGCCGTGACGCGAATGAAGTGCTCGAACGCGGCGACCGTGCGCGGGATCGCCTCGCTCAGATGAATATCGGAGAGGAAAAAAAACGGGCGTGCGGCGTGCGGGCGTTTGCCCTCGCCAGGCACGCCCGCGGCGACGCTTCGCAGCGGTGTTTCTTGCAGCATTGAAGGTGCCTGATGTCAGTTCAAACGGGTTGGCCCTTATCGGACGCTTAGTCGACGATTACCGCTTTTTCGATCACGACGTCGTCGGCCGGCACGTCCTGATGGAAGCCCTTCGAACCCGTCTTGACCTTCTTGATCTTCTCGACGATGTCCATGCCTTCGACGACCTTGCCGAACACGGCGTAGCCCCAGCCCTGCGGCGTCGGCGACGAGTGGTTCAGGAAGTCGTTGTCGTTCACGTTGATGAAGAATTGCGCGGTCGCCGAATGCGGATCGTTCGTACGAGCCATCGCGATCGAGCCGTTGACGTTCTTCAGACCGTTGTTCGCTTCGTTGGTGATCGGCTCAGCCGTCGGCTTCTGCTTCATGCCGGGTTCGAAACCGCCGCCCTGGATCATGAAGCCGTCGATCACGCGGTGGAACACCGTGTTGTCATAGTGACCGGCCTTCACGTAGTTGAGGAAGTTCTCAACCGACTTCGGCGCCTTCTCAGCGTCCAGTTCGAGTTTGATGACGCCGTGGTTCGTGTGCAGTTCAACCATGATGGAATCCTTTGATGAACGGGGTGGGTAAAAGGCGCGGCCGCTCGTCATATGAGATGCGATGACGACGGGCCGCGCCGGGTGCGTAGATTTAGCGTTGACTTCCTGTGCCGCTTGCCAAGTGCTATTCGTGCCGTTTCAGTGCTGCTTTTCGTTCTGCTTTGTTCTGCTTCTTTCTGTTACTTGCCGACAACCGTGGCCGATTCGATCACGATCGGCTTTTGCGGCACGTCGCTCATCGGGCCGCGCGTGGTGGTGGGCGTGCCTTCGATCTTCTTCACGACGTCCATGCCGCTCGTGACCTTGCCGAACACCGCGTAGCCGTTGCCGTCCGGATTCGGATAGTCGAGGCCGGCGTTGTCCACCGTGTTGATGAAGAACTGCGCGGTGGCCGAGTTCGGATCGCTGGTGCGCGCCATGGCGAGCGTGCCGGCGGCGTTCTTCAGACCGTTACGGCTTTCGAGCGGAATCGGCGCGCGCGTGGGCTTCTCAGCAAAGCTCTGCGTATAACCGCCGCCCTGAATCATGAAGCCGCGAATCACGCGATGGAAAATCGTGCCGCTGTACTGGCCTGAATTCACGTAGTCGAGGAAGTTGGCGACGGTTTTCGGCGCTTTCTCAGGATACAGCTCGACGCGGATGTCACCTTCCGTTGTCTTGAAGAGGACGGACGGATGCGCGGCCTGCGAACCGGACTGGGCAAAGGCGGGGGCGTTTGCGATCAGGGCGGCGCTGCCGAGCGCCAACATCAACCATTTCATGAAAATCCTCAGGGTTGGAAAAAACGTATTGGCGAAAATTGTGGCGGCCTTACTGCGACGGCGCCATATAAGGTGGCATCGCAAGCGAGCCGTTCGCGCCGCCGAACTGGAAGCTTGGCGTTTGCGTCATGTCGGCGGAGGAGCGCGGGGCACTGGCCTCGTTCGGCGTGGCGGCGGCTTTTTTCACCGGTGTTTTGGCTTTGGGCGGCGAGATGACGTTCTGGATGTCCGCGAGGCGCTGCGTGGTCGTAGCGCTTGCTTTGCCGAGGCTCTGCGCGCGACGGTACGCTTCGTTGGCCATGCGCAGATACAGGTCGCCGAGATTCTCGTACGCGAGACCGTAGCCCGGATTCACCTTGGTCGCCGTTTCGAGCGCGGCGCGTGCTTCGGCATAACGGCCGTGCTTCGCGTAGAGCGCCGCCAGGTTGTTATACGGCTCGGGCAGCTCGGGGTACATTTGCGTGAGTTCGGTGAACGCGGTGATCGCCTCGTCGTCGCGATTCAGGTGGGCCAGCACCGTGCCACGCTTGAACTTTGCTTGCGCGTCGCGCGGATTCGAGGCGATGCGCGCGTCGAGCTGGGAGAGCGAGGCTTGCCAGTTTTTCTGCGCAATCGACGCGTCGATCTCCGGCGTGTTGTCACGCACGGCGGGGCCCTGCGGCATCGTGGCGGCTTTCTGCGCGTACGCGGCAGCACCCGGCAAGACCGTGAGGGCGACGGCGCAGAATGCCGTCGCGGCGAGGGTCGCAGCGCTGCGCGCGCGGCCGCTGGAAGGTTTCATAGGCTCAGGTCTGGATGTTATACTCCGACCCATTCTAACAAAAGGTCTGCGCGTTCCGTCGAACCGCAAACTGTCTTTTCGCCACTCGTGGTCGTCTCCGCCTTGATCGCAGCCTGACCGCCGCACCAGGTGCACCGGTTTGCTGCTGTGCGTGCTGTAGTACAGAGCGGCAGTACAGAACGCACCCGCCGTCTTCTCGCGGGGCGCCTCATGCACGAAACAGCACGAAACACATTGCGGAATTCTTTCGGCCCACGCACCGTTCTCTATGGAATCACTGCGCATCTACAACACGCTCGCGCGTGACAAGCAAACTTTCGTGCCGCTGCAAGATGGCGTCGTGCGGATGTACGTCTGCGGGATGACCGTGTACGACTATTGTCACGTCGGTCATGCGCGGGTGATGGTCGTGTTCGACATCGTGCAGCGGTGGTTGCGCACGCTCGGTTACTACGTGACCTACGTTCGCAATATCACGGACATCGATGACAAGATCATCCGGCGCGCAGTCGAGAACGGCGAAACGATCAAGTCGCTGACCGACCGCTTCATCAAGGCGTTGCATGAAGACGCGGACGCGCTCGGCATCGAGCGGCCCGATCTGGAGCCGCGCGCCACTGATTTCATCCCGCAGATGCTTGGCATGATCGAGAAGCTCGAGGCGAACGGTTATGCATATCAGGCGGGCGACGGCGACGTGAACTACGCGGTGCGCAAGTTCGCGGGCTACGGCAAGCTGTCGGGCAAGTCGCTCGAAGACCTGCGCGCCGGCGAACGCGTCGCCGCGAACGACGCGAAGCAGGACCCGCTCGACTTCGTGCTGTGGAAGCAGGCGAAGCCGGACGAACCGGCTGACACCGGTTGGGAGTCGAAGTACGGGCGCGGCCGTCCGGGCTGGCATATCGAATGCTCGGCCATGGGTTGCACGTTGCTCGGCGAACATTTCGACATTCATGGCGGCGGTCAGGACCTGCAGTTTCCGCACCACGAGAACGAGATTGCACAAAGCGAAGGCGCGACCGGACAAACCTTCGTCAATTACTGGATGCACAACGGCTACGTACAGATCGACAATGAGAAGATGTCGAAGTCGTTGAACAATTTCTTTACGATCCGCGAAGTATTGGCGCTGTACGATGCCGAGGTCGTGCGGTTTTTTATCGCGCGTGCGCATTACCGTTCGCCGTTGAATTACAGCGACGTCCATATCGACGACGCCCGCAGTGCCCTCGCACGTTTGTACACCGCGCTGAAAGACGTCACGCCGGATGGCGCGGAGCTCGACTGGAACGAAGCGCATGCGCAGCGTTTCCAGGCAGCAATGAACGACGACTTCAACACGCCGGTCGCAGTGTCGGTGTTGTTCGAGTTGGCAACTGAAGTGAACCGCACGCGCGACCCCGCGCTGGCCCGTCAATTGCGCTCGCTCGGCGCTTTGCTCGGGTTGCTCGGCCGAGAGCCGCGTGCATACCTGCAGCAGGCTGCGGGCGCCGCCGCAGAAGGCGCGCTCGACGCCGCCGCGATCGAAGCGAAGATCGCCGCGCGCGTGGCCGCCAAGCAGGCGAAAGATTATGCGGCAGCAGACCGGATCCGGGCCGAATTGCTCGAGGCCGGCGTTGCACTTGAAGACAAACCCGGCGGGTTGACTGAGTGGCGGCGCGTGTGAGCGCACCTCGTACTTCGCTTTGATCGACTCGCCAGGCAGGAGGCAGGATGGCAACGGCCACGAAGACGCCGGCTAAACGAGCCACGTCTCAAACAAACGCGGCAGCCGCAGCAAAGTCGACACGAACGTCGGCTCGTGCGGACAGCGGCGCGGTAAAGAAAGCATCGTCGAAAGCCGCCGGGGCGGCGGCGAAGACAGGCGCACGCGCAGGGGCGGGCGTAGCTAAGAAGGCCGCGGTCAAGCGCGCGCTGAACGGCGCGTCGGCGCACGCGCCCGCTTCGAAGCGCGCCAAAGCACCGCGTGCAAAAGGCAATGGCGCGTTGCCTGCCGAACTCGCCGGCGGCGTGCAGGAACTCGCGCGCATTACGCACGAAGGGCACGACGGCGAAGTCGTGCGCAAGACGCGCGCGTCATCGAGTGCGGGCGGCGAAGCAATGGGTGCGGCTGAACTCGCGGTGCCGGTGCAGATCGGCGGCCTCACGCCTGAAGTCACCCGTCCGGCGTATTGGGACAAGGCGTGCGCGGACCTCGTCAAGCGCGACCGTATTCTGAAGAAGCTGATTCCGAAGTTCGGCCCGGTGCATCTGCTGAGCCGTGGCGATCCGTTCGTCACGCTCGCGCGTTCGGTGGTCGGGCAGCAGATTTCGGTGGCATCCGCGCAAGCCGTCTGGGCGAAAGTCGAGGCGGCATGTCCGAAGCTCGTGCCGCAGCAGTTCATCAAACTCGGTCAGGACAAGCTGACCGCGTGCGGGCTGTCCAAGCGTAAGGCCGAATACGTACTCGATCTCGCGCAGCACTTCGTGTCGGGCGCGTTGCACGTCGGCAAGTGGACCTCGATGGACGACGAGGCGGTGATCGCCGAACTCACGCAGATCCGTGGCATCGGCCGCTGGACCGCGGAAATGTTCCTGATCTTCAATCTGTCGCGCCCGGACGTGCTGCCACTCGACGACCTCGGCCTGATCCGCGCGATCAGCGTCAATTACTTTAGCGGCGAGCCGGTTACGCGCAGCGAGGCGCGTGAGGTTGCGGCAAACTGGGAGCCGTGGCGCACCGTCGCAACCTGGTATATGTGGCGTAGTCTCGATCCGTTACCGGTCGACTACTAAAGAATAAGAAGCGATGCTGTTTCAAAAACTATCAATTGTCAAAGATTGATAGTTGCGAGATGGTTTTGACATCGGCGAGCGCGGTTAGAATACGCGCTGCTGGTAAGTCCAAGGATTACAACCAATGAAGACCACCTTTCTGGATTTCGAACAGCCGATCGCTGAACTCGAAGCGAAGATCGAAGAATTGCGCTTCGTGCAGGACGATTCGGCCGTCGATATTTCGGAAGAGATCGAGCGGCTGTCCAAGAAGAGTCAACAGCTCACCAAAGATCTGTACGCGAACCTCACCCCGTGGCAGGTTTCGCAAATCGCCCGACACCCCCAACGCCCGTACACGTTCGATTACGTGAACGAGCTATTCACCGATTTCCACGAACTGCACGGCGACCGCAACTATGCGGACGACCTGTCGATCGTCGGCGGCCTCGCGCGCTTCAACGGCCAGGCCTGCATGGTGATCGGCCATCAGAAGGGCCGCGACACCAAGGAGCGCGCGCTGCGCAACTTCGGCATGCCGCGTCCGGAAGGCTATCGCAAGGCCGAACGCCTGATGCGTCTCGCCGAGAAGTTCAGCTTGCCGATCTTCACGTTCATCGATACGCCGGGCGCATACCCGGGTATCGGCGCGGAAGAGCGCGGCCAGTCCGAAGCGATCGGCCGCAATCTATACGTGATGGCTGAGCTGAAGACGCCGCTGATCGCTACGATCATCGGTGAAGGCGGCTCGGGCGGCGCGCTCGCGATTGCCGTCGGCGACAGCGTGCTGATGCTGCAGTTCTCGACCTATTCGGTGATTTCGCCGGAAGGTTGCGCGTCGATCCTGTGGAAGAGCGCCGCGAAAGCGCCGGAAGCCGCGGAAGCGCTCGGCCTGACCGCGCATCGTCTGAAAGCGCTCGGTCTGATCGACAAGATCGTCAACGAGCCGCTCGGCGGCGCGCATCGCGATCCGAAGGGCATGGCCGCCATGCTGCGCCGTGCGCTTGCCGATTCGCTGCGTCAGTTCCAGGGCATGAGCATCAACGACCTGCGTCAACGCCGTTTCGAACGGTTGATGTCGTACGGCAAGTTCAAGGAAACGACGCCGGGTGCTTAAGCCCGCGCGCGTTTTCTTTCGTCCTTCGGCGCTTTACGCGCTAGTGACGTGACTCCCACCGCAGATTCGCCCGCCGACCGCCTCGTTCTCGAGGCGGTCGGCGTGGCGCTGTCCGCGCTGCCTGCGAACGTGGGCATTGCGGTGGCGTTCAGCGGCGGCGTCGATTCGAGCGTGTTGCTCGATGCGGCGGTGCGTGTCGCGGGTGCGTCGCGTTGCGTCGCGCTGCATGTGCATCATGGCCTCAGCGCTCACGCAGACGAGTGGCTCGCGCACTGCGAAGAGTTTGCACGGGAACGTGGTGTCGAATTCGCGGCGCAGCGCGTCGAGGTGCCGCGTGACCCGGGCGTGAGTGTCGAGGCCGCTGCGCGCGATGCGCGTTATCGCGCGCTCGACGCAATGTGCGCAACACGCGGCATTCACACACTATGGCTCGCGCAACACGCTGACGATCAGGCCGAGACGGTGCTGTTGCAACTGCTGCGCGGCGCGGGCCTCGCGGGTCTGGCTGCGATGGCGCCCGAGTACTTGCCGGCGGGTGCCTCCGCGGTGCGCATGAGACCTTTACTGCACCTGCTGCGTGCGCAACTCGAGCAGTATGCGAGCGCCCGCGCTCTGCGCTGGATCGACGACGAATCGAACGCGGACACACGTTACGCGCGCAACGCATTGCGCCACGAGGTGACACCGGCGCTGGCCGTCCACTTTCCTGGTTTTCGCGACGCACTCGCGCGCACGGCCGCGCATGCGGCATCGGCGCAACGTCTGCTCGACGATCTAGCGCGCATCGATCTGGACGCAGCCGTGCGCGATGAAGGCCGTGCGCTATCGCATGACGCGCTGCTCACGCTCGACGACGATCGTGCGCTCAACCTGCTGCGCTACTGGATGCGCACGCTGGGTCTCGTTGCCGCATCGACCGCGCGTCTTGCCGACGCTTTGCGCCAGTTGCGCGAAGTCGGGGAAGCCGGCGAGGGCCATAGTCTGCGTATCGATCATGCGGGGCAGGCGTTGCGCAGTTATCGCGGCCTCGTCTACTGGGAAGCGGGCGATAGCAGCGAACCCGCCGACGAAACCGGGCTCACCGAGCGCGCAGTCAGCGAACTCGCATGGCAGGGTGAAGCGATCTGGCGTTTGCCGCAATGGCGGGGCACTTTTGTGTTTGTCGCTGTCGAGGCGAATCTGAGCGGGGATGCCGGCGCTGCTTCCGATGGCGATGTCGATGGCGATGCCTGCGGCAATACCGATGCAACGTCGGGCGATCCGGATACGTTTCCCGTCAGCGTTTTACGCCGGGCAGTGTTGAGCGCGCGCTCGCGCAGCGGCGGCGAGCGGATGCGCACGAGCGCTGCACCAGGCAGCCCGAGCCGTACGCTGAAAAACCTGTTCCAGGAGCGTGGCATTCCCGCATGGAAGCGCGACGTGCCGCTGCTTTTCGTGGGCGACGACCTGCTGTTCGTGCCCTTGCTCGGCCTGAACCGCGCAGCGTTGCCCGAACAGGTGGATGTTGCCGAGCCGCGTGTCAGGATCATCTGGCGCGACGATCTGCTGATCGCCTGACCGACCAGTCGGACAGGTGGGTTATCTATCCGGTGAATCTCCGGACCAGGGCGCAAAACCGCATCGGATAAGCCTTTTCAGGCCGTAATATGGACCATTGGACGGGCATTTCGGCTTGTCTTTTTGCGCTCGATCGGGTAATTTAACTTGTTTGCCCGACCCGATTTCGCCGTCGCTTTTGCGGTTTCCGTGCGTGATCCGTCGTTTCCGGTAAGCCACTAGCGATCATTCCCGGGCAAATCCGCGCGTGTTACACGCGCGCTGCATCTACGCCGCCACACACTTTGCCGTCGTTCACAAGACGTTGCGCTCCTGTGCTTTTGTGCGGTCGTCTCCAGCGCGCCAGCGCGGTTTATCCTCCAGTTCAGAACGACAATGGCACTCATCGTACATAAATACGGCGGCACCTCGATGGGCTCGGTCGAGCGCATCAAGAACGTCGCCAAGCGCGTCGCGAAATGGCACAAGGCCGGCCACAAGATGGTCGTCGTGCCGTCGGCGATGTCCGGCGAAACCAACCGCTTGCTCGCTCTCGCGAAAGAAATCACGGCTCAGCCGAGCCCGCGCGAACTCGACATGATCGCCGCTACCGGCGAGCAGGTCAGCTCGGGACTGCTGGCCATCGCGCTGCAGGAAGCCGGCGTCGAGGCGGTCAGCTATGCCGGCTGGCAAGTGCCGGTCAGAACGGATAGCGCGTTCACGAAAGCACGCATCAGCGAAATCGACGGCGAGCGCGTGCTGCGAGATCTCGACGCGGGCAGAGTGGTAGTGATTACGGGCTTCCAGGGTATCGACCCTGACGGCCACATCACCACGCTCGGCCGCGGCGGTTCCGATACGTCCGCAGTCGCAGTCGCTGCCGCATTGAAAGCCGACGAGTGCCTGATTTACACGGACGTCGACGGCGTCTACACGACCGACCCGCGCGTGGTGGAAGAAGCGCGCCGCCTCGATCGCGTGACGTTCGAAGAGATGCTGGAAATGGCAAGCCTGGGTTCCAAGGTGCTGCAGATCCGCTCGGTGGAATTCGCCGGCAAATATCAGGTGAAGACGCGCGTGCTGTCGAGCCTGACCGATCCGCTCATCCCGCTCGACGCTGAAATGAAGTCGGGCACCCTGATTACTTTTGAAGAAGACGAGACCATGGAAAAAGCAGTCATCTCGGGCATCGCGTTCCAGCGCGACGAAGCTCGTATCGCCGTGATGGGTGTGCCCGACAAGCCGGGCATCGCGTATCAGATTCTCGGCCCGGTGGCGGACGCGAATATCGACGTCGACATGATCATTCAGAACCAGAGCGTCGAAGGCAAAACGGCGTTCACGTTCACGGTCGGCCGCGGCGACTATCAGCGCGCCATGGACATCCTCACCGGCCAGGTGAAGGGTCACGTGCAGGCTGAGCAGGTGCTGGGCGATCCGAAGGTGTCGAAGGTGTCGGTGGTTGGCGTCGGCATGCGCTCGCACGTGGGTATCGCGAGCACGATGTTCCGCACGCTGTCGGAAGAGGGCATCAATATCCAGATGATCTCGACCTCCGAAATCAAGATTTCGGTGCTGATCGACGAGAAATACATGGAACTCGCCGTGCGCGCGCTGCATAAGGCGTTCGAACTGGATCAGGCGTAATTTGCTGCAGGGGGTGCGGGGTGAGGCGAACAAGAGCGCCTCATCTCCGAATGCATGGCTGGATGCCCGGCCAATGTGAATAAATTGCGTCGGTGATGACAAAACTGGCACAAAAAATGTGCGGCAGACATTGACCTTCGCGGTTCGGCCCGCTATTATCTTGGCTTCGTTGCGCTGACTCCCTGCGCAACCGAAAGTTTGGGAGACGTGGCCGAGAGGTCGAAGGCACTCCCCTGCTAAGGGAGCATCTGGGCCAAAACCTGGATCGAGGGTTCGAATCCCTCCGTCTCCGCCAGCAATGGCGGCAAACCCCGCAGAGTCTAGGCTCTGCGGGGTTTTGTTTTTTTCAGCTCGCAATCCGCATCAAAACGCGTGCCGCAACCCCACCATGCCGACGAATTGCGACGGCCCTGACGACGGCGTCGTATTCTGCGAGTCGCCGACCACCGCCACTGCGTCAGTAATACTCGTCCCAGTGCTGCCCGCCGCAACCAACGTCTTGCCCCGCGCATGCTGATACGCCTCCAGTGCGTACAGCGTGGTACGGGTGGAGAGGTTGTACGTCTGCTCGAGCGAAATCTGCTGATAGCGCGCGGCATCGCTGATGCCATTCGCTTTGCTTGCCTGCGTGTAGCTGTAGCCGGCGCCGACAGTCACGGCTGGCGTGATCCGGTACGTGGAAATCACGCCGTACGTATTGAACACACCCTCGTTGGTGAACAGCGAACCGGAGCCCGGCGCGTACTGCACGTTCGAATAGTTCACGCCGACCATCAGGTCCTGGTGGATGTAGCGAGCTGCTGCGGCGAACAACTGCGCGCTGCGTGCCGTCGCATAGCCACTGTTTACCGGCGAATTGACGGCGTAGGTACCGAGCGCCTGGCTCGTCGCGATATCTTTCAGTTTCACATAGCCCACCGCGATCGCAAACGGCTGGTAGTCGTAGCGAACCGCCGCGCTGAATTGGCTGCCGTTGGCCACGCTGCCCGGCACACCGCCCAGGCCGTACTGCGCGCTGAATTGCAAGCCGGCGAGGTTCGGCGATAGATAGGTAACCGAATTGTTGAGGCGCAGCGTGGTGTCGAGCGCGTCGAGGTCGCCGGGGTGAGCGCCTGTCGCGCCCGTCAAGACGCCCGTCGGTCCGAGTGCGCCGACCATCTGGAAGTAAGGCGTGTACTGGCGGCCGAGTGTCACCGTCCCGTATTGGTCATTGGTGAGTCCGACGTACGCTTGTCGATTGAAAATGAATCCCGCGCTACTTTGTGCACCAGTCAGCGAGTTAAAGCCGCTTTCGAGCCTGAAAATCGCCTTCGTGCCGCCGCCAATGTCTTCGGCACCGAGCAGGCCGAACTTACTCGCCTGCAGGTTGCCCTGGCTCATGTAGAAGTTGGAGTGTCCCTTCTGGTTGCTGACATAGGCGAAGGCGTTATCGACCACGCCATACAGCGTAACGCTGCTTTGCGCCGACGCGCCGGTTGACAACACGGTGCCCGCAAACGGCAGGCACGAGAGGACAAGTGCGCGTGTACGCGCGCGCTTCGATGAGTTCATGGTTGTTCGGGTCTCCGGATTAGATAGGTGTGCGTTGCACTTCAGGGCGGTGATACATGCTTTGTTAGTGAGCGATGGAAATCGTCAGGCATCGCCAGCCGTCAACCGTATGGTCGGCTACCAGCGTGCCGTCGATGCAGACGGCCGGGCGCACTTCGTCGTTCGGCACGAACAGTCGAACTTCGTGCTGCGGATGCTGAAACCAGCCTTCTCGCACGATCGAAATGCGCAACGTGCTCGCATCGCTAGTAATCGTGACGTTCCAGCGGCCTTGCGCGCCTGTGCGCCAGGCTTCGCTTTCGCCATCGTCTTCGACGCAGCCGCCGCGAGCGATGCCTGCGCCGGCGTGCGGCACGGCGATGAACGCACGTTCGTCGGCGGGACGGCCGAAGTGTTGTTCAGCGATGTTCAACGGAATCACGCTGCCCTCACGCAGCAATGTCACCGGCTGCTCGAATGGGGCCGGCAGGTTCACCGTCTGACCGCC
Source organism: Paraburkholderia elongata (assembly GCF_013177735.1). Classification (GTDB taxonomy): domain Bacteria; phylum Pseudomonadota; class Gammaproteobacteria; order Burkholderiales; family Burkholderiaceae; genus Paraburkholderia; species Paraburkholderia elongata. The sequence goes on along the minus strand of NZ_WOEZ01000192.1, from coordinate 41,320 downwards.
TTCGAACACTTCGCCGCTCCAGTACGACACCCAACGTGCACCGGCCGGCAGGTAAACGTCGCGCGTCGACTGACCCGCTTCGACCACCGGTGCGACCAGCATCGACGAGCCCAGCATCATGTCGTCGCCGTCGGCGAGACAGCGCGGATCGTGCGGAAACTCGGCGAACATCGGACGCAGTACCGGCTCGTACGCGCTGTGCGATTGCCATAGCAACTCATACAGGTAGGGAATCAGCCGGTAGCGCAGTTTGATCAGCGCCGCCACCTGCTGCGTGACTTCGGGATACATCCAGGGCTCGTTGACCGTGCCGTCGTCGTTCCAGGAATGAATGCTGAAACGCGGCAGGAAGATGCCGAAGGCGACCCAGCGGGCGAACAACTCCGGACCGGGCGCCGGGCCCGAGAATCCGCCGATATCGTGACCGCTGTTCGACACACCGGACATGGCGAGCCCGAGGCCCATCTTCAGATTGAAGCGCAGCGTTTCCCACGAGGTGAAGTTGTCGCCGGACCATGTCTGCACATAGCGTTGCATGCCGACGCCGCCCGAGCGGGACACGAGGAACGGCCGACGGTCCGGCGCGTATTCGCGCTGCGCGTCGTGCGACGCGCGCATCATCAACTGCGTTTGCAGCACCTTCGCCTCGCGTGCCGGATACGGTTGGCCGAAGCCTTGGGCAATCGCGTCGGGCGACCAGATTTCGAATTCGTTGTTGTCGTTCCACGTTGCGGCGATGCCGTGCTTCAACAGGCTGTCTTTCACGCGCGCTTTCCACCAGTCGATGGTGGCGGGATTCGTGAAGTCCAGATACGCGCCTACTTCGTCCCAGAACTGCACCCACGCCGGATCGCCGTCGCGCGACGCGATCAGCAAGCCGGCACGCGCTACTTCGTCGAACGCCGGATGATCCTGCAACAGGCACGGCTTGATGTTCGCGCACAGACGAACGCCATGCTCGAGATAGCTCTGAACAAAGCCGTCTATATCCGGAAACTTCTCGTGGTTCCAGTTGAACACGTAGCGCTTCGGACCTATCGACGTATAGCCCGACGACAGGTGGAATGAATCGCACAGCACGTCGTGCTCGTGGCATCGATCGATGAATTCGCCCATCCTCTGCTGCGCATCGGGCGCGTCGGTATAGCTCATCGTCGAGCCGGAGTAGCCCAGCCCCCATTTCGGCATCCAGGCCGGACGCCCGGTCAGCCACGTAAAGCGGCGCACCGCATGCAAGGGCGTGCCTGCCGACGCGATGAAGTAATAGTCGAGATCGCCATGCTCGGCGACAAAGTGCCGGTAGTGGGCGTGATAGTTGTCGAGCTCGCGGCCCATGTCGAAGCGGCAGTCGGCGAGCGTGTCGTAGAACAGGCCGAATCCTGTCGACGTTTCCGGCTGCCATGTGACATAAAAGGGGATGTGCTTGTAGAGCGGGTCCGTAGTGCGTGCGCTATAGCCCATCGCGTCGATGTTGCGCATTTCGTAGGACTGGTCCGCGCGGTTGAGCGAACCGGCGCGCTCGCCCAGGCCAACATACATTTCGCCCTTGCGACGCTCGATGTAGTGATACACGCGCTCGTCCCACCAGCCGAAGTTATACGCTTGCGTCTTCCGATCGCTCATCACGCGATGCCACGTCGAGTCGTACAGGATGTCCCACGCGCAGAATCCACCGTCCAGCGTGACCGTCAAACGGATACGCGCCGTTTCAATGACAACGTGCTCAGCGTGGGTCGATACGTCAAACCTGGGTGGCGTGAAATCGTTCATGTCCCGGCGATCACGGCCTTCGAGCGGAACGTTGTCCGGGCCCGGTGCGATGGACCAGGTCCGCGGACCGTGCGTTTCGCCGTCCGGCAGCACGAGTACCCGGATGATGTCTTCGGCGAGAACGAACAGTTCAATCCGGCAGTTTTGCTGCGCGGTGAGAACGATGTGATTGCCGATATGAGAAGACAGTGAAAAACGCGGCGGATGTTTCAGATTTGTCAGTGAACGCATGATGTGTCTTCGAGTGAGGTCACGCAGCAGTGCTGGCGTTGTTGTCGACTTGACGCGGACGCACGTCGCGGGAGACGCCGCGCATCAGAATGATCAGTAGTGTGGCGCCGATGAGGTCGAAAGCGCCGAGGGCGCCGAATAGCGGCGTGTAGCCGATCGAATCGGCCAGCGCGCCGACCAGCAGCGAAAAGCCCAGGCCGCCGATCCACGCGGACATCCCTGCAAATCCGGCGACGGTGCCGACTTCGCTGGGGTCGAACACGTCGGCTGCCAACGTGTTGACGAGCGCCGAGATCATCTGATGCGCGAAGCCGCCCACGCAGAAAAGCGCAATCGCTTGATACGGCGAGGCGACGAGGCCGATACATGCCGGTCCAAGCATCATGAAAGCGCCGAGCACGACACCCGCGATGCGCGACCCGATCAGCGGCATGCGCAAATGCTTCATCAGGAACGGCGACAGGTAGCCGCCGAAGAGGCCACCGAGGTCGGCGGCAAGAAACGGCAGCCACGCGAACATCGCGATCTGCTTCAGATCCATGTGGCGTTGCGTCGCGAGGTAAAGGGGAATCCAGAAGCTGAACGTTTGCCACGCGGGCTCCGCGAAGAAACGCGCTTGTGCGATCGCCCAGAACCGGCGCGTACGGAGTACTTCGCGGATGCTGCGCCGCTGCGGCGCAGCCGGGGTTTGGCCGCTGACGATCGCCTCGCGCTCTGCCTCGCTGATGCGCGCGTGATCGGCCGGCGAGCGGTACAGCACATACCAGACGGCGGCCCAGACGAAGCCGAGCGCGCCCGTCACCGCAAACGCGCTTTGCCAGCCATATCTCAACGACAGGAAGACGACGAGCGGCGGGGCGAGCAGCGAACCGAGCGACGTACCCGCATTGAAGTAGCCCACCGCGACGGATTTCTCGCGATTAGGAAACCATTCGGCGACCACCTTCATGCCTGCCGGAATGGCGACGGCCTCCGTCAGCCCCATGAGTCCGCGCAAGGCCGCCAGCGAGAGCCAGCCGCTCGCGAAACCGTGCAGTACGCCCGTCAGCGACCAAAGGCAGGCGAACAGCGCAAAGCCAAGGCGCAAACCGATCAGATCGATGATCAGGCCGCATACCGGCTGCATGATCGTATAGCCGACCTGGAACGCACCGACGACGTACGAATACTGCTTCGTGCTCATGTGCAGGAGCTTCGTCAACTCCGGCGCCATCACACCGAGCGCATTGCGCGACAGATAGTTGACGATCGTCCCGGCACACACGAGCGCGATGATCCACCAGCGCAAACCAATGATTGTTTTCAAAATCTGTCTCCGTACCCAATGTGTCCGCTGACTGTCCGCTGGACGGCAGGCATGCGCGAATTCGAACATTTATCGGCGTTTAGTGTCAGTCATCGTATCACTGGTGAGGCGCCGGGATACTAGGGGAAACCATGGCTTAAGTGGTTGAGTTTCTTGAAATATCTGTTAAATTAGGCCCTTCGAAGGGTGCTTTGACGGTAATGAGGTCGGACGACCGGCGACCTAAAGGTATTGAGGAAATGTTCTTTCGAACATCCAATGTTCGTTTTGGCGGTCTGTGCGAATGGGCGCGGCCGGGCGTCGCGGCAATCGCGGCGGCGGAGTGGCCGGGGCGATAGACGACGCTTTGCGCCGCGATGTCACCTTGCGATCCGATGTGAGTCGCCCACAAGAGGGGCGGCGCGAACGCGCGGGAAGGCAAGGGCGATTGAGGCGGGTGGAGCGAACGGGTTTCGGAGTTCAACCAGGCCCGTTACGTGCCGCAAAAATGCTTCGATATCCTATTGATCTGGGTGCGTCGGCAATACCACGGCCACAAGGCTGATCGCGGACCCTGCGACCGGATTACCTGGCGCGTGCGATAGCGGCCGCCAGAATTGCCCGCGGCGGCGAGGGCGGTGAAAGATGGGGAACGTGCCAGCAGATGGGCGACTAACGGCGAGGCGGCTCGATTACACCGGCACTACTTTTTCACCAAACCTTTGTCCAATGTAACGAGACGTAACCGGGCGGCCAGCAGTGCGATGTCGTGCATCAGTTATTACAAAGTTGAAATACGCGGATGGCTGCCTTGCGCTATATTTCGGCCAACAACACACATTCTTCAAAAGGGTGATCAATGAAGTCCGCACGTCTTGTTCCGCTTCTGATCGGGGTTCTCGGGTTGGCTGCGTCGGGTGCTGCAATGGCCGGCGGGCTCAACATTGGTGTCAACATCGGCATTCCCGCGCCGATCTACGTGGCCCCGGCTCCGATCTATGCGCCGCCGCCGCCCCCTCCGCCGCCTGTCATCTACCAGCCGGCTCCCGTGTACTACGGCGGCCCGGCGGTCGTAATCGGCTGGCACGGCGACCGCTACTGGGATGGCCGCCGCTACTGGGCGCGTGACGACTGGTATCGCCGTCATCCCCCGGGCCGCTACGATTACGGTCGTGACCACTACGACAATCGTCGCGGCTGGCATTGAGCCATCGAAAGGCCGAAGTTGACGCAGTCGCTGCGTCGAAGAAACCGCCCGAAATGGGCGGTTTTTTATTGCGCTCGCGAAACCAGCGGACTGAGTTGAAAGCCCCGAATCGACGTTTGCCAGCGAGGAAGCCCATGAATTCTCCCAATGAGGTCTGCTCATCACGCACGTGAACGTCGTGCAGATGAGATGTGCGGATCGCGCCGGTTTATTGGGTAGAATTCTCTCAGATTGAAATTGCCCACTGACCAACAAGGCCCCTATGACAACTGGCTCGCGATGGGTTCAAACGCCTCGTGCACTTTGGTGCGGCGTGATTCACAGGCTATCGCGTGTCGGTCTACCGGTTGTGCCGCGGGTTGTGCCGCGTTCCTGGCGCTCGGCGTGCGCCGTTGTTCTGTGCGGCGTATCCGCCCTGGCCGGTTTGCTCGCGGCGCCCGAAGCTCACGCCGTCTATGCGATCGCTCAATACGGCGAGCCGAAATATCCCGCGGACTTCAAGCACTTCGACTACGTCAACCCGGATGCGCCGAAGGGTGGCACGCTGGTGTTGGCCAATCCAAGTCGACTTACCAGTTTCGATAAATTCAATCCGTTCACACTGCGCGGCAATACCGCACCGGGCGTCGATCTGCTGTTCGAAAGCCTGACTATCGGCAGCAGCGACGAAGTGGCCTCCGCCTATGGCCTGCTCGCCGACGACATCAATATCGCGCCCGACGGCCTGTCGACCACCTTCCACATCAACCCGCGCGCACGCTTTTCGAACGGCGATCCGGTCACCGCCGACGACGTCAAGTTTTCGCTCGACACGCTGAAAAGCCCGCAGGCCGCGCCGCAATTCGCGTCGATTTTCGGCGAGATCACACGCGCGGTGGTGGTCGATCCGCAGACGATCCGCTTCGAGTTTCACCAACGCAATCGCGAGTTGCCGTTGCTGGCGGGCGGCATGCCGGTGTTCTCGCGCAAGTGGGGAATGAAGCCGGACGGTAGCCGAATTCCGTTCGACCAATTGGCGTTCGAGAAGCCGATCGCCAGCGGGCCTTATCTGATTGAGCAGTACGACAACGGCCGCACGATCACCTATCGGCGCGACCCGAACTACTGGGGCGCGGCGCTGCCGGTGCGCGTCGGTATGAACAATTTCGATCGCATTGCTTATAAGCTGTATTCGGACAACGTCGCGCGGCTGGAAGCGTTCAAGGCGGGCGAATACGATGCGATGGTCGAATACGTCGCGCGTAATTGGGTACGGCGCGACGTCGGCAAGAAGTTCGATAGCGGCGAGTTGATCAAGCGCGAGTTTCCGCAGCATAACGGCACCGGCATGCAGGGCTTCATGCTCAATCTGCGCCGGCCGTTGTTCCAGGACGTGCGGGTGCGCAAGGCGCTCGATCTCGCGCTCGATTTTCAGTGGCTGAACCGCCAACTGTTCTTCAATCAGTACTCGCGCATCGACAGCTTCTTCGCCAATACGGATTTGCAGGCGAAGGGTCTGCCAACGCCTGGTGAGCTCGCGCTGCTCGAACCCTGGCGCGCAAAACTCGATCCGGCGGTATTCGGTCCGCCGCCGAAGCAGCCTGACACGGATCCGCCGGGTTCGCTGCGCGCCAATCTGCTGCAAGCGCGTGCCTTGTTGCAGCAGGCGGGGTGGACCTATCGCGACAACGCGTTGCGTAACGCCAAAGGCGAGCCGTTCCAGTTCGAGATCCTCGACGATTCCGGTTCGGCCGCGCAAATGGAGCCGATCGTCGCGACGTTCATCCGCAATCTGCAGAAGCTCGGCATTACCGCCACGTTTCGTGTGTCCGATTTCGCGGTCTATCAGAAGCGTCTCGACGCATTTGATTTCGACACGACCACCATCCGCATGCCGGACGTGCAGGTGCCAGGATCGGAGCAGATCGACCGCTTCGGCAGCAAAGCCGCGGACACCCCAGGCTCGGACAACATGATCGGGCTGAAGTCGCCGGCCGTCGACGCGATCGTGAGCGCGCTCGTGCATGCGCAGACGCGCGAGCAATTGATCGACGCGACACACGCGCTCGACCGCGTGCTGATGCATGGCTACTATGCGGTGCCGCACTGGTACAGCGCGACGCATCGGGTGGCGTTCAAGCGCGGGCTTGCGTGGCCCAAGACCTTGCCTCTGTACTATGGAGCGGAAGGCTGGATCACGTCGATGTGGTGGTATGCACAGCCGCAACCGCCGCAGCTGCAAGCCGAGGCGCGCTAAAGCGTCATTCATTCACCGCCTTCGCACCGGAAACGACGCCATGTGGAGCTACATTCTCAAACGCCTGCTGTTGATGATCCCGACCTTGCTCGGCGTGCTGACGCTGACCTTCGTCGTGATCCAGTTCGTCCCCGGCGGCCCGGTCGAACAGATGCAGCATGAGCTGCGCAAGGGCGCGGAGAACGGCGCGCCGTTCGGTCTGCGCGCGCATACCGGCGTCGACGCGCAGCAGATCGCGCAATTGAAAGCGCTGTATGGCTTCGACAAACCGCCGCTCGAACGCTACGTCCTGATGCTAAAACGCTTCTCGACGTTCGATCTTGGCCAGAGCTATTTCCGGCACCAAAGCGTGTGGTCGTTGATCGTCTCGAAGTTGCCGGTGTCGATCAGCATCGGCTTGTGGACGTTCTTTCTGACTTACCTGATATCGGTGCCCCTGGGCATTGCCAAAGCGGTGCGCAACGGTTCGCGCTTCGATATCGCGACGAGCCTCGTCGTGCTGGTCGGTTACGCGATTCCGGGCTTTGTATTGGGCGTGCTGTTGCTGGTGCTGTTCGGCGGCGGCAGCTTCCTGCAACTCTTTCCGCTGCGCAATCTCACCTCGGACAACTGGGCGCAGTTGAGTCTCGGCGGCAAGATCGTCGACTACCTGTGGCATATCACGTTGCCGATCACGGCCTCGGTGGTGGGCAGTTTCGCCGTCGTCACGATGCTGACGAAAAACGCCTTCCTCGACGAAATCCGCAAGCAATACGTGCTGACCGCGCGCGCCAAAGGTTTGTCGGAAAAGCGCGTGCTGTGGAAGCACGTGTTTCGCAACGCGTTGCTGCCGTTGATCGTCGGTTTTCCGGCGGCGTTTATCGGTGCGTTCTTCACCGGCAGTCTGCTGATCGAGACGCTGTTTTCGCTCGACGGACTCGGTCTGCTGTCGTACGAATCCGTGGTGCGGCGCGACTATCCGGTCGTGCTCGGCACGCTGTATCTGTTCACGCTGATCGGTCTTGCGACCAAGCTGATCTCCGATCTTTGCTATGTGTGGGTCGATCCCCGCATCCAATTCGAACAACTGGAGCGCTAATGAATCGAGCCCGCCTTTCAGCCGATGCGGCGGCGCGCACCGAACCGGTTCGCGCGTTCGTCTCGCCAACGCCGGCGCGTCGCGTCTGGCAGCGATTTCGCCAGCAGCGCCTTGGCTACTGGAGTCTGATCATCTTCGTCGTCGCGTTTGCGGTAAGCCTCGCCGGGCCATTGTGGTCGAACGACAAGCCACTCGTGGTGCGCTACGAAGGGCAGTTGTATTTTCCGATGTTCAAGACCTACGCGGAGACCGCCTTCGGCGGCAACTTCCCGACGCCCGCCGATTATCTCGATCCGTATATCAAGCATCGTTTCGACACGCCTGGAAACTTCGCCGTGTATCCGCCGAACCGGTACTACTACGACACGCTGAATTATTTCTCGAAGGCGCCGAACCCGGCACCGCCGTCGCGCGATAACTGGCTCGGCACCGACGACCGCGGTCGCGATCTTTTCGCGCGTCTTCTGTACGGTTTTCGCGTGTCGGTGGAATTCGGGTTGGTGCTGACCTTGATTGGCACCGTACTCGGGATTGCCGCGGGCGCCGTGCAGGGTTACTTCGGAGGACGTATCGATATCATCGGGCAGCGCCTGATCGAAATCTGGAGTGCCATGCCGGAGCTTTACCTATTGATCATTTTCTCGTCGATCTTCGAGCCGGGGTTCATTCTGCTGATCGTGCTGCTGTCGTTGTTCGGCTGGATCGGCTTGTCCGATTACGTGCGGGCGGAGTTTCTGCGCAACCGCCACCAGGACTATGTGCGTGCGGCGCGGGCGATGGGGCTCTCGAACTGGCAGATCATGTGGCGGCACGTATTGCCCAATAGTTTGACGCCGGTGATCACGTTTCTGCCGTTCCGCATGAGCGGCGCGATTCTCGCGCTCACCAGCCTCGACTTTCTCGGCCTCGGCGTGCCATCGCCGACGCCGAGTCTGGGCGAACTGCTTGCGCAAGGCAAAGCGAATCTCGACGCGTGGTGGATCTCGTTATCCACTTTCGGCGTGCTGGTCGCGATGCTGTTGCTGCTGACCTTCATGGGCGACGCGCTGCGCAACGCGCTGGACACCCGCATCTCCGATGCCATGCGCGCTGGAGGCAACCAGTGAGCACTATGGTGGAGAACAATGCAAAACAAGGCGTGACGCCGCCGCTGCTGGAACTCGATCGTCTGCATGTGACCTTTGGCGATACGGTCGCAGTGAACGACGTGACGCTCGCGATCCAACGCGGCGAGCGGGTCGCGCTGGTCGGCGAATCGGGCTCGGGCAAGAGCGTGACCGCGCTGTCGATCCTGCGTCTGTTGAGCGATGCGCGGGTGAGCGGGTCGATCCGTTTCGACGGCCAGGATCTGCTCGCCAAAAGCGAGCGTGAGATGCGCGGCATGCGCGGCTCGGACATCGCGATGATCTTCCAGGAACCGATGACGGCCCTCAATCCGCTCTATACGGTCGGTGACCAGATTGCGGAGACGATCGTCGTGCACGACGGTGTAACGGCGAACGAGGCGCGTAAGCGCGCCGTGGCGCTGCTGGGGCGCACGGGCATCGCCGAGCCCGGCAAGCGTGTGAATAGCTATCCGCATCAGCTCTCGGGCGGTCAGCGTCAGCGCGCGATGATCGCGATGGCGCTCGCGTGCCGCCCACGTCTGTTGCTGGCCGATGAGCCGACGACGGCGCTCGACGTGACGATCCGCGCGCAGATCGTCGAGCTGCTGCTGGAGCTGCAACGCGACGAAGCCGAGAAGTGCGGCATGGCTGTGTTGCTGATTACGCACGACCTGAATCTGGTGCGTCATTTCGCGCAACGCATCGCGGTGATGGAGAAGGGCGTACTCGTGGAGAGCGGGCCGGTCGAGCAAGTGTTCGAGTCGCCGCAGCATCCATACACGCAACGTTTGCTGGAGAGCCGTCCGCAGCGCACGGTGGTGCCGGTGCTGCCGATCTCGCCGGTACTGCTCGAAGCGCGCGATGTCTCGGTCGACTTCAAAACGAAACTGCCGGGCTGGAGCGGCTGGTTTCGCTCAGGACACTTCCGCGCGGTCGCCGATGCGAACGTGTCGGTGCGCCAGGGCGAGACGCTGGGGATCGTTGGCGAGTCGGGTTCGGGCAAATCGACACTGGCGATGGCCCTGCTCGGTCTGCAACGCACCGCGCACGGCGAGATCGAGTTTCAGGGCAGGGCGCTCGGCAGCTATCGCGGCGCCGAACAGACCGCCTTACGTTCGAATATGCAGGTTGTCTTCCAGGATCCGTTCAGTTCGCTTTCGCCGCGCCAGACCATCGAGCGGATCGTCGGCGAAGGGCTCGCGCTGCATCGGCCGCAAATGAGCCAGGAGGCGCGGCGCGACAAGGTAGTGTCGGTCCTGCGCGAAGTCGGTTTGGACCGCACCGTGTTGTACCGCTATCCGCATGAGTTCTCCGGCGGCCAGCGTCAGCGGATTGCGATCGCGCGCGCTCTGGTGCTGGAGCCACGCATCCTGATTCTCGACGAACCGACCAGTGCGCTCGACGTATCGATCCAGCAGCAGGTGCTCAAACTGCTCGCCGGGTTGCAACAGAAGTACAACCTCGGCTTCGTTTTCATCAGTCACGATCTCGCCGTGATCGGGGCGATGGCGCATCGTGTGGCGGTCATGCAAAACGGTTCGATCGTCGAAAGCGGGGACGTTGAGCAGATTTTTGCGACACCGGTGCACCCCTACACCCGAAAGCTGCTGAAAGCGGCGCTTGACCACTGATTTTGCCCTCTTTCACCAATTGGGTGCGTGTCTCGATTGTATTTTTCTATTTGTTTTGACACACGAATACTTACTGGCTAGTATCGACCAAACTTTTTTTCGTAGCCCACTGATTTTTAGGCAAAAAATACCGACCAATGCAGCACAGAAACCTAACCCAGGCTTGCACGCGCGTCGTCGCCGGGATGTTCATTGGCGTCTTGATGGCAGCAGCTCCCGGCGCTTTCGCCGACGAAGTAAGCAGTTTTAATCAGAATGCCTCATATTCGACCCCCAGCGGGTCGAATTCTTTGTCACCCCTCAATTCGCAATCGGCCGCTCCCGACAGCGACGGCGGCGCCAAATCGTTCCTTTCCGGCATGGCCGGTAAAGCGGGCGACGTGGTGGTCGGCGCGCTGAACATGATCGGCGTTCGCTACCGTTGGGGCGGTAATACGCCCGACTCGGGGCTCGATTGCAGCGGCTTCGTTCGCTACGTGTTCCAGGACACGCTCGGTATGGCGCTGCCGCGCCGCGCCGAGGAAATGAGCCGCGTCGGCGAAAAGGTTCGCGTCAGCGACCTGAAGCCGGGCGATCTGGTGTTCTTCAACACGATGCGCCGTACGTTCTCACACGTCGGCATCTACATCGGCGACAACAAGTTCGTGCATTCGCCTTCCACGGGCAGCACGATCCGCGTCGACGATCTGGATAGCGGCTATTGGGAGAAGCGTTTCACGGGTGCACGCCGGATCGAGACGTCCTATCAGGGCGGTGAAGATCTGCGCAAGCGCGTGAATGCTTCGATCGGCGGTAATCAGTAACTGATTCAGCCCGCACCGGCGGTTCTGGTGTGAAAAAGGCCTGCTTCGTTCGAAGCAGGTTTTTTGCGTTTGGGCGCTTGCCGATGGACGTTCGCCGATGTGCCGGCGAATCTTCCCTGCTGGACCCCCCAGGCTGTGGCGGCGCGTGTGTGTTGCGTACGACAACAGCCGAAGCGCGCCGGTCGGTGTAACCGGTGCGGCCCCAGCGGGTTATACCGCGGCGCGGCTTGCGGCTAGCTTGCGTTGCAACTCCGGCATCATCTTCGCCACCGCTTCCTCGCCGGCCAGGATCGCTGCGTTGCGCTGCGAGAAATCGCTGCCGCTCATGGCCGCCAAATTCGGCCGGATCACAATGTCGGCATACTTCTCGAGCTCATAGGTTTTGATCGTCTGACCCATGATCGTGAAAGTCTGCATCAGCACGTCGAACGAGCTGGCAGTGAGGCCGCTTTCCGGGCGCTGCGAAATGTCCACGGCGATCACGAAATCGGCGCCCATCTTGCGCGCAAACGAGGCCGGCACCGGACTCACCAGGCCGCCGTCCACATACTCGTGTCCGCCCATCTTCACCGGCTCGAAAATCGACGGTACGCTGCATGACGCGCGCACCGCAATGCCGGTGTTGCCGCGCTGGAACAGGATCGGCTGGCCGGTCCTCAGATCGGTGGCGACCACGCCGAGCGGCTTGACCATCTTCTCGATCGGACGGTTGTTGAGCGTCGTATTCAAGTAGTTCTGCAACGCGACGCCTTGTAGAAAGCCGCGCGCGCGAAATGGCATGGCCCAATCGCTGATCGACGCTTCGTCCATGCTCAGCGCGAGCTTGTTCAGCGCAAAGCCGTTCATCCCCGAGGCGTACAGCGCACCGACTACCGAGCCGGCGCTGGTGCCGGCCACCAAGTCGACCTGGATATTGCGTGCCTCCAGCGCCTTGATCACGCCGATGTGCGCGAAGCCGCGCGCAGCGCCGCCGCCTAGGGCGAGCCCGACGCGGATCGGCCGCTGCGGTTTGTCGAGCGGCGGCGTGTTGGCGGTGGGCGTGGCGGCAACCGGCGTGCTATCGGTCTTGCCGCCGCCGGTCGTAGTGCAGGCGGCAAGTACCGCGGAGGCGGCCGCCAATGAGAAGTTGCGACGGGCGAGGCGAGGGGATGACGGTTTCAACGGGTTCTCCAGCAACGGCGCGGGCGGCGCAATCAGCGCAACCGGTGCCGCGATCAGGCGGATAGTCAAACGGACAGGACCGCCGGCGGCGATTCCATGCGCTGCGGTTCTATCCCCACTCGCAGCGCGCGCACATCATAAATCAAAGCTCCGGGCGCGCGTCGGCGCGGTAATGAAACGTTGCAGAGGAAGCCCTCGAGCGCCTTGAAGCGCGCTTCCCGCGCGTCCTGTGTGCTGCCATTGGCCATTCGGACGAGGGCAGGCAACACGGGTTCGGAAGGTATAATTCGGCTCTCGTATTTATTTCCTTCGCGTCCGTGCAAGGCGTTTTCTACTGCATGGGCGCGGTCCGCTGCCGCGCTTCACTGGCGATGTCTGCCACGGCGCCGGCGCCTGTCTTCCGAGTAACCGCTAATGACCACCTCCGTCCGTACCCGTTTCGCACCGAGTCCCACCGGCTTCATCCACCTCGGCAACATTCGCTCCGCGCTTTATCCGTGGGCGTTCGCGCGCAAGATGAAAGGGACCTTCGTGCTGCGGATCGAGGACACCGACGTCGAGCGCTCCACCTCCGAATCCGTCGACGCCATTATCGAAGGCATGGCGTGGCTCGGCCTCGATTTCGACGAAGGCCCGTTCTACCAGATGCAGCGCATGGACCGTTACCGCGAAGTGCTCAGGCAGATGCAAGACGCGGGGCTCGTGTACCCGTGCTACATGTCGACGGCAGAGCTGGACGCACTGCGCGAGCGTCAACGCGAGGCCGGCGAAAAGCCGCGCTATGACGGCACGTGGCGCCCGGAACCCGGCAAGGTCTTGCCGGAGCCGCCGGCGGGCGTGCAACCCGTGCTGCGCTTCCGCAATCCGCTCACCGGTGTGGTTGCATGGGACGATGCCGTGAAGGGCCGCATCGAAATCTCGAACGAAGAACTCGACGACCTCGTGATCGCGCGCCCGGACGGTACGCCGACCTACAACTTCTGCGTGGTGGTCGACGACCTGGACATGCGCATCACCCACGTGATTCGCGGCGACGATCACGTGAACAACACGCCGCGCCAGATCAACATCCTGCGCGCGCTCGGCGGTGAGCCGCCGGTATACGCGCACTTGCCGACCGTGCTGAACGAGCAGGGCGAGAAGATGAGCAAGCGTCACGGCGCAATGAGCGTGATGGGTTATCGCGACGCCGGCTTTCTGCCGGAAGCGGTGGTCAACTATCTGGCGCGTCTGGGCTGGTCGCATGGCGACGCGGAAATCTTCACGCGTGAGCAGTTCGTCGAATGGTTCGATCTGGAGCATCTGGGCAAGTCGCCGGCTCAGTACGACCACGACAAGCTGAACTGGCTCAACGCGCACTACATCAAGGAAGCGGACAATGCGCGCCTCGCGGAGCTCGCAAAGCCTTTCTTCGCTGAACTGGGTATCGACGAAGCTGCCATCGCGCAAGGCGCCGATCTAACGTCGGTGGTGGGCTTGCTGAAGGACCGCGCCTCGACGGTGAAGGAAATCGCCGAAAACGCTGCGATGTTCTATCGCGCGCCAGCGCCTGTTGCTGAGGCGCTCGCGCAGCACGTCACGGATGTCGTGCGTCCGGCGCTTGCCGATCTGGCTGCAACGCTCAAGACGGTGGAGTGGACCAAGGAGGCGATCGCTGCGGCATTGAAGGCAACGCTTGGCACACACAAGCTGAAGATGCCGCAATTGGCCATGCCGGTTCGTCTGCTGGTCGCGGGCACCACGCATACGCCGTCGATCGACAGCGTGCTGATGCTGTTTGGTCGCGATGTTGTCGTGAGCCGTATCGAAAAAGCGTTGGCTTAAGCGCGTTCGCAACTGCATTGAGAGGGTTTGCATGCGACTTGCGAAAAAAGTCGCATGCAATTGCTCAAAGGGTATTTACAAAGCGCAAATTGGCCTCTAGAATCTCGTTTCTGTTCTGCAAGGGGGGGTATAGCTCAGCTGGGAGAGCGCTTGCATGGCATGCAAGAGGTCAGCGGTTCGATCCCGCTTACCTCCACCATCAGAGCAGAGTGAAGTGGTTCCGAGGTCTGGGGCTTGTAGCAAAAAAGACTTCACAAACAGTTGTAACGTAAGTTAGAATATTGGTCTTTGCTGCTGACGAAGCGAAATTAGCAGGAAGATGAAATAAGTTAGCAGCAAGATAAAGACAGATCTGAAAAGATTATGTCCCCTTCGTCTAGAGGCCTAGGACATCACCCTTTCACGGTGAGTACAGGGGTTCGAATCCCCTAGGGGACGCCAAACATCAGCGTCGCTTGGTAGTAGTAAAGCAGCGCAGCTTGCAGAGAAAAAACCAACGCTCGCAAGTCATGATAGGCAAACTGGAGTGGTAGTTCAGTTGGTTAGAATACCGGCCTGTCACGCCGGGGGTCGCGGGTTCGAGTCCCGTCCACTCCGCCAGACAAAGCCCGTTCATACAAACCTGAACGGGCTTTTTCATTAAAGGTGTAAGCAGTACGTTGTCCCCTTCGTCTAGAGGCCTAGGACATCACCCTTTCACGGTGAGTACAGGGGTTCGAATCCCCTAGGGGACGCCAAGACATCGGCGTCGTTCAGTTAGCGGTATGAGCGGTGCGGTTGGTGACGTAGTTGGCAAATGAGCAAGGCTCACAAGCCACGGTGCAAAAATCTGGAGCGGTAGTTCAGTTGGTTAGAATACCGGCCTGTCACGCCGGGGGTCGCGGGTTCGAGTCCCGTCCGCTCCGCCAGATTTTAAGAAGCCCACTTCGAAAGAAGTGGGCTTTTTTTATTTCCGCAGCCGGTCTGCCTGGGTATCGTCCGGGTATGCTCGGGACAAACAGCCATTGCCAGCGCGCACGGCCTGTTTTACCGTTGACCCGACCCATCTTCGTCGTTCCACCATGTTCGATCCAACCGAAGCTCCGTCACCGTTTCATCTGCGCCGCGCCAGCATGGACGATTTCGAGTTCGCCGAGGCGCTGACTCGCAATAACATGGGCGGCTACTATCGCCGGCATCACCTGGTCTGGCGTGGCGATCTGTTTCTCGGCAGCTGGCGCGAGTCGGAAAATTTTATTCTCGAAGTGGACGGCGAGCCGATCGGCGTGCTGCGCATCACGCAAGAAGGCGATTCGCTGCATATCCGCGACGTGCAGATTGCCGAAGGGCATCGGCGGCTCGGCGCCGGCACGTATCTGCTCGACATGTCGCATCAGTGGGCGCGCGAGCGCGGGCTGCACGAGTTGCAGTTGCGCGTGTTCGTCGACAATCCTGCCGCGCGGCTGTATCAGCGCAAGGGGTACAAGCTGACCGGGCCGCGCCTGGCGCAACTCGGGGCGATCCGTCATCTGGCGCGGCGCGTGTGACACGCTGCAACTAGCAACTAGCAACTAGCAACTAGCAACTAGCAACTAGCAACTAGCGATTAGCCGTTACGCTTTACGCCGTCACTTTTGCGCGGTCTCTTCGTCTGCCTCTGTATCACCACGATCCCCGTTCTCCACACGATGTTCAGAGCCACGCTCGATAAACGCGCGCGGACTTTCGCCGAATGCCCGCCGGAACATTGCCGAAAACGCACTCTGGCTCTGATAACCCAGTTCTTGCGCGACATGAGAAAGCGGCCGCCCCTGGCTCAAAAGCGGAATCGCGCGCGCGAGAATGGCCTGCTGACGCCATTGCGAAAAGCTCACGCCCAACTCCTGACGGAACAGCCGCGCAATCGTTCGCGTACTCGCACCGACGCTCGATGCCCATTGTTCGAGCGAGTCGCCGTGCGTCGGGTCCGCGATCACGGCCTCGCACAACGCGCGCAAGCGCTTCTCGTTGGGCATCGGCACGGACAGCGGCAGTGGCTCCGAGCGCGTCAGTTCGTCGAGCGCGAGCGCGCCTAGCAGTTGTTCGCGTGTCGCTGAAATGCCGGGCGTATCGAGCGCGGCGATGACTTCGCGCAGCAGGTCCGATACTTCGACCACGCGCGGCGTATCCAGTCCGGCCGGGACGGTGCTTTCGGTAATGTAGAGCGTGCGCAAAAACGCATCTTCGACTGCGACCACTTCGTGTGTCACGTGCGGTGGCACCCAGATCGCCCGGGATGGCGGCACCATCCACGTCGTGCCGGTCGTCGCGACCCGCAGCACGCCGCGCGACGCATAGGCCACCTGCGCCCACGCATGCGTGTGTCGCGCGATACGCCAGCCCGACGGCATCAGCCGCGAGCGCACGCGAATCGGGTGCGATTGCGTCGGCTGGAATTCGGGCGGGATGTCGGCGAAGCGGGTCTGGCTCGACTGGTCTGAGTCAGAGGACGAATTCATGTTGACGATCGATCCAATGGATGGAACTCAAAAAACGCGGTGGCTGTAAACACGGAACCCGCGAGCGCGGGGGCGCTCAAGCACCGCGCTTTCAGGTGTGGACCCCGGGAGCGCAGACCCAAAACCACCGCGGGCATCTCATTGTAGGTGTTACGTCCGAGTCAACGTTGCATAATGTCCCGATTACACAGATCCTGAGGAGACCCCCATGAGCTTTGCAACCGCTGACTTGTGCGACGCGCACGAGGACCAACTGGCGCTGGGCACGCTGCGTGTGCTCGAGCCGGTCTTTCATCTCTTCAGTCGCGCCGAGTGTTTCAGCGGCGAGGCGGTGACGCTAAAGGTGTTCGAAGACAACGCGCTCGTACGCGCCACGCTCGAAGAGAAGGGCGCCGGCCGGGTGCTGGTGGTTGACGGCGGTGGCAGTCTGCGTTCCGCGCTCGTAGGCGGCAACCTCGCGCAAATCGCCGAGAAGAACGGTTGGGCGGGTATCGTGTTGAACGGCTGCGTGCGCGATACGCTGGAGCTCAACGAAATCAATGTCGGCGTGGCGGCGTTGGCGACCTGCCCACGGCGCGGCCAGAAGCTCGGCACGGGTGAGCGCGACGTGCCGGTGCAATTGCCGGGCGCACTAGTACATCCTGGCGAGTGGATCTATGCGGATATCGACGGCGTGCTGGTGGCGAGCACGTCGTTGAACTGAACCCCCGGCAACAGCCGAGGCAAGCCGAACCCATCATCAAGGAGAGCAAACGACGATGCAGACCGTTTTTGTATACGGCACATTGCGTGCCGGTGAAGTGAATGACCTCAGAGATGCTGCGGCGCGCAACGAAATCGCCACGCCGAATCTGCTCGGCACGGCCACGGTGCGCGGCCATCTATTCGACTTCGGCTTGTATCCGGGCCTGGTGGTCGACGAAGCGGGTGTGGACGTCATGGGCGACGTCTACGAAATCGACGATGAACTGGTGGCGGTGCTCGACGAGATCGAAGCGGTGTATCCCGGAGTCGAAGATCGCTTCCTCGCGCGAGAAGTAATGGTGAAAGTAGACGGCAACGTCGTGAACTGCCGCTTCTATCCGATCGCGCCCAATGCGGTGAAGGGCCACCCGGAAATCAGGTCGGGCGATTGGGTCGAGTATCGCAGCACGCGCTGAGGGGCGGCATGGCTAGCGCACGGCGAGCGCACCACGAGTACGTAACCAACGCATAACGAGCACATCGCGAGCGCACAACGAGTGCATAAAAAAACGGCCCGGCAGGCATGCGCCTGTCGGGCCGTCCGGTCGGTCAGCCTTGCGACCCGGGCCGCTCTTTCATCTTGCGTGGCTGGTGAAAGCGGGCCTGGTACGACGTCGTTATTGCTGATGCATGAGGCAGCTCAGATGCCTCAGATTTCCTCGTACAACGGCAGCGTCAGGAAGTCGGTGAACTGCTCCGACGTCGACATTTCTTCGAAGATTTGTGCAGCGCGATCGTACGGCTTCGTATCGCCGCCGACTGCCTGCTTCACCTTGTCGAGCTCTTGTGCCGACAACTCACGCACCAGTTCGGCCGTGACCTTGCGGCCGTCTTCGAGCTTGCCCTTCGGCGAGCGAATCCATTGCCACACTTGCGAGCGCGAGATCTCCGCGGTGGCGGCGTCTTCCATCAGGTTGTGAATCGGCACGCAGCCATTGCCCGCGAGCCACGCACCCAGATAGTGAATGCCGACGTTGATGTTGTTGCGCAGACCGCCTTCGGTGATCGGCGCTTCCGGGCGGAAGTCCATCAGGTCGGAAGCCGTGACGAGCACGTCGTCGCGCTGCTTGCCGATCTGATTCGGCTTGTCGCCGAGCACCTTGACGAATTCTTCCATCGCGATCGGCACGAGGCCCGGATGCGCGACCCAGCCACCGTCGTACCCGTCGCCGGCATCGCGGGCCTTGTCCGAGCGCACACCGCCCATTGCCTTGTCGTTCGCTGCCGGATCGTTCCTGATTGGAATCAGCGCGCTCATGCCGCCGATCGCCGGCGCATTGCGGCGATGGCAGGTCTTCAGCAGCAGCAGCGCGTACGC
This sequence comes from Paraburkholderia elongata, assembly GCF_013177735.1. Taxonomy (GTDB): domain Bacteria; phylum Pseudomonadota; class Gammaproteobacteria; order Burkholderiales; family Burkholderiaceae; genus Paraburkholderia; species Paraburkholderia elongata. The sequence goes on along the minus strand of NZ_WOEZ01000192.1, from coordinate 22,449 downwards.
ACGCATGAACGGCGAGGTCATCGTGATCTGCGAGCGGTCGGCGAGACAGAAGTCGCGGTCGTTCTTGAACTTCTTGATCGCCGAGAAGATGTAGTCCCAACGGCCGGCGTTCAGACCCGAGCTGTGTTCACGCAGTTCGTACAGGATCTCGTCCATTTCGAACGCGGCAAGAATCGTTTCGATCAGCACGGTCGCGCGAATCGTGCCGCGCGGCACGCCGACCGCTTCCTGCGCGGCGACGAAGATGTCGTTCCACAGGCGCGCTTCCAGATGGCTCTCCATCTTCGGCAGGTAGAAGTACGGGGCCGTGCCGCGCGCGACCTGTTCCTTGGCATTGTGAACCATGAAGAGCGCGAAATCGAAGATGCCGCCGGAGACGCGTTTGCCGTCCACCGTCACATGCTTTTCGTCCAGGTGCCAGCCGCGCGGACGCACGATCAGCGTGGCGATCTTGTCGTTCAGTGTGTACGACTTGCCGTTCTGTTCGAGCGAAATCGTGCGGCGCACCGCGTCCTTCAGATTGATGTGGCCGGTAATCTGGTTATCCCAGCTCGGCGCATTCGAATCTTCGAAGTCGGTCATGTACGAATCCGCGCCCGAATTCAGCGCGTTGATGATCATCTTGCGCTCGACCGGACCGGTGATTTCTACACGGCGGCATTGCAGATCTTGCGGCAGTGGCGCGATCTTCCAGTCGCCTTCGCGTACGCTTTTCGTTTCAGCGAGGAAGTCGGGGCTCTCGCCGGCGTCGAGCCGTTTGGTGCGCTCGATACGCGCCTGCAACAACTGCTGGCGGCGCGGTTCGAACGTGCGATGCAGCGCGGCGACGAGCTCGAGCGCTTCGCGGGTGAGGATCGCTTCATAGCCCGGCTTGATCTCAGCCGTGATTTCCATGCCCTGCGGCAGCTGCAGCGATGACTGCGATGACAGCGGATTCGCCATGGTTTCTCCTTGGTCGGTCAGATTGCAAAGGTGCAAATGTTGAGATGCGATTGAATTGCGTCGCGGGATCCAGGTGGTAGCTGTCATGCGCCAGGGCTGTGGCGCGTGCGGCTGCCACCGGGATTGCCGGTGCTGCCCGTGCCGCGATTGCGGTCGGGCGACGCGAGGGACTTCAGAAAAGCGAGCAGATCGTTCATGCCTCCGCCCGCGCCACGCGGCGTGACGCCCAGTTCTTCGGCTGGTGCGTTTTGCCGGTTAAGCCAGAAAGTCGTGAAGCCGAACCAGCTCGCGCCTGCCACGTCCCAGCCGTTCGACGACACGAAGACGATCTCGCGCGGTTCGGCGCCGAAGGCTTGCGTGCCGAGCGAGTAGGCCGCGGGCGAGGGTTTGTAGGCGCGCACTGTGTCGACGGATAGAACATGGTCGAACAGGCCCGTCATGCCGGCGCTTTTCACGGCGATGTCGAGCATTTGCGGATTGCCGTTCGAGAGGATCGCGAGACCGGGCCTTGATCCTGCCCCTGCCCCGGCTTTGCCGCCCGAAGGCGCAGATGTGGACCCGGACGACGCCGAAGGCGCGTCGCGCAACTGGCGCAGCGCGGGCACGGCATCGGGAAACGCGGACAGGCACGCATATTCGTCCATCAGACGCTTCTCTGCCGCGCGACTCAGCGTGAGATGCAGTTTCTTGGCGGCGAAGCGCAAGGCGTCGAGCGTGATGTCCCAGAACGGCCGGTAATGCGCGCCGGGTGCGCCGGCCGGATCGGCGAGCGTGCGCAGCTGCGTGTATTCGATCTGTTTTTGGCGCCACAACTGCGAGAGCGCATCGCCGTGGCCCGGGAACATCTGCTCGGCGGCAGCGATCACTGAATGCACGTCGAAAAGCGTGCCGTACGCGTCGAAAATCACTGCTTTAGGGAAGGGTGTCGTTGTGGCAGACATTGCCGTGCACTCCTATCAGAGGTCAGGATGGATTGTATTAGTGATGCTCTACGCTAAAAAAGAGGCTAAAGATCACTTGATCTTTTACTTTCATGCGCCTAATCTGACGCGCACCGACCACTTTCCCGCGCAGCCCCCCAAGGGGGACTTCCTTCAGGGCGTTGCGGCTCCGCTACCCATGGACCGTTTCAAGCAGATCGAGACTTTCGTTGCCGTCGCGGCCAGGGGCAGCCTGTCCGCCGCAGCGCTCGCCGAAGGCGTCGCGCCCGCCATCATCGGCCGCCGCATCGATGCGCTCGAAGAGCGCCTCGGCGTCAAATTGCTGGTGCGCACCACGCGCAAGATCACGCTGACCTTCGAAGGCTCGGCGTTTCTCGAGGATTGCCAGCGCGTCATCCACGACATGCAGAACGCCGAGGCCAGCGTGTCGGCGGGCGGCGTGAAGGCGAGCGGCCATTTGCGGCTGTCGGCGCCGGCCGGGTTTGGGCGCCGGCATGTCGCGCCGCTGGTGCCCGCTTTCACCGTCGCGCATCCGGATGTGTCGATTACGCTCGACCTGTCCGACCGGCTGGTCGATCTCGTCAACGAAGGGTTCGACTGCGCCGTGCGCCTGGGCGAGTTGCCGGATTCGTCGCTGGTGTCGCTCAAGCTCGGAGAGAACCGCCGCGTGTGCGTGGCTTCGCCGTCGTATCTGAGCCGGCGCGGATCGCCGCACACACTGGCCGATCTCGCGCATCACAATTGCCTCGCGCTCGGCGCGAGCGCCAATCAGCAGCGCGGCTGGATGTTCCAGCAGGGCGACAAGGTCGTGTCGATCAAGGTGTCCGGCACGATGGAATGCTCGGACGGCGCCGTGCTGCACGAGTGGTGCCTCGAGGGGTATGGGCTCGCATGGCGCTCGTGGTGGGAGGTCGGCACGGATATCGCGGCTGGCCGGCTGGTCAGCGTGCTCGACGAGTTCGCCGCGCCGCCGATCGGTATCCATGCGGTTTTTCCGCAGCGCCGGCATTTGCCGCTGCGGGTTCGACTGTTTCTGGACTTTCTCAAGCATACGTACGGCCATCCTGATTACTGGAACTGACGCTGGCTGAGGTGCGGCTTAGGTACGGCTTAGGTACGGCGGCGGTGCAACCAACGTCCGGCGATCCGGTGCAATGCCGCCCTGCACAACCGCGGCGCGGACCTGCGCAGCGGGTTTCCGATATGCGGACAGACCCGCACGATGGCCTTGACCTCATTTTCTGCGAACTACAATCGATTGAAGCGGCTTCATGCCGAACCTCGTGGGACGCTGACGCCGCGCTGCGCGCAGCCGGCGACGGAGGGCATCATGTTTAGGCACATCCTGGTTCCGACCGATGGTTCAGACCTGTCACGCAAGGCGATAGACGGCGCCATCGACCTCGCGCAGGTAGTTGGCGCTCGCGTCACCGCCTACGCCTGTCTGCCGCAATATCCGTATTCCCCGTTCTCCGACGTGGTGATCGAGCCGCCGGTCGAGTTTCTGGAGCGCAGCGAGCGTGAAGCGCGCGTGCATCTGCGGGAAGTGGAGCTGGCCGCGCGCCGTGTCGGCGTCGCGTTCGACAGCCGCACTAGCGTGCATCCGGCGCCGTATCTCGGCATCATCGAAGCGGCCGAGCAGGGCGGCTGCGACGTGATTTTCATGGCCTCGCATGGACGGCGCGGCCTCGGCAGCCTGCTGATCGGCAGCGAGACGCAGCGGGTCCTGACGCATACGAAGATTCCAGTGATCGTGTACCGCTGAGGTACCTGCTTGCGATTCGCGTCGCGGGCAGGTACGGCGTAGCAAAAGAAAACGCGCCGGCGATGAGGCCGGCGCGTCCCATGCTCGCCGCACAATGCGTTGTGCTGGCTTTGTCAGCGCTGCTGCCATCACTCCCAGATTCCAGCCATCAGGGCAGTCGGCGTACTCCAGCCCGGATGGCTACTCCTCCCTGACGGCGGCCCTCTAACGGGGCCGCTTTTTCGTCTGCCTTGCCTTTCTCGCGATCAGACCTCTATGTGACCGAGGTGACCGATGTGACTTAAGCGACCTTCTTGTCGAAGAACTGTTCGTCTTCCGTCGAACCGTGCAGCGCGGTCGTCGACGCGTCGCGTTCGACCGTTTGCGTCACGGCGTCGAAGTAGCCGGTGCCGACTTCGCGTTGGTGCTTGACCGCGGTGAAGCCCTTTTCCGCTGCTGCGAATTCAGCCTGCTGCATTTCGACGAACGCGGTCATCTGGTTGCGGGCATAGCCGTGCGCCAGATTGAACATCGAGTAGTTCAGCGCGTGGAAGCCGGCCAGCGTGATGAACTGGAATTTGTAGCCCATTGCGCCGAGTTCGCGCTGGAACTTGGCGATGGTTGCGTCGTCCAGGTTCTTCTTCCAGTTGAACGACGGCGAGCAGTTGTACGACAGCAACTGGTCCGGGAATTCCTTGTGGATCGCGTCGGCGAATTTCTTCGCGAACTCGAGGTCCGGCTTGCCGGTTTCGCACCAGATCATGTCGGCGTACGGCGCGTAGGCGAGGCCACGCGAGATCGCCTGTTCCAGACCCGGCTTCGTACGATAGAAACCTTCCACCGTCCGTTCGCCCGTCAGGAACGGCTTGTCGTTGTCATCCACGTCCGACGTGATCAGGTCGGCGGCTTCTGCGTCGGTGCGAGCCAGCAGCACGGTCGGCGCGCCGGAGACGTCGGCGGCCAGACGCGCGGCGGTCAGCTTGGCGATGTTTTCGCGGGTCGGCACGAGCACCTTGCCGCCCATGTGGCCGCACTTCTTCACCGAAGCGAGCTGGTCTTCGAAGTGCACGCCTGCCGCGCCGGCTTCGATCATGGCCTTCATCAGTTCGAATGCGTTCAGAACGCCGCCGAAACCGGCTTCCGCGTCGGCCACAATCGGTGCGAAGTAGTCGATATAGCCTTCGTCGCCCGGATTCTTGCCTTCCGACCATTGGATCTGGTCAGCGCGCGTCAGCGTGTTGTTGATGCGCTTCACGACGAGCGGCACCGAGTTCGCCGGATACAGCGACTGGTCCGGGTACATTTCACCGGCCACGTTCGCATCGCCCGCCACTTGCCAGCCCGACAGGTAGATCGCCTTCAGGCCGGCCTTGACCTGTTGCATCGCCTGGTTGCCAGTCAGCGCGCCGAGCGAGTTCACGAACGGCTCGTTGTTGACGCTTTCCCACAGCTTTTCCGCGCCGCGCTTGGCAAGCGTGTGCTCCACTTGCAGCGAGCCGCGCAGACGGATCACGTCTTCAGCGGTGTACGTACGCTTCACGCCTTTCCAGCGCGGATCGGTTTCCCATTGCTGTTGGAGTTGCTTGGCTTGTTGTTCGCGGGACATGGTGTGCTCCTTGGTTGCCTGTAATGGATGAGTGACTCTGTCGACCAGAGTTGGTGCAAAGCGCTTACTCTGGTCCCATGCAAGAAACTTGCGGTCTTCGTCGAAGCGGCTGGCCGTTTGAGGCGTTTCGTTTCGTGAAGTCTTATATAAGAGTCTAGGCAAATCGACCGTCACGCAATAGCTGCCGAGGATCGTTTTTCGAATATTTATTTTTGTTTAAAATCAAATGCTTGCGTCATTCGTTTCGCATTGAGAAAGGTCTTTTTCCATCTTGCAATAGGTCGTGTTGTGCCTTGCAGCACGATTTTTTACGACGCAAAAAAATTTTCCACATCGTGAAATGTCGGCGGTCATCCAAGTGCGGACGAAAAAAAACCGGTGCCTGAGCACCGGTTTCTTTTGACTGACGGACTGCGCGGGGCCGTCCGGGTCTTTTCAGGCCGCCTTACGTACTGACCGAGCCACGTAAATAGCGCTTGCCTGATGAATTGCTGAGTCGCTGCTTAGCTGCCGCGACGCGCCGTGCGCGGACCGTCGCTGCGGCGTGCGCCGTAGCCACCGTCACGCGAACCGCCGCCGAAGCCGCCTTCACGCGAGCCGCCGCCGGCCGACTTGCCTGCCCAGCCGCCGCCATTGCCGCTACCGCTGCGCGAACCGCCGCCGTTACCGGCCGGCTTGCCAGCGCCGCTGCCGCTACCGAAGCGACGGCCACCGCCATTGCCACCGCCCGGACGGCCACGGCCGCCAAAGCCAGGACGGCCGTTACCCGACGGAGCCGACTTGCGCGGCTCGAAGCCTTCTACGACGTTGACCGGCAACGGGGTGCGCACGAAACGCTCGATGCGCTTCAGCGCGCCTTGTTCTGCATGATGCACGAGGCTCACTGCGATGCCCGAGCGGCCAGCACGGCCGGTACGGCCGATACGGTGCACGTAGTCTTCAGCGAACTTCGGCAGGTCGTAGTTGAACACGTGCGTGATGCCCGGAATGTCGATACCGCGAGCGGCGACGTCCGTTGCCACCAGCACGCGCACACGGCGCTCGCGCAGGGCCTTGATCGTGCGGTTACGTGCGCCTTGCGGCAGATCGCCGTGCAGAGCAGCCGATTCGAAACCGGCGTCGGCCAGACGGCCAGCCAGTTGGTCCGCGTCCATCTTGGTTGCCGTGAAGACGATAGCCTGATCGAGGCCGGAGTCACGCAGCAGATGGTCGAGCAGACGGTCCTTGTGATCGCGGTCGTCAACATAGTGGACGGTTTGCGCGATGTTGGTACGTTGTTCGAGGCGTTGAACGATCTCGATACGTTCCGGATCCTTCAGCAGACGGCCGGTCAGCGAACCGATCTTGCCGTCGAGCGTGGCCGAGAACAGCATGGTTTGACGCGAAGCCGGCGTAGCGGCAACGATCGTTTCGATGTCTTCGATGAAGCCCATGTCGAGCATGCGGTCGGCTTCGTCGAGCACGAGGATCTGCAGTTGCGACAGATCGATACGGCCGCGTTCCAGGTGGTCGATCAAACGGCCCGGCGTAGCAACCAGGATTTCCGGGTTCTTTGCCAGCAGCATCAGTTGTTGACCATAAGCGACACCGCCCAGAATGCTGACGGTGCGCAGACGCTTGAGGTGCTTACCGTACGTGGCGGCAGCAGTGGTGACCTGCATCGCGAGTTCGCGGGTCGGCGTCAGAACCAGCATGGTCGGACGGGCAACCGGTTGCGGACGGCGCGTGCGTGCGCCGTCAGCCGGACGCGGTTCACGCGGCTGGCTGGCTTGTGCTTTTTGCAGTTGCGAGAAACGTTCGATAGCGGGCAGCATGAACGCGGCGGTCTTGCCCGAACCGGTCGGGCTCGAGACCATCAGATCGCGGCCGGCGATGCCGGCGGGGATCGCGCGTTGCTGAACCGGAGTCGGGTTTTGATAACCAGCGGCGGTCAGGGCGGAGACGACATCCGCGGACAGACCGAGCGACGCGAACGACGGGCCGGTCGGCGCTGCGGTCTCTGCGGCGACAGCTTCCGGAGCGGCAGCAACAGCTGCGGCTTGTGCGGGTGCGTCGGCTAGACCGAGGGCTTGATCGGCGATGGCGTTCAACGGGCTGCTGGGGGTATTGCTCGAAGTCATGAGAATCCTTGGTAAATCCTTGGTACACACGGAATTAAAACGTCGGCGCCAATCGGCATACCCAAGTCGTCGGATTCAGCGAGCAAAGAAGCAGCGAGCAAATCGAAAAACGGGGGCAGCTCGCGACAATGAAGGCGAGCTTTTCGTTAGAAGCTGTATCGGATGCGACATGCCAACACGGCGTGCCGCCAGCCTGGGACATGATCGCCCGTAGGGGGCTAGGCAGGAGGGGACAGGTTCTAAACTGGATTGGAGCTAAACGCTACGAGGCGCTGCGCCGCAAAGGCCGCTAGAGGAAAGCCGGGCAAAGCAGTGAAGCGCAGGCAGTATTGTATAGAGTTTTGTTGCACTGCGCCACCATTAGGACGTTTCCTGGCGGAAAACTTTCGTTTGGCTGCCTTTTAGCTACCTTTGGGCTGCCTCTTGGCGCCCCGTCCTGACGATCTGGCTGGCCGCCGTTTTCCGCCGCAGAGCCGGCTCAGGCCGACGCGCCGCTTTTCAGGGATTCGACGAGATCGATGTATTGCTGCTTCGCGGCGTCCTGAGCGGTGCCTTTGAGCGCGGCCCACGCATCGTACTTGTACTTGCCGACGATATCGGTGAAGCCGGGTTTGTCGCCGTGGACGTCGCCGTCTGTGGCCTGCTTGAAGAGAGCGTAGAGGCGCAGAAGGGTGAGGTTGCCCGGACGCTCGGGCAGTTGCTTTGCATCTTCCTGGGCCTGGACGAATTGCGCGTTGATGTCTGTCATTGTGGTTTTGCCCGGCTGGCGGGGTTGGTTTTGGCTGGGCCAATGATCATAACAACTGCATGCTGCCGCGGGGCCGAGGGCTTATTCCAAACAGCCCTCCCCGCCGGGAGGGCAAACCCAAAACCGCATCTGCACGCGCCGTGCCGATTACAATAGGGTCCATGACTCAAACTGTGCTTCTTGCCCTCGATACCTCGACCGAATTCTGCTCGGTAGCGCTCCTGGCCGCCGTTGGCGGCGCCGCGAGCCAGACAGCGGACCCAGGCCGCGCCGAACCCCGGATCTGGGTGCGCCACGAGCAAACCGGCGCAGTCTCCAGCACGCGCCTCTTGCCCGCCATTCGCGAACTTTTCGACGAAGCCGGCCTGAAACTGGCGGATTGCACCGCTATTGCCTTCGGCTCCGGCCCCGGCTCGTTCACCGGTCTTCGCACCGCGACGGGCGTTGCTCAAGGCCTCGCGTTCGGTCTGAACCTGCCGGTCGTGCCGGTCAGCACGCTCTTGGCCTGCGCGGAAAGCGCACGGCTGCGCGATCCGTCGGCGACCCGCGTGCTCGCCGCGCTCGACGCCCGGATGGACGAAATCTATTGGGCCGACTACGCGTGGGACGCAGCCCTTGGCGAATGGCGCACGCTTCAGCCGGCTTCGCTCGACGCGCCGGAACGGCTCGTTTTGCCCGACGTCCCGTTCACGCTGGCAGGCAATGCCGCTGCCGCCTTCGGCGCGCGGCTGCCCGCCGTCGCGGCTGCGCGAACCGTCGACAGCGAAGCGCTGCCGCATGCGGTGCCGCTCGCGCACGCGGCGCTGCGCGCGTTTCGCGCCGGCCGCACGGTGCCCGCCGATCAGGCTGCGCCGGAATACATTCGCGACAAGGTCGCCCAGACCACGGCGGAGCGGGTCGCCGAAAAAGCTGAAAAAGCCGCCAAGGCCGAGCAGGCCGCCAGATTGGCGCACGACGCGCATCAAGGCGAGGGCCGGCAATGAGCGGTGTGTTGCTGGCGGACCGTTATATGTCGCCGATGACCGAGGCCGATCTGGACGAGGTCGCGGCCATCGAAAAGGTCGCCTACGAGTTCCCCTGGAGCCGCGGTAATTTCGGCGATTCGCTGCGCAACGGCTATTTCGGCATCTGCATGCGTCACGTAACGGGCACGCTGATCGGTTATTGCGTGCTGATGCCGGTGGTCGATGAAATGCATCTGCTCAATTTGTGCGTGACGCCCGCCGCGCAAGGCGCCGGTGCCGGGCTCGCGCTGCTGCGCGAAGCGGTGCGCGTTACGCGCGCCGAAAAACTCGATGGCCTGCTGCTCGAAGTGCGGCCGTCGAATCATCGGGCTATCCGGCTTTACGAGCGCTTCGGCTTTGCGTCGATTGGCCGGCGCAAAAACTATTATCCGGCGCGGCATCGCAGCCGGGAGGACGCCATCGTGATGCGTTTCTCGTTTGCCACGGAGGGCGCAGATGGCGCTGCATGAATCGGTACTGGAAGAGTTCGGACTTGCGCCGCTGTGGGTGCGTCGCGGAATGTCGGTGGCGCAGGAGATCGCGGTCGAAACCGGGATCGAGCAAGGCGAGCGCCGCGCACCACCACCAGCGCAGGAACAGACGCAGGGGCGGATGCAAGCGCCGGCCGATGCACGGCAGCCGATAAAACAGCCATCGCAGCCATCGCAGCAGTCGCGAGCACCTGAGCCGCCGGCGTTCGACGCTCCACCCGACGACGATTTCGCATGGTTCGACGATCAGCCCGCCCACGCTCCCGTTGAAGCGCGCCGCGAGGCGCCCGAGCCTTCCTCGATCCAGACGCTCGACTGGGACGCGTTGAGCCAGCAGGTCGCCGCCTGTGAACGCTGCCGTCTGTGCGAGAAACGCACGAACACGGTATTCGGCGTCGGCGATCGCAATGCCGACTGGATGCTGATCGGCGAAGCGCCTGGTGAGAACGAAGATCGCGTGGGAGAGCCGTTCGTCGGCCAGGCCGGCAAGCTGCTCGACAATATGCTGCGTTCACTGATGCTCGCGCGCGACAGCAACGTCTATATCGCCAACGTGATCAAGTGCCGCCCGCCTGGCAACCGCAATCCCGAGCCGGACGAAGTCGCGCGTTGCGAGCCTTATCTGCAACGCCAGGTCGCGCTGGTCAAGCCGAAGCTGATCGTCGCCCTGGGCCGCTTCGCCGCGCAAAGTCTGCTGAAAACCGACGCGAGCATTTCGTCGCTGCGCGGCCGTGTGCACGAATATGAAGGGGTGCCGGTCATCGTCACCTATCACCCGGCGTATCTGCTGCGCAGCCTGCCCGACAAGGCGAAGGCCTGGGCAGACCTGTGCCTCGCGCGCGACACGTGGCTCGCGGCGGGCGGCGTGCCGTCCAGCGCGGCAAAGTGACGGACGCGAGCGGGCCGGCGGCACGTCTTGCCGTCGCGCCCGGCCCATCCGCTGCGGTTCTCGGGAAGCTGCTCGACACATTGCGCGAACCGGCAGTGCGCGATCTCGCGTGGTTGCTGCTGAGCGCCGATTTGTTGCGCGCGCAACCACCGGTGGGCGTGCTCGCGAGTCCCTTCGACTCGCCCCAGGAATTTGATGCAAGCGTCGACTGGTTACGCGCGCTGGATGCCGATCCGGCCGACTTGCAGCGCGATCTCGCCGCGACGCGTATCACACGTCTTGGCCGCTACGCCGAACGGCTGCTCGGATGGTTCCTGCAACATGGACCGGCGGCGCGGCTGGTCGCGGCCGGCGTGCCGTTGCGACGCGAAGGCGTCACGCTCGGTGAATGCGATTTCCTGGTGCAGACGCAGCAAGGCGTGCGCCTGCATTGGGAGTTGGCGGTGAAGTGCTACCTGCATGCGGGCGAAAACCGCGCGCAGTCGGCCTCGCAGTCGACGGCGCGATTAGCCGATTACGTTGGCCCGAATCTGAAAGACCGCTTCGATCTGAAGCTCGCGCATGTGCTGAATCATCAGCTGCCGTTGAGCGCGCGTGAAGAGTTCGCATCGGTCGGCCATGCAGGGCCATGGACGCCGCAGATGTTTATCAAGGGCTGGCTGTTCTATCGTGCGGGCGAAACACCTGCCGATCCTGTCGAGCTCGATCCGTCGCACGGACGTGGCTGGTGGGTCACGCGCAACGATTGGCCGGACTTTGCCGCGGCGCATGCGCAGACGTGGCGTGTGCTGCCACGGTTGGAATGGCTTGCGCCACGACGGTACGGGCCAGGTGCGGCGGGCACGGCGGGTGAGACGGAAGGAGTGGGATTCGCTTTTGCCGATGCCGGAACGCTCGCTGTGCAAACTTCACATCAGCACGGACCGACAATGGTCGCCGCGTTCGTCGATGACAGCGCAGGTAACCGCATCGAACGCTCGCGTGGCTTCATTGTGCCCAACGAATGGCCTGAGCTGGCGCAGGCCTACGCGCGGCAGCCGTAGAAGCACCGGGGCGGACGGAAGCAATCGCGGCGTAGCGCCGTGCAACGCAGCGGCTAATACCTCCGCGATGCCGAGGCTCTTTCGCCTCTCACCACCACCGATAAAAATGATGCACCGGTCCCACGCCGCTGCCGACGTCGAGCCGATCGCTCGCCTGCAACGCGCCGGTCAGATACAGCTTGGCGTCGGCGACCGCGCTTGCCAGATCGGCGCGCTGCGGAATCAGCGCAGCAATCGCCGACGACAGCGTGCAGCCCGTCCCATGCGTGTTCTTCACCGGCACGCGCGGGCCACCCAGGCGCAGCGTGCCGCTGTCCTCTACGAGCCAGTCGGGACTGTCCGCCGCGCTCAAATGACCACCCTTCATCAGCACCGCCCGCGCGCCAAGCGCACGCAGCGCTTCGCCTTGTTCGACCATGCCGGCTTCATCGGTGGCAGCTTGTACGCCTAGCAAGGCTGCCGCTTCCGGCAGATTGGGCGTCAGCAGATCGGCGAGCGGCAGCAACTCGTCACGCACGGCAGCGACCGCATCCGGCAGCAGCAGCGCGTGATTGCTCTTGGAAATCATAACCGTGTCGAGCACGACGTGCTTCGGCTTGTACCGCCGCAGCGCGTCGGCGACCGCGCGCGCGATCTGCGCATTTGCCAGCATGCCGATTTTCACGGCATCGATACGGATGTCGTCGAACACCGCATCGAGTTGCGCGGTAATGAAGGCGGGCTCCGGCGCATGAATCGCCGTGACGCCGCGCGTGTTCTGTGCGGTGAGCGCGGTGATCACGCTCGCGCCATAGGCGCCGAGCGCCGAGAAAGCCTTCAGATCGGCCTGAATGCCGGCGCCGCCGCCGGAATCGGAACCGGCGATCGTCAGCACATTGGGAATGGGTTGAGTCATGGCAAAGCGAGGAAAGGGGGAAGGCGCGGGCAGTCGGTGCACTGCCCGTCGCGGGTCAATGCTTGGCTTCGCCGATCAGCGCGACCGAGTCGAACGCGCGCTGATTCGCCTGGTGGCGCCGCATCACCAACCACATCATCAGGCAGACGAAGGTGCCGAACAGCACGATCACCAAGGTGACCGGCACGTCGAGCCATACCAGCACTGCGTACAGGCACAGCATGATGAGCACCGAGAGATTTTCGTTGAAGTTCTGCACGGCGATCGAATGACCCGCCGACAACAGCACGTGGCCACGATGCTGGAGCAGCGCATTCATCGGGACGACGAAAAAGCCCGACAGGCCGCCGACGACCATCAGAAAGATATACGCGACGATCAGATAGCCCGGCACATGCACGCGGCCGAAATACAGGCCCCAATGCGTGGGGAACAGGTCGCGTGTGTAGAAGGCCATCAGCATCACGGCGATGCCCATCATGATGCCGACCGGAAGTACCGACAGCGACTTCCTCAACGGCACGCGCGAGGCTGCGTAAATCGCACCGACCGCCACACCCACTGCAACCACCGCCTGCAGAATCGCGGCTTCCGAAAGCGACATGTTCAGCGACACCTCGGCCCACTTCAGCACGATGAATTGCAGCGTCGCGCCGGCGCCCCAAAAAAGCGTGGTGACGGCGAGCGAGATCTGGCCGAGCTTGTCGCGCCACAGCACGAGAAAGCAGTCGGCGAAATCGGTGACCAGCTTGATCGGCCCGCGTTCCTGTTTCGGATAGCGCGCGCCGGTGTCGGGAATGCGCAGATTGAAGAGCGCCGCGATCACGTAGATTGCCATGATCACCAGCATCGCCGCTTCAGCGGGCGTGTTGACCGTGGGGATGTGGTGCCTGAGGATCGGTGCGGCAATGTGCGGGCTGATGAGCGCGCCGCCAAGCACGGTGCCGAGAATGATCGAACCGACCGTGGTGCCTTCGATCCAGCCGTTCGCGGCGACCAGCCGCTCAGGCGGCAGCAGCTCGGTGAGAATGCCGTACTTGGCCGGCGAGTAGGCAGCCGCGCCAAAGCCGACGATGCCATAGGCGAGCAACGGATGCGCGCCCACCAGCATCGTGATGCAACCGACTACTTTGATGGTATTGGTGATGAACATCACGTGCCCTTTCGGGCGGGAGTCCGCAAAGGCGCCCACGAAGGCGGCCAGAACGACGTACGACAGCACAAAGAACAACTTGAGCAGCGGCGTCATCCAGTTCGGAGCGTGAAGATCTTTCAGCAGTGCGATAGCAGCGATCAGAAGCGCATTGTCGGCCAGCGACGAAAAAAACTGCGCGGCCATGATGGTGTAAAAACCTTTTTTCATCTGATGCGATGCTGTCCTCGCTGCGGTCTATCCGCCCCGGCCGTGTGCAAGGCGTCCGGGCTTATACCGTTCGAAATGGGTTGTGCGCACGGCTTTATATCATGAAAATAGCTGGATTCGGACTAGCAAAATCCTTGATCGCACCGCCCAGCGGGCTGCCGAGCGCTGAAAACGCCCTGTAAGCTCCTGATTCGCAAGCGTCTTTACGAAAATTACCTATGCCGCGCCCGCTCTCAGCCACTATTCATACTGCTGCACTCGCCAATAATCTCGCCGTCGCCCGGCGCTACGCACCAAAATCCAAGATCTGGGCCGTCGTCAAGGCGAACGCATACGGACACGGCCTCGCGCGCGCTTTTCCCGGCTTGCGCGCAACTGACGGCTTCGGTCTACTGGACCTCGAAGAAGCCGTGAAGTTGCGTGAATTGGGCTGGGCCGGGCCGATTCTGTTGCTTGAAGGCTTCTTTCGTCCAACCGATATCGACGTGATCGACCGCTACAGCCTGACCACGGCGCTGCACTCGGACGAACAGCTGCGCATGCTCGAAATGGCGCGCCTGTCCAAGCCCGTCAATATCCAGCTGAAGATGAACACCGGCATGAACCGCCTCGGTTACACCGTGGAAAAATTCCGCTCCGCGTGGGAGCGCGCGCGGGCCTGCCAGGGTGTCGGCCAGATCACGTTGATGACCCATTTCTCGGACGCCGACGGCGAACGCGGCGTCACCTATCAGATGGAAGCGTTCGAGCGCGGCGCGCAAGGCATTGCCGGTGCGCGCAGCCTCTCGAATTCGGCGGCGACGCTGTGGCATCCCGCAGCGCACTTCGACTGGGTGCGCCCGGGCATCATGCTGTATGGCGCGTCGCCTTCGGGCGTGACGGCCGCGATCGCAGGCACCGGCCTGCAACCGGCCATGACGCTCGCATCCGAACTGATCGCTGTGCAGACGCTCGCCGAAGGCAATACGGTCGGCTATGGTTCGGCGTTCAAGGCGCGCGCGCCGATGCGCATCGGCGTGGTGGCCTGCGGTTACGCGGACGGTTATCCGCGGGTTGCGCCGGAAGGCACGCCGGTGATCGTCGACGGCGTGCGTACGCGGATCGTCGGACGGGTGTCGATGGACATGCTGACCGTCGACCTGACGCCGATCCCGACGGCCAACGTCGGCTCGCGTGTCGAACTGTGGGGCACGTCGCTGCCGATCGATGACGTGGCGCAGGCGTGCGGGACGATCGGCTACGAGCTGATGTGCGCGGTAGCGCCACGCGTGCCGGTGCGTGCGGAGTAAGGCGCGGCGCTGACAGGCCGGTGAGAGCCGCCGATGGCGGCCTCGGTGGCGGTCGCGCAGTGGGTCCCAAGGACGGTCGCGGCGAGCTCCTCGATGAGGAGCGCGAGCGAGCGTATCAATTCAAAGAACAGCAACACAGGCAAGGGCGCGTGGCTAAACAGAAGACGTTGTACATCTGCAGTGAATGCGGCGGCCAATCGCCGAAGTGGGCCGGGCAATGCCCGTCATGCAATGCGTGGAACACGCTGGTGGAATCGGTCGCGGAGGCGCCGTCCACGCATCGCTTCCAATCGCTCGCAAAGAGCGCGCCGGTGCGGCGTCTCGCCGATATCGACGCGTCCGACGTGCCGCGCTTTTCGACCGGCGTCAGCGAGTTCGACCGCGTGCTGGGCGGCGGTCTCGTGCCGGGCGGCGTAGTGCTGATCGGCGGCGATCCCGGCATCGGCAAATCGACGCTGCTGCTGCAATCGCTCGCGGAAATTGCCGCGGACAAACGCGCGCTTTATATCAGCGGCGAAGAATCGGCCGCGCAGATTGCGTTGCGTGCGCAACGACTTTCTTTGCTTGAACCTGGCTCGAAGGCCAGCGAGCTGCAACTGCTGGCGGAAATCCAGCTCGAGAAAATCCAGGCGACGATTGCCGAGCAGCGGCCAGACGTGGCGGTGATCGACTCGATTCAAACCGTTTATTCCGACGCGCTGACCTCAGCTCCTGGTTCGGTCGCGCAGGTGCGCGAGTGCGCGGCGCAATTGACGCGCATCGCCAAACAGTCGGGCACCACGATCATCATGGTCGGCCACGTCACCAAGGAAGGTGCGCTCGCCGGGCCGCGCGTGCTCGAACATATCGTCGATACGGTGCTGTACTTCGAGGGCGACACGCATTCGTCGTTCCGGCTGGTGCGCGCGATCAAGAACCGCTTCGGCGCGGTCAACGAACTCGGCGTGTTCGCGATGACCGAGCGCGGTCTGCGCGGTGTCGCCAATCCGTCGGCGTTGTTTTTGTCGCAGCACGAGCAATCCGTTCCGGGGTCGTGCGTGCTGGTGACGCAGGAAGGCACGCGGCCGCTGCTGGTCGAAGTGCAGGCGCTGGTCGATGCGGCCAACGCGCCGAATCCACGGCGCCTGGCCGTAGGGCTGGAACAGAACCGCCTGGCGATGCTGCTGGCGGTGCTGCATCGGCACGCCGGCATCGCCTGTTTCGATCAGGACGTGTTCCTGAACGCGGTGGGCGGCGTGAAGATCACCGAGCCCGCGGCCGACCTGTCCGTGCTGCTCGCGATCCACTCATCGATGCGCAACAAGCCGCTGCCCAAGGGGCTTGTCGTATTCGGCGAAGTGGGCCTTGCCGGCGAAATCCGGCCATCCCCGCGCGGTCAGGATCGTCTTAAGGAAGCGGCCAAACTGGGCTTTTCGATCGCGGTCATTCCGAAGGCCAATGCGCCCAAGCAGCCGATTGAAGGCTTACAGGTTGTTGCAGTCGAAAGGATCGAGCAGGCCATCGATCGGGTCCGCACGCTCGAATAGACGGGGCTCCGGCGCCTGCGGGCGCCCTTCGGTCCGTAATGCCCGGTAAATATCTCCATATTGCTTGTAACCTACCCGACATTCCTTTTTCCTAAGCTGGCAGGGCATTGCATCCCTTCTGATGCCCGAAAAAGGATCGCGCCTTGAAACAGTCATATGAAACCGTGGCCGAGTGGCCGATGCAGGTGCGCGGCTGCCGCGTCTCCGAGCCCATTCGCCAGCCTTGGGGCGGCGCTTGCCGGATTGTCGAGTGGATCGACACAGCAGGGCAGATTTCGCGCCGGGTGGTGGCCGAAGATGTCACCGCCGCCGAAGTGCGCGCGACGATCAACCGTCACGTGGAAGGCCGCAAGCATTTCCTGTACGACGACGAAAAAACGCCGCGCCAGGTTTTGCCGCGGCAGACGGTGGTGCGGCGCTGAGGTTTGGGGCGGCAGGGGGGCTTTTCGACGCCGGCTTAACCCGGCTGCCCGTTGGCGGTTTAACCGATCCGACGCTCGTCGGCCCCGGCGTCGTTTCCGTCTTTATCGTGGTTCATCGCCGCGTACGCCTCTGGATTGAACAACGGGTGCTGCGCGGCTTCCGCCGGGGTCAGCACCGGCGAGACGCAGCAGTCCAGCGACTCCAGCAGCAGTACCCATTCCTCCAGCGGGCGCTTGCCGATCAGATCGGCCAACTCCTGCGTCAGCGCGGCGGCGTCCGGGCCGCCGATCGCCTGGCCGAGGCTCCAGTGGCGCGTCGCCCATTCGGGCCGGTCCAGCGCCATGCACAGTGTTTCCCAGAACTTCAGTTCGAGCGCGCCGACTGCGAGCCAGCGATTGTCGAGCGTCCGATACAGGTTGTAGCAGGGCACGCCGCCGTTCAACAGACCGGCGCCGGCAGCCGGCGCGGCGCCCTCATTGGCGAGCGCCACTTGCGCGACGACGTTGTGCGCATGCGTGACATGCGTCATCGATACGTCGACGAAGCGGCCAACGCCGCCGCGCGACACATGCCATAACGCGGCGAGAATCTGCGTCACCGCACTCAAAGCGCCGCCGAGCAGGTCGGCAATCTGGAAATTCGGCAGAATCGGCGCGCCGTCGCGGCCCGCCAGCTGATCGAGCACACCCGCGTAGCCGATGTAGTTCAGATCGTGACCGGCATGGTCGACAAACGGACCGCTCGCACCGTAACCGCTGATCGCGCAGTAGACCAGCTTCGGATTGACCGCGCGCAGGGTTTCGTAGCCGATGCCGAGGCGCTCCATCACGCCGGGCCGGAAACTTTCGATCAGTACATCCGCTTCGGCCGCGAGTGCGCGCAATACATTGCGTCCCGCTTCCGATTTGAGGTCGAGGCGCGTTTCGCGCTTGCCGCGATTCACCAGCCGGTAAAACGCGCCCGGGCGGCCTGCCACGCGGTCGCTGGACGACTGCATCATCGTGCGGGTGGGGTCGCCCGCACCGGGCGCTTCGATCTTCAGCACGTCGGCGCCGAGTTCTGCAAGGCGCAAGGCAGCCACCGGACCGGGCAGCAGGCGCGTCAGGTCCAGCACGCGCAGGCCTTGCAGCGGTGCACGGGCTGCCACTGATGACGGCGTAGCTGACGGCGTGGCTGAAGACTCAGGTAAAGACTCAGATGAAGACGCAGACGGGCTCACGGGTGACAAGGGCTACCTCCGATCGATGCCGGCGCGGTCCAGGAACAGCCTGCCGCTAGCCGATTTGTTCGAGTTCCTCGTGAGTCTCGAGCCATTCGGCTTCGAGTGTTTCGAGGCGCGCGTTCACATCTGCCTGACGGCGGATCGCCTCCGTCAGTTTGCTCTTCTGCTCGGGCTCATAACTGGCCGGATCGACGACGAACGCATCGAGCGTCGCCTTTTCCCCGTTGAGCGCGTCCATTTCCTTTTCAATCTTCGTGATGCGGCTTTGCAGCGGCTTTTTCAGGTGCGCGAGCTTCTGGCGCGTTTCCGCTTCGAGGCGGCGTTGCTCCTTGCGATTGACGCCGCTGTCTGTGCCATTCGCGCTATCCGCGCCGTTCGACGCCGTGCCCTCTTTCAGCGCTGCGCGTTGTCCCGCGGCATGTTGGAGCAGCCAGTCGCGGTAGTCGTCGAGATCGCCGTCGAATTCCTGCAGGCGATGCTTCGCGACCAGCATGAACACGTCGGTGGTGGCGCGCAGCAGATGCCGGTCGTGCGACACTAGAATCAGCGTGCCCTCGAATTGCGCGAGCGCCATGGTCAGCGCGTGACGCGTTTCGAGATCCAGGTGGTTGGTCGGTTCGTCGAGCAGCAGCAGATTTGGCTTTTGCCAGATGATCAGCGCGAGCGCCAAACGGGCTTTTTCGCCGCCCGAAAAGGGCGCGATTTTCGCGGTCGCCATCTCGCCGGAAAAGTTGAAACTGCCGAGGAAGTCGCGCAATTCCTGTTCGCGCGTATCCGGTGCAAGACGCGCCAGATGTTGCAGCGGTGTGTCGTCCGGGCGCAGGGTTTCGAGCTGATGCTGCGCAAAGTAGCCGATGCGCAGTCCCTTGCCTTCGCGCACATGGCCGCCGAGGGCCTCGAGCGTACCGGCGAGCGTTTTGATCAGCGTCGATTTGCCCTGACCGTTCGCGCCGAGCAGGCCGATGCGCTGACCGTTCTGGATCGACAGCATCACATGATCGACGATCGGAATTTCGCCGTCTTCACCGCGATAGCCGCAGCGCACGTCTTCCATCACCATCATCGGATTCGGTGCGGAATCGGGCGTGCGGAATTCGAACGTGAACGGCGAGGACGCATGCGCCGGCGCGATCATTTCCATCTTTTCGAGCGCTTTCACGCGGCTCTGCGCCTGACGCGCCTTGGTGGCCTGCGCCTTGAAACGGTTGATGTAGCTTTGCAGATGCTCGACCGTGCGCTGCTGTTTCACATACGCGCTCTGCTGCAAAGCGATCTGTTGCGCGCGCAGGATTTCGAACTGCGAATAGTTGCCGCCGTAACGCTTGATCTGCTGCTGTTCCAGATGCAGCGTGACATTGCAGACCGAATCGAGAAATTCGCGGTCGTGCGAGATCACGATCAGCGTGCCCGGATAACGGTGCAGCCAGTCTTCGAGCCAGACGATCGCGTCGAGATCCAGGTGGTTGGTCGGTTCGTCGAGCAGCAGCAGGTCGGAGCGGCACATCAGCGCCTGCGCCAGATTCAGCCGCATGCGCCAGCCGCCCGAGAAACTGCTGACCGGCTCGCGCGTTTGTTCGAGCGTGAAGCCGAGGCCGAGCAGCAATGCCTCGGCGCGGGCGGGTGCGGTGTAGCCGTCGGCGTCGGCGAACGCGGCGTGCGCTTCGCCTTCGGCGGCGCCGTCATGCGCGGCCGAGGCTTCGGCAATGCACGCTTCGATCGCGCGCAACGCCGCGTCGCCGTCGAGCGTATAAGCGAGGGCGGTTTTGTCGGCGGCCGGCGTTTCCTGCGCGACGTGGGCGATCTGCCAGTTTGGCGGAATAGAGAAATCGCCGCCGTCGGCGTGCAGTTCGCCGAGCAGCACGGCAAACAGCGTCGACTTGCCCGCGCCGTTCGCCCCCACCAGGCCGGCCTTCTCGCCGGGGTTGAGGGTGAACGTGGTGTTTTCAAAGAGCGGCTTGGTGCCGCGCGCGAGGCTGAACTGGTTAAAGCGGATCACGAAGAGGCCGGCTGAAGAAAAACGCTATTTTAGACTGCCGGGGCTGACACCGGGCGCTCAGCCAGGATCGGCCATTCGGCCGACTGTACCGGCGCAGCTTTTGGCATAGACTGACGGCTTTCACGGGGAGGGCACATGACATCGATTTATTCGTTTTCTGCACATACGCTCGGCGGCGAGGAAGTGAGCCTCGAGCGCTATCAAGGCAAGGTCCTGCTGATCGTCAATACGGCGAGCGAATGTGGGTTCACGCCGCAGTACGCGGGCCTGCAGAAGGTCTATGACACCTACGCGGCGCGCGGGCTCGCGGTGCTCGGTTTTCCGTGCAACCAGTTCGGCAAGCAGGAACCGGGTGACGCTACGCAGATCGGCAGTTTCTGCGAAAAGAATTACGGCGTGACCTTCCCGATGTTCGACAAGATCGAGGTGAACGGCGCCAATGCGCATCCGCTGTTCCGCTATCTGACGGGCGAGGCGCCGGGCTTGCTGGGGCTCGAAGCGATCAAATGGAACTTCACCAAGTTCCTGATCGGCCGAGACGGCAGTGTGGTGAAGCGTTATGCGCCGCTGACCAAGCCCGAGGCGATTGTCGAGGACATCGAAAAGCTGCTGTAAAGCGCAGCAAGGCGGGACGCGAAGCCGGCGTCGGCCGGGCCGCAGCGCGTCGGCTCGCCTACAGGATCGGCGAGAACAGCCGCGCCACGTGCATCAGCACGCGCCGCAGCGCGCTCGCCTGGCGGTACTCGCTGCGGTCGATTTCGAGCGACTCCGCGAAGTCCTTGAGCAGCATCGTTTCGACATCTTTGGCAAAGCCACGGTCCACGGTCAGCACCATGATCTCGAAGTTCAGCCGGAACGAGCGGTTGTCGAGATTGGCGCTGCCGATTGCCGCCGCCACGCTGTCGATCAGTACGACCTTCTGATGCAGGAAACCAGGCTGGTAGCGGAAGATCCGGATGCCGGCGCGCAGCGAGTCGTACGCATACAGTTTCGAGGCGGCGAACACCACGCGGTGATCGCGCCGGCACGGAATCAGAATGCGCACGTCCACGCCGCGTAGCACCGCCAGTCGCAGTGCGGCGAACACGGCTTCGTCGGGTATGAGATAAGGCGTAGTGATCCAGATCCGCTCGCGTGCCGCGTTGATCGCCTCGACAAAGAAGAGCGAACAGGTCTCCAGCTTGTCGGCCGGACCGCTCGGCACGACGAGGCAGTGCATGCCCTGGTCAGTTGGCTGGAAGACCGGCATGTCGAACTTGGGCAACTGCTGGGTCGCCCAGTGCCAGTCCTCGGTGAACACGAACTGGATACTGGCGACGGCCGGGCCGCGCACTTCGATATGCGTATCGCGCCATGGCGACAGTGGCGGCTTGCTACCGAGATATTCGACACCGACGTTGTGTCCGCCGACAAACGCGCGCTCACCGTCCACCGAGACGATCTTGCGGTGATTGCGGAAGTTCAACTGCAGGCGGTTGACGAAGCGGCGATTGGTGGCGAACGGGTGCGTCTCCACGCCGGCCGCGCGCAGCGCCGCCACGTAGCGGTGGGGCAGATCGAAACTGCCGATGCTGTCGTAAAGGAAGTAGACGCGCACGCCTTGCTGCGCTTTCGCGATCAGCGCGTCTTTGAGCAACTCGCCGAGCGCGTCGTCGCGCACGATGAAGAACTGCACGATCACGTAATGGCTCGCACCTTCGATCGCTTCGAAGATCGCCTCGAAAGTCGCGGCTCCGTTCACCAGCGTGCGCACGGAATTGCCCGGCAGGAATGGCATGGCGCTGAGGCGCGTAAGCGAATGCACGAGTCTGGCGCCAAGCTCCTGCGTAGGCAAGCCTGCGGAAGAGGCCTGCGTATCCCATTCACGAGGATGGGCGCGTGTGCGCAGCAATTCGTTTTCGATGCGGCGAGCGTCCGCGTAACCCTGGAATTTGCTGCGACCGAGGAACAGGTACGGCACCAGCGTCAGATACGGCATGGCGACCAGCGACACGGCCCACGCGATCGCGCCTTGCGACGTGCGGGTGTTCAGAATCGCGTGGCACGCTGCAGCCACGCCGAGAATATGAGCGAGGGCGACCAGCGGGCCAATGTGAAGCAGGTCGAATTCCATAGGCGGGCGAAGGGTTGGCAAGGCACCGCCGCTGCCTAACGGCGCAGCGGACAGCTGACCGCGCCCATCTTACCGAACGTGAGTGCGTTGGGGT
>NZ_WOEZ01000191.1 GCF_013177735.1 Paraburkholderia elongata | reverse complement strand
CCGATACGCCGCTTGCGTACGTCACGCAGACCACGCTGTCGGTCGACGACACACGTGGCATCATCGACGCCTTGCTGCGCCGTTTCACCGACATCGTCGGTCCCGACACGCGCGACATCTGCTACGCCACGCAAAACCGCCAGGCGGCGGTGCGCGAACTGAGCAAAGAGGTCGATGTGCTGCTGGTGGTAGGCGCAACCAACAGTTCGAACTCGAACCGGCTGCGCGAGATCGGCAGCGAAAGCGGCGTGGCGAGCTACCTCGTCGCCGACGGTTCGGAAGTGAAGCCGGAGTGGTTTGCAAACGTGCAGACTGTCGGCATCACGGCCGGTGCTTCGGCACCGGAAGAGATGGTGAAGAACGTAATCGATGCGCTGCGCGCATTGGGGCCCGTCGATGTCACGACGATGGCGGGCCGTGAAGAAAAAGTCGAATTCAAGTTGCCATCGAAACTGATGCAACCACTCGCTGCACGCGAAGTTTAAGGAGGACGTCTTGTCTATTCCGCTGCTACAGAAAGTCCGGGTTGGCGCATACATCATGCGTCAGCACCTTTCGCGCAACAAGCGCTACCCGCTCGCGTTGATGCTGGAGCCGCTGTTCCGCTGCAATCTTGCCTGCAATGGCTGCGGCAAGATCGATTATCCGGATCCCATCCTGAATCAGCGTCTGTCGCTTGAAGAATGCCTTGGTGCAGTCGACGAATGCGGCGCACCGGTTGTGTCGATCGCAGGCGGCGAGCCGCTCCTGCACAAGGAAATGCCGCAGATCGTGAAGGGCATCATCGCGCGCAAGAAGTTCGTGTACCTGTGCACGAATGCGTTGCTGATGGAAAAGAAAATGGACGACTACGAGCCGAATCCGTATTTCGTCTGGTCGGTTCACCTGGACGGCGACCAGCAGGCGCACGATCACTCGGTGTCGCAGGAAGGCGTGTACGACAAGGCTGTCGCCGCCATCAAGGAAGCGAAGCGCCGTGGTTTCCGCGTGAACATCAACTGCACTTTGTTCAACGACGCCGTGCCGGAACGCGTTGCTGCGTTCTTCGACACGCTCGGCCCGATGGGTGTGGACGGCATCACCGTCTCGCCGGGTTATGCGTATGAGCGCGCGCCGGATCAGCAGCACTTCCTGAACCGCGACAAGACCAAGCATCTGTTCCGCGAGATTTTCAAGCGCGGCAACAATGGCAAGAACTGGTCGTTCAGCCAGTCGGCAATGTTCCTGGACTTCCTCGCCGGTAATCAGACGTACGAGTGCACGCCTTGGGGCAACCCGGCGCGTACGGTGTTCGGCTGGCAGAAGCCGTGCTATCTGGTCGGCGAA
The DNA here is from genome assembly GCF_013177735.1 of Paraburkholderia elongata. Lineage (GTDB taxonomy): Bacteria > Pseudomonadota > Gammaproteobacteria > Burkholderiales > Burkholderiaceae > Paraburkholderia > Paraburkholderia elongata. Next base: position 85,821 of record NZ_WOEZ01000191.1, on the reverse strand, counting down.
GGCTACGTGAAGACCTTCAAGGAACTGATGGAAACTACGGAGTGGGAAAAGTACGGTACCGGTAACTATGAAAAGTGCGCGGATTGCATGGTGCACTGCGGCTTCGAAGCGACTGCCGTGATGGATACGGTTGCGCATCCGTTGAAGGCGTTGAAGGTCAGCCTGCGCGGCCCGAAGACTTCCGGTGCCTTTACCAAGGATATTGCTTTGGATAAGCAGCGTCCGGCTGAGTACGTGTTCTCGCGGCACGTCGAGATCAAGCTCGAAGAAATTGGGCGCGCGGGTAAGGGCAAGAAGGTGCAGACGGCGGCTTCCGCTTCCGCGCACTAAGCTGTTGCTGGGGCGGCTTGCGGTGGTTTCGTCCGCCCCATGATGTGTACATTGCAAAAAAGCGCGGTGGCCTGATTGCCCAGCCCCTCACTTGGCGTGTTGTTGCTGGACAGTTGATTTAACGCTGAGCCCCGCCAGTCTTGGATTGGCGGGGCTCTTCTTATTTCGAAAATATTTCTCTGCGCCCGTAACCCGGCAAAGTCCCCGTGCGGCGGGGCGAGGAAGGCTGCTGTTGATTGGGCACCGGCTCAGCGTTTGCAACGAACGTAGGGGCTTCGCGGGTTGGACCGAGCGGTCCTCGGCATCGAATCAGCCTTGTACGACAAGGCCCCTAACAACACACTAAGTGAGGGGCTGGGCCTGATTGCCACCGCGCTTTTTCTTTTTGCGTTGTTACTTCAGCCCGCGCTTCGTGCGTTATGCGCAGTCAGGAACTTGATCAAGCCGTCAACGCCGCCTTTGGAAATCTGATCGGCAAACTGCGTCTGATAAACCTGAATCAGCCAGGCACCCATCATGTTGATGTCGTAAATCTTCCAACCGTTGGCGCCCTTGGTCAGCCGGTAATCGATGGCATCATCGCCGCCATTGCTGATCACGTGCGACTGCACGACCACATCCTTGGAGCCGGCCGGCACGTTGGCCGGTAGAAATTTGAATTTCACGTCCTGATCGCGCAACTGCGACAGCGACGAGGCGTAGGTGCGCACCAGCAGCAGCGTAAACTGCTCATACAGCTGCTTCTGCTGGTCAGGGGTCGCCGTACTCCACGCCTTCCCTACCGCGATCCGCGTGGTCCGCTGAAAATCGGTAGCCGGCACAAATCGCGTTTGAACCAGTTCGGTAATCTTCGCCATGTCGCCACCGCGCGCCTGCGGATCGGCCTTCATCGCGGCAACCGTGCCTTCCACGGCACTCTTCACCAACGCATCAGGCGCGCTTTGCGCATATGCCGCAGTGGACACCACAGCCGCAGCCAGAAAAGCAGACAGATAACGTTTCATACGCTCGCCTAAACCCAAAGAAGTAAGCGCCGGCAGGCTCGCGAGCCCGTAGCGAAAGCAGGATAGACCAGTATACCGATATTGCGTTCCCGCCCCAGTCGCGCCGCCCGGAAGCCGGCCTTGTTACCGAAGTGGAGCCGAGTCGCTCCGGCTCTGTATACTTATGCACTTTCGTCAAAAACACGCTCCGTGATAAGGCCACCTCCGCCTACATGCTGAAGTCATCTATTGTCCGTCTCGTCGCCTCTTCGGTGCGCCATCCGCTACGGACCATCGCCCTGTCGCTCGTGCTTGCCGTTTTGAGCAGCATCTACGTCGTCCATAACTTCAAGATCAACACGGATATCAGCCGTCTCGTCGAAACCGACAAGCAATGGTCGTCGCTCGAACATGCCATGGACAAGGCCTTCCCCGATCGCGGTCAAACCGTGCTGGTGGTGGTCGAAGCCCGCGCTCCGGAGTTTGCCGATGCCGCCGCCAACGCCCTGACAGCCGCGCTCAAGGCCGATTCGAAGGAGTTCGTCGCGGTCTCGCAGCCCGCCGGCGGCCCGTTCTTCGAACACAATGGCCTGCTGTTCCCGTCGACCGATGAGGTCCTCTCGACCACCTCGCAGCTCGTCCAGTCACGCCCGCTCGTCAATGCCCTCGCGCACGACCCGAGCCTGACCGGCCTCGCCGGCACGCTCACCACGAGCCTGCTGCTGCCGTTGCAACTCGGTCAGGTGAAGCTGGCCGACATGAGTCATTTGCTGTCGCAAAGCGCAACCACGTTCGATCGCGTGCTGGCCGGCCAGCCGGCAGCGTTCTCGTGGCGCGCGCTGGTCGATAAGAGCGCCGCCACGGACCCGGCGCGCGCCTTCGTCACGGTGCAACCGGTCGTGAACTACGACGCGCTGGAGCCGGGTGCGAGCGCGTCGAAAGCGATCCGCGACACCGCCGCCGCGCTGCACCTCGATACGCGCTATGGCGCCACGGTCCGCCTGACCGGCGAACAGCCTCTCGCGGACGAAGAATTCGCGTCGGTCCAGGACGGCGCCGTGCTCAACGGCATCGGCACCTTCATTGTCGTGCTGGTCATTCTGTGGCTGGCGCTGCGTTCGGGCCGCATGATCGTCGCCGTGTTCATCACGCTGTTCGCCGGGCTCGCGATCACCGCGGCGCTCGGCCTGCTGATGGTCGGTGCGCTCAACATGATTTCAGTCGCCTTCATGGTGCTGTTCGTCGGGCTCGGGGTCGATTTCGGCGTGCAGTTCGGCGTCAAATATCGTGAGGAACGCAATCGCGACACCCGTCTTTCCGCCGCCCTCATGCATACCGCGCACAGTATCGGCGTGCCGCTGACGCTCGCTGCCGCGGCGGTCGCGCTGAGCTTCTTCTCGTTCCTGCCGACGGCTTACCGCGGCGTGTCGGAATTGGGCGAGATCGCCGGCGTCGGCATGTTCGTCGCGTATTTCACCAACATGTCGCTGCTGCCGGCGCTGCTGAAGGTCTTCAATCCTCCGGTTGAAACCGTTTCGCCTGGCTTCAAACAGCTCGCGCCCGTCGACGATTTCCTCGATCGTCACCGCAAACCGGTGCTGATCGGAACGCTCATTGTCGTGATCGGCGCTACGCCGTTGCTCACGCATTTGCGCTTCGACTTCAACCCGCTGCATCTGAAGGACCCGCATACGGAATCGATGGCGACGCTGCTCTCGCTGAAGGATTCGCCGGAAGCGGCGGTCAACAATGTGAATGTGCTGGCGCCAACGCTTGCCGACGCGGACCAGAAGGCCGCGCGTCTGCGCGCGCTGCCTGAAGTGGGCCGCGTGACCACGCTGGACACCTTCATTCCGACCGAGCAGCAGCAAAAACTGATGCTGATTGCAAGTGCAGCGCAGCAACTCTTGCCCGCGCTGCAGCAGCAGCCCGCGCCTCAAGCCACGGACGCGGTGCGCGTTGCCGCGTTGAAGCGCGCGTCGAACCAGCTCTCGCTCGCCGCCGACGACCACCCGGGTCCGGGCGCCGCCGAAGCCAAGCATCTGTCCACGACACTGCAAAAGCTGGCCGCCGCCGACGCCACCACGCGCGACCGCGCCGAAACCGCGATGTCCGAGCCGCTGCGCATTGCGCTGAAGCAACTGGCGGATCTACTGCAGCCGACCGAGATTACTCGCGACAACCTGCCCAAGGAGATCACCACGAGTTGGGTCTCGAAGGACGGCCGCGCGCTCGTCGACATCGCGCCGAAGGTCAAACCCGGCACGGATCCGAACGACGACGCGATGCTCGCCCGCTTCGTCCACTCGGTGAAGAGAGCGGAGCCGGACGCGATCGGCGGCCCGATTTCGATCCTGAATTCCGCGGACACGATCATCAAGGCGTTCCTGCAGGCCGCCGGCTGGGCCTTGCTGTCGATTGCGATCCTGCTGTGGGTTGCGCTGAGGCGGCTCGGCGATATGCTGCGCACCCTGGTTCCGCTCATGGTGTCGGCGCTGGTAACGTTGGAGTTGTGCGTGGTGTTCGGCATGCCGCTGAACTTCGCGAACATCATTGCGTTGCCGCTGATGCTGGGCGTCGGCGTAGCATTCAAGATCTACTTTGTCATGGCGTGGCGCCACGGCCAGACCAGCCTTTTACAGTCGAGCCTCACGCATGCCGTGTTGTTCAGCGCGGCGACCACGGCGACGGCGTTCGGCAGCCTCTGGCTGTCGCACCATCCGGGGACGTCGAGTATGGGACGCTTGCTGGCACTCTCGTTGTTTTGCACGCTGATCGGCGCGGTGGTGTTCCAACCCGTACTGATGGGCAAGCCGCGCCAACGTCGCGCGAAGCACAAAGGAAAATAAGTATGAAGCTGCGAACCACCGTGCTAGCGCTGGCCGCCACCGGCCTGATCTCTGGCTGCGCGACCGGCCCCGACCGCAAACCGGGCGACCCGTTCGAGCCGGCGAACCGCGCGATTTTCAGTTTCAATGACGGCGTGGACCGCTTCATCGCCGTTCCGGTCGCCAAGGGTTACCAGAAAGTGACGCCGCAACCGTTGCGCACGGCGGTGAGCAACTTCTTCTCGAATCTGGGCGACCTGACCAACGCCGCCAACAACCTGTTGCAGCTGAAGATCACGGACGCGACCGAAGACCTCGTGCGCTTCGCGTTCAACTCGACCTTTGGACTTGGCGGCCTGCTTGACTGGGCGACGCCGGCCGGCCTGCCGAAGCACCACCAGGACTTCGGTTTGACGCTGGGCCACTGGGGCGTCCCGTCGGGCCCCTACCTTGTCTTGCCACTATTCGGCCCGAGCACGGTGCGTGACAGCATGGGTTTGGTGGTGGACGTGAAGTTCAACCCGCTGAACTACATTGAGCCGGCGGTGCGCAATCCGCTGTACGTGTTGCAGTTCGTGAGCGTGCGTTCAGACTTGCTGGGCGCGACCGACCTGCTGCAACAGGCCGCGCTGGACAAGTATTCATTCGTTCGCGACGCCTATACCCAACAGCGTAAAGCGCGCCTGCGCGGCACCGGCGAGAACGCCGCACCGCTCCCGAACTACGAAGACCAGGACGACTCGGGTGCCGCGGCGCCCGCCAAGGGCGCCTCGGGCGCCGCGGCAGGCTTACCGAACTACGCGGACCCCGGCGACGCACCCGAAGCCCCGAACGCGGCCTCAGGCAGCGCCACAGGCGCTCCGGCGGGCGTACCGAACTACACGGATCCAGGCGAGACGCCGAGCGCCCCGGCTGCGGCGCCTGCTGCCGCGTCGGGCACAATGACACCGCCGTCGACCCAGCAAACCGCGCCGACTGACAAAAACCCGCAGGAAGCAGTGCCAGCGACCCAATAAGGGGTTGGAGTCAGACGCCCCGGCGCGCGCAAAGCGTGCCGAGGCGCTCCGAATACCGGGCTAGGAAATTAGCGTGCGGAACGGCGAGGCCGATGATGGCTGACGTCAGCCCTGAAGTTTGCTGATACAGCCAGGAACACTGCGCGCACCGGAGCCACACGAGCGGCAACCGGAAGCGGTGGGACTTAATACGGATAGTGTGTCTGAGCGAAGCAGGCGGTTTCATGAAGTGCGCTTCGGCGCGCGAAGCGCCGCCGGAAGTATGACTCCCTTGTCACTGACGCCGAATGTGCGAGGGCACAGATTCCAGATGCACCACTACCCCCTCCAAGCCAGGGGACCCGCTTAAGAATTAGCGGTGTGAGCCGCTTTCTTTGCTTATCTTTCTTTGCGGCGGCAAAGAAAGTAAGTGCCTGCCCCGCACAGGGGCGAACGCTAATAATCCAATATCAATTCAAGGAAAGGCCAAAACCTTAGGCAACACCCAACCGCAAAACCCCCGCCTCCCCCATAGCATGCCGTGCCTGCACTAACGAAATTCGCGCCGCCCGCGCATCAACAGCAACCTGAATCAGCGCGCCCAACTGCGCCGGCTGCCGCAACAACTCCCGCAAAATCGGCCCCAACGCCGTAGTCCCATCATCCCGCAAACCAGCGGTAGCAGCAGAAGGCAACGTCCGCCAGGCCGGATCAACAATCGCCCGACACACCGCAAACGGCACCCCATGCGCAGCGGCCGCCGCACCGGCAATATGCGATTCCATATCCACAGCCAAAGCACCCGTAGAGCGATGCAGCACACGCTTGTCGTCCGCGCTGACCAACGGCGCAGTCACAGCAGCCATAAGCCCACGCCGCAGACGCGCCGCCAGCGGCCCGGTCGACAACGCAGCGGCGAACCTATCAGCCCATGCCCGATCAGTCTCAAGTCGCCCAAACGGCCCCTCGACAGCCTCCGCAACGATCAGCGCCCCCGGCGCCAAGTCAGGCGCCAACCCACCCGCGGTACCAAAACTGACAATCCCCGAGCAGCCCCGCGCAACCGCCGCGCTCAACGCCCGCTCCAGCAGATCGGCGCGCGCCGCATAAACCACCTCAACACCCTTACCACGCGCGATGCGCGCTTCAAACGCCATCCCCGTCACCACGATCACCGGCAAGGTGCTGCGACCGGCGTCGGCTACCGGCGTTGTCGAAAGCGCCATCCGTTACATCCCGACCGCGACGCGCGTCAGCCCGTTGCGTTTCAGGTGACGGAAGCGAGCCAACGCCCACAACGGGAAGAACTTGCGATAGCCGTGATAACGCAGATAGAACACGCGCGGAAAACCGGTCGCCGTGAAGCGCGTTTCGTCCCACAGGCCGTGCTCGCGCTGTTCGCGCTGCAAATACTCAACGCCACGCGCCACCGCCTCGTGATTCACCTCGCCCGCCGCCATCAGGCCCATCAGCGCCCATGCGGTTTGCGAAGCCGTGCTCCGCGCGCGCTCGTAGCCGCGATAGTCGAGCTTGTAGCTCTCGCCGCCCTCGCCCCAGCCGCCGTCTTCGTTCTGGATCGACAGAAGCCACTGTGCTCCGCGCTTCATGCGCGGGTCGTCGTGCGGCAGACCCGCGGCGTTCAGCGAACACAGCGCGGTCCACGTGCCGTAGATGTAGTTCAGGCCCCAACGCCCGTACCAGCTGCCGTCCGATTCCTGCTCCTTCAGCATGTAATCGAACGCGCGCTGCGCCGGCTCGCTGCCCTGCGGAAATTCGCCGAGTTGCGCGAGCATCGACAGGCAGCGGCCCGACACATCCGCGGTCGGCGGATCGAGCAATGCACCGTGATCGGAGAACGGGATGTTGTTCAGGTAGTACTGCGTGTTTTCCGGTTCGAACGCGCCCCAGCCGCCGTCGCTGCTTTGCATGCCGACCACCCATTCGCGCGCCCGCGCAATGGCTTCGCGATCGACATCCGATTGCGTCAGCGCTGCCGAGCGTTGCATCGCCATCACCACCACCGCCGTATCGTCGACGTCCGGATAGTGCGCATTGTTGTACTGGAATGCCCAGCCGCCAGGACGCACGTTCGCACGGCGCGAGATCCAGTCGCCGCGCACGTCGAGAATCTGCAGCGGACGCAGCCATGCGAGCCCGCGCTCAGCCGCTTGCTCGGCATGCGTTTCGCCGGTCTCGAGCAGCGCGTGCGCCGCGAGCGAGGTGTCCCACACCGGTGAAAGGCACGGCTGGCAATATGCTTCGTCATCCTTGATGACGAGCAGCTTTTCGATCGACTGACGGGCGATCGCGCGGTTCGGATGATCGGCCGGATAGCCGAGCACGTCGTACATCATCACCGAGTTGGCCATCGCCGGGAAAATCGCGCCGAGGCCGTCTTCGCCATTCAGCCGTTCGTCGACAAAGCGCACCGCCTCGCGCACCGAACGTTCGCGCGTCGCCTTCGGGAACAGGCCGTCGATCATGCGCAGCATCACGTCCACGCCGCGGAAGAAGCGGAACCAGCCGAGGTGCTGATGCGGCGCCCGGTCGCGCATGCCGGTATTGACCGGCGCGCCGCGGAACAGCTCATCGATACGCACACGACGGGGATTGCGCGCCACCGGCCGCTTCGCGTTCAGCACCAGCAACGGCACGATCACGGTACGCGCCCAGTATGACACCTTCGACAGATGGAACGGGAACCACTGGGGCAGCAGCATGATTTCCACGGGCATCATCGGCACGGCACGCCACGACACCACGCCGAACAGCGCGAGCAGAATCCGCGTGAACACGTTCACCGTTTCCGCGCCGCCGTTCGCCAGAATCGCTTCGCGCGCGCGGACCATGTGCTCGGCATCCGGCGAGTCGCCGATCATTTTCAGTGCGAAGTACGCCTTCACGCTGGCGCTGATGTCGAGCGCGCCGTCGGTGAAGAGCGGCCAGCCGCCGTCCGCCAACTGGATGCGGCGCAGATAGCCGGCGATCTTCTGTTCCAGTTCCAGGTTCGGCGTTTCGCCGAGATAGTGGACGAGGAGCACATATTCGGCGGGAATCGTCGCGTCGGCTTCGAGTTCGTAGACCCAGCGGCCGTCTGGCTTCTGCGCGGCGAGGATCGCGTCGGTGGCGCGCGTGATCGCGGCGTCGAGCGGCGTTGCGGCCGCTTGCGGCGCAGCGTTCGGCACCGCGTTTAGCACAGTCGGCGCCGCATCGGCGAATTCAGGCAGGACGGCGTCCAGCGGCTGGGCTTGAGATAAGTCGGTCATCGGCGTTCCATCGGTTGATTCAGCAGCGTGTCCGCGGCCTTCTGGCCGGAGCGGATCGCGCCTTCAATCGTCGCGGGCAGGCCGGTGGCCGTCCAGTCGCCCGCGAGCATCAAGTTGTTCCAGCGAGTGCGCGTGCCGGGGCGCAGCGTTTCCTGATCCGGCAAGGCGGCAAATGTCGCACGTTTGTCCATCACGACCTGCCAGGCCGGCATTGGCTCGGCTGGCAAATTGACGGCCTGAGCCACTTCGGCCCAGATGGTTTTCGCGAGCGCTTCGTGCGGTGTGTCGAGCAGGCGCTCAGCAGCGTTGATCGTGACCGACACGCGGCCCTCGAAGGCGAACAGCCAATCGGCCGTCGCATTGAGCAGCCCCGTGATCGGCGCCATACCGAACGGCGGCTCGACCGCGAAATGCACGTTGACGGTCGCCGCGCAGCGATTCGGCGAGCGCAAGCCGGGCACGAGCGTCTGTGCAATGTCCGGCGGCACCGCGAGCACCACGGCCTGGTTGGCATCGATCGCGATGCTTTCGTCCGCGAAATTCAGTGCCGAGACACGACCGGGGCCGCTATCGGCAAACACCATGTCCTTCAGCCGCGACTCGAGCCGGATTGCCGCGCCGCCATGCTGTAACAGACGTAGCGCCGGGTCGACAAAGGCGCTGCCCAGACCGTTCTTCGCCACCAGAGGCCGGCACGCCAGACCGCCGGCGACCAGCGTCTCTCTGACCATCACGCTCGTCAGCTCCGCCGACGCTTCACGCGGCTCGACATTGAGCATTGCGAGAAACAGCGGCCGCAACAGGCGGTCCCACAACGGGCCATTGCAGCGCATGGTCTGCGCCACACTGCGCCCGGGCTTGGCGAACAGCAGCGGCCCGAGCGCCAGATAGTCGCTTGGGCCGGTATTCGGCACGCGCGCGTTCGCATCGAAGATCCACCAAGGCAGACGGCCCGGCGACATGCGCACGGTCCAGCGCGCCCGCGTCGCCAGATCCACGAACGGATACTCGGGCTGGGCCGGACCGGCCAGCTCGTCGGCGGCGCCGATCGCGCGCAAATAGTTGAGCGTGGCGAAATTGCCCGACAGCACCATGTGATTGCCGCTGTCGATGGTCGCGCCCAGCTTGGGGTCGTAATACGAACGGCAACGGCCACCCGCCTGGGGCCCCGCTTCATGCAGCACGACTTGTGCGCCGCGGCGCTGCAATTGCACTGCCGCGGCCAGGCCGGCGAGGCCGGCGCCGATCACATGGATGAGCTTCGGCATCAGCTCAGAAGAGCGCGTAACGCGCGACGATCCACAGCAGGCGCAGTTTCGGCTTGCTGACCTTCGTCCGCGGAATGTCGAAACCGCGATCGAGCGTGCGTTCGAGCAGCACGCGATAGACGCCCGACATGATGCGCGGTGCCCGCACGTGGTTGCGCTGCTCGCGGTCCATGATCGCGTCGGAGGCGGCGAAGTGTTCCTTGGCCCGCTCGGCGAGCGTGGCGCAGACGCGCGGCAGCGACGGATCGTCGGCGATCTGCGTCGGGTTCGTCACGGCGATGCCTTCGCGCGCGAGCAATTCGTGCGGCAGGTAGCAGCGGTTGATACCGGCGTCTTCGTCGATATCGCGCAGGATGTTGGTCAGTTGCAGCGCGCGGCCCAGATGGTGCGCCAGCAGCCGGCCCGACTCTTCCTGCATCCCGAATATCCTCACCGATAGGCGGCCCGCCGCACTGGCGACCCGGTCGCAGTACAGGTCGAGCGTGCCTTCGTCGGGCGCGCAGATGTCGGCGGCGGCGTCCATCGCCATGCCGTCGATCATCGCGTGAAAATCTTCGCGTTGCAGGTGAAACGTATGAATGTGCCGCGTCAGCGCGCGCAAGGAAGCGCGCGGTGCGCCGGCGTAGCACGCGTCGATGTCGGCGCGCCAGCTCTCGAGCGCGGCAGCGCGTTCGGCGCGCGGCATGTCGCTGTCGGCGATATCGTCGACGGCGCGGCAGAAGGCGTAGACCTGATACATCGCGTCGCGCTGCGCAGCCGGCAGGATGCGCATGGCGAGATAAAACGAGCTGCCGGACGTGGCGGCAGCGGCGTCGATTTCTGTATCGTCCACGACAAGATTGGAAACAGCCAAGACGATCTCCGCTGGAGGCGCCCGCTGAAAGGCGTTCAAGAAGTTTTAATGCTTACCCGCAGGGCAAGCGGCCCGCGCGCGCGGACACGCGCGAAACACCCGGCTGGGATGCCGGAAACGGCGAAAAGTATAACAACGTTTGTGAGATGACGCAGTTTTGGGGGTGAATAAGGGGCCGGAAGGAGGGCCTCGGCGAGCCGCATTCAGGTAAAAGCCACCGAGCGGTTGCGTCCCTGCCGCTTCGCGCTATACAACGCAGCGTCGGCTTCGTTGATGAGCACGTCGTACGCCGGCACGCCCACGCGCGCCGCCGCACCGCCTACGCTCGCCGTCACCGGCACGCTCGTGCCCTGCACTTCGACCGGCGTATCGGCGATCGTGCAGCGGATCTTTTCCGCGACCCGCATGGCGTCTTCGAGCGGCGTGCACGGCAACAGCAAGGCAAACTCCTCTCCACCGAAGCGCCCGAAGGTATCTTGCGCCCGCACCACCTCGGCGACCCGCTGCGCCATCACGCGCAGCACCGTATCGCCGACGCCGTGGCCGAACTGGTCGTTGATTTTCTTGAAGTGATCGAGATCGAACAGCAGCACGGACATCTCGCCGCCGTAGCGCTGCCAGCGCGTGTACTCGTCGCGCAGGCGCGCTTCGAAGTACCGCCGGTTGGCGATGCCCGTCAAACCGTCGCGGTCCGCGTATTCCTGCAGCTTGGCAACCGCCTCTTCACGCTCGCGCTGCACGATGCTGACATGCGTGACGTCGGAGATGGTCACGCACACGGCCACCACTTCGCGATCGCGCATGAGCGGCATGAACGTGCAGTCCTGCTGCATGAAATCGACGCCGCCGGTAATCGGCCGGTCATGATCGAACTTGAAGAGATACGGGCGCTGCTCCCACGAACTGAACGCGAAACTGCCGAGCTGAAACACGCTTTCGATCTTGCGCGACAGCCACACGCGCGGCAGTTCCGGAAAATGCGTGAAGAGCGATTTGCCGACAATCTGTTCCGGCGACAAGCCGCTGTGATCCTGCATGAAGCGATTCCACATGAGCACCTTCATATTGCGATCGAGCACGAAGATGCCGAAACCGACACGTTCGACAACCAGATCGCTCAATGAGTCCACGGGCACGTTCATAGGCTGGACAACAGTTCGTCGAGCGCCTCGTTCATATGGCGAATCGACTCTTCGGCCATTAGCATCACGAGGTGCGCGCGAAAGCTCTGGTCCTCGAGCGCGAAATTGACTTCGACCAGCAGCGCGACTTCCCATTGCAGCAAGCCGGGCTGGAACACTTCGTCGAGCGTCATCGCTTCGCCGAGCAGGCCCGGCGCGGAGAAGACGGGCGTGCGGCCGAGCTGGTCGAGAATGCACGAGACACACGCGCCCGTCAGCACGTTCGCGACGTCGAACACGAGTTCATTCTGGCTCACCGCCTCGTAGCTCGAGCGCGAATACGGATCGCTCACGAGCGCACACAACTGGTCGATGCTGTCGCTGCGGCAGATCACCAGCGCTTCGCCCTTGATGTCGGAGCGAAAACCCTGGCGCACTGCGCTCACCGTGTCCTCGATCCCGGTCATCTCGCGCAGCGCCTGTGCCGCCTCGCTCACCGCCACCACCTTCACGCGCGGCACCGACAATTCGATGAACGCATCGAGCAGACGCGCGAGACGCGTCGCAGCCTGGCCCATCGCCAGATTGGCGACCTCCTGTAGCGCGTCGCGCCGGTCTTCGTTGAGGACTGGCTCAGACATACAACCCGTACTCCTTGAGGATGGGCAGTACCGCCTCGGGCGTCACGGGCTTGGCGATGAATGCGGCAGCGCCGAGCGTGCGCACGCGCGCCTGGGCCATCGGCTGAACATCGGCAGAGACGACGATGACGAAGGTGTTCAGGTCCTCATGCTGCAAGGCTTCCAGCACCTGATAGCCGGTCATGTCCGGCATCGTCAGGTCGAGGAACATCACCGACGCTTTGCCTTCGCGATACAGGCCGAGCGCTTCGCGCCCGTTCGTCGCGTAGGACACGTCGACATCCCAGTCCGGCGGCAATGCCTTGGTGAGCACCTTGCGGGCAAGCAACGAATCATCGGCGATCACAATAGGCAAAGACATGGGCAGGTCGGTAAGCGAAATTAGCTCTTGCGCGTTAACGGCGGGTAGAGTCGGTTTCTTTAGCGCGCGGTCTGTCGACCAGCAGTAAAGCGGGCAGAAGCTTGCGAGAATGTAGCTTGCAAACGAGGCAAACGAGCGGGGAGAGCGCGCAGCGATGCGCTTTTGACGGATCCCGTGGGCGCGCATGGATGCGTGCGAGCACGGTGGACGACGGCGATGACCGGCATGTTCGAAGCCTACCCCGTAGATGAATCCGCGCGGCTTCATGGATCGGGCTGGTCCCCTTGCCGCGCGTGTTTCCGCGAACGCCTGCCGTCACGCGTTGTGCGCGTTGTCTGGCGGCCCTCGCGGCAAATGCATCCGAACATAGCGGACACATTATTTATGATGGTGTCGATTTTCGAAGCAAAACGGCGGAAAGGCAATACGTCAATCTCGCATTGGTTAAATAGATTTTCCCATTAAGCACTATTTTTGAAAATATTTTGGTAGATCCGGAAGGATTTCTTTTACATTTATACTTTTGTGTACGTTTGCGCTTCTCGATTTGTCACTGATTCAAACGGCAGACAAATCAGGAGCCGACCATTTGTCACAGTAACGAGTATCGCCGCTACACGTCTATGCTTTTTGCATGAACCCGGCTTCCGGCCCTTTCGTCCCGAACGACCTTAGCGTTATCGACCATGACATCAGAACGGTTCGACCCGCCCGAAGCGAGCCGCCTTCCCGCTAGCCGCCAGGACGAGGCGCGCTTCCCAGCCGTGCCGGAACAGAATTTCCACATCCGGCGCATCACGCTGATCGCGCTGTTGATCGCAGCCATCGTGCTGCCGTGCGTGTACATCGCGGCGATGGCGTTCAGCGACCTGCGCGCGCGCATGGCCGACGCGACCGACGTGACGCTGCGCACCGTGCGCGTGGCGGAAGAACACGCACTGAAAGTGTTCGACATGAACGAGACGCTGGACGCGCGCATCGTCGATCTGACGCAAGGTCTGGACGACAACGGCATTCGCGCCAAAGAAGGCGAGATTCACGAGAAGCTGCGCACCATGGGCGGCGGTTACCCTCAGGTCGCGGCCGTCTCGATTTTCGGCCGTGAGGGCGATCTGCTCGCCACCAGCCGTTTCTATCCCGCGCCGGTGTTGTCGATTTCCGATCGCGACGATTTCATCGGCATTCGCGACGGCAAGGGCCTCGAGCATGTTTCAAAGGTGATGGCGGGACATGTCGTGGGCGAGCAGGTGTTCAACATGGGCATGGAGCGCCTCGCCGCCGACGGCTCGTTTGCCGGGGTCGTCTCGGTGGCACTGCGGCCCAGCTATTTCGACGCGTTCTACCGGGAATTGCTCGGCGGCAGCGACAGCACGCCGATGACCATGAGCCTGCTGCGCACCGACGGCGCGATCCTTGCGCACTATCCGCGCCGCCCGCGCGAGCCTGTGCTCATGGCGCCGACTTCGCCGCTGGCCGAAGCGCTGACACAAGGGCGGCGAGCCGGCGTCGTACGGATGCATTCCGACATCGACGGCGACAATGTGATCCTCGCATTCCGGCGCATCGGCGCCTATCCGGTGTACGTGTCGTGCGGCTATCGCACCTCGGCGATCTGGGCCGCGTGGTACCGGCATCTAAGCGTGCTGATCCTGTCGATGTTCACGCCTTCCATCGTACTGTGGTGCGTGATCTGGCTGTCGCTGCGCCGCCTTGGCGCCGAAGAGGAAGCGTGGGAGCGCTGGCAGGCCGAGGCCTCGATGCGCCGCTCGATCGAATCCGCGTATCGCCAGTCGCGCAAGATGGAGGCACTCGGCAATCTGGTCGGCAGCGTGGCGCACGATTTCAACAACCTGCTTATGATCGTCTCGGCCAACGTGCAGATCGCCCGGCGGCGCGGCACGCCGGGGCTCGACCGCGAGTTGTCGGCGATGGAGCGGGCGCTCAAGAGCGGCCAGTCACTCACCCGGCAATTGCTCGGCGTCGCGCGCAAGCAACCGTTGCGCAACGAGACGCTCGCGCTCGAGCGCTGGTTGCCGGCATGCCGCGAACTGCTGCGCGCGTCGCTCGGCGCGAAGATTTCGCTGGTGATGGACATCGGCGTCGATATCTGGCCCATGCGTGTCGACGTCGCCGAGCTCGAACTGTCGCTGATCAACGTCGCCGTGAACGCGCGCGACGCCATGCCCAACGGCGGCCGCTTCACGGTTCGAGCCGCCAATATCAACTTCCGCCGCGAGGAAGGCTTTCCGCTGACCGGCGACTTCGTGCAACTGTCGCTTGAAGACACCGGCGGCGGCATGCCGCCTGACGTGCTCGCGCGTGCCTTCGAACCGCTTTTCACGACGAAGCCCAAAGGCATGGGCACGGGTCTCGGGCTGCCGCAAGTTTTCGCTTTCTGCGAACGCTCCGGCGGGCTCGCCGCGATCGACAGCGCAATCGGCGCAGGCACCTCGGTGCGACTCTATCTGCCGCGTGCCACGGGCGCGCCCGAGGCCGAATTGCCGGCGGAGCCGGGCGTCGAGGAAAGCGGCGCGCCGCACGGCTTGCGCATCCTGCTGGTCGAGGACAACGATGAAGTCGCCGCCGGCACGGAAGCCCTGTTGCAGATGATGGGCCACCAGGTCACGTGCGTGTTCAACGCCGATACCGCGCTGCGCCTGTTCGACGACGCCCACGCGAGGCAAGCGCGCACCGGCGAGCCGCTGCCGTTCGATCTGGTGCTGTCGGACATCCACATGCCCGGCACGATGAACGGCATCGACCTGGCCGAAGCCGTACTGGCTTTCGACACCAGGTTGCCGGTCATTCTGGTCACCGGCTACGCGGAAGAACTCGACCGTGCGCGGCACGTGGACGTGCGGGTGCTGTCTAAACCTTTTGATATCGCGTTGCTGGAAACGCTCCTGCAAGCCATCCAGCGCGATCTGGCGCATACGGGCGCCGATCCGGCTGCGGCCGCGCATCCGGCCGGCTAAAGCCTGCCTTGTCAGCATCGCCGCCAATTACCGGCGGTTGTAAAAGCGCAGCAGCGGTATGCCGCGGCTTCTACGGAACCCGATCGGCGCAGACGGCCAGCAGCGGGCGTGAAGGCATATCGTGCCGGGCCCGGCATGATCGTTGCGGTGTTTTCAGGGAGGAGGCCGACGCGCTCTTGCGCCGTCTGTTCCACCTAGAACCGTCGGGAGACAGCCATGCGACACACTGTGATTGGTTTATTCGACACCTATTCTCAAGCGGAAGCCGCGCGCGACACGCTTGTGCAGACCGGTTTTGCACGCGAAACGATCGAGTTGCAGGCGAATCCAGAACCCTCCGTCGGCTCCGCAACTGACGAGGTTGCCAGTGCCGGCGTGCTCGCCAATATCGAGCGCTTTCTCTCGAGTCTGTTTGCGACCGGCCCCCGCGCGGCGGAGACGGCCCGCTACGCCGAAGCCGTGCGCCGCGGCGCCGTGCTGGTCTGCGTGAACGCGGCGAGCGAATCGCACGCGGAACTCGCTCGCAATACCTTGAAGAGACTGGGCGCGACCGACATCGGCGAACGCTCGCCCGGTTGGGACACGGCGCGGGAATCGAGCCGCGATCATTCGATACTCGACGAACTCGGCATCGGCGCAGTGACGCTCGGCACGCCGCATACATCGAGCGTGACCACGCCCGGCGTAGGGACGCCCCGCGAGGCGACGCCGGGTTCGACCACGCGGCCTGCAACGCCGGCTGATCCAGGCTATCCGCCGCCGCTCATGGGCACCGACGCCGAGCCGTTCGTCCCGCCGCCGCCGGCTGAGCGGCCGATGCGCGACCCGCTCAACGAGCCCGTCACCAACCCGCTGGTCGGCGATGCGGGACGTACCGCGATCGCTGCCGCTTCGATGCCGGGCTCGGGTGCGATCTTGCAGCCGTCGGAAGTCGTCCCCGAAACGCGGCAGCCGACCGCGGGTTCAGGCGACCAGATTCCGAACGAGTATCTGGAATACGAAGAGGATTTCCGCACGCACTACGACGAGCAATACGCTGCCGAGAACGCGCGCTACGAAGATTACGTGCCGGCCTACCGCTACGGCGCGGAGATCGGTCAGGACGCGCGTTATCGCGACAAGCAGTGGGACGACGTCGAACCGGAAGCCCGGCGTCACTGGGAAACCACCTCGCCGGACAGCACGTGGGAGCGCTTCAAGCTCGCCGTGCGTCATGGCTGGGAAAGGGTGACGGGGCATCACCACGACCACCACGTATAGGCGGACGCAGTGGCAGCGCCGGCGTGCCGTGAGATCGTGGCAAAGGCGGCGCTTCCGCGGGCGCGAGTGAAATCACGGCTTGCGCCAACTGGCGGTTGAACGACGCGCGGCGCAGGCTGCCGACAACGACCGCGATGTGATAGGCCACGTTCGCTTCCTTAAGGTGAGGCGCTTGACGCGCAAAAGGGTACGAACTGTCCATCATAGGCAAAAGCCGCACGGGATGGCTGCGGCGAGTATAAAAAGGGCCACTTCTGGCTACGCAGGACCCGACCTCGACACTGCTACCGGGGGATAACCCGGCGGCACCCAAAGTTATCCACAGATTTACTGAATAACCTTGTGGATAACTAGTACTTTTGCCTTGTCAATCAAGCATGCTTTCGGCTTAGGACGATTTGAGGCAAATGAACCTGGTTCGCTGTCATTCCGGGACAGCGATGTCGCCATCCACAAGCTGCCAGCCATACGTCTCGGCAAACAGTTGAGCCGCCTCGGCATTTTCAAAAAACGGCATGTCCGCGTGGCCCTGAAAGGGATAGATCACGCGCTCGTCGCTCAACCGGATCACTTTCAGCGTCGGCACCGTCCCGCTGGAGGTCCGGCGCGACGATGCGGCGACCTGATAGTTAGCGCGGCCAGTTAGCGGCGTGGAATTCGCGCCCTGCGAGCGCCTGGAAACGTGACTTGCCATTGGTGCGCCCATATCAAAGCCCGGCGATCGACTGGCCGGCAACCATGCCGTCGATCACCCGTTCCGCGTAACTCGCTGATGCAATGCGCGCGTCGCCGGCCGCGCCAAACGGAGAACGGCTCGGCACGCGAAATACGCGGCTGCTGGTCAAGGTGTCGTCGGTGCCGCGCCGGCAGATTCGCACGGCGGCGTCGAAGCCCGCATCGTAGTGGCGGGCGCCATCGGGAGAGCGCGGCTGGTGCGGATAAACCAGCGGATAAATCTCCAGGCCCCGGTAGCTTCTGATCGTATTGCTCATGGTGCTCGTCTCCGGTGAAGGATCTCGCATGCAACGTGTCGCCGTAAGTGCGGCGTGACGCCGGGCGAGTCGCGGCGTTTCAGCGAAACACGGTGTTGATCGACAATGCGCGTAAAGAGCGGCCGCTTCTGTCTGGCCACGCCGACGACACCGCGAAGCGAAGTAGAAGGAAAGGACCCCGTTCGATTCAGGGCACTGTGATGAGAGGCGGATGCCTGAGGGACTGCGTGAGACGCGCAGGAGAACTGCAAGCTGTTGACCCACTGTAACACGTTAGAAGAGCGAGCATTAGGCGCATTTGCGCGCCGGGCGCGGGTGTTGCTTCGGCGTGTCGCGTATTGTGTACCGCTTTCTGTGTCATGACGCTCGCATGCCGACGGAGTGGGCCTGCGGCCATCTTCTGCCGATGCCCTACACGCGCGTCAAACGTGCTGGTTTAAATGCAAAAAGGGCGCCGTTTTCGGCGCCCTTTTTTGACTTTCGAGAACCTGTCTCCTCAGCAGACTCGCGCTGGACAGGGATCCGGCTGCGTCCACCAAACGATTAGTTGCCGAAGAACACGTTGCAGTACGATGCCGGGCCGTTGCATTGGGCCGGTGCAGCCGCCTCAGCTGCGCCCGAAGCAGCAGCAAACAGGGCGACGGAAGCGATCAGAGCGGTAAGAATGCGTTTCATGGTGCGACTCCTCTTCAGCATTTCGTTTGCGATCTGGTGCGATCGATGGACTGAAGAATAGCGATTCAGTGCCCGCATAAAAATACCGAAGACGAGAAGACATTTTTTCAAGTAGTGAAATAATCCGCGGGTGTATTTGGGGCAGGTTTGAGACGTGCCTAACGGCACGTCTTGCCCATGCGCTTATGGTTAAGCGCTCACCACCGCAGCATTGATTTCATTTTGCGCAATAATGTTTTTCGCTGTCATAAAGCCCGTTGCGGCACGACTAAGGTGATCAGGTCATCACTTGCTGGCGGGCACATGTTCAATACCGATTCGCTTGCGCTGGAACGTGCGGGAGAATGGCGCACACATCCAAGAACTGCGCGAGCAGACCCACCCGCCTATGAACCACAACGATTCAGAAGAAAACGTGCGGCAACCGCGAGCGCGGCGACGGAGCGTGCCATGGCGCAAGTAAGCGGGCCGGCGCTCGACGATCCCGTCTATCTGACGCAACTGCGGCGCGACCTGTTGCGCTTCGCCCGTTTGCAACTACGCGATGCCGCTGCCGCCGAAGACGCCGTCCAGGAAGCCTTGGCCGCCGCCTGGACGCAAGCCGACCGGTTTGCCGCGCAATCGGAGCACAAGACGTGGGTGTTCGGCATCCTGCGGCACAAGCTGGTCGACACCTTGCGCGCCCGGCAGCGCACGGTGAACCTGTCGGCGCTCGAATCCGAAATCGACGGCGAAGCGCTGCTCGATCGCGAGCTCTTCAAGGACAACGGCCACTGGTCGCGCGAGGCCAAGCCGCAACCTTGGCCGACGCCGGAAACCGCGCTGCGTCAGCAGCAATTCTGGACCTTGTTCGAGATGTGTCTGGAACACCTGCCCGAGCACATCGGGCGCGTGTTCATGATGCGCGAATTCCTCGATCTCGAAACCGAAGCGATCTGCGCCGAACTGCAGATGACCGCCAATCACTGCAGCGTGCTGATCTACCGCGCGCGGCTGCGCTTGCGCACTTGCCTGAGCGAAAAGGGCCTATCCAGAGAGGATGCGAATGGGGAAGTGTAAGAACATCACGCGCCTGTTGTCGGACGCGCTCGACCGCCCTTTGACGATCGGTGAATGGGTCGCGATCCGGCTGCATCTGCCGACTTGCAGCGGCTGCCGCAACTACCGCAAACAGATTCGCCTGCTGCGCGTGGCGGCGCGTACGGTGAGCGGGATTGCGTCGCCGGAAGCGGACGGCAGCGACGATTGAAGTGGCGTCTGGGCTTGAACGGTGCCGTCGAGGGGTGCCCTCGTGGGCTGCAGCTGAGAGCGGCGTATTGAACGCCACCCTCAGCTCGTGGCTTGTTTAGCGCTCGCCGGGCGGCGTGTTCCGGTAGCGCTCGAAGAAGCTGGCGTGCGACGCTTCATCGATGGAGACGGGATGCGCTTCGGCGCGAGCCGGATGTTTGGCCAACTGCGCACGAGTGCGGATCGGCCGATGCTGGAAATTGCCGCCGCAGTTGGGACACACATTGCGCAACGCGCTGAGCGCACACACTTCGCAGAAGGTGCATTCGTACGTGCAGATCATTGCGTCGGGCGCGTTCGGCGGCAGTGATTTGCCGCATCCTTCGCAGGACGGTCTCAGTTCAAGCATGGTGGCTCCGCGTGGACAGGGGAGCGAGGGGCGGGACTGCACCTCGCCTATGCCGAAGCAGTGTAAGCGGACAGGGCCGTGCGGAATTGACAGCCGAGCGTCAATTCCTGCCACCGTTTGCGATCCCTATGCCGGGCTCAGGTCAACATGGTCCACAACGCGAACGTCAATACGAGGCCGACGACGGATGCGATCGTCTGCAGCACCGACCAGACCATCACCGTCTGCTTCAATTGCAGCCCGAAGTATTCACGCACCATCCAGAAGCCCGCATCGTTCACGTGGCAAAAGAACACGGAACCGGCGCCGATCGCGAGCGCCAACAGCGAATTGTGCGTCGTGCTGAGGCCCGCGACGACCGGCGCGACGATACCGGCGGTCGTGGTGGTCGCAACTGTCGCGGAACCGGTGGCCTGCCGCAGCGCGACGGCGATCAGCCACGCCAGCAGAATCAGCGGCATGTGCGCGCCAATGGCGATCTTGCCGATCGTCGTGCTGATACCGGCCACTACGAGCGCCTGCTTGAGGCCACCGCCTGCGCCGATGAGCAGCAGCGCGGCGATCGGCGGCAAGCTCTTGCGCAGAATGCCGCTGACCCGGTCGCGCGCCATGCCACGCGACCAGCCTAGCGCCACCACCGCGAACAGCACGGTGAGGCCGAGCGCGACCAACGGCTCACCCAGAAAATTGAGTGCGTTGAACAGGAAGGTCTCGGGATGAAGCAGAAGTTTGGCAACTGTGCGGCCCAGCATCAGCACGACCGGCAACAGGATCGTGATGAGCGAGATCGCAAAACTCGGCGGCTCGCCGGTGTTTTGATGCGCGGTGAACAGATTGCCCATTTCTTCCGGCTCGACCACGTGCATCCGTTTCGACAACCAGATGCCGTAGACCGGGCCAGCGAGAATGACCGCCGGAATCGCGACGATCAGGCCAAGACCGAGCGTCAGCCCGAGATCGGCATGCAACGCGCTCACCGCGATCAGCGGACCCGGATGCGGCGGCAGCAGTGCGTGCAGCGTGGTCATGCCGGCGAGCGCGGGAATCGCAATACGCAGGATCGGCTGCTGCGAGCGGCGCGCCATCACGAAGATGATCGGCACCATCATCACCAGACCGACTTCAAAGAAAAGCGGCAAGCCGACGATGATCGCCACCAGCGCCATCATCCACGGCAGCGTGCGTGGCGTGGAATGTTTGAGGATGGTCGAGACGAGCCGATCGGCCGCGCCTGATTCCGCCATCAGCGCACCGAGCATCGCCCCAAGCGCGATGATGATGCCGACGTCCCCGAGCAACGCACCCGCGCCTTTGCTGAATGCGCTGGCCACCGCTTCCAGCGGCAGACCGGCCGAAAAGCCCGCCGCGAACGTGCCGACCAGAATCGACAGAAACGGCGCGAGCTTCAGCACGCTAATGAAAACGATGATCAGTGCGAGCCCGAGCACGCACGACAAGATTAGTTGAGTGTCGTGGGATGACCACGGCGCGAGTGTTGTCGTCAGATGCACGATGTCCTTTTTTTTGATTGACGCAGCCGCGACTGCGCGCGGATGACGGATCGTAGCGGGGCGCGCCGACTTGACGCGGCCAGGCACGCAGACAGGGACCGCTGATGTGTCCCATGCCTTCCAGCGTGATTTGCTTATGCGAATTTATCGGTTCGTCCAGGCTTGCAGACGAATTATCGTCAGAGCCAATCGGTCCGTTTTGCGTCCGTCTTTTTAACGAGCACTTTTATGTCCCGTCATCCGCTGCTCAAGCGCCGCGCGTTTATCGCCGGTATGGGCGCATCGCTGGCCGCCGCGGCCTTGCCCATTGTCTCCACATCAGTCTTCGCCGCGGACACGCACGCGAAGGAATTTCGCATCGGTTATCAGAAAGCGGCCAGTACGCTCGTGTTGCTAAAGGCGCACGGCACGCTCGAAAAGCGACTCGCTCCGCTTGGCATCACGGTTAAGTGGACTGAGTTTCCCGCCGGGCCGCAGTTGCTCGAAGGATTGAATATCGGCGCGATCGACTTCGGTTATGTCGGCGAGGCGCCGCCAGTGTTCGCGCAAGCGGCCGGCGCGAACTTCGTCTACACGGCTTATGAGATCCCGACGCCGCATGCCGAAGGCATCCTCGTGCATCAGGACGCGCCGATCAAAACGCTGGCCGATCTGAAGGGCAAAAAGATCGCGCTCAACAAGGGTTCGGACGTTCACTGGTTTCTGGTCGCCGCATTGCAGAAGAGCGGCGTGAAGTACAACGATGTCCACCCTGTTTTTCTGCCGCCCGCCGATGCGCGTGCGGCCTTCGAACGCGGTGCGATCGACGCATGGGCGATCTGGGATCCGTTTCTCGAGGCGGCAAAACGCCAGTCGAATGCCCGCCTGCTTGCCGACGCCGAAGGTATCGTGAGTCACCATCAATTCTTCCTGAGCGCGCGGCCGTTTGCGCAGCAAAACGGTGACGTGCTCGCGATCATGATGGACGAGGTGGGTAAAGAGGGGGCGTGGGTACGTGGCCACTACAGCGAAGCAGCCGCCCAGCTCGCGCCGATTCAAGGGCTCGACGCAGGCGTGATCGAAGCGGGTTTGCGGCACTACGCGCACATCTACAAACCCGTCGACGCGAACGTACTTGCAGAACAACAACGTATTGCCGACACGTTCAGCGAACTGCGCATCATCCCGACAAAGATCGTGACGAAGGACGCTGCATTGCCTGCCAAGGCCTAGGTTACTTAGGCCGTGATGTTTCGACGCCTAGGCGAATAGCGCTTCGACATTTTCCGGCGGGCGGCCAATCACGGCCCGCCCGTTTCGCACGACGATCGGTCGTTGCAGGAGGATGGGGGTGCTTTGCCAATGCTTCGTATAACTGAGCGTCAGTCAACGTAGCGTCGGAGAGTTCGAGTGCTTTGTATTCGGCTTCGGTGTCGCGGATCATCTCGCGGACTGTGCAGCCTAGCTGCGCGTTGAGTTGCTTTAACTGCGCGACCGTGAGCGGCTGCTTCAGGTACTCAACAATTTCGGTTGCTTCGTTTGCGCTGTTGTAGGTGCTAGCAATCAGGTCGCACGTGGCTCGCGATTTTGAACAGCGGGGGTTGTGGTAGATGGTGATCATGGTTGTTTGGTAGGCGTTGTTGGCATTGGGTTGCAGGGAGGTTTTTGTGGGGATTTTAGCGGGTGGCGGGTATCGGGTGGTGAGGTCGCTGGGCGAGGCGGGGTGGGACGATCGGGTTTCGTTTGGTTGGGAAAGAGACTTTGCCTGTTGGTGATGTGGTGTCGTTCGGTTTATGCGCATAAAGACCATCGACACCAAACGACTCGCGGGCACGAGCGCGATCCGCATACGCCTCGTTGCCGCCAATAGCCGGGCCATGCAAAAGGGACGCTCGGCGCAGCACTGAATCCAAGATGACTGACGCTCCCCGCTACATCCGATAGCGCAACTCCACATCGAGCTGAGTCGCGTAGCGCGTCACTCCGTTCGCCATCTCATAGCGCCTGATATTTCCCAGGCGCCGCCAAACCTATTCCCACCGATAAGCGCATCGACGCCGCTACGCGTTAGCTGCGCCCCGTCACCGCCTTTATGCGCATAAACCTATCTCAAATCGCTATTTCGTCTCGCGTTTACACAAAAACGATTGAAATGCGAATTCATCCAGGTAAAATCCATCTGCGTCTAAAAAGAGGAGGTGAAGATTGGCAGCAGAAATCATCGCGGTAACTCAGCAGAAGGGTGGGGTCGGGAAGAGCACAATCGCGATGCACCTCGGCGCTGCGTTCCATGAGAAAGGCAAGCGCGTCCTCGTTGTAGACGCAGATGGTCAAAACACACTGGTCCACTGGGCCAGTGCATCATCAGACGGCGAAACCGGCATCCCCTTTCCGGTCGTCAATCTCTCCGAAGCCGGCAGCCAGATCCATCGCGAGATCAAGAAGTTCGTGGCGGACTACGACATCATCGTCGTCGACTGCCCCCCCTCCATCACCGAGAAAGTGTCCGGCGTCGTGTTACTCGCGGCGAGCGTCGCGATCATGCCAACGTCGTCGTCGCCCGCCGACTATTGGTCGAGCGTTGGATTGGTAAAGCTCGTGCAGCAAGCCCAGGTCATGAACGAGGACCTGCGCGCAGTCTTTCTACTGAATAAGACCGAAGAGAAGCGGATGTTGACGCGCGAACTGAAGCGCGCGTTGGAAGAGCTAGGCTTCCCACTGCTCAAGACCCAGATCCCGACGCGCGAAGCCTATAAGCAGGCAATGGCGTTAGGGCAAACAGTGCTTCAGATGAACGATCGCGGCGCCAAGCTCGCCGCCATCGAAGTACGGGCGTGCGCCAACGAGATCGCAGCCTTGCTCCCCTGAATTTATGCGCATAAAGGACCCTGAATGAAACCCTCCCAATTCGCCAAAGGCTTTCAAGCACGTCCTGATACGACCAGCAGCGAAAAGCGAACCGCCCTCGACCGCCTGAATGCGATCGACGGTTTGGTCAAGAATGGCGCCACGACTGGCGATGCGCCGAGCCGCCCCATCCAGTCGGTTATGTCGCAGGACATCGCGGAAGTCGAAGCGGTCGATATCGCCAATGAGTCGGCGGCCTACCGTGCGTGGCGAATCGAGCATACTTACCGTCCAGGCCAGGTCATCGAGCTCGCGCTCAAAACGATCAAGCCGAGCCCGTTCAATCCGCGCCACTTCTATCTGAAGTCGTCGATTGCCGAGCTTGCCGTCAATCTGGCGAAGCAGGGGCAGCAGCAGGCGATTCACGTCATTCCCGATTACGACAATCCCGGCACCTACTTTGTCAGCGACGGCGGCCGGCGTGTACGGGCGCTTAAGGAAGCGAACAAGGAATCGGTGAAGGCGATCGTTATCGATCTGCCGATCGGCATCCAAAGCTACAAGCTCGGCTACGACCTCAACGTCCAGCGCGATTCGCAGACGGTGTTCGACAACGCCGTCGTCTGGAAACGCTTTCTCGACGATCGGCATTTCCAGAGCCAGAAGGAGCTCGCCGAACATCTTGGATTGGACGAGTCGACCGTCGCGGTCGCCCTGTCGATCGCAAAGCTGCCCGAGGTGATAATGCATGAGATGGTCGCAAGGCCTGACCGCTTTGGTTCGAACATGGCGTATCAGGTGGGCCGATATCACACTGCCCGCGGCGCCGACGCTACGCTGCGTCTGATCAACAAAATCCTCTCAGACGACCTGAGCACGCGACAAGTCGCGGACATCGTGAAGGGCAGGGCAAGCGCGCAGGAAAGCACCAAGCCGGCGGGTCGGCAGCGCTATGCGCAGCGTCTGGAAATCAAGCTCGGCGGTGTCGCGGTAGGCGATCTGAAATCGTATGGGGACGATCGAATTGAACTGCGTCTGAAGGGTCTCACGCGTGAAAAGCGTGACGACATTCTTCGTCAGATTGAAAAGATGCTGAAGTAACTGCGGGGAAGTAGCAGAAGGACAGTATCAGCAGGAAAAAATACGGCGGCGCACGAAAGTGGCCGCCGTTTTTCTTGATGCAATCTTGATGATTACGCTGCGCGCGACTGGCTCAGCGTGAAGGCGAGCAGATCGCCATCGGTGGGTTCGCCCCAGGTTTTGCGAGCCAGCCAATCGAAGAACGCCGTTTCGACGATCTTCGAGTCCAGTCCACGACGACGCCAGTCGTCCCGCATATGCGTGCCGAGATCCGGCAACTCGTCTTCCTCAAACGACTTCCGCGCAATCTCCCGCTCGGACTCACCTTGCTCGTCGTAAAGCTCGCGCGCTTCCTTGCGGCGAACCGCCGAATACTCGCCAAGCAGACGCGCTTTCAGGTCGTCCGCCGGCGCGGCCACCGCGGCTTTGCCACCGCTACCGGACGGCAGCGCCTCGACCGGCGGCGCATAGCCCTTCTTCAACGCATCCTTGAACAGAGCCGGTGCGCTACGCACAGCGGGCAACGACGTGCTGCGCATGCGTTGCTCGGTCATCTGCAGAGCCGCGCGAATCCGATTTTCTTCGCTATCGGCATACAGTGTTTGCGCTTCTTTCAGCGGAATGCCGATCTTCACCATCCGGTCGACCAAGGTGCTGTCGAACACATTCGGGTGTTCGTCGAGTGCGAGCATGGGCTGCTTGCGCTCGGTCACGCGGAACTGGATCTCGGCGACCCGCCGCCCTTCCCGGTGCTCGATCAATTCGACAAAGATGTTGGTGACCGCATTCACTTCGGCGATGGCCGGGCGCAGGTAGTCTCGCTTGAAGTACTTGTATTCGCGCTTCGCCTCGTCACCCGCTTCGGTGTCCGGTGTGCCGGAGAGGATAGGGCGCCACCATTCCCATGATTCGCGCATCGTCAGATGGCTCGGGTTGGTCAGGTAGCGAACGCAAATCTCGTAAAGTGCGAGACCCGCGCTACTGCGCAGCTGGCTTTGGAACTGCAGACTCAGCCGTGCATACTGAACCGGATCGAGCAGCTTCTTCTTGATCTTCGGCGCAAATGAGAACTCCACCCAGACGCGGCGGGTGGTGGGGTCCTCGAGAATTTCCGCGTCGGCAATCAGCGTGGAGATACCCCATTTCCGGCCCGGTTTCTGGCTGGACGTACCGGTACTCCATTCGACCTGCACCGACACCATACGCCGCAGGTGCTCTTTCACGAGCGCCGTGTCGTTCGAATCGAATGCTGAATTGGCGACGATGTCGGACAGCAAGGCCCGATAAGTGTCACCGGACTCGTCAGCTTGCTGAGCGACGGCAAGCAGAACGTTGAACAACTTGCGGGTGAGCAGCGTGATCTTGCCGCTCTTGGGCTGGATGGCGATCGCCTCGACGGCTTTGCGCAATTCGGCCGAGCTCGGGCTGACTACATCTGTCTTCTTCGCGCGCTTCGTGGCCATGCGTCTGGTCGAGGAGGGATTTGCCGAGAGCATACCGGCTGTGGTGATACACGTCTATAGCGTGGGTCTCACCGTTCCCGGTGAAGTGAGTTTACGAAGCGCAACTCACCTCGAGCAACTCCCGAAAACCCTCACCTCACCCGTTTCGCGCCAGGTTCAGGGCATCCTTACAGGCCGCGGCCTCCCGAAATACTGACCGATTTCTGACCTGCCGCGAACGGGAGCTGTTCGATCCCGAATCTTCTCACCTCAAAAAAATTCTCTTGAATTTTGGCCATGCGCAGGTTGCGAGCGGGGCGCACTCGCCCTGAGTCTGTGGCGCGAAGGCGCTTCGGCTCATTTCGGCGAATAGGGGAGGGGAGGAGCCCGGCACGCGCGCTGAACTCGCTATATCCAGGTGGGTGCCGCAACGAAGCTCGCCGGAACCCACGCCCCGTCGATCGCGGCCATATGGCCTTCGCCGCACAGATACGCACGGCAATCGCTACATGTCCAGTTGAATAGAGGCTGCCGAACCCGGCAGACAAACACCTCATTAGCGAAAGACTGAGATCCGAGTCGCGACAAACTCCCCCGAAAAAGCTCACCTTAACTCCTGCTGAGCGCTCGGAACGACGCGGCCTCCGGACCTGGAGACCTGAAAAAACACCGATAAATACTCCCGAAAAGCCTCACCAATGAGCTGGGAAGAGGCCTGCGCGGGTCACGGAAAAGCCCCCCCGAAAAACCTCACCTTTGCGCAGCGCACAAAAATTATTCAATGATTTCATTGACTTATAGAGTCACTGTTAACCCAGCTATGGGTACCTGCTCCCGTATATCCTCACCTTAAGCAGCTTTTCAGTGAAATCTGCCGTTTCCAGTCGCAACCCGAAGGGCCCCGAAAAACCTCACCTTAGGAATTCAGCAACCGCAAAATCGGAACGGCTCTGACAGCGTCCGTAGGGCTTTTCCGGCCCATCGCAGCGATTTTGGTCCTGTATTTCCTCACCTTAGCGATCGCAAGCGTCCAAAAAGACTCCCGAAAAACCTCACCTCTGGCCCAAAACAGGCAATTTGACGAGCCGGCCATCGCCTCGATCCACGCCTCCCGAATTCGCTCACCTTTCCTCAAGGGTGACTGACGACCCCGTCGACGCAGCGGACAGAATTTCGGTCGAAATCCCGTTCAGCTCCCGCAAACGCTCACCTTAAGCGCCAAAATGCACAAAATTGAGGCAAAAATGGCGACTCGGCCCCGGAAAGTCTCACCTTCGGTTCGCGTTTTCTCCTGTCTTGACTCACCAATGGGGTTTACGAGACCAAAATAAGGTCAAAAATTGGGGTCCACGGCGGTCCCGAAAGCGCTCACCTTCAGGCCGGCCGCGCTCTGAACCGACTTTTAAGTGCTGCCGGGCGATCCGGGGCGCTCAGGTCCTGCAAAATCTCACCTTTAGCCAAACCGCGCTTTTGGGGCGGCTCCTGAACCCGCTCACGTTCTGTCCCGGACCCGCTCACCGAGGCTCCCGAACCTCATCACTCGACACTCCCGCAAGACCTCACCACCTCTCCCGCAAAGCTTCACCTTACCGGGCTGGAACCCCTGCCTGGTAAGGGTTTGCCATGGCGTTAACGTTTTTAACATGGGTTCAAAGGTGTTTACTTTTATTACTCTCTAGAATTTCCCCGCGCGTCCTTCGGACAAGACCTCCCCACCCCCCCAGCTACCATGACGCGTTCGTGAAACAGTGCGCGATCAGAAAGAAACTGATGAAAGCGCTTTATTTACAAAGGCTTATTGGCTAGTCTTCGATTTGTTTCACGGAAAAATTCAGCTTCCCCCAATCTCTGAACCTACCGGCCGCCCCAAAACACGCCAACTAGCCAAATAGCACTCGCCACAAACAAATACGTAGCAAATAATACGTAAATTGTTATGATTCATCCAATTCGAGCGACATCGAGGTAGATATGAATCTGGACCAAGAACGGCAAGCCATCCGTGACGAGCTTGAATCGTTGAGGGCTGGCGGGGCACGGCGGCAAGAACTGTCACTTCACGCCTGCAAGCGACTCTTTTTCGATTTGGGGATTCGCCCGTCGATGGCGGCCGTTCGCGACCTGACCCAAACTGGCAGCGCAAGCGACATTCCGAAAGACATCGACCATTTCTGGGAACGCATCAGAACGGTGTCGCGTGTCAAAGTCGGTGCCGGTGCTATCCCGAAAGTACTGGAAGATCGCGCCGGAGAACTATTGGGCGCACTCTTTGAAGAAGCCGTTGTCCATGCCCGCTCGACCCTTGACAGCGAGCGCGAGGAAATTCGGGCCCAGGTCACCGCAGCCGACCAACGCGCACGAGAAGCGGAAATTCGCTGCGACGTTTCAGAAGAGGCGATCAAGCGCAGCGAACTGAGAGCTGAAGCTGCGTGGGAGCGCGTCCGCGCACTCGAGACTGAGCTATCCAGCACCACGACACATGGGACCGCTCACCAGGAAGGCTTGCAGGCAACGGTGCGCCGGCTCGACGGTGAAAACGAAACGCTGCGTCAACGCCTCGAAACCGAACAGGCGACCAACGCGGCGCTGCGCGACCGGATCGATGCACTGCATGTCGAATTGCGCCAAAGCACCGAACACTATGCGCAACAGATCAAGGACGCCGTTGCCGAAGCCGAGCGGCGTGTGAAGCCGATGCTGGTCGAACTCGATTCATTACGCAGCATGGCCGCCACCTATCAGTCGGGGGTGCGTGACGCAAGCCGCAAGGAATTCGAGTTTATCCAGCAGATTGCCGCGGCCAAGGCGCGCGGCGACCGGCTCGACGCGCAACTGCGCGAGCAATCGGACGAAGTGGATGTTTTGACGAAAGAAGTTGCCATGCTGCGCGGCCAACAGGGAATCGACGCGGCGATCGCGAGCCTGCTGTGTTCGCTGGTCGAAGCAGGCAGGCTCACGACCGACGAGTTGACCGTGATCGGCACCGCAGCGGACGGCCATGTCACGCTACCGCTGCGCTGCCCAAAATGTAAGGAAGGTGAGCCCGAGCTATCGCAAGTGAATCACCGCTTCGAACTGCAGTGTCCTGAGTGCGATCACTCGTCAGGGCCCGGTGAATCAAGGCTGGAGGCGGTCAGCCGGTTTTTATCGCGCGCTTCGATTGCGGCGTCGACATGACCGCTCGGCGCGGACGTCATAGCCGCTAAATCGCCAAAGGTGAGGAAATTCGGGACCCCAAGGGTGAGTATTTTCAGGGCTCATCCGATCACCCTTTTCTCGTCAAACGCCCGTCACGCCTAGGCGCGGGCAATGGCGCGGCAGCTGGATCCGGTTCATTGACGACCGGCAAATCCTGCTGATCCATCCACCTTTGCCACGCCCGATACAACCGGTTGGCGGACACTGCCTGTAC
Organism: Paraburkholderia elongata; assembly: GCF_013177735.1. Classification (GTDB taxonomy): domain Bacteria; phylum Pseudomonadota; class Gammaproteobacteria; order Burkholderiales; family Burkholderiaceae; genus Paraburkholderia; species Paraburkholderia elongata. The sequence goes on along the minus strand of NZ_WOEZ01000191.1, from coordinate 55,366 downwards.
AAATCCCAGCCATTGCCCGACCAGTTCTGCCTCAACCCCGCTCTCGAACAGGTCCGCCGCGAAGGTGTTGCGTAAAGTTTGCGGACTGGCGCGTGAGGCTCGCGACGCGGCAATTCCGGCCGCGTCGATCAACGCGTCGACTGCGCGCAGCATTGTGGCCTTGTGCATTGGCCGCCCTGAAGGCGAAGCGGGAAAGACCAGATTGCCGGCCAGTTCGGAGAGGCGCCGTTCGGCAAGCCACGCGTCGAGAATCGCGGCCGCGAAAGGCGCGAGCCGGGTACGCCGCGTCAGCATCGGATTCGCGGACTCGATCGTGACCCAGGGTGAGCCGACGTTCACGCAACTAACCGTAAGCGTCGCGGCCTCGCTGGTCTTAAGTCCGCCACCGAGAAACACCGCAATCAATGCACGATCGCGTCGCTCTCTCCGGCGCTGCGCTACGGACAAGGCCGGCAAGGGCGAAAACAGATGGGCAATGAGCGCGGTTCGTTCGGCATGGTTGAGAAAACCGGTCGGCTCGTTATCGCGTGCATTTCGCCATGCTGCTTCGCCATCCTGAGCAATGAAGCGTGCAGGATTGGTCGACGCGGATTCGATTTCGCGCACGTGGTCCAGCACCCGTTCAATGAGTCGCAAATACCTCACGCGTTGCGGTTTTCGAATCGCAAGCCCGCCCACGAATTCAGCGATGGTTTGCGTATCGACCGTGACCAGACTCTTTTGACGAACCGCAAGCCAGTCGAGGAAAAGCCCCCACTGCGCTTGATAGACTTCAGCGGAAGAACGCCTGAAATGCTGCTTGGCAAGCCATGCGTCGAACGCAATTTGCGGATCGCGACGCCAGTCTTCGCGCTCCCGATCGAAGAGATCGGTTGACGGTGCAGGGCGCGGGACCGGGTCGGACAGATGAGGAGGTGACATACGCTATCTTTCCGTTAGTTGCGCATATTGTAGGTGGCAACCGATGAAAGTACAGCGCCTAAGTCAGTCGCCCCACGCCCGCGCGTGCTTTAGCGGAGCACCTTTAGACGCAGGTTGCGCGGCGCGGCGTGCCGCCTCTTCATAGGCCGAGACGGCAAACGCAAACACCGCCGGCAACGCGGTGGATGTGCCGAAGTCCACCGCCTCGTCCGTTTCCGGATAAGGCAACTCGGACGGCCGCTGGAACAGCCCGAGCATGATCGCGTCGTGCCGGCTGGCAAACCCGAGATCGGCCAACGCTTCGGCTTCGATTGCATGGAGCAGGCGCCATGAGAGCGGTACCTGCTGGACGATGTAGCGCGCGGCGATGTTGCGCACGATGTGTTCAAGATCGCGCGCCGCGGTTTGATAGCGCAGCGCGGCCAGAGCATGCTCGGCTTGTTCGGTGGTCAGGTCGTTCATTATCGGCTCCAGTCGATACCCTGTACTGTACAAATATACAGTGTCTCGCGCAACCTTAGCCGAACGGCCAATTCAGCTCGTTTCCGCCCGAGTCAACCAATAATCAGCAACGGTGCGCCCGCCCCTCAGCCGTGAATCACCACCAGCAGCGCCTTCGCCTCGCCCTTGCCGGCGTTGCGGATCGCGTGCGTCTCGTCGGCGACGTAGCGCGCTGTGTCCGCGGCCTTGAGCCGCTTCGTCGTGCCGGCCGCCTCGATCTCGATCGATCCCTGCAACACGGTCAGATGCTCACGCGTGCCGGGCTCGTGCGCGTTCGACACCAGCGCCCCGCCTGGCTGCAGCGTCAGTTCGTACCACTCGAACTTGCCGGCCAACTCGATCGGCCCCCAGACACGTAACTGATACTTGGCCTCGTGCCCGCTCAAAGTCGGGATGTCGTGCGGACCGGAGACGGCGATCGCCTCCGGCGCCTTTTGCGGCGCGAACAGCGAATCGAGACTGACGCCGAGCGCGTTCGTCAGACGCCAGGCGACGGCGATCGTCGGATTGGCCTTGTCGCGTTCGATTTCCGAGAGCATCGATTTCGACACGCCGGCCGCACGCGACAGGTCGTCGAGCGTCATGCGCCGTTCGGCGCGTAGACGCTGAATCTGTTCGCCGACACGAGGCGGCGCCGCGATCGCCGGAACCGGGCTCGCGCCGGAAGTAGGTGCCGCGTTGGCTGCTGCGCGGCGAATTCCCGAACTTGCCATTTACTGACCTATCGTTTAGAGTTGTTCGGCATACCGGATTTTAGTTCGGAAAAACGAAAATATCCGATAAAACTGACAGCCGACTATAACAGCCCGCCTTGACGTCGAAAATGCCGCAGATGCCGGACATGTCGGGGCGCATCACCCTTTCAGGAGTCTGGTTCATGCGTGACCTTTACCTCGCCTATCTGCGCGGCACTCTCGAGCAGATTCGCGCTGACGGTTTTTACAAGAACGAGCGCGTGATCGCCAGCCCGCAGTCGGCTGATGTGCGTCTCGCGAACGGCACGGAAGTGCTGAATTTCTGCGCGAATAACTATCTCGGTCTGGCTAACGACGAACGGCTGATCGAGGCCGCAAAGCTTGGCCTGGATAACGACGGCTTCGGCATGGCGTCGGTGCGTTTCATTTGCGGCACGCAAACCGTGCACAAAGACCTCGAAAAAGCGCTGGCCGCATTCCTGCAAACCGACGACTGCATCCTCTATTCCAGCTGTTTCGATGCGAACGGCGGTCTGTTCGAAACCCTGCTCGACGAAAACGACGCCATCATCAGCGACGAGTTGAACCACGCGAGCATCATCGACGGTGTGCGGCTTTCGAAGGCGAAGCGCTTTCGCTACAAGAACAATGACCTCGCCGATCTCGAAGCCAGGTTGAAAGAAGCCGATGCCACCGGCGCGCGCTTCAAGCTGATCGCCACCGACGGCGTGTTTTCGATGGACGGCATCATCGCCAACCTCGCCGGCATTTGCGATCTGGCCGACCGCTACGGTGCACTGGTGATGGTCGACGATTCGCACGCTGTCGGTTTCGTCGGCGAACATGGGCGCGGCACGCCGGAACATTGCGGTGTGCTGTCGCGCGTCGACATCATTACCGGCACGCTCGGCAAAGCACTGGGCGGCGCATCGGGCGGCTACGTCGCCGCGCGCCAGGAAGTGGTCGATCTGCTGCGTCAACGCTCACGTCCCTATCTGTTCTCGAACACGCTGACGCCGAGCATTGCTGCCGCCTCGCTGAAAGTACTCGAATTGCTCGCCAGCGACGAAGGCGCGCAACTGCGCGCGCGCGTGCGCGAAAACGGCGCGCATTTCCGCCGCGCGATGAGCGCGCTCGGCTTCACGCTCGTGCCCGGCGAACACCCGATCATTCCGGTCATGCTGGGTGACGCGCAACTCGCATCGAATATGGCCGACGCGTTGTTGAAGGAAGGCGTGTACGTGATCGGCTTCTCGTTCCCCGTGGTGCCCAAAGGCCGTGCGCGCATCCGCACGCAAATGAGCGCCGCACATACGCCGGAACAAATCGATCGAGCCGTCGACGCATTCGCGCGCGTCGGCCGTCAACTCGGCATCATCTGAAGCGGAGGCGCACATGAAAGCATTGGCAAAACTCGAACGCGCACCGGGCCTCACGCTGACGGATGTGAAGAAGCCCGAAGTCGGCCACAACGACGTGATGATCCGCATCACGCGCACCGCGATCTGCGGCACCGATATCCACATCTGGAAATGGGACGACTGGGCGCAAAAGACGATTCCGGTACCGATGCATGTCGGCCACGAATACGTCGGTGAAATCGTCGAAATGGGCCAGGAAGTGCGCGGCTTTGCGATCGGCGATCGCGTGTCGGGCGAAGGGCATATCACGTGCGGCTTCTGTCGCAACTGTCGTGCAGGACGCCGGCATCTGTGCCGCAATACGGTGGGCGTCGGCGTGAATCGTGAAGGCGCATTCGCCGAATACCTCGTGATTCCCGCGTTCAACGCGTTCAAGATTCCGCCTGAAATCTCCGACGATCTCGCCGCGATCTTCGATCCGTTCGGCAACGCCACGCATACGGCGCTGTCGTTCAACCTGGTCGGCGAAGACGTGCTGATTACCGGCGCTGGGCCGATCGGCATCATGGCGGTGGCGATTGCGAAACACGTCGGCGCACGCAATGTGGTGATCACCGACGTCAACGACTATCGCCTCGAACTCGCGCGCAAGATGGGCGCGACGCGTGCGGTGAACGTCTCGCGTGAATCGTTGCGCGACGTGATGGCGGATTTGCACATGGCCGAAGGTTTCGACGTCGGGCTGGAAATGTCAGGTGTGCCGAGCGCTTTCACCAGCATGCTCGAAGCGATGAACCACGGTGGCAAGATTGCGCTGCTCGGCATTCCGCCCGCGCAGACCGCGATCGACTGGACCCAGGTCATTTTCAAAGGCCTCGAAATCAAGGGCATTTATGGCCGCGAGATGTTCGAGACCTGGTACAAGATGGTCGCGATGCTGCAAAGCGGTTTGGACCTGTCGCCGATCCTCACGCATCATTTCAAGGTCGATGAATATCAGGAAGCGTTCGCCACGATGCTCTCAGGTGAGAGCGGCAAGGTGATTCTCGACTGGACTGCTGCGTGAGCTGACAAACGGCACACTCAGGCGTAGCCGCTGAAACGAAACGCCTGGAACAAAGCGCCTGGAACAAAAACGCCTGAAACGAAACGCCCGCACCGCGCTCACCTGCCTGCGGGCGTTTTAACAAACTCGGCCTGAACGCGCACATGAATATCATCGCCGACGGCCGGGTACCACGTCGCCAAACCGAACTTCGCGCGGCTGAAATGACCGTCCGCAGAAAAGCCGAGCGTGTCCTTTTTCGTGAGCGGATCGGGCGCGAAACCGTTGAAAGTCACGTCTAGCGTCACGGGTTGCGTGACACCGTGAATGGTCAGATTGCCGCTCAACGTGCCACGTGATTCGCCGGTGCGCTCAAAGCGCGTGCTGGCGAAGCGCACCTCCGGATAGCGCGACACGTCGAGCATGCTCGCGCTTTTCACCATCTTGTCGAGTAGCGACACATTCGTATCGATGCTCGCGGCGTCGATCGTGATCGTTGCGCTACTCTTGTCCAGACCTCCTTCGTTCCAGTCGAGCTGCCCCTGCTTGCGGTCGAAGCGCATGGTAAAGCGCGAATACTTGAAGTGATCGATGTCGAAGGTAATGCTGCAATGGTCCGGATCGAGGTCGTAGCGTCCGGCCGGCACGCGCGCTTCGTTCTGGCTGACCGTATGGGTGAGCACTTGCAGAGGCGTACAGGCCATCATTGCCGTCAGCAGCGTTGCGCTGAGCAGCGCACGTACAAACGTTGCGCGGATAGTAGAGCGACTCATGAGATTCGTTCCAGTTGATCGATCGTCATCACGATAGCAGTAAGCGTACCCTTCCCGCCGAAGCGCATAAAAACTTGACGAAGGAGAATGATCGTTCTACCCTTTGCACATGGCTACTCAAAACCCAATTGAATCGGCTGCGTCCGGCAGCGCGCGTGAAAGGCTGCTCGACGCTGCGGAAGCGTTGATCTACGCCGGCGGCATCCACGCCACAGGCGTCGATGCGATCGTCAAGCAGTCCGACACCGCGCGCAAGAGCTTTTACACGCACTTCGAATCGAAAGACGCGCTTGTCGCCGCCGCGCTGGAGCGGCGCGATGAACGCTGGATGAACTGGTTTATCGCGGGCACGCTGCAGCATGGCAAGACTGTACGCAAGCACCTGCTCGGCATGTTCGATGTGCTGCGCGAATGGTTTGCATCGGAGGATTTTCATGGTTGCGCGTTTTTGAACGCCGCCGGCGAAATCGCCTCCGCGGATGATCCGATCCGGATCGTCGCGCGTAAACACAAGGAACGCCTGCTCGCGTTCGTGCGAACCCAGTGGGATGAATACGCGGCCGAATCGGGTATGGACGCCCGCCGCGCCGGGCGCTTGTCGCGCCAATGGTTGATCTTGCTCGACGGTGCCATCGCCGTGGCGCTGGTGAGCGGCGAGGCCGACGCCGCGCTCGACGCGCGAGCCGCAGCGGAAGCCTTGCTCGATACCGAGTCGGCAAGCGAATCGGACCCACGCGCAGGTCAACCAGCGAGCAAGTCGCGAGGCAAAACCCCAAGCAAACGACCGCCATCCCGGCGCACCGCAACCTGACTGAGGAACCACCATGGCCGATTCGATCGAAACCCGCCCGCCACTACCGCCGTTCACACGCGAAACCGCGATCCAGAAAGTGCGCGCCGCGGAAGACGGCTGGAATACCCGCGACCCCGAGCGCGTGTCGCTCGCGTACACACCAGATAGCGTCTGGCGCAACCGCGCCGAGTTCACGCATGGACGGGCGGAGATCGTCGGACTGTTGCGCCGCAAATGGGCAAAGGAACTCGACTACCGCCTGATCAAGGAACTATGGGCATACACGGATAACCGCATCGCCGTGCGCTTTGCCTACGAGTGGCACGACGACTCGAACAACTGGTTCCGTTCATACGGCAACGAGAATTGGGAGTTCGATGAGCACGGGTTGATGGCGCGCCGTCATGCCAGCATCAACGATTTGCCGATCCGCGAGGCCGACCGTCTTTATCATTGGCCGCTCGGCCGCCGCCCCGACGATCATCCGGGCCTCTCCGATCTCGGCCTCTAGACGTTTCCCAGACATTGAAGCTGGACACCTGCCGGGTGTTCACCGCTCTGCCATCGGTTCTCCGTTATGGTTGCATCTGCGCCGCGGGGCACGTCCTGTGCCCGCGCGCCCGAGCGTGTCCTCCACATCGCCGGTGCGGGTTGAGGTACAGTGCGCGACGGACGACATGCAGGAATACCTGGAACATAGATGACACCGGCGCTCGACCGGTGACGGAGAGCACATGCATTTTCGGCAGATCAAGAAGAACATCCGGCGTACCGCCGTGGCGCTGGCCGCGAGCCTGGCCGCGGCGTCCGCTGCGCATGCGGGCAACTGGTGCGAGGGCGGCGTATGGGTCGACGCAATGCTCGGCTCGTATCACATCAACCCCGACCCCAACACCCATTTTGAGCAGTTCAATCCTGGCCTTGGCGTCGAATGCTGGCTCAACAATCAATGGGCACTGACTGCCGGCGGTTTTCGCAACTCACTGCGGCGGCCTTCGTACTATGGCGGCGGTGTCTGGGCGCCCGAGTTCGCGCACTGGGGCATCGTGCGGATCGCGGCGATGGGCGGGATTATCTCGGGCTATAACTATGGAAACTGGGGTCTGGGTCGCGACCACACGATCGGGCCAGTGGTCGCGCCGATCGTGATGGTTGACTACAAGCGCGTCGGGGCTAACTTCATTGTGATTCCGCCGATCCCCTCGGACCATCTTCCGTTCACGATCGGGTTTCAGGTAAAGGTGAAGTTCTAATCTGGCGTAATAAGCCCCGGGCCTGGCGTAAAAAGACGCTTGCGAGTGCGTGGATGGACGCACGCAAATATTCGCTATCGCTTAAGCATCTCACGCCCTATAACTCGTATTTGCAGGGCGATTATTCCGTGCCGATGGGTTCACGAAATCCGTTGACACTGCCAGTTTGCACGCCATCTTGCGCCCCAGGACCTCGGCTCGGCGCACTGCTCCCCGTATTTTCATAACCACCTAAAACTTTGGCCTCGGGCAAATCGCCTGCGACCCGAAGAGCGTTCGCGCGCCCGAAAATCCCCTATCCATGCCGACGTCCGGGCCCGCGGATAACGAATCACACCAGTGAATAACGCACCCTTAATTAAGGAGCTAAAAATGAAATCACACCTGATGGTGGCTTCTGCCGCCGGATTGCTTGTCATGGCAGGGATCGCGCATTCGCAAAGCATGCCGGAAACTCAACAACCCGCTCCACAGGAAAACACAGCGACTCAGGCTGCGCCTTCCAACACGGCGACGCAGGGATACGGCGGCATGCCCGACACGAAAGCGCAGAGCGGCGGGAAACATATCAAGCCCTGCAACATCGACCCGCAATGCAATATCTTCTTCGGCGGGAGCTAAAGACAAACTGATGTCGCGCGGGACAAAAACGGCAAACCAAACGGGCTCGCGCCGGGAGGCGTGACTGACGGTCTGCCATCCTGCGCGGCCATCCATTCAAAGGTGAGTAGTTCCAGGATGGTGAGGAATTCCAGGAGATGGCGTCGTCGTGATCAAAGGTGAGGACCGCCAGGAAATATCGTTAACACAGCCAAAGGTGAGGAATTCCAGGAGACGCCGCCACCTCAACGAAAGGTGAGTTGTTCCAGGGGGCATGGCATCACGTCGGGAAGAGGTGAGCCGTTCCAGGAGGTGCCGCCATATCAGCGAAAGGTGAGCCGTCCCAGGAGCCGAACTGCACCGTGGAAGTAAGCCAAGACGCGCCAAGGTGAGGAGTTCCAGGAGATCGCTCGCAAAAGGTGAGCGATTCCAGGAGGTGAGCAATCGCCATGTTGAACACGCACCTGTAATAAGGTGAGGATTTCCAGGGAGTGCTCCCCATGGCCCGGTTAGAAGGGAAGCTGAAAAACGCATAGGTGAGAATATTCGGGAGCGCGTGCGGTGATAATGTTGCTACCTGTCAGCGCACTTTCGATTCGAAGGTGAGAAGATTCGGGAGACCTACCCGAACGCACCCAGCTGCGAGTTACTTTCCATTCACCTGGAGTACTTCCCCCATGACGCCAGACGCTTTTGGCGAAGAAATCAAGGCGGCGCTCGTGCCGCACGCCGACGCTCAACGCGCGCTTGCGATGCGCGCCTATATGCGTCACCACTTCGAGTTCATCGGTGTGCCGACCCCGCTGCGGCGGCAAGCGGTATTGCCGGTATTCAAGCGGCTGCCGGTGGAGAATGCCGATCATCTACTGGCGTGCGCGAATGTCTTATGGTCGATGCCGGAACGCGAATTCCAATACATTGCGACCGACCTGTTGGCGCGCAAATGGAAGACGCTTGCGGCGGCGGACATCGCACACTTATTAACGCTCGCTCAGCGGAGCGCCTGGTGGGATTCGATCGATCCGCTAGCGGGTGTCGTCGGCGACGTTCTGAAAGCGGCGCGAGCCCATACGCCGAAGGTGCAGGCCGCGATGGATGCGGCACTCCAGCACGAATCGCTGTGGGTTCGGCGCATTGCCATGATTCATCAACTCGGCTGGCGCGAGCACACCGACGAAGAGCGTCTTTTCGGGTACGCGCGAACGCTCGCCGCGGAAAGCGACTTCTTCATCCGTAAGGCTATCGGTTGGGCGTTGCGGGACTACGCGTGGCATGCTCCTCACGCGGTGAGCGCATTTCTTGCCGCTTCGCGGGACATCATGTCGCCGCTTACTGTGCGTGAGGCGTCGAAGCATCTGCCGTCGATTCGCTGAAGCGTCTGGCGAAAACAGCTGCCGTTCAATTAGCGTCGACGCAACGCCGGCTGTTGCAAAAAAACTACGCGCCGCGGGGCGAAAAACGACTGCCGTAAACGGCGTCGAAACCAAAAACTTTAGAAGAATATTTAATCTCGTTGGCGTGGCCAAACGCCCTGTAGTCACAGCTTAGTAATATGCCCCAGCAATACTCGGCAGCGCTGCAAGCTTGACTTAAATTCGCAAAAAACGCGCTGCTCCGATCGAGGGCTGACGCGAAGGCCATACCCTCGGGGGTTTCACATGACTATCCGTCATCGCATCACACTATTGGTTGTCTTGATGTTCGTCGCCTTGTCGGCGATAGGCGGTTACGCCGTGTATCAGACACGCGGCAGCGCAGCCGAAGTACGCAAAGTGACGGAAGGCGTGGTGCCTAGCGCGCTGGCTTCCGCTGACCTCGTCTCGCAAGTCAAAGACGTACAGCTCGCGACCATGACGTTGGTCTACGCGCCGGACGCCAACATGGTCGCCCAGGCACAAGACGAACTGAAGAAGAAAAAGGCCTCGTTGCAACAGGCCCTCGCGCTGCAAGCCAAAGACGCCGCGAGCCACGCCCAGCAAGGTCTTGTCTCCCAGGCCAACGACAGCCTCGAGAACTACTTCTCCGCTATCGCCGAGACGGCGAAAATGAAGGCCGACGGCAAGAACGAACTCGCGCAAGCGTATCTGTTCGCGAACGTCGCGCAGTATCGCGACGAACTCGAAGGCATCGTCGAAACCCTGCGCGTCGAGAAGAACCGCCAGAAAGACGAGGCGATCACCGCACTGAACGCCACGCTTTCCACCACCACGACAGCCATCGCTGCAGTCACCGGCATCGCGATCATTCTGCTGACCTTCATCGGCACGCTGCTCTACCGTCAGATCACCCGTCCGCTCAGCCGCATGCAAGCCATGATGAGCGAGATCGCGTCGAGTCAGGATTTCACGCGCCGCGTGCCGGTGGGCCGGCTGGATGAGATCGGTCACTCGATCGTCGCCTTCAACGGCATGATCGAAAAGATTCAGGAAAGCTCGGCGCAACTCAAGCAGAAGACCGCCGACATTCAGGCGATGTTGCAGAACATGCAGCAAGGTATTTTGACGGTGATCGACGGCGCCGTGATCCACGCGGAGTACTCGGCGTATCTGGAAGACATCTTCGAAACGAAAGACATCGCCGGTCGCGGTCTGATGGATCTGGTGTTCTCGGATACCGATCTCGGCTCGGACGTGCTCTCGCAAGTCGATGCGGCAGCGCATGCGTGCCTCGGCGAAGACTGCATCAACTTCGCGTTCAATCAGCATCTTCTGGTCGGCGAAATTTCGAAGCGCATGCCCGATGGCCGTGTGAAGATCCTCGACCTCAGCTGGTCGGCGATCACCGACGAAAACGACGTGATCGGGCGTTTGATGCTGTGCGTGCGCGACGTCACCGAACTGCGCAAGCTCGCTGCGGAAGCCAGCGAACAGCGCCGCCGTCTCGACATGATCGGCGAGATTCTCGCGGTGAGCGAAGAGAAGTTCCATCACTTCATCGAAAGCTCCGCGGGTTTTGTCAGTGAGAACGAGCGCATCATCCGCAAGCATTCGGAAGCGGACCATGCCGCGATCGCGGAGCTGTTCCGCAACATGCACACCATCAAGGGCAATGCGCGGACCTACAACCTGGCGCATCTGACCAATGTCGTCCATGAAACCGAGCAGAGCTATGACGAACTGCGCCAACCTGACGCGGACCGATCGTGGGATCAGGAACACCTGATGCAGGAGTTGACGCGCGTGCGCGAGGCGATCGAGAGCTACGCCAGAATCAACGAACAGAGCCTTGGCCGCAAGGCCAAAGCCGGCACGAACAACGCCGGCAACGCAAGCCGTTACGTGATGGTCGAAAAGGACCAGATTCAGCAGACCCTAAGCATGCTGGACAAGACGAACGCCAGCGAACTCCACGAATTGCAGTCGATGCGCGATGCGATGCGCCGAACCTTGCTCGCCTTGGGCAGCGAAAGCGTGCGCGATGCGCTATCCGGCGTGCTGGACTCGCTGCCTTCGCTCGCGCAGGAACTGGGCAAGCCGGCGCCGACCGTGCGCATCGACGACAACGGCTATCGTCTGCGTGGTCAGGCAGGCGGCACGCTGAACAACGTGTTCATGCATCTGCTGCGCAATTCGATGGACCACGGTATCGAAACCGCCGAGGCGCGCAGCGCACACGGCAAGACACCGGCAGGCACGATCGATATCGAAGTGGGGGTCGACAATCACGCGCTGCAGATCACGCTCAGCGACGACGGTCGCGGCCTCGCGCTCGAACGGATTCGCGGCATTGCTATGGAGCGCGGCTGGATCGGCAGCGACGAACAGCTGAGCGACGAAGCCATCGCCGAATTCGTTTTCCGGCCAGGCTTCTCTACTGCTGCAACAGTCACGGAAGTGTCGGGCCGTGGCGTGGGCATGGACGCCGTGCGCGACTTCCTCAAGCGCGAGAACGGCCGCATTGAACTGCGCTTCACCGACGATCACAAGGGCGCCTCGTTCCGTCAGTTCCAGACGATCGTCTGCCTGCCGGATAGCGTCGCAGTCGACACGCTGGGTGTGGACGCGCGCGGCGACGCCGGCGAAGTGCAACTCGACACGATGGCAGATTGAACGTTGGTCGAACGCGGATTGACACGCGTTTCGCGACGGACTTCGGAAGGATAGGTTGTGATTCAACAGTACGAACAGTACGCCTTGGCGGCGGTGGCAGGCAGCGCGGTGACCGCGCTGTTGGCATTTGTCGTGCACAAGTTGCAAAGCACGAGACTGACGGCACGACTGCGCGCCGAAGCGGATGCCCGGATCGAAGCGCTGTCGGCGGAACAGGCGGACCACGGTGAAGCGATCCGCGAACGCGAACAGGCCGCGCAAGAGATGGAAGCGTTGGCCGCACAGTTGCATGAGGAACTGAGGCAGCAATCGGCCAGCGTCGAAGAGCTGCGCGCAACGCTGAAAGCAGCGACCGACGACAAAGACCAGTGGGCGCATCAGGCGCAACAGATCGCCGGCGAAGCCGCGCGTCTGAAGAGCCTCGGCGCGACATTCGAGCGTTGGCACGAGCAGATGATCTCGCTGATGACGCAGAACCACGACATGCACGCGAAGAATCAGGAGCTGTCGTCGATCGTCCGGCATGTGGTGATCGTGTCGCTGAACGCGTCGATCGAGGCCGCGCGCGCGGGTCCGGCCGGACGCGGCTTCGCGGTGGTGGCAAGCGAGGTCCGGGCACTCGCCGCGCGTTCTGAGGAATTGTCGAAAAGCTATCGCGATAGCCTGCATCGCAACGACCTGACCACCACTTCCACGTTCCAGGACATTCAGGCGGGCGGCAAGATGATCGCGGCGTCGCTCTCCAGCGTCGAATCGCTCGCCAACCAGTTTCACTCGAAGCTGCACCAGGTGTCGATGTGATCACGGGCAACGCGAAGGACAGCTTCGAACGCATTTTCCGCAAGGCGGCGCAGACGCGCTTGCCGCGGGATTCAGGCGATACGTGCGAGATCGCGTCGCTCGCCGAGGTTGGCATGGGCGCTACGAAGGACACCCAGGTGGTCGTGCTGACCATCTCGTCGATCGTGTTCAGACTGCTGCTGATCCTTCACTTCGACGAAAACGACAGCACCCGCAACTACTACCTGAAAGAGGCCGACGAACTGCCTTTCCAGGAAGCCTTTCTGGAAATTTGCAATCTGTGCTGCGGCGCGATGAATCAGGAACTGCTGCACTATTTTCCTGACCTCGGCATGTCGACGCCTTATGTATTGAGCGCGAGTTGTCTGCGGCATCTGCCGGAATTGAAGCCGGGTTTGCTGTCCTCGTATTCGATCACGCTTAACGGTTCCGTGCAGCTCGCCGCGACGATATGCGTGTGCGCGCATGCGTCGATCGACTTCGTGGCGGACACGAGCGCAATTGAAGAATCCAGCGGTGAGCTGGAGTTGTTTTGAGTGTTGACCATGACGTCGATATCCGCAGCGAGCAGGAATGCGAAATGAACATGAATAAACCGGTCAGCAAGGTGCTGGTGCTGGACGACTGCCCGGTGCATAAAGAGGCGCTGAAGCGCTTCTGCGACGAGCACAATCTGGTCGGCGTGAAAGTCGGCAAGAACCGCTTGCAGTCGGTGTTGCGCTCGAACATCGATCTGGGCGCGGTTCTGTTCGCTGAAAGCTACGGCGGCTCAGCCGAAGCGAGCGCCGAAATCGCGGTCAGGATCAACGCGGTGCGCCCCGAATTGCCGATCATCATGCGGCGGGATGACGATCCGAGCCTCGACGGTTTGCCGGAGAGCTTGCGCCGCGTGGTCTGCGCGGCCTACGTCGCGCACGATATGGCGCCGCTGCGCAAGGTGATCGACGAATACATTTTCAGCCTGGATTATCCGAACGCGCTAGTGCGTGGCATCGCCGACATGACGCAGGCGATTCTCGGCGACGTGTTCAAGGACCTGACCATCACCTGCGATACGCCTTATATCGTGCGCGACCGGATCATCTTCGGCGAGGTGTTCAGCCTGATTCCGCTGGAAAGCGCGTGGTGTCGCGGTTACATGATGATGCAGGCGGAAGAGGCGCCGATTCTCGAACTGCTCGATCGCTATCGGATGACCGATAACTCAGAAGACGGCGAAGCAAACTTCCGCGACCTGAATGGCGTGCTCGGCGAGGTGACGAATCTGATCTGGGGTTCGTTCAAGAACCGCTATGTCGGCGATGCGGACGCCTGGCTGCGCAGCCAGGTGCAGGTGCCGCTGCTGGTGAATCACAAGCACAAGTACATCTCGTTCGGCAGCGGCAATCCGCAACTGTGTTTCATGTACTCGCTGACTGACCCGCAGTCGGGCCGTTCGGTCAAGCTGCATCAACGTTTTGTGTTCAGCCTGAGCTGGTCGCCGGAAGACTTCAAGGAAGTCACGGACGATGTCGGCGCGATGGTCGAAGCGGGTGAACTGGATCTGTTCTGAGTGTTGTCATAGGAAACAAACATGTCGAAAATTCTGGTGGTGGATGATTCGAGCACGGTGCGCGACGAAGTGGCCGGCTTTCTGAAGAAGAACGGTCTGGACGTCGACACGGCGGTGGACGGCAAGGACGGCCTCGCCAAACTGAAGGCCAGCCCTGGCATCAAGCTGGTGATTAGCGACGTCAACATGCCGAACATGGACGGCCTGACGATGGTCGAGAAGATTCGCGGCGAACTCGCGAACACGACCGTCAACGTCATCATGCTGACGACCGAGAGCAGCCCGGCGATGAAAGAGCGCGGCAAGGCGGCGGGCGTGAAAGGCTGGATCGTCAAGCCGTTCAAGGGCGACGCGGTGCTGGAAACGTTCCGCAAGCTGGCGAGCTAGACGCTGCACGGGCGGCGAACCGGCCAAAGGTGAGGGTTTTCGGGAGTCCTCGCGCCGGTGATTTGCGAAGCATGATTCGCTATAACGGCGGCGGTTGAAACACGCTAGTCTGCGGACATGTGCCAACTGCTCGCGCTCACGCTGAACGAGCCGGCTGCCTTGACGGCGACCGGCCTTCCGAATGCCTTCAAAAAAACTCAAAGGTGAGAACATTCGGGAGTCGACAGGCAAGCATCGACACGTGAGCCCGCACGCATCATTCCGCCTCACCCTCCAGCAATTCCGAAGACGACTCCCGCAAGCATTCGCTGGTAAGCGCAAGCGCCTGACACACACCACCTCTTACCTGGGTATGCAGATTACTCAACCCTCTCCAAAGGTGAGGGTTTGCGGGAGTAGCCTGTTCAGAGCCATTGATGCCACGCCCAGCATGCCTTTGCGGCCTGCCCCCAAGCCCGGAAGGTGAGCTTTTTCGGGAGCCGCCCCATGGACACTTCGCGCCGAACCTCAACCGCTCCGTGCCAAAGGTGAGACTTTTCGGGAGCAGGCGCGCGCATCGTACCGTGACTTTGCGAGCGCGGCGCGATGGTTGCGCCCGGCGTGTGAGTATCGGTGTATCGGCCGAAAGGTGAGGTTTTACGGGAGCGTGGCGCTCTCGTGTCAGCCTTGCTTCGCGACTTCGCGAATATCGGCTACCGGCGATTGCCCGAACGCATCGCTGAAGGCGTAGTCGAGCAACTGGGTGGCGCATTGTTCAGGTGTAGAAAGTTGGCCGTTGCGCTTGAGGTCTTCGAATTTTTCGCGCATCGGGAACTGCTCGGTGCCGCTGCCGCGAATCTCCGCCTGCATATTCGTATCGATCACGCCCGGCGCCAGGCTGCAAATACGCAGCCCACGATTCGCGTCGAGTGCAACGGCTCGTGCGTGATGATCGAGCGCGGCCTTGGTCGCGCAGTAGATGCTCCAACCGGGATATGCATTGCGCGCCGCGCCGCTAGAGATATGCACGATGCGCCGGTCGGTCGCGTCGACGCTGGCTGCGGCGAGCGCGCTCGCCAGCATCAGCGGCGTGGCCACGTTCAGGCTCACGGCTGTGGCAATGTCCGTGGCGTCCTGGTCTTCGATCGGACCGATCGGCTGAACCATGCCCGCGTTGTTGATCAGCAGTACGCTCTGCGCGCCGCTGACGAAGCTGCGCAGTGCATCGCTTGCGACCCACTGCGCCACGCGCGTAGGATCGGCAAGCTCGAGTTCGATTTCTTCGAGCAGCGTTGGGAAACGCGCTTTGAGCGTGGCGTGACGCGAGCGGGACAAACCCAGTACCGCGACGCCGCGCGCCAGCAGTTGTTCAGCAAGGGATGCGCCAAGGCCGCGAGCGTGGCCGGTAACGATCGCTCGAATCGGAGAAGAGGTGGACATGTCGTTCCTTGTGATCGTTGGCTTGAGAAGACCGCCATTTTCTCACGCTCACCTTCACGTTGAGCGAAAGCGCTCGCGATATTGCATCGGCGTGACGCCGATCCGCTTCGTGAAGACAATACGCATCCGGTCCGCGGTGCCGAAGCCGCAGTCGTAGGCAATCGCCTTGAGCGCTGCATCGCTGCTTTCGAGCAACTTGCGCGCCGCATCCACGCGTGCACGCTCGACGAACTCGTGTGGCGTCACCTTGGTCTCCTGCACGAACACGCGCGCAAAATTGCGTGCGCTCATTCCCGCGACGCCCGCCAGTTGTTTGACCGTGAAGCTCTCGCGAATCCGCTCCATCACGTGCGCCTGAACTTTAGCGACCGGTGAGGTGTCATCGGCTGGAGCGATGAGATAAGGACTGAACTGCGACTGCCCGCCTTGTCGCTGTGCAAACACCACCAGCCGTTTGGCGACGGCGAGCGCTGTGTGCGGTCCGTGATCCTCGGCGACCAACGCAAGCGATAGATCGATACCCGCCGTTACACCCGCCGACGTGACCAGGTTGCCGTCGCGCAGATAGATCCGGTCGAAATCGACGTGTGCGTGCGGAAACTGCTCGGCGAGTTGCGCCGCGTGCTGCCAGTGCGTTGTGACATTGCGCGCGTCGAGCAGTCCGGCATGGCCGAGCGCGAACGCGCCGGTGCAGATCGAGCCATAACGTGTGGACTGCGTGGCGATGCGCGATAACCATTCCAGCAAACGTGTGTCGGGCGCGGTAGCGTCGGGCAGCGCGGGGCCGCCTGCAACCAGCGCAAGGTCAAACGGTCGGCGCGATTGGTCGAAAGTGGCATCGGCGATGAGCGTCATGCCGTTGGAGGCACGCAGCGGACCCGGCTCCGCGCTCACCAGCGTGACCTCATAGCGATCCTGCGGCGCGATGAAGCGATTGGCTTCGGAGAACACATCGACTGGACCGGCGACGTCGAGCGCCTGCACGCCAGGGAAGATCGCGATCGCAACGGTAGGCATCGAATGATTTCCTTTGACGATGGACGGAATCCGCAACCTGCGGCAGTCAACGCGGTGCGTTTGGCAGTGTTCAACGGTTCGTGGCGATTGCCCGCGACAGCGCGCTGACCAATACTGAACTTCATCGGACGCGCTGCTTGAACGGTCAGAAAAAGCATCGCGGACCAGCATACCAAACGCGCCATCAACTCACAAAGGCCGCGCGTCCGGTTCATTCAAGTCTTTCATGGAGCACTTCACATGACCACGATCGCAGGCATCCAGATCCCCGACAGCATGATGGCGCGCGAAGCCACGCAGCTCGTGCGCGATACCGAAACCGAGTTGCTCTACCACCATTCACGGCGCGTGTTCCTGTTCGGCTCGCTGGCCGGCGCGCGCAAGCAACTCAAGTACGACCCCGAGCTGCTGTACATCGGTGCGATGTTTCATGACATGGGGCTCGTCGCGCCGTATAGCAGCGAGCATGATCGATTCGAGGTGGACGGCGCGAACGCGGCGCGTGATTTTCTGCAGCGCCACGGCATCGGCGAAGACGATATCGAGCAGGTGTGGAACTCGATTGCGCTGCACACCACGCCTGGGATTCCGCAATACATGAAGCCGGTGGTCGCGCTGGTGACGGCGGGCGTGGAGATGGATGTGCTGGGCCTTGCTTACGATGAGTTCAGCGAGCAGCAACGTCATGAGGTGATTCACGCGCACCCGCGCGGCGCGCATTTCAAGGAAGGCATCATCGACGCATTCGCGCACGGCACGATCCACAAGCCGGAAACGACTTTCGGCAACGTAAAGGCGGACGTGCTGGCGCTGAAAGACCCGCATTATCATCGTGAGAATTTCTGCACGATGATTCTGGGGTCGGCGTGGAGGGATTAGTCGGCACATCGTCGCGAAAGTGACAGCGACATAGAAAAAAGATCACCGGCGCAATTTTCATTCAGCATGTCATTTCCAGTAAGCGTTCGCGACTAAACCCATGAAACACCCGGACGATCGTGCACGGTGGCCAGCCCCGGGTGTTGCATTCCCAGACCCGGCGTAGGCAGCGGATCGACCGCGGCCTGTCTGTCTGAGCGTTTGAATGTCGCCTATGTAGCCGGTTTTCAAACCCGGCTACTCACTTGAGACTGGAGATGACATGAAATCGATTCGAGCTGTAATGATGTGTAGCTTGTTGCCACTCGCGCTTATCGCGGGTTCTGTACAGGCTCAGGGAATAGGGCGTGCCGGCACCTATCTGATGCCGCCGAACTTCGGCATGATGATGGAGAAGCTGACTCCTGAGCAGCGTACTCAGGCCATCGGCATTGAGCAGAAAATGATGCAGATGGAAATGGAGTATCAGGACTCGGTCGCGCAGATGGAGATGAAGCATGCGCATGAAATGATGCAAATGCAGAATCAACTGCTGGATATTTTCAAAGGCCATTGAACTCAGCACGGTTCGACCGGTTCGCGTCTCGACTACCGTCAGACGCGGCCCGGTCATCCTCTGCCATGCATCGCAGCGATTTCCTGCAAATCCAGATCGTGTTCGAGAATGGTCAGCAGTTCGTCATGAATCAAACCCGTTCGGTGCATACGCAATAGTTCGGCGCGTCCTGCGGAAACGGCGGCGAGGACTACGTCGTAATGCGCCGCACGGGCATCCGAAGGATACGCGGCCTCGCTTTGATAGGCCTCGGTAATGCGCGCGCGATAGCTGTACTGCTCTAGCAATCGTGGATGAATCACCTGTCCATGTGCGTCATGCACCAGCGGTTGGATTGCCGCAAGCTGCGCCGCCTCGAGCCGTGCCCACGCCTGCGGCTCGGTCAGATGCTGGGCATTTCTCTCGGACGCGTGGTCGGGATTGACCCAGCGAATCAGCGGTCCGATCGTGGTCCCTTGCCCGAGCACGGTCACGAGAATCACCGCGAATGACGCGACCAGAATCAGATCGCGCCCAGGCATCGCTTCGGGCAACGAGAGCGCGATCGCCAGCGTCACCACGCCGCGCATGCCGGCCCAACTCGTCACCGTCGCCGAGCGCCAGTCGAGCGCAATGTTTGCGCGCGGCATCAGCTTGCACGCCAGTCCCTTCAACCATTCGACGGCGAACACCCATACGAAGCGCGACAGCACGACCGCTGCGATCACCGCACCGACGGAGGGTGCAAACGTCGTCAACGTGTCGCCGACACCACCCAGCCGCACGATCACGCCGCGCAGCGATAGCCCGATCAGAATGAACACCATGGCTTCCATCAGGAAGATCAGGACCTGCCAGAAGGCTGTGCCGCGGGTACGCACCGAAGCTGAAAAGACTTCGTGCTGATGCCAGCCAAGCACCATTCCGCAACTGACAGTCGCGATGACGCCCGAGACGTCCAGCATGTCGCCGGCGATGTAGCTGATCCACGGGGAGAGTGCGGATGCGGTGATGATGAGGTAGGCGTCGTCGAGGTAGCGCAGCAGCTTGACGATCACGAAGCCGATCGCGATGCCCACCGCCACGCCACCCAGGCCGAGCACGGCAAACTGCCCGACTGCGTGTTGAGCGCTGAACGTGCCGGTCAGCGAGGCCGCGACCGCGAAGCGGACCAGCACGATGCCGGCGGCGTCGTTGAGCAGGCTTTCGCCTTCGAGGAGCACCATCAACCGGCGCGGCAGCGCGACGCGTTCCAGTACGGCCTTCGCGGCGACGGCGTCCGGCGGCGACACGATCGCACCCAGCGCGAAGCACGCGCTCCACGGTAAGGCCGGCACCACCCAATGCACGACCAGGCCGACTGCGAGGGTCGTAAACGCGACGGCGCCGATGGCGAGCAGCAGGATGCCGCCAATGTTGCGCTTGAATTCGTCCCAGACGGAGAAGTACGCGCCGTCCATGAGGAGCGGCGGCAGGAACACGACCAGGACCAGTTCGGGATCGAGATTGACGGGTGGCAGGCCTGGCACGAAGGCCATTGCGGCGCCGCCGACCAGAAGCGCTGCGGCCGGTGGCAGACGCAGCCGCTTGGCGAGCAGTTCGAGGCCGATCATCGCGGCAAGCGACAGCAGGACGAGTTTGAAGGCCATGACGGAGGACATGCGGGAGCCTCGACGAGTGGCGTGGAGCGGGAGTTACTTTTTATCACACGATTGCGGGTGCGCCGGGGTTTCTGCCTGCGGCTGAGCCGGTGGGAGATACGCCTGCGGCGTCAAGCACTTGGCTTGACTGTGCGCAGGTTGTCCACAGCCTTGATCACAAATTATGTGGATAAGTTTTTGCCTGCTCGGCGCTTCTTGTTCGTTTGCATGCCTGCGGTGTTGGTCGTTCCTTGATCGGGTTTTTTGGCCTTTCCTTGATTTGATATTGGTCTATTAGCGTTCGCCCCTGTGCGGGGCAGGCACTTACTTTCTTTGCCGCCGCAAAGAAAGTAAGCAAAGAAAGCGGCTCCAACCGCTAATTCTTAAGCGGGTCCCCTGGCTTGGAGGGGGTAGTGGAGCATCTGGAATCTGTGCCCTCGCACATTCGGCGTGAGTGACAAAGCGCTCATCAGCTCCCACTCCGCACTGCGTGCGTCGCGGATGGGACTGCATGGGGAACCAGTGGCTTCGTTTGCGCGTGGTGGGGGCCATCGGCTTCGCCTCGGCGATGCGCCGCTGCTCTCGTGGGCGCCCCCCCACTTCGAATGAAGTGTCGGTGTGTTGCCCCGGGGCGGTGGCGATGACGAGCCGGGGTTCTAAGCAAGACGCGAGCGCTAAAACACAGCGAACGGCTTTAAGAGGTACTCTTCGGCGCGCGCAGCGCCGCCGGAAGTATGACGGCTTTGTCACTCACGCCGAATGTGCGAGAACACAGATTCCAGATGCTCCACTACCCCCTCCAAGCCAGGGGACCCGCTTAAGAATTAGCGGTGTGAAGCCGCTTTCTTTGCTTACTTTCTTTGCGGCGGCAAAGAAAGTAAGTGCCTGCCCCGCACAGGGGCGACGCTAATAGACCAATAAGAAATCAAGGAAAGGCCCAGAAACCAGATCAAGGAAAGGCCAACACCGCAGGCATACAGACGAACAAGCACCGCGAACGAAAGTAAACGCCAACACCCCAAGAAGCGCCTACAAATGCCGCCGCCAAAGGCAAAAAAACCATCAAGCCTTCAGCGGCGAACCCGCCACCTCCTCCCGCGACTGCACCTGCAAAACCGCATCCCTCTTATCCAGCAAATGCTGCCGAAGAATCGCGCTCAACTTCTTCCCATCCCGCGCCTCGAGCGCCTTCAACATCTCATCGTGATCATGAATCGCGCTATCCCACTTGGGGATCTGAAAATTCGACCGAAACCGCAACGCCTGCAGGCGTCGATTAACAGCGACATAAGTCTGCCGCAGTGCTGAATTCCTCGCCGCCTCATTGATCTTGTCGTGAATTGCCTGGTTGCGGCTGTAGTACCCGGCCAGATCGTTCTGCGTCCGGCAAGCCAGCATCGCGTAATGCAACGCCTTGATCTCCGCAAGCTCGGCAGCCGTCATCCGCTCGGCCGCCAACTCGCCGGAAAAAGCCTCAAGACCACTCATCAATTCGAAGGTCTCGCGCAACTCCGCTTCCGACATCTTCGACACCGACGCGCCCCGATTCGGCGAAATCTCGATCAGCCCTTCAGCGGCCAGCACCTTCAGCGCCTCCCGCAACGGCGTGCGCGAAATCCCAAGCGTCTCGCATAACTCGCGCTCGTTCAGTTTCTTGCCCGGCTCGAGCACCCCCTCGACGATAAAGCGGCGAATGTGCTCCACCACCGTGTCGTGTAAACGCTGACGCTCGACCTTCGGCATCAGCGGGGAAGCGGTCACACCCGCATCGAAATCCGAATTTTGCATACAAAAGCCCTCAGCATCGTGTCAGATGAGATTTTATCGGAAGCATAAAGATTAGTTAATAGCGCGGGTAAACACGGGTGCCAGCACGCAATTTTCGTCTTGGGATCGTCACGGATCGTCTGATATAGTTTTTTGCATGCAAAATTCAATCGGAGGAGCCAAATGCTCAAGCTAGACTTTCACCCCGCTGGCCGTCACTTCCTGCAGATCCCGGGTCCGAGCCCGGTGCCCGATCGCATTCTCCGGGCGATGAGCTACCCGACCATCGATCACCGCGGTCCCGAGTTCGGCGAACTCGGTCTGAAGGTGCTCGAAGGCATCAAGAAAATCTTTAAGACGCAGCACCCGGTGGTGATCTATCCGGCCTCCGGCACCGGTGCCTGGGAAGCGGCACTGTCGAACACGTTGAGCCCCGGCGACAACGTGTTGATGTTCGAAACCGGTCACTTCGCGACGCTGTGGAAAAAGATGGCGGAAAGCCTCGGGTTGAAGCCGGAGTTCCTCGGCTTGCCCGGCATCGAAGGCTGGCGGCGCGGTGTTCAGCCGCACATGATCGAAGAGCGCCTGCGCGCCGACACGCAGCACGCGATCAAGGCGGTGTGCGTCGTCCATAACGAAACCTCCACGGGCGTCACCTCGGATATCGCCGCCGTGCGCCGCGCGATCGACGCCGCCGGCCACCCGGCGCTGCTGCTGGTCGACACGATCTCGGGCCTCGCTTGCGCCGACTATCGCCATGACGAATGGGGTGTCGACGTCACCGTGTCGGGCTCGCAAAAGGGTTTGATGCTGCCGCCGGGCATCAGCTTCAACGCGATTTCGCCGAAGGCAGTGGCCGCCAGCAAGCAGGCCAAATTGCCGCGCAGCTTCTGGGACTGGACCGACATCGTCGAGATGAACAAGACCGGCTACTGGCCGTACACGCCGAACACGAACCTGCTGTACGGGCTTCATGAGGCGCTGGAGATGATTCTCGGCGAAGGGCTCGACAACGTGTTCGCCCGTCACGAGCGTCTCGCCGAAGCCACCCGCCGTGCGGTTCGCGCGTGGGGTCTGGAAATCCAGTGTGCGGATCCCGCTGTGTATAGCCCGGTGCTGACCGGCGTGATGATGCCGGAGGGCATCGATGCGGACGCGGTGCGCAAGGTCATCTACGAACGCTTCGACATGTCGCTCGGCACGGGCCTCGGCAAGATGAAAGGCCGCATGTTCCGCATTGGCCACCTGGGGGACTGCAACGACCTGATGCTGCTGGCGACGCTGGCCGGTTGCGAAATGGGTCTGCGGCTCGCGGGCGTGCCGCTCAAGGAGAGTGGCCTGCCTGCCGCTATGGAGTGGCTGAGCCAGCCGACGCACGCGTCGGGACTGAAAGCAGCGGCTTAAGCGCGTCAGCGCAACCGCAACGGCGCTATGACGCGCATCGGTGCAGTCGCGGACTGGCGCCACGCGCATCGGTACGTCAGCGCATCCGCGCAACAGCCGACAAGCAACAGCGCATCTCGCAGCAAGGGAAGCCGGGAAGCACTTCCCTCACGAAGCCGCGCATAGAACGCGGCCCATGAACAACATGCGATGTTCCCGCGGCGTATGTCGCTGACGGGCGACGACGCAGCGCGCCATTCCAGGCGTGCCGTCGATAGACTGCAATGGAGAGAGACGATGAAGCGGTTTCGTGTGAGCAGTGCGACCAGTATCGTTTTAGTGATGCTATGCATCATGTACTTCATCACTTACCTGGACCGCGTCAACGTCAGCACCGCGGCCGCGGGATTCGGCAAGGAATTCGGCCTCTCGCATACGGAAGTGGGCCTGGTGTTTTCGGCCTTCGCTTATCCGTATCTGATTTTTCAGATCATCGGTGGCTGGGTCAGTGACCGCTTCGGTGCGAAACGTACGTTGATTTTCTGCGGCGCTATCTGGGGCGTCGCGACTTTACTGACCGGTCTCGCCGGTGGCCTGGTTTCATTGCTGGCCGCGCGCGTGTTGCTCGGCTTCGGCGAAGGCGCCACGTTTCCTGCTGCGACCTCCGCGATGGCGCGCTGGGTCGCGAAAGAAAAACGCGGCTTTGCGCAGGGGATCACACACGCTGCATCGCGTATCGGCAACGCAATCGCACCCGGTTTGATCGTGCTGGTGATGGCGACCTGGGGCTGGCGCGAATCGTTCTACATCTGCGGCGTGTTCAGCCTGCTGTGGGTGGCAGTGTGGTCGTTCACGTTCACCGAACATCCGAAAGATCATCCGCGTATCACGACCGAGGAACTCGAAGTCTTGCCCGCGCCGAAGCCGAAGGCGGTCGGCGTGCCGTGGGGAAAACTGTTTCGCCGCATGTGGCCGGTCACGATCGTGTACTTCTGCTACGGCTGGACTTTGTGGCTGTTCCTCAGCTGGATTCCGCAGTACTTCCTGCACAGCTATCACCTGCAACTGCAAAAGTCGGCGATCTTCGCATCGGTCGTGTTCTTTGCCGGTGTGATCGGCGACACGCTTGGCGGCATCGTGACCGACTGGATCTTCACGCGGACCCGCAGCCTGAAGCGTGCGCGAAGCTGGATGGTGTCGGTGTGCATGCTGTTCTGTCTGTTCTCGCTCATTCCGCTGATGTTCACGCACAGCCTGTATCTGTCGATGGCGTGTCTCGCGTCAGGCTTCTTCTTCGCCGAAATGACGATTGGCCCGATGTGGGCGATTCCGATGGACATCGCGCCGGAATACTCGGGTACCGCGAGCGGCATGATGAATACCGGCTCGGCATTGGCCGCGATCATCTCGCCGGTGGTCGGCGGATTTCTGATCGACTACTTCGGCAGTTGGGAGTTGCCGTTCGTCGGCAGCATGCTGTTGATGGCGCTCGGCGTGGTGCTCGCGTTCCGCATGCAACCGGAAAGCAAGTTCGAACTCAACGCGGCCGACAAAGCGCACGCCACCACGGGCGTGGGTGCATAAGCAGACTGCACCGTTCCCTCTCTTCGCCTTTAAAGCAATGACAACACCACTGAGTCAACGTCTCGCCGACGCGCGCCGCAATCACCTGACGCTCGATGCGTTGCCGCCGGAGCAAACGCCCGCAGACGGCGCCGCCGCCTACGCGATTCAGCACGACATCTTGCGCGTACTGGACGCGCCGATCGGCGGCTGGAAGATCGGCGCGAAGTCCGATAGCGGTCCGATCCAGGGCGCACCGTTGCCTGCGAGCGATCTGCACGCCGACGGCGCACGGTTTCCGCGCGAAGCCTTCGCGCCGCTGGGACTTGAACTGGAGATCGCATTCCGCTTCGGCCGCCGCTTCGAGCCTTCCACAACGACCTATAGCGAAGCCGACGTGCATGCAGGCATCGGCTCGATCGGCGCGACCATCGAGATCGTGGCGAGTCGTTACGCCGGCTGGCCCAAGATCGACAAGCTTGCACAACTCGCGGATTTGCAGAATCACGGTGCGCTGGTCGTCGGCGAATTTACGCCGTATCGTGAGGATTTTCCATTTGTGGCGCCGTCGGCCCGCTTCAGTTTTGAAGGGCGTGACGTGGTCGAGACGACGCCCACCAATCCGGCAGGCGATCCGCGGCGCCTGCCGACGTGGCTCGTCAATCACGCCACGTCGCGCGGCATCGCTGTCACGCCGGAGATGGTCGTCACCACCGGTTCGTACACCGGAATGTTTTTTCCGCAGAGTGCGGGCACGGCGAGCGGGTGTATTGAAGGGCTCGCACCGATCAGCCTGACGCTGTACTAGCCCGTTTTCTTATAGGCCGACGATATGACGAACCCCACTTCCGCTTTACTCGTCAAGCCGATCCATCTGGTCCCGTCCGCCGCGCGCCTGATGACGCCGCTTGCGCAGCATCTGCGCAAATCACTGCGCGGCGACGTGTTGTTCGATGCGGCGAGCCGCGGCCGTTATGCAACCGATGCGTCGATCTATCAGATCACGCCGATCGGCGTGGTGGTGCCGCGCGATCAGGATGATATGCGCATCGCACTGGAAATCGCGCGTAGCGAGAAAGTACCGTTGCTCGCACGCGGCGCGGGCACGAGCCAATGCGGCCAGACCGTCGGCGAGGCGCTGGTGATCGACACCAGCAAGTGGCTGAACAACATCGTCGCGTTCGATGCCGACGCGCACACGGTGACGGTGGAACCCGGCGTCGTGCTGGACCATCTGAACGCGTGGTTGAAGCCATATGGCCTGTGGTTTCCCGTTGACGTCTCGACGGCGGCGCAATGCACGATCGGCGGAATGGCCGGCAACAATTCGTGCGGCTCGCGCTCGATCGAATACGGCAATATGGTGCACAACGTCGACGCGATCGACGCCATTCTCGCCGACGGCAGCGAAGCACGTTTCGCCTCATTGCGAGAGGCGCCGCAAGGCGCGCGCTTGCAGCAGATAGTTGAAGGCGTGAAGCGGATTGCCGAGCGGGAGCATGATGAAATCGTCGAACGCATACCGAAGGTCCTGCGTCGTGTAGCGGGCTACAACATCGACCTGTTCGATTGCCAGAACCCGCGCGCGTACACCGACGACGGTATCGCCAATCTCGCGCATCTGCTGGTCGGTTCGGAAGGCACGCTTGCGTTCAGCCGGCAATTGACGCTGAAGCTCGCGCCGCTACCAACGCATAAAATGCTGGGCGTGGTGAATTTCCCGACCTTCTGGCAGTCGATGGATCTCACGCAGCACATCGTCAAGCTGAAGCCGGTGGCCGTGGAACTGGTCGATCGCACGATGATCGATCTGGCGATGAGCAATCCTGCCTTCCGGCCGGTGATCGAGAAGGCGCTGGTCGGCGAGCCGCAAGCGATCCTGCTGGTGGAATTCGCGGGCGATGACCGTGACCAGCAACTCGCGTCGCTCAAACAACTCACCGAGCTGATGGCCGATCTAGGCTTGCCCGATTCGGTCGTCGAGATGCCTGCCGAGAACGAGCAGAAAGCTCTGTGGGAAGTCCGCAAAGCCGGGCTGAACATCATGATGAGCATGAAGGGTGACGGCAAGCCGGTCTCCTTCATCGAAGATTGCGCGGTGCCGCTCGAACATCTGGCGGAATACACGAGCCGCCTGACCGAAGTGTTCCACCGGCACGGTACCGAAGGCACTTGGTATGCCCATGCGAGCGTCGGTACGCTGCACGTGCGGCCGATTCTCGATATGCGGCGCGACGGCGCGGTGAAGATGCGTGCGATCGCCGAAGAAGCGGCGGCCTTGGTGCGCGAATACAAGGGCGCGTATTCGGGCGAGCACGGCGACGGCTTGTGCCGCGGCGAATGGGTCGCGTGGCAATACGGACCGCGTCTGAACCAGGCATTCACCGAGATCAAGGCGCTGTTCGATCCGGACAACCGCTTCAATCCCGACAAGATCGTGCGTCCGCCGAAGATGGACGACGCGCGTAATTTCCGCTTTGCGCCGGGCTACCAGGCACGTCGGATCGAGACTGCGCTCGACTGGTCCGCATGGAACGTCGAACGCGATCCGCTGACAGGGCAGGAGACGCTGCCGGGCAGCGGCAACGATCTGTCGGGCGGTCTCGCGAAGGCCGTCGAGATGTGCAACAACAACGGCCATTGCCGCAAGTTCGACGCGGGCACCATGTGCCCGAGTTATCGCGTGACGAAGGATGAGCAACATGTGACGCGGGGACGTGCGAACACGTTGCGTCTGGCAATCTCCGGGCAACTCGGCGAAGCAGGTCTCGCCAGCGACGACGTCAAGGACACGCTCGATTTGTGCGTCTCGTGCAAGGGCTGCAAGCGCGATTGCCCGACGGGCGTCGACATGGCGAAGTTCAAGATCGAGGCGCGGGCGGCGCGCGCCAAAGTGCATGGGCTGCGTCTGCGCGACAGACTCGTGGCCTTCATGCCGCGCTATGCCGCAACGGCGAGCCGCGTGCCGGGATTGATGGCATTGGCCGACAACGTGCCGGTGCTGTCGGCGTGGCTTAAACGCTCGGTGGGCTTTGCATCTGAACGTAAGTTGCCACGCTTCAAGAAATCATTTCTATCTAGCGCAGTGACAGCCAAGCCGGCTCAAGGCGGCACGCTGAAAGAAGTGCTGTTGTTCGTCGACACATTCAACAACAACATGGAGCCTGAAAACGCGCGCGCCGCGCAGCAGGTGCTGGAAGCTGCCGGTTACACGGTGCACTTCAATACGCGCCGGGGCGAGCGGCCGGTGTGTTGCGGCCGAACCTTCCTTGCGGCCGGTCTGGTCGATGAAGCGAAGCAGGAAGCACGGCGCATGCTCGATCTCTTCAAACCGTTTGTCGAGCGCGGCGTGCCGATCGTCGGGTTGGAGCCGTCGTGCCTATTGTCATTGCGTGACGAGTTTCTGCACTACGGTTTCGGCGAAGAAGCACAACGGCTTTCGAAACAGGCGTTTCTGTTCGAAGAGTTTCTGGTGCGTGAGGAAAAGGCCGGGCGCTTGCAGCTTGCGTTGAAGCCGCTGGCCAAGGAGCAGGCGCTCGTACACGGCCACTGCCATCAAAAGGCCTTCGACGCGTTCACGCCCGTGCAAACCGTGCTGAAGTGGATTCCCGATCTCAAGGTGTCGACGGTGGAATCGTCGTGCTGTGGGATGGCGGGCAGCTTCGGCTACGAAGCCGAACATTACGCCACATCGCAGGCGATGGCGGAACTCTCACTGCTGCCGGCGGTGCGCAAGATGGACGGCAACACGGTGATGGTCGCGGACGGCACGAGTTGCCGGCATCAGATTCACGATGGCGCGGGCGTCGACGCTATCCACGTGGCGCGCGTGCTGGCGATGGCTTTGGAGTGAGGACCCTCAGCCACTATCCAGCGCTGACCACCTGCCGATACGCTGCCGGCGCCACGCCGACGCTTTCACGGAAACGATGGCTGAAATGGCTGGCGTTCGCATAGCCGCATTGTTCGGCGACTTGCGCGAGCGGCAGTCTCGTGGTGCGCAGCAGCGTGCGTGCGCGTTCCAGCCGTTGCTGCGCGATCCAGGCCGCAGGCGGTAGTCCGAACGACGTGCGAAACATGCGCGCCAGATGAAATTCCGACAGCGCCGCTACACCGGCAAGTTCACCGAGTGTGAGTGTTTGCGCGAGATGATTCTCGATGTAGTCGCGCAAGCGCCGCCGGGTCGCGACCGACAGACCGCCCTTGAGCGATGCGTCCGTGCGGCGCACGCCTTGTGCGCGCAGCAGCAGACTCAATACCTGATGAGCCGTTTCATTGGTCCGCAGCAGGCCATCGGGGTCCTGCCAATCTTCATTCGCGAGCGATTGACACAGGCTCGCGATGCGGGCGTCTTCGAAATAGGTGCGATCGGCAAGCGTCAATTCGCGCGGCTCTTGATCGAGTTCCTGCACGGCGCGCTGCGTGAAGTGTTCGGGCAAGAAGTAAAGATGCATGAAATGCATGTGGCCGCGCACCCACCAGCGCGATTCATGCTCGCCGGGCAAGGCGCAGAGCCGCGACGGCGCGCCGTAGCGCCCGGGCATTTTTTGACGCTCAGTGCGATAGCCGCCATCCAGATAGCACGACAGCGTGTGATGGCCGGGCCGCTCATAGATGGTCTCGGCTTCCTCGGTGTCGCGGGTCCAGACGGCGATGGCGAGCCGATCGCCCAGCCACGCGAAGCGTTCGAGATTCGCGTTGGCGCTCTGCAGCGTGTGACAGACCGACTGAAGGCCGAACGGCGTTTCGGTGGATTCGATCACGGGGGCGGGCGGTCTGGCGTTCACGGAACGAGCGGGATGCATTCGATGACAGGGTAAGCGTCAGTATAGGGCGAGCGATCACCGGCCGCGCGTCCCTCCGAAAAAGTGCGCAATCCTGGACAAGTGCGGCCGCCGGCGTTGCAGCATAGTGGGACTCCCGCTTATTGCTGCTGCAGGCTTCGTCATGAATCTTTCGCTCTATGCCGTCACCGTGCTCATCTGGGGCACCACGTGGATCGCGATCAAATGGCAATTGGGTGCGGTGCCGCCGCCGGTGTCGATTGCGTGGCGCTTCTGGATCGCCGCCCTGGTGCTGTTCGCGTTGCTGCGCATCATGCGCCGGCCGATCTGGCCGCCGCGCGCCGCATGGCGCTTCCTGGCCGCGCAAGGCTTGGCGCTCTTCTGTCTCAACTTTCTGTGCTTCTACTATGCCGAACAGGTGGTGCCGAGCGGCCTCGTCGCGGTGGTGTTTTCCACCGCGCCGCTGCTGAATTCGATCAACGGCCGGCTCTTCATGGGCCGTCCTTTGCAACCGTCGGCGATTGCCGGTGCGGCGTTGGGACTCGTCGGCATCGTGTGCCTGTTCGTCCAGCAGATGGCAGGACACCTGGGCGACCACACGGTATGGTTGGGACTCACGATCGCGTTTCTTGGCACCTTGTGTTTTTCAGCCGGCAATCTGCTGTCGAGCCGGATGCAATCGATGGGTCTGCACCCGTTCGCCACCAATAGCTGGGCAATGCTGATCGGCGCCAGCATCTTGACGGTGGGAAGCGCGCTGGCCGGCTTTTCATTCTCCATCGAGCCTGACGCGCGTTATCTCGGCGCGCTCGCTTATCTGGCGATCTTCGGCTCGGTGATCGGCTTTACCGCCTACCTGATGCTGGTCGGGCGCATCGGGCCGGAGCGGGCCGCCTACTGCACCGTGTTGTTTCCGATTGTGGCGCTGGCGGCGTCGACGGTATTCGAGGGCTACCGATGGTCCGCGTTGGCGGTGCTCGGGCTCCTGCTGGTGGTGGCGGGGAATCTGGTGGCGTTCGATCTCACGCGGCGTATTTTTGTGCGACGCGTGAGGACTTCCTGAGGACGCGGTGCCTGGGGGCCAACCGCGCCCCCTCGGACGGCTCCGCGAATGACGGTGCTTTGGGGCGACGGCGCCTTAATCCGACGCCGCCCACTCCGGCCGCTTGCCAAGGCTGTCGAACAGTTCGAGTATCGTCGCCTTGACCTTCTGCACGGCATTGCTCAGTAGTGCCGTGTCGTGCCAGCAGAGCGACAGGTCGCGCGCGAACAACCGGTGATCGACCTTCGCAAGCTTGAGCTTGTGCTCATCGAGTTCAACGTGCGCGGCGGTCCACGGCAGGATTGTCACGCCTAACTTAGCCATCACCGCCGCGAATAACAATGCGGTGGAACTGGCCTCGAACAGAATCTCGCACGGCAGCCCGGCTTCGCGCAGCGCCCACTCGACGCGGCTGCGAATCGTATTCGGTGCGCTCGGCAGGATCAGCGGCATGCGCGCGAGTTCGGTGATCGACACCGGCTCGCGCGGCATCTGAAATTCTGGCCAGGCGATCAGATAGAGCGCCTCGGTGAGCAGCCTTTGCGCGGCGACCCCGCGCGTTTCGACCGCGTCCACCACGACGGCTAGGTCCACCCGTCCGCTACCGATCAGACTGCCGAGCTCCGCGCTTGGTGCTTCGACCAACTCCAGCACGATGCCGGGGTAACGGTCACGAATCGTGCGTGCAAGGGGGATCGCCACCATCCGCGCCGTGCTCGACGGCATGGCGACCGACACTCTGCCCTGCGGCAGCTCGGCGTCCTGCCGCAGCAGTTCGCGCGTACTGTCGGCCTGCCGCAGCAACTCGATCGCGTGCCGGTAAAGCGTTTGCCCGGCTGCGGTGGGCGCCACACCCTGCACGCTGCGCTCGAGCAGCTGCATCCCCAGATCGCGCTCCAGATTGCGCATCTGCTGGCTGATCGCGGGCTGCGCGATATGGAGCGCTTCGCTCGCGCGCGTGACGTTGCCGCACTCCACCACTTTGACGAAATACCGCAGTTGCCGCAGGTCCATGCGCGTCGCTCGCTCCTTCATCCCATAACGAAATCCGATTGAGCTAGAGAAATATCATATTTTTCGATTATCGAGCGCGTTCTTATACTCAATCCACAAAAAACCGAAGCGTGCCCAGCCTGAGCTGTCCGGTGCCGCTTCAAAACGGCCGGCGTCTGCCGGCCTGGAGACAAGAATGTCCAAAGCGATCGCTGCATCGACACCCGGGTTCAAGCTCCGGCGCACGCCCCTCACCCGCGAGCAGATCGGCGGCTTCTGGGCGGTTTACTCGGGGTGGGTGCTGGACGGCGTGGATTCCGTGATCTACGCGCTGGTGCTGATTCCGGCGCTCACCGAGTTGCTGCCCAACTCCGGTATTGCGGCGACGCCGGGCAATCTCGGCATGTATGGCTCGATCCTGTTTGCGCTGTTTCTGATCGGCTGGGGACTGTCGTTCATCTGGGGGCCGCTTGCAGACCGCTTCGGGCGGGTCAAGACGCTGGCCGCGAGCATTCTGATCTATTCAGTATTCACCGGCGCCGCGGCATTCGCGCACAACGTCTGGGAGCTGGCCGCGTTCCGGCTGATTGCCGGCATCGGCGTGGGCGGCGAATGGGCGCTGGCCGGCACCTATGTCGCCGAGAGCTGGCCGGAAGATCGCCGCAAGATGGGCGCGGGCTATCTGCAGACTGGTTATTACGTCGGATTCTTCCTTGCCGCCTTGCTGAACTATACGGTTGGCGCGACGTACGGCTGGCGCGCCATGTTCCTGTGCGGTCTCGCTCCGGCGTTGCTGGCGATTTTCACGGTGCTCAGGGTGAAGGAGCCGGGTCAGTGGCGCAAGGCCGCTCATGGCGTCGGTCAGACGAACGCCGTAGCGGTGTCCAAGCGTCGGCCGCTGATGGAGATATTCGCGCCGGCTTATCGGCGTCGCACGTTGACGAGTGCGAGCCTGGTGGGCGTCGCGATCATCGGCTTGTGGGCCGGGTCGGTCTACGAAGCGAGTGCGGTAGTGACGCTGGCGATGCGTGCCGGCATCGACCGAGTCGGCGCTGTGCACCTTGCTTCGATCGGGGCGGCGGTGCTGTCGGTCGGGACGATCCTCGGATGTCTGGCGGCGCCGTGGCTGGCGGAACGACTCGGGCGCCGCGTCGCGCTCGGCGCGTACTTCGCTGGCATGGCGGTGTCGATCGTGTTTGCCTTCGGCTGGGTCTTCTATCTGCCGAACGGACTCAACCTGTTCATGGTGTCGCTGCTGTTTCTCGGCTTCTTCGGCGGCAATTTCGCGATCTTTTCGCTGTGGCTGCCTGAGCAATATCCGACGCGGATACGCGCTACCGCGTTTGCCTTCAATGCGTCGGTGGGCCGCCTGCTCGGCGCCGGTGTGAACTTCCTGCTGGCTGCCGCGATTCATTGGCAGGGTTCGCTCGGGTTGCCGATTGCGTGGACCGCGGTGGCCTTTGTGATTGGCCTGCTGATCTTGCCGTTTGCTGTCGAGACCCGTCATCAGACGTTGCCGGAATAGCGCCTCCTGGAGCGCATCGCTCGCGCTATCCGGGCCGGTGCTCAGACGCCGCCGGAAGAGCGCCTCGTCGAGTGCATCGCTCGCGTTATCCGCACCCGTCCTCGGACACTGCGGGCATAGCGCAAGCGCATCACTCAGGCTGTCCGCAACCGTCATCAATTCGCTGGAGAACTGAATGCAAGCGTTACAAGGAATCAAGGTCGTCGAACTGAGCCGTGCGCTGTCGGGGCCGTTCTGCTCGATGGTGCTGGCCGATCTCGGCGCGGACGTCATCAAGGTCGAACCGGGTCCGGGCGGCGACATGAGCCGAACCTGGGGGCCGTTCGACCGGGGCGTGAGTACCTACTATCTCTCCTGCAACCGCAACAAGCGCGGCGTGTGCATCGACTTTCGCAACCCGGAAGGACTGGCCGCGATCCACCGTCTGATCGACGATGCCGACGTGGTGATCGAGAACTTCAAGCCTGGCACCATCGACAGCATGGGGCTCGGCTATGACGTCCTCAGCGCGCGCAATCCGAGGCTGGTGATGGGCAGCATCAACGCGTTCGGCGCCGATGGTCCGATGAGCGGCTGGCCGGGTTTCGACCAGATCGCGCAAGGTTATTCCGGCCTGATGAGCCTGACCGGTTTCGCCGATGGCGACCCCACGCGCACCGGCACGGCGATCGGCGATCTGAGTTCGGGCATGTGGCTCGCGATGGCGATACTGTCCGCGTTATTGGAGCGCGAGCGAACCGGGCGCGGCCAGCATGTGAGCACGTCGTTGCTCGCGAGTCTGGTGGGGTTGCTGAGCGTGCATGGCCAGCGCTATCTGAGCCTTGGCGATATTCCGCGCCGCACCGGTAATGCGCATTCGGTGATTGCACCGTATGGCGTATACGAAACCGCCGACGGCCCGCTCAATATCGCGCCGATCACGTCAGACATGTGGCTGCGCTTGTGCCAACTGCTCGATTTGCCCGCGTTGCCGGACGATCCGCGCTTCGCGACCAACGAAGCCCGCGTCGCGCATCGCGATGAATTGAAGGCTGTGTTGGAGGCGCGTTTGAAGACGCGCAGCAAACGGGAGTGGACAGAATTTTTCATCGGAGTGGGGTTGCCCGCTGGTCCGATCAATACGTTGGACGAAGTGTTCGCCGATCCGCAAGTGAAGCATTGCCGATTGGTGGAAACGGTCGACCATCCGACGCTCGGAGCGCTGCGTCAGGTCGTGACGCCGGTGTCTGGCGCCACGGGAGCGGATGGGGCTTCGCATCACATCAGCCGTTATGCGCCGCCGGGCCTTGGTGAACATACTGTCGATGTATTGCGCGAGGCGGGTTTCGATGAGGGCTCGATTGCAGCGCTGCTTGCCGCGAAAGCGGTGCGTCAACAGGGTGACTATCTGTCGCCGGAGAAGGTATCGGAACGCGTGGCAGGGGCTACGCAATGAGTCTGACGCAAAACTTGGATCATCCGATGGAAGTCGCGCAATGAACAGGTCACCAACTTTGGAACATGCTGCAGAGGTCACACGATGAACACACCGAACGCATCGCCGTTTATGGTAACGGTCGATATTGTGGATGAACGGATCGCACGTTTGACGTTCAGTCATCCTACGCGCCGGAATGCGCTGAGCGCGGAGCTGTTGCATGCGCTTGACTCGCACCTTATCGACCTTGCCGCGCAGCGGATACCGGTCGTGATACTAGGGAGCGGCGTTGGGCAGGAAGTTTGGAGCGCGGGCCACGACCTTGGAGAGTTGGTGGACGACCGCGATCCGATTGCCTACGGCAAGCCGTTGGAGCAGGTGTTGCGTCGCGTACGTGCTTACCCGGGCGTGGTGATCGCGATGGTGTCGGGTTCCGCGTGGGGCGGCGCCGTCGATCTGGCGATGAGTTGCGACCTCGTTGTCGCCGACGATAGTGCGCGGTTTGCGATGACGCCGGCGAACATTGGCTTGCCCTATACGACGAGCGGCCTGCTGCGTTTCTTCAACAACTTGCCGATTCACGTATTGAAGGAAATGTTCTTCAGCGCGCAGCCGCTCGATGCCGCACGCGCCGAGCGTTTCGGCGTGATCAACCGCCTGGTCGAAAGCGGCAAGCTGGAAGCAACGACGCTTGAAATGGCGCGCGGAATCGCAAGCAAGGCGCCCCTTGCGATCCAGGCCGTGAAGGAACAACTACGGATACTTGAAGACTTGCAACCCATGCCGGTGCAGGCGATGGAACAGATTGCCGAGCTACGTCGGCAGGCATGCGAAAGCGCGGATTTTAGTGAGGGGCTGGCTGCGTTTTCGGGGAGGCGGCCACCGGTGTTTAAAGGCGAGTGAACGAGGCGTTTGCCGGAGTCCGTGAGGATGTTTGGGGCGGGCGGTTCAAGGAACGGTGATTTCCTGAGCGATCGCGTCTGCACCGACGGCGTTAAAGGTGAGTCTTTCCGGGAGCAAGAAAATAAGCGAAAGACACCACCGGTGAGCTTTTCCGGGAACGAAAAAAGCGTGGAGCGCGGAACTGCAAGTGTCTCGCCGGGCAACCCGCATGCGGCGAAAAAGACTGCGGGATGGTTTTATGAAGTACCCTTCGGCGCGCGTAGCGCCGCCGGAAGAATGACACCTTTGTCACTCACGCCGAATGTGCGAGAACACAGATTCCAGATGCACCACTACCGCAACTGCGCGAGGGACCCGCTTAAGAATTAGCGGTGTGAGCCGCTTTCTTTGCTTACTTTCTTTGCGGCGGCAAAGAAAGTAAGTGCCCGCCCCGCACAGGGGCGACACTAATAGACCACTAAGAAATCAAGGAAAGGCCAACGCCGCAGGCAAACAGACGAACAAGCACCAAGCAAAAAAACTCAACTCACCCGCCGTCCTTCATTCCACCCCGGCGCAAAGGCCGCACAAGCCGCCAAACCCGCCGCACCGGCATAAGTCACAAGCCCCATCGCAGCAACCCACCACAACGCCACCGACACATGCGGCGCCACAATCGTCGCCGCCCCTGCCATCGCGACGCCAACCAAGCCTCCTGCCTGCCGCAAGGCATTCAACAACCCCGAGGCCACGCCGGCCAACTCACCAGGCACCTGTTCCAGCACCGTCGAAATCATCGGCGGCACCGACAATGCCGTACCGCCGCCGAACATCACCATCGCTGCATACGTGACGACCCACGGCGCGCGCCATTCCAGACTCATTGCCATCGCCGGCACGGCAACGGCGGCCAGTACGAGGCCGGTCGTCATAAATTGCGTCGCCGTGAAGCGTCCATGCAACTTGCCCACCAGCACATTGCCAAGCGACAGACTGCCGGCCAGCGGCAACAACGTGAGACCGATCTGCCGCGCGTTGAAGGCGAACTCGCCGTGCAGATACAGGCTCAACTCAAACAACAATCCGAAGTAACCGACATAGACGAGCGTCCCCATCGCATTCATCGTCACGAACATGCGGTTTCTGAACCACTCGACCGGCACGATCGGATGATGTGCGTGCCGCTCGACGGCGACGAGCGTCAGCGCTGCCAGCACGGCGAGCAGCGCCGCGCCCCACACCTCGCGGGCAGCGATTCCGCGCGACGGCAATTCGATCGCCGCATAGCAGAGCGCCCCGAGCGCGACGATGCTCGCCAACTGCCCACGCCAATCGAAATGGCGGCCGACGCTGCGCGTCGAGTGACGCACGACGGCCCATGCGCCGGCGAACGCAACCAGCCCAGTCGGCACGTTGATCAGAAACGCGCTGCGCCAGCCGAACCCTTGCACGAGGAGGCCGCCAAGCACCGGCCCAATTGCCGCCGCTATCGAAGCAATCCCTGCCCACGCCGCGATGGCACGCCCACGTTCGACGGGGTCGTCGAAGGTGCCGCGCACGATGGCGAGCGACGCCGGCAGGAACAGCGCCGCACCGCTGCCCTGAACGAAACGCGCGGCGACCAGCGCGCCGACATTCGGCGCCAGCCCGCAAGCCGCCGACGCCACGACGAACAACGCAAGTCCCCACAGATACACTGCCTTCGCACCGAAGCGGTCAGACGCGACGCCGCCCGCAAGGATCAGCGCGGCGAAACTCAGCGTGTATGCATCGACGATCCACGCGAGACCGCCCACGGACGCGCCCAGGCTGACGTGCATCGCGGGCAGGGCGACGTTGACGATGGTGGTGTCGAGCACGGCCATGAACATGCCGCTCGCCACCAGCGCGAGCGTCAGCCGCCGACGCCTGGCGGACCGCTCGGTGTCGGCAAGCTCGGTGGACAGCGGTTGTTCAGCGGCGCATTCGGTCATCGTGCGTTCCTTGGACTAGATCTGCAGTTGAATAGATCGACGAAGTCTAGTCACATACGCGAATGCAATAAAGCAGTGATTTCGCATGTGTATGATGCAAAAATGCATCACGGATAACGCAGCCAATGATCAACTGGGACAACGCACGATTTTTTCTCGCCGTGGCGCGCACGGGGACGCTGCGCGGCGCGGCGGCACAACTCGATGTCGATCAGGCGACGGTCGGCCGGCGAATCGCCGCGCTCGAAGAAACGCTTTCGGCGACGCTGTTTCTGCGCACCCCCGCCTTGTTCGTGCTGACGCCGGCCGGCGAGGCGTTGCTCGGGGCGGCCGAGACGATGGAGCAGGCGGCGTTGTCGATCGAACGGCGGATTGCCGGACTCGACGACCGACTGGCGGGCACGATCCGCGTCGCCACCACCGATTCGCTCGGCAAACACTTCGTGATGCCGGCCATCGCCAAAGTACGGCGTGCGCATCCGGGCATCGAGATCGTCTGCGTGACGTCCGCTCAGATCACCAATCTGACGCGGCGTGAAGCGGACGTGGCGATCCGCACGCTGCGGCCCGATGCGCCGGATCTGATCGCGCGCAAGCTCGCGCAACTGGAGGTCGGTATTTACGCGTCGCGCGAATACATTGCCGCACGCGGCGAGCCGCGCGACGGCGAGGCGTTCGACGGTCACGATCTGCTGATGTATCAACAGCCGGCCTCGCCGTCGATGTGGGCGGCTTTGTGCGGCGAGCCGACTTCGCGTGGGCGTCTCGTGTTCCAGACGCAATCTACGGCGATGCTGTTCGAAGCGGCCCTTGCAGGATTTGGTATCGCCGAGCTTCCGCGTTTTCGTGCCGATTACGAACCGGAGCTGGTGCGCGTGATGCCGCATCGAACGGAGCCATTCAATGTCTGGGCGGTCGCGCACGCCGATCTGTACAAGACCGCGCGGATGCAGGTGCTGATTGCGGCGGTGGCGGAGGCATTCGCGCAGGCGCGTTGAGACGCACTAGCTAGTGCACGCCAACGCGTATTGCCGCGCATGTTTATGCGCTTCGAATGGTTTGGAGGATCGACTACTTACCGCGAATTTTTTGCGAATTAATTTCCGCCTTTTCTATGCGAGGATAAAAAGCCAACGTTCACGTATGCGCGATAGTTAATCGGTCCGCATACACGCGATAGCGCGCCGGACACGCCGGCCGCGCGCGCTTCGCACCTCGCAAGGAAATACCGTCGTGAAATTTTCCTCTCGCCTTGGCGTGGCTGTTCTTGTCGTTCACAGTCTTCTTCCGCTCAACGCATCCGCGCAATCGCAACTGACCTACACCACGTCCTGGATCGGCAATAGCTTTGGCTTTGGCGATGGCAAATGGATGCAACAGGACATCCAGGCGATCAGCGTCGGCGCCGATGGCACCGTTTACACCAATGCCCCCTGGGACGAAAGCGGTAGCGAAATCGCCGCCTATCGTGCGGGTGACAAGATCGCCGTGGCCGGCTCGACGCATGGCTGGGGCGCAGCGGGCGGCGATGCGGTCGCGACGAACCATAGCTACCTGTACGCGGCAATGTCGATCGGCAATGAGAGCAACGGACTGGTCGGCGCGGACTATCCGCCAGCGAACCAGACCTGGTATGGCATCACGCGCCGCACGCTCGCCAATCTGGCGACGGGCGCGCCGTTCAGCGGCGGCATCGGCAATAGCGCCAATGCGACGAAGAACAGCTTTCTGGTGCTCGACACGGTGACGACCGGCACCGACGCAGGCATTCGCGGCATGGCCGCCACGGATACCGAACTGTATGTGGCCGATACCTACGGCAACCGGATCGTTGTGCTGGACGCGAATTCGATGCAGCGCTTGCGCTCGTGGAATGTGACGTCGCCGGGACGCATTGCGGTGGATACGGATTCGACACTGTGGGTGATGAGCGGTATCTCATCGGGAAACCTAAGCATTATTCACTGTGCCGCTGACGGCACCGCACTCCCGGGCACGTTGACGTTGCCCGCCGGCACGGTGCCTACCGACATCGCGATCACGCCCGCGGGACAGATCCTCGTCGCCGACAACGGACCGTCGCAGCAGATCCTCGTCTACAACAAGGGCGCTAGCGGTCAGCCGCAGGCTGCTGCGTCGATCGGCACACGCAGCGGCATCTTCCATGTGGTCAAGGGCGTGCCGGGCAACTGGCGCTTCAACGGCATCACGGGTATCGGTGTCGATCCGGCTGGCAATCTGTACGTCGCGCAGAACGGGGAAGGGCCGCGGCCGCTCGGCTCGGCGTCGGTCGGCCAAGGTGCGGTGCTCGAGAGCTATGTGTACAGCACGCATGCACTCAACTGGCGCCTGTACGGGCTGACTTTCGTCGATAGTGCCGCGTTCGATCCGGCAACGCCGAATTCCGTGTACACCGGCTCGAAGCGATTCACGCTCGATTACAGCCAACCGGTCGGCCATGAGTGGTCGTATGCGGGCTTCACGCTCGACCGCTTCGACTATCCCGACGACCCCACCTTTCACGAGCCGCGCGGTGTGCGCGGTGAGCCGATGGTGCGGCGAATCAACGGCCAGCGGTTTCTCTACACGCTCGATCCGGGCGCGCATTATCTGAATGTCTATCGCTTCGACGCGGCGCATGGAGAAATGGCGATTCCGTCCGGCTTGCTGGCGGAAAATCCGCTACCGGGCGCGTGGCCCGCGGCGCAACCCACCTATGGCGAATGGCTGTGGCGCGACAGCAATGGCAACGGCACCGTCGACGCGAGCGAGATCACCGGCAATCCGTCGACGGGCAGCACGGTCGGCAACGGTTTCTGGTGGGTCGATACGCCGGGCAACGTGTGGCTCGCCACGCCGACGAGCGGAATCCGCGGGATGCCGTTGCAGGGTCTCGACTCGGCCGGCAATCCGATCTACACGTACGCGAGCTCGAAGATGTTCGCGATGCCGCCGCCGTTCACGCGGATTGTGCGGATCGTCTACGTCGCCGAGACCGACACGATGTACGTATCGGGCTTTACGAGCGCCATTCCATGGGATTCGACGCATTGGAAAGAGGCCGGCCCGGTGCTCGCGCGCTATGACAACTGGAGCTCGGGCACACCGACGCAGCAATACACGGTCTCATTGCCATGGAACACGCAGACCAATCCGCAGACGACGACGGTCGGCGTCGCGGTAGCGGGTAATTACGTCTTCATCGCTGAGTTGTACACCGCGAAGGTGGACGTGTATGACGCGCGCACCGGGCAGGCGGTCGGCTATATGACGCCGGGTGCGAGCGTCGGCAACACCACCGGCTGGGTGGATGTTTATCTCGGCATCAGCGCGGTGCAGCGCGGCAATGGCGAATACGTCGTTCTGCTGGAAGACGACGCGCGCGCGAAAATCCTGATGTATCGATGGACGCCTTAACGTGGATGACGTGGATCGCGCTGAGTCTGATCACGAATGGACGGCAGCGCACGATCGGTATATAACAACGTGAAAGGATGGCTTTGTTCACCGACGCATGGGACCGGAGTAAGTGCTAAAGCGCTAACTCCGGATCGACAAGGAGAGACGTTTCATCATGACGCAAGACGTAACACCTAAGCCGCCCACGGGCGACCGCCCCGACCTGGAAAACCTCGATGCCGCGCTCAGTCACGTGAACCAGCAGGTATCGTCCGGCAGCATTGCTTCGGGTGCCGCAAAGGGCATTCTGTATAGCCTGATCGAAACGCTCGGCGCGTTCGTCGGCGATCCCGATCTGCCGGAGCACGCACGTTCGGGCTATGAAGGGCTGCTGGAAGCCGCTCGCGAATTGCGCGCGAAGCTGGAACACTGAAGGCTGTGGTGCGCCGCCTGCAGGCGGCGTGCTTCGCATCGCCATCGCCACCGCATTTCGGCGGCGCGGTTCTCTGTGATAAAAAGGCGCCTTGTTTCCAACATTGCGCCTTTTTTATGCTTTCCTCGTCTGCTATCGCGTTGCTGGCTGTCGGTATTATCGTCGTACTGATTACGCCGGGCCCGACCAATACGCTGCTTGCGGCGGCCGGTTTGCGCCAGGGCGTGCGGCGTTCGTTGCCGCTGATCGCCGCCGAACTGGCCGGCTATCTCGTGTCGATTTCAGTGTGGGGACATTTTCTCGCGCAAGCCGCGCACGCATTGCCGTGGTTGCCGTCGCTGCTACGCGTGGCGGCCGGCGTGTACATCGCGTATCTCGCTGTCGATATGTGGCGCGCGGCGGTGGCCTTGCCCGATTCGACGCAGCGGGCGAGCGGCACGCGCACGCTATTCGTGGCCACGCTGCTCAACCCGAAAGGCCTGTTGTTCGCCGGCACGATCTTTCCCGCCGTCGCGTTCGCACATGTTCCCGCCTATGCCATGGCGATGCTGATGTTCGCCTGCCTGCTGGTGCCGATCGCACTTGCGTGGATCGCATTCGGCGCGGCGCTTGGCAGCGGCAAACTGACCTGGCTGAATCCGGTGAAGATGCAGCGCGGCGCGTCGATCGTGCTGGGCGTGTTTTCCTTGTCGCTCGCGTGGGCGGCGCTGCATTAAGACCGCGTCTTGTGCCACGCGCTCATGCTTCCATCCTGCTGTCTACGCTCAACGCCTCGAGCCATTCCGGCGGCGCGGATGCGATTTCCAGTTGTGGCGTGCCGTGCCAGTCCGCACAGCGCTGTAGAGCGCGGCGCAGGTCACCCGCAAGCCTCGCGCTGAGTCGCACGCCGGGTTCGATGTGCAGCGATTTCAGTTCGAACACGCCGCTGGTCCGATGCGCTTTCGCATCCACGCGGCCCACCAGGCGCCCCCGGCTCAAAAGCGGCAACACGAAGTAGCCGTATTTGCGCTTCGCAGCCGGTGTATAGCATTCGATCGCATAGTCGAAGTCGAAGAGCGCGGCAGCGCGCTTGCGGTCCCACACCACCGGATCGAACGGCGACAGCACCGTGGTGACGGTTGAAACGAGCTTGCCGGTCGCCGCGTCGTCGATCAACGGCGCGAATTCATGATGGACGAAAGTGTCCTGCTTCCAGCCTTCCACTTGCACCGGGATCAGCTCACCCTGATCGGCGAGCGCACGCAGGTCGTCGCGATAGGGACGGCGCGGCAGCCGGTAGTAATCGGCGGCCCAATCGGCGCGTACGACGCCGAGCGCGCGGCAGGTCCGCCGCAACGCTTCCTCGGCGACGGTTTCCAGCGGCGGCAGGTCGCGCGCGTCGTCCCAGCCTGGTAACACGCGTTCGGTCAGATCGTAGACACGATGAAAATTGCGCCGCTCGGCCACCATCAGTTGCCCGATCGCGAACAGCACTTCCAGGTGGCGCTTCTCCGGCTTCCAGTCCCACCAGCCGTTGCCCTTGCCCGCCTCGCGGGCGAAGTCCGCTGAACGTACGGGACCCGTCGCACGGATATGCGCGAGCAGTTTGTCGATGTCCTTGCGATGCTTCTTGTGCCACTCAGCCGCGTATTTCCAGCCCATGTCGCTCGGGTCGAGCATGCGGTGTCGCAGCAGGCCGTAGTCTTCGGTCGGAACGAAACAGGCTTCATGCGACCAGTATTCGAACAGCTTGCCCTCGGCGAGATGCTCGTCGAGCCATTGCTGCGGATACGCGCCGAGCCGGCTGAACAGCACGAGATACGGACTGCGCGCGACGACGTGAATCGTGTCGATCTGCAATTGCGCCATGCGGCGGATCGCGTCGAGCACGTCGGCTTTGACGGCCTTGCGGCGCGGCGGCGTCAGCAAACCTTGCGCGGCCAGATGCAGAGTGCGTGCGGCGGATAGCGAAAGAGTCTTCACGCGGGCGTCGGTCACGAGCGTTGGTCAATGAGTGACTGCGATGGGAGCGGACGCGAGGTCCGGCCTGGTTCAGCAGCC
This sequence comes from Paraburkholderia elongata, assembly GCF_013177735.1. Classification (GTDB taxonomy): domain Bacteria; phylum Pseudomonadota; class Gammaproteobacteria; order Burkholderiales; family Burkholderiaceae; genus Paraburkholderia; species Paraburkholderia elongata. Next base: position 11,944 of record NZ_WOEZ01000191.1, on the reverse strand, counting down.
GCTACTGTAGCGCGAATAAGGCAGACGAATCGGCGTGGGGCACGACCGGAACATGGCACCGTGGAAGGCAAGGCGGCCGAAGGGACATTACCAGTCGCGCCTGTGGTGCTTATCCCAGCCGCGGTGGCGGCCATTGTCATGGCGCTCGCGATACCCGCGGTAGTAATCGCCGCGATACCCATAGCCATACACCGGTTGCACAGGCGCATAGACGACCGGCGGGGGCGCATAAACCACAGGCGGCGGTGCATAAAAAGGGCCGGGCGTATTGACGAACACGCCGACGTCCACCCGGGCCGAGGCAGAGGTCGATGCGCAGGCGGCGGCAAGGCCGAAGGCGGCGAAAACAATCGCGCGTTGGATCATGCTTGTCTCCGGTGTCGACCAGAGTTGGCGCTTTAGCTGTCGACCAGAGTTAGCGCTTTAGCTGTCGACCAGAGTTCGCGCTTCAGCGCGATTACTCTGGTCCCATGCAAGATTGCGGTCGAAAGAGTCAGCCATTCGCTGTCGAATGGCTGACGGCAATCTTGCGAGACAGAAAGCAAAGCAGGTGCAACCAGTTGAAGGCGTGTGTAACAGCAGATTACCCGGGAGCCCGCTCAGGCCCCCAACGCGACCGCTTCTCCCGCCGATACCGCCAGCAGCTGATGGATCTGCGCGACTACAGCTGCGCCTTCTCCGACTGCCGCCGCGACGCGTTTCGTCGACCCGGCGCGCGCGTCGCCGATCGCATACACGCCCTCGACAGTCGTAGCGAGATCGCAGACGGATGCGCCATCCACGCCGGTGCCGGTCAGCACGAAGCCCTTGTCGTCCAGCGCCACGCCGCAGGTGCGCAGCCAGTCGGTATTCGGATCCGCGCCGGTGAAAAGGAACAGGTGCCGCGTATCGAAGCTTTCGGTGCCGTCCGGCAGCGGCTTCTTCAACGAGACCGACGCCAGTCCGATTTCGTCCGCCTCGAGCCGGCCAATTTCCGAATTCGGATGCACGAACACATTCGGCAGCGAGCGGATCCGGTCGATCAGATAGCGCGACATGGTGGCTTCAAAACTGCTTCGGCGGATCAGAACATGGACCTTGGCCGCGTGCGTCGCCAGATAGACGATCGCCTGGCCCGCCGAATTGCCGCCGCCCACGATGACGATCTCCTGGCGCTTGCACAGCTTGGCCTCGACCGGCGACGCCCAGTAGTAGACGCCGCGCCCATCGAAGCGGTCGAGCCCTTCGATCGCAGGGCGCCGATAGACCGCGCCGCTCGCGATCACGATGGTGCGGGAGGTGATCTTGCCGCCGCACTTGAGCTCCAGCCGATACGGCGACTCCGCGCAATGCAGCGCCTTCACATGGACCGGAATCCCGACGTGCGCGCCGAATTTCTGCGCCTGCACGAACGCGCGGCCTGCCAGCGCCTGACCGGAGATGCCGGTCGGAAAGCCGAGATAGTTTTCGATCCGCGAACTGGCGCCCGCCTGGCCGCCCGGCGCGCGGCTGTCGAGCACAATGACCGAGAGGCCTTCGGACGCCGCGTACACGGCGGTGGCGAGGCCGGCCGGTCCCGCGCCGACAATCGCAACATCGTACACATGCGAATCGTCGAGATCGGGCAGCAAGCCGAGGCAAGTGGCGAGTTCCGGCATGCTCGGATGACGCAGCACCGAGCCGTCCGGGCAGATCACCAGCGGCATGTCTTCTTCCTGCGCGGCGAATTGCTCGATCAGACGCAGCGCGTCTTCGTCGCGTTCGTCGATGACCGAGTGAGGATGACCGTTACGCGACAGGAAGCCTTGCAACATCACGAGCCTGGCGTCCCTGCTGTTGCCGATCAGGATCGGGCCGCCCGCGCCCTTTTCGATCAGCGCAACGCGCCGCAGGATCAGCGCGCGCATGATGCGCTCGCCCAGTTCGGCCTCGGCGACAATCAGCGCGCGCAGCTTGTCCGGCGGAATCAGCAAAGCGTCGACCGAGTTGACGGCCATGCCGTTGACCAGCGCGGGCCGCCCGGACAACTGACCGACTTCAGCGAGAAACTGCTTGGCGCCATGTTCTGCAATCACCACTTCGCGCCCGATGCCATCGCGCTGATAAACCTTCACGCGCCCATTCAACACGACGAACATGCCTGGGCCGGTGCGGCCGGTCTCGAACAGCAGCTCACCGGCTTCCCAGTGGCCCACTTCGCCGAACCGGCGCAGACGATCGATTTCTGCGCACGTGAGTTCGGGGAACATCTGATGCATGCGCGTCGAGAGCGACGAAAACGGCGCGTCGGCGACGACGGTTTGTTGCCCTTCTGCTTCTTGAGTCGACAGCATTGAACCGCTCCTTCTGTGTTCATCCTGATTGATCGACACGGGGGGCGAAGCGGCGCGGGCGCGCGAGGGCGCCGATGTGAATGCGCTGCTGCGCTACACGGCCTTCGGCGCGATATCGTCGACCGCCACGTCGGGCGGCGACATGCCGGACAGCGCGTCCACCACTTTGCCCGAGTCGCGCCAGGCTTCCATGCCGCCGCGCAACGGCAGCACGTCGGCGAAGCCGGCTTCGTTCATCTGTTTGGCCATCCATGCCGCCGAGATTTCATTTGGGCACGAACAGTAAATCACCACCTTCTGATCGTGCGGGTACGTCGCGACGATCTCGTCGAGCTGCCGCTCGTCGGCGAATTGCGAGCCCGGAATCACGAACGGGTCGAGCGCGCGCTTCTCCTGCGAGCGGATATCGAACACTACCGGCGCCTTGCCGGCCGCGACCAGCGCCGCCAGCTCGTCGACGTCGATTCGCTGGGTCGCGAGCTTGGAAATCAGCTGGCGACGGCGAATCCAGCGATAGGCCGCATACAGCAGCAGCAACGCGACGGCCACCAGCGCGGCCGTGCGGCCCAGGCGTCCGGCCATGGCGAACAGCATGTCGATTTGCCGGGCGAACAGCGCACCGATGATCAAACCGGTACCCGACCACAACGCGGCGCCGATACTGTCGTACGTGAGAAACGTGCGATAGCGCGCGCCCATTGCGCCGGCCATCGGAATCGACACGATCGACAGGCCCGGCACGAACTTTGCCACTGCCAGCACGCGCACGCCCCAGCGGCCAAAAAAGCGTTCGGTCTTTTTTACACAGGTGTCGCGCGACAGCGAAAGACGGCAGATCGTTTTCAGCGTGTTGCCGCCGTATATACGGCCGGCGAGATACCAGGCGCTATCGCCGATCAACGTGGCGAATATCGACAACACAAGGACCGGCATCAGTTGCGTGCCCACTGACCCGGGATGCATGGCCGCCATCGCGCCGAACAGCACGAGCGACGGCATCGCCGGCACCGGCAGCCCGAGCGAGGCGGCCAGCACGTTCGCGAAGACGAGTGCTGGTCCATATTGCTCGACGAGATCATGTAGCATCGGCTTACATCCGCAGCCCTTTCGAGCACGGCGCAGGTAGGGAAAACAAAGGAGTATGTAAGGATTATGGACGTATTTTCAAGACGTGCAAACGCCCGGGAAATAGGCCCGCTATTCGGATCTTAAAAGCGCGACTGCGGCATACCCGGCGGACTAAAAGCGCGGATTGGAAGCGCTCATGGAACAAAGCGGAATTGATGAAGCTTTTCGCGCGGCAAACTAGTGGCGAATAAGGCGAATAAAACCCTACGGACGCCCGCAGGCTGTCCTGCAGTACGCAAACCCAAGCTGGCGCTGCAGAGGCCGTGCACGGCATTCGCGCGTGAGCGTGATACCGTGCGCAGCAGCTTTACTGGCGATGATTGTGCTGTTCGCCCGGTAACTCCGCGCCATGCGCGCGAATCGCCGCAATCAGTTCGGCAGGCGTGATTTCGTAGCGCACTTCGCGGTGAATGCCTGGCTTGCGCTCATCGACCTCGATCAGAAGAATGCCTTTGCCGTCTTCTGTCGATTCGAGGCGCAGCGAGCGGAGTTCGCGCGCCGTTGCGTCGTCGTATTCAGTGAGCAGGGCCATTGACCCGGAGGACCCGGTAGTGCGCATCGAGGTTGTCCTTGTTCCGTTGTTGATCGAACCATTGTACGGGCACGTGAGCGCGGCGCCCGACTGTGATAACCAGTTTAACGCGACTCCCCGCAACGACGGCTGCATTTTTCGTGCCCCGTGGCGGTGCAGCCCTTCTCCCCGGCTGTCACGGTGCTGACGCGCGCTTCGGTTACGGACGAGCGCAACGAGAGCACGAGGCGGCAAAAAAATAGCCCGTCCTTGAAAGGGCGGGCTGCTAAACGCCGTTGTTACTCGGGTCAGCCAGCCCGTGCAACTAATTGGGCGCTGACGTTCGCATCGTGATGCGTCAATTGTCGGCTGTCGAGGTGGGAGTAACGCCGATCTATCAGATCAATGTCGATTCTTCCTGCTCGACGTCGTGCGCAGCGTTGCGCCTAAATTCTGGCGCTGCCTTATGCGCCGGATCCAGCGCCGCTTTGTGCGTGGTTGCCTTCATGCGTTCCGAGTAGCCGTGAAAATCAGTGCCGGATGCTTCGCGTGCTATCTGCAAAAGCGCTAAACTGCGCCGATTAAAGGGCTGCAGACGTGTTCCGTGCTCCACTGAGCCGCAGCGGTCTGTGTGCGCGAACCACGCTAACTTTGCCAGCCGATGCAGAAGATCCTCGACCGTACTCAGGAATCACTGGCGCACGCATTCGCGTCGCTGGCCCATAGCGCGAAGCGTCAACAACGGTTGTACCTCGCGACGATCGCTTCGCTGATGTTGATCGTGGTGATCTTTGCGCTGCTGCTTGCCGTCCTTGCCGCGGACAAGCAACTCGAATACCGGCGAACGTTCGCGTCCCAGAGCGCCGCCGACATCTCGCGGCTCCTGCATCGGCAGGAATCGTTTATGCGGCGTGCCGAATTTACGCTCGACTACTATCACGACACCGACAACGTACTGCGCGTGCCTGCAAGCGTCGAGGATGCGGTGCGCCTGAGCGGCGTTGCGCGCGGTACGGTGCAAAGGGTCGACGCGCAATTCGACTTGCTGGTCGGCGACGCCACGCGCGCGGCATGGGGGCCGCAATTCGGCACGAACCTGTGGCGTATCTATGAAGCCGCGCAGTCGACCCTAGTGACCCAGCAGTCGTTCGAGCTACCGCAACGGGCGATCCTGCTCGGGCTGACCGAAGACTATGCCGCGATCCTGCCTTCGCTCGCTCAACCGGTCGCTAATTCAGGCGCCGATCGCGGCGTCGCGGCTGCGCCGCCTTTGCAACCGGCGATCGTGAGCACGTTGCGCGAGACCCTCGAACAGCAACTGCAGGCGCAAATCGGCAAGCGCGTGCCCGGCAAGGGCGGGCGGATCTGGCTCGGCCCATATCGCGATCCGCTGCAAGGCGTGCCGGTGATCTCCGCGGTGAGCGCTTACTATGCCGGCGATACGCCAACCACCCTGATCGCGATGAGCATTCCGCTTGACGGGCTGTTAGCGCGTCTCGCGCGGCCTGACCGCGAGGGAACGCTGTTGCTGATGACGGCGGACCGTCATGTGATCGTGTCGTCGCCGTCCGTCGATGCGCCGACTGCAGCCATGCTGCAAGACGCAGTCGCGCATACGCCATCCGATGCATACCGTTACACCCGCGATGGCGTGATTCTGAGCGAGCCGTTGATGTCCGGCTTCGGCTCGCTGGTCAGCTATCTGTCGTGGCGCGAGCTGATGGCCGCGCTCGGTTGGCAACTGGCCGCGCTCGCCGGCCTCGCGCTGCTGGTCCTGGCGGGGATCGCGCTGGCGGCGCGGTTCTGGGGGCTGCGCCTGATCCGCAGCACCTTCGCGGAAACGTCGCGCGCACTGGAAAGCGAAACCATCAACCACGTCCTGGTCAGTGCGACGCCGGTCGGTTTGTGCATTGTCCGGCAGAGCGACTATTCGATCATCATCGCCAACGCATTGGCCGACGAGTTGCTGCACATCGAAGCCGGCCGCAGCCGCTTGCCGTCGCATATCGTCGACGAGATTCGCGCGCAGGCGCCGGATGAGCCTTCGATTACCGCATTCGCCAGGATCGCCGCTTTTGTTGCGCCTGCGCAGCCGCAAGCGCAATCACAGCCACAACCGCCATCACAACCGGCGCCCGACGAAAGCGCCTCGCCGCATGCGCAGTTTCTACAGTTCACCTACGCGCCGGCACGTTACGCCGACGAGGATGTGCTGTTCTGCGCGATCCTCGATGTCACCGCGCAACATGCGCTCGAACAACAATTGCGGCTCGCACAGCAGACCGCCGAGATCACGATGCGGGCTCGCTCGAATTTCTTCGCATCGATGAGCCACGAAATCCGTACGCCACTGAACGCGCTGCTTGGCAACCTCGAATTGTTCGCCCGTACACCGGGGCTCGAAGCGCACGCGCAACGACTCACGGCGTTGAATGTCGCGGCCGATGCGCTGCGCCACATCGTCAATGACATTCTCGACTTTTCGAAGATCGATGCCGGCGAGATGAAGCTCGTGAGCGAGTCGTTCCGTCCGCTCGACGATTTCGAGAATATCGCGCTGTCCTACGCGCCCATGACGGCGGATCGCGCTATTCGCTTCTATGCGCATCTGTCGCCGACGCTCGATCAGGTGCTGCGTGGCGACCGCACGCGCATCGCGCAGATCGTCAACAACCTGCTGAGCAACGCGTTCAAATTCACCTCGTGCGGCAAGATCACGCTGAATGCCGAAGTGAAGGACGATCTGCAAGGCCGCCCGATTCTGATCTGCCGGGTCTGCGATTCGGGGATCGGCATGGATCAGGCGCTGGTGGCGCGCATCTTCAGTCCGTTCGTGCAGGGCGAAGCGAGCACGTCGAGCCGCTATGGCGGCACCGGCCTCGGCTTGTCGATCTGCGCGCGGCTGTGCGAGCTGATGGGCGGCCATATTTCGGTCGAGAGCGTGCTGGGTGTCGGCAGCGCGTTCAGCGCTTCGATCCCGCTCGCCCTGCCCCCGGATGAGTTGCGCGAGCCGGTCGTCGAACCGGCGCGCCGCGGCAACGTGCTGGTGGTGTCGCAGGAACGCGAGTCAGGGCAGATCCTCGACAGCGGCTTGCACCGGGTAGGGTGGACTGTTCACACGGTCGTGTCGATGCGCAGCGCAGAAGCGTGGTTGCGCGTGAACCGGCCGGAGGCGATGGTGGTCACCGGCGAATACGATCTCGAAGCGATTGCAGCGTTGCGTGCGGTGCGCCCGGCCGGAGTGGTGTGGATCACGCGCACCGGACCCCATCGTCCCACTGCGTGTGGCGACGGCGTGCTCGAAGTGACGGAGTTCAGCCGCAAGGCGATTCTGGCTGCGATCGATCTCGCGGCCACGGGTGCCGCCGATGCCGTAGCGACGTTGTCGGCCCCCGCCGCATTGCCACTTCCCGAAGCCGATCCGGCCTTGCAAGGCTTGACGGTGCTGGTCGCCGAAGACAATCCGCTGATCCAAACCTTGATCGTCGAGCAACTCGATGCGCTAGGCTGCCTGCCGACGATTGCCGGCGACGGGCGTCAAGCGCTGGCGGCATTCGAGCAGGGGCATTTCGAAGTGGTGCTGACCGATATCCACATGCCGGTCATGGATGGATACGCGTTGCTGGCGGCACTGCGTAAAGCGCATGCGGACTTACCGGTGCTGGCTTTTAGCGCGGTGACCGACAACCAGCAGCAGGAAGGCTGGCGCGAGCGAGGCTTTACCGGGTATGTCGCGAAACCGGCGTCGCTGGGTGAGTTGGAGGCGGCGCTGCTCGCGGTGACGTCCGCGAAGCCGCAGCTTGCGCCGGTACCGGCGGCAGCAGCGACGCCGGCATCGGCAACAGGCGCGCAGACGGCTGCGGCGACCTCGGCGGCGGCTGGCGCAGCCACCGACCCGGCGAACACGCTCAGCGCGGACGACAAGTTGCGTTTCACGGCCATGCTCAAGGAGCATCTTCAAAACGATCTGCCGAGGCTGCTGGCGATTGTCGAACAGGAAGACCGGGAAGCATTGGGCGGCTGGGCGCATAGCGCGGCCGGCGGGTTCCTTGTCGTGCAGGAGCAGCGATTCGCACAGCAATGCCGCGAACTGCAACGGCTATGCGAGAACGGCGAACGTTGGACGACCGAGATGGACGAACGTGCGATCTCGCTGCACGAGGCGATATGCGATCACTTTGGGCTGGATGAAGCGTCGATGCATTGATTGTCTCGCATGACGCCCCACACGAGACCCAAGCTCAACGCCCCGATCGATTCGGCACGTTGAGCCAGTCAGCGAATCGGTCGATCAAACCAACCCGGTCAAGTAATACACGGCGATCACAAAGAAAACCGCCAACGTCTTGATCACCGTCACCGCAAAGATATCGCGGTACGACTGACGGTGCGTCAAACCCGTCACCGCCAGCAGCGTGATCACGGCTCCGTTATGCGGCAGCGTGTCCATCCCGCCGCTCGCCATCGCAACGACCCGGTGCAACACTTCCATCGGAATATGCGCCGCTTCCGCGCCCTTGATGAACGTGTCGGACATGGCCGCGAGCGCGATGCTCATACCCCCCGATGCCGAACCCGTGATACCCGCAAGCGAGCTCACCGAAACCGCGGCATTGACGAGCGGATTCGGAATGCTCTTCAGCGCGTCGCCGACCACCAGGAAGCCCGGCAAAGCCGCGATCACACCGCCGAAGCCATACTCCGACGCGGTATTCAACGAAGCCAGCAGTGCGCCCGCCACCGCCGCCTTGGTGCCGACCGCGAAGCGTTCGCGCACACGGCCGAACGCCGTCACCACGACCATCATGATACCGAGCAGCAGCGCGCCTTCAACGGACCAGATCGCGACGACGCTTTTGATTGCCGTCGTGACCGGCGCATGGATGCCCGGCAGGATGTCCGGTGCGATGGTGTACGACGCGCCGTACCAGTTCGGAATCGAGCGGGTCAGCAGGAAGTTCGCCACGCCGACCAGCACCAGCGGCGCAACGGCCAGCAGCGGATGCGGCAGTTGCTTCGATTCGACGCGCTCCGGCTCGTTGACGAGATCCGTGCCATAGCCTTCGCCGGTTGCCATCGCCGCGCGGCGGCGCCATTCCAGATACGTGAGGCCGACCACGATGATGAACAGCGAGCCGGTTACACCAAGCGCGGGCGCGGCCCAGGACGTCGTCTTGAAGAAGGTGGTCGGGATGATGTTCTGGATCTGCGGCGTGCCCGGCAGCGAATCCATTGTGAACGAGAACGCGCCGAGCGCGATCGCGCCAGGCATCAAGCGTTTCGGAATATTGCTCTGGCGGTACAGCTCGGCCGCGAACGGATACACGGCGAACACCACCACGAACAGCGATACGCCGCCATAGGTGAGCAGTGCGCACACCGCGACGATCACCGCATTGGCGCGTGAGCGGCCAATATAGCGAATAGCCGCGGCCACGATCGACTCCGAGAAACCGGACAGTTCGATGACCTTGCCGAACACCGCGCCCAGCAGAAACACGGGGAAGTAGAGCTTCACGAAGCCGACCATCTTCTCCATGAAGATGCCGGAGAACACCGGTGCGACGGCGCCCGGATCGGTCAGCAGCACCGCGCCGAGGGCGGCGATCGGCGCGAACAGAATGACGCTGTAGCCGCGATACGCGGCAAACATCAGAAACGCCAGCGCGGCGAGGACGATGACAAAGGACATTGAGTCTCCAAAGCTTGGTTGTTCTACGTGTACGCCGTCCCGATGAGTGCGACGGCCCGGCGCCCGCAAACGCAGGTTCCATGCCATGCGCGCTGCAGTGGCCTGCCCGTTGATTTCACAGGCGAAGTTCGAAACGTGATGCGGCCGATTGTACCCAAATGTCTCGAAAACGGGACGAAAATCATATGAACATAGACCGAATTGAGGTTAAACCCTTATGTGGTGAGCTTGCTGGCGATCTCGTCGATGAGATAAGCTGTCTACGATATGAGACAAGCATAAATAGAACGATAGCCGGAGACAGCGACACCATGATGAACGACTGGGCGGGCCTTCCTGCCACCTACGGCGACGTACTCCGCCGCGCGATGGATTCGCTCTTCCGTACCTTCGAAAACTTCAGCGAAGGCACGTTCATCGTCGACGCCCAAGCACGCGTCGTCTGGATCAACAAGCGCTACGCCGCGCGCTTTGGTTTTTCGGACCCGCAGCAGGCGATTGGTCGGGATTGCGAGGAGGTGATTCCCAACAGCCTGATGCGCGAGGTCGTGAACACCGGCAAACCGATTCTGCTCGACATCCTCGAAACGGACCGCGAGCCGCTTGTCGTGACGCGGCTGCCGCTGAAAGACGATGCGGGTGAAACGGTCGGAGCGGTGGGTTTCGCGTTGTTCGACGAACTGAAGGCGCTCACGCCGCTTTTTTCCCACTACTCGCGGGTGCAGGAAGAATTGATCGCGACCCGTCAATCGCTCGCACAGGCAAGACGGGCGAAGTACACGTTCGGCAGTTTTGTCGGCACGAGCGCGGCCAGTCTCGAGGTGAAGCGCCAGGCGCGCCGCGCCGCGCAACTCGAGTCACCGGTGCTATTGCTCGGCGAAACCGGCACGGGCAAGGAACTGCTGGCGCATGCCATTCACGGCGGTTCGGCGCGGGCGAATCAGCCGCTCGTGACTGTCAACGTCGCGGCGATTCCGGACACCTTGCTCGAAGTCGAATTCTTCGGCGCAGCGCCCGGCGCCTATACCGGCGCCGACCGGAAGGGGCGGGTCGGCAAGTTCGAACTCGCGAACGGCGGCACGCTGTTTCTCGACGAAATCGGCGACATGCCGCTGCCTTTGCAGGGCAAGCTGTTGCGCGTGCTGCAGGACAAGGAGTTCGAGCCGCTTGGCTCGAACCGGATCGTGCGCGCGGATGTGCGGATTATTGCCGCGACCTCGGCCGATTTGCCGGCGCTTGTCGCCGCAGGGCGTTTCCGCGCGGATCTGTTCTATCGGCTGAACGTGTTGACGATCCAGGCGCCGGCACTTCGCGAGCGTTCGTCCGATATCGAGGCGCTTGCCTACGCCATGCTCGAGGACCTGTCGACGCAAGCACGCGGCGCCAGTCACTTCGAATTGCAGGACGACGCGTTGCGGCTGCTGTGTTCGTATGGGTGGCCCGGCAATGTGCGCGAGCTGCGCAACACGCTGGAGCGGGCGGTGATGCTTTCGGACAGCGAGCGAATCGATGCGCGTGCGCTGGCGCCGTTCATCGGTCCGGCTCATGGCGGCCATCGTCCGCACGTATCCATGGTCTCTGAAGCGCACACTTCAGATGCGGCTTCGGGGGCGACCTCTGGGGCGACCGAAGCGACGTCGTGGAGCGACGCCATGGCCGCGTTCGAAAAACGCTACCTTGGCGACGCCTTGCGCGCCAACGGCGGTCGCGTGATCGAGACGGCCATGCAGATCGGCATGGGCCGCGCGACGCTCTATAAGAAGATCGCGGCATACGGCATCGAAGTGTGACCAAGTCCGGCGGCATCGAGTGACGCAGCGCAATTGCCGCGTGGCACAATCGCGTGATCGAAAAACAAGATGTGATCGGGGTTTCTAATGAAACGCAGTCTCTCCTCTTTCGCGCGCCGGGCCTGTGCCGCGCTGGCGCTTCCCGCAATCGCGGTGCTGAGCGGTTGCAGCAGCAGCGCACCGCTGTTTCTGTCGGACGGCCGCCCGACTACGCTGGTTCAGTGTCCAGCAGGCTCCGACTCCTGCTCACAGCAGGCAAACGCGGCTTGCGGCGGCGCTTTCGACGTCGTGCGCCAGTCCCGCGACAACGGCACGCTCAGTCTGATATACGCCTGCCGCGCGAAATCGAAATGACGTTACGCCAGCCAACGGCTGGCGTAACGGGATTGATAATCATTGAAAGGCCTCCTGGCCGCCCCAAGGAGGGGGGCGGCCAGGGTCTAGAGTTGGGATGCAACGCCCAACCGACCCGTTCAGGAGGCTGAAATGAAGTTTAGTGGCATTGATCTGC
>NZ_WOEZ01000190.1 GCF_013177735.1 Paraburkholderia elongata | reverse complement strand
GCGTATAGGGTGTCTTTTCCTCCTCGTACAGCCGATAGATGAGTTCAAGCATTTCCCGAATGTCCCGCGACTCGTCGAGCATACGCGTGCTCATGATGATTGGGGAAACCAGAGTGGGGTCGTCCAGTTCCTTGTAACTCACATCGTCTCGCTTCAGGCCGTACACACTACTCGGAACGACAGAAATTCCTTCCCCCGCTGCGACGAGCCCTAGCGCAATCTGCAACTCTCGTACTTCATATATCCGGCGAGGCTTGAGACCGCGGTCTTCGAATGCCGACAGCACCTGGTCTGCATAATGGGCCGCGGCGCCTTAGGGAAAATAATCAGGGTCTCGTTGACCACGTCGCCAAGAGCGAGGACAGGCTTGGCGAGTGAGAGGGGATGGCCCTCCGGGAAGGCAACAATCATCTTCTCTTCGCGAAGGATCACCCGGCGGATGTTCGCGTCCTCATGACGAATACGGCCGAACCCGACATCAATCACACCGTCCTTCAGCGCTCTAATCTGGTCCATCGTCGACATCTCGTGGAGGCTGAGTTCGACTGTAGTGTTCTCGTCGCGGAAGCGCCGGATGATTTTGGGCAGCATTCCGTACAACGTCGAGCCCACAAAACCGATAGAGAGGCTGCGCTCAATGTTGCCCACGCGCCGCGTCATTGATTCGAGTTCGGACGTCTGGGCCAGCAATTGGACGGCATGAGCATAGAAGAACTTACCCGTCTCGGTTAGCTTCAATGGGCGCGAGTCGCGCTGGAATAGCTGCACCTCAAGAATCTCTTCAAGCTGCTGTATCTGACGGCTCAAAGGCGGTTGGGCCATGTTCAGTCGCTGTGCCGCCCGCGTGAAATTGCGTTCCTCGGCTACGGCGACGAAATAGCGAAGATGCCGCAGTTCCATTTCAATACCTCGTGGATATAGACCAATACTAAATCAGTGTTGGACGAGGCCTTCCGGCGTCGATTATTCTGCATTCACACTCTGTTTCAGCACCCATTATACCTCTCAGGCATATTCAAGCGGGCGCTAAACCAAGGGTTTACCCGATCAGAAAATAGAGATTCAGGAGCAGACATGAGCGTCAAAGTGTTCGATGCGAAGGAAGTGCAGGACCTGCTGAAGGCCGCTGCTAACGTTGGTAGCCAGGACGGCAATGCTCGCACTAAACAGATTGTCCATCGCCTGCTGAGCGATTTGTTCAAGGCCATCGACGACCTTGACATGACGCCTGACGAAATCTGGGCGGGCGTTCATTATTTCAACAAGCTCGGCCAGGACGGTGAAGCGGCGCTGCTTGTCGCTGGTCTGGGTCTGGAGAAGTATCTCGACATTCGCATGGATGCGGAGGACAAGGCGGCTGAAATCACTGGCGGCACGCCGCGTACCATCGAAGGTCCGCTGTATGTCGCCGGTGCGCCCGTGCGCGATGGCATATCGAAGATTGATATCAATCCGGACGAGGATGCCGGCCCGCTGGTCATCCGCGGCGCGGTAACCGGTCCAGATGGCAAGCCCGTCGCAGGGGCGGTGGTCGAATGTTGGCACGCCAACTCGAAAGGCTTCTATTCGCACTTCGACCCGACCGGCGCGCAGAGCGAGTTCAACCTGCGCGGAGCGGTCAGCACCGGTCCCGACGGCAAATACGAGTTCCGTACGCTCATGCCGGTCGGTTATGGCTGCCCGCCGGATGGCGCGACCCAACAATTGTTGAACGTGCTCGCCCGCCATGGCGACCGCCCAGCGCATGTGCACTTCTTCGTCACCACCGACAAGTACCGCAAGCTGACGACACAAATCAACATTGAGGGCGACCCGTTGATTTGGGACGACTTTGCCTACGCCACCCGCGAGGATTTGATTCCCCATGTGGTCGAAAAGACGGGCGGCACTGCGCTGGGCATGAAAGCCGATACGTATAAGGAAATCGAGTTCAACATCGAGTTGACTCCGCTGGTTCAGGGCAAGGATAACCAGGTCGTCCATCGCCTGCGTGCGTCTGCTACCGCCTGACCGCTGAACGCGGCTGCTACGTCGTACCACTGCTGCCGCTCAACTCTTCGCAAGAATCTTTCGACACCGATGCGTGTGCTCCATAACCTGGAGCACACGTAGGGAGAGCACTCATGTCTGCAATTATCGACAAAGCCTCGCAACTGGATGAACTGCTGCATACCGCCGTTCAGGACGACAAGCAAAACGGTGTATTCCGTTGCCGCCGCGACATCTTCACGAACACTGACTTGTTCGAGCTCGAGATGAAGCACATTTTCGAGAGCAACTGGGTATATCTGGCGCATGAAAGCCAGATTCCCAACAACAACGACTACTACACCACCTGGATTGGCCGCCAGCCTGTAGTGGTAACTCGCGACAAAAGCGGCGAACTGCACGCGGTCATCAATGCCTGCGCGCATAAGGGCGCGATGCTGTGCCGTAAAAAGCATGGCAACAAAGGCACCTTCACTTGTCCTTTCCACGGCTGGAGCTTCGCCAACACCGGTAAGCTGCTGAAAGTGAAAGATGTGAAGACCACCGAATACCCGGTGCAATTCAATACCAACGGCTCGCATGACCTGAAAAAAGTCGCACGCTTCCAGAGCTATCGCGGCTTCCTGTTCGGCAGCCTCAACGCGGACGCGATTCCACTGGAGGACTACCTCGGCGAGACCAGGGTCATCATCGACCAGATCGTTGACCAGGCCCCGGACGGGCTGGAAGTGTTGCGCGGCAATTCATCGTACGTCTACGACGGTAACTGGAAGATGCAGATGGAGAACGGCTGCGACGGCTACCACGTCAGCACCGTGCACTGGAACTACGCTGCGACGATGGACCGGCGCAAGGTCGAGGGCACCAAGGCCGTGGATGCGAACAGCTGGAGCAAGTCGGTAGCCGGAGTGTACGGGTTCGACCATGGCCACATCCTGTTGTGGACCAAGACGATGAACCCGGAAGTGCGACCGGTCTATCAATACCGCGACGAAATCAAGGCACGCGTCGGCGAAGCGAAGGCGGATTTCATCGTCAACCAGACCCGGAACCTTTGCCTGTATCCCAACGTGTTCCTGATGGACCAGTTCAGCACGCAGATTCGCGTGGTACGGCCTATCAGCGTAGACAAGACCGAAGTCAGCATCTTTTGCTTCGCCCCTAAGGGTGAAAGCGCAGCCGACCGGGCTACCCGCATTCGCCAATACGAGGATTTCTTTAACGTCTCGGGTATGGGCACCGCGGATGACCTCGAAGAGTTTCGCGCCTGCCAGGCTGGCTATGCCGGCACCACCGCGTTGTGGAACGACCTTTCGCGCGGAGCGCCGTTGTGGGTCGAAGGTCCCGACGCAAATGCGAAAAGTATGGGCCTGAAGCCGCGCATCTCAGGCGAACGAAGCGAAGACGAAGGACTGTTTGTGTGTCAACACGAATACTGGGTACACCAGATGCGCGACGCACTCAAAAAGGAACAAGGGGAGGCCCTGGCATGAGCTTCGATTACCAGAAAATTTGCGCCGTGCTGTTCCGCGAAGCGCGCCTGCTCGACGACCGAACATGGGACGAGTGGCTTGCCTGCTATACCGAGGATGTCACTTACTGGATGCCGGCGTGGGATGACGACGACCGGCTCACCGACGACCACGAGAGTCAGATTTCGCTGATGTATTACCCGGACCGTGGCGGCCTGGAAGACCGGGTGTTCCGCATCAAGACCGAACGCAGTAGTGCCTCGATGCCTGAACCGCGAACCAGTCACAACGTCACCAATGTGGAAGTGCTGGCCGAGCGTGAGAACGAAGTGGACGTGCGCTACAACTTCAACACGCTCAGCCACCGCTACAAAACCACTGACCAGTTTTTCGGCACGATGTTTGTCACTTTGCGCAAAGTCAATGATGAACTATTGATTTCCTACAAGCGCATTGTGTTGAAGGACGACTACATCCGCCAGGTGCTCGACGTTTATCACGTCTGATGTCGAGCGTCAGCGGAAATCAGAAGTACAGGAGGCAAGATGTCCAGCTACAACATTGCACTGAATTTCGAAGACGGCGTGACCCGCTTCGTCACATGCAAGGCGGGCGAGAAGGTGCTTGATGCCGCCTTTCGCGCCAAGATTAACCTGCCGATGGATTGCTCTGACGGCGTGTGCGGTACCTGCAAGTGCCGCGCCGAGAGCGGAAGCTACGACCTTGGCGACGATTACATCGAAGATGCGCTGACCGAGGATGAGAAGGAGAGCGGCCTCGTCCTGACCTGCCAGATGGTGCCAGAAAGCGATTGTGTCATTGCGGTGCCGGCATCTTCCACTGCATGCAAGACTGAGCAAAGCAAGTTCGCTGCAACAGTAATAAAGGTAGAAGCACACCACGATGCGGCCATCGTGCTCGAACTGGATGTTGATGCGACCGCGCCGGTATTCCTGCCGGGCCAGTATATCAACATTGATGTTCCTGGCAGCGGTCAACACCGCTCGTACTCTTTTTCGTCGGCGCCGGGTGAATCGAAAATCAGCTTCCTGATTAAGAAAATTCCCGGTGGCGTGATGAGCACCTGGCTCGAATCCGCACAGGCAGGCAACAAAGTGGAGCTGACCGGGCCGCTCGGCAGCTTTTATCTGCGGGCCGTAGAGCGGCCGTTGCTGTTCCTCGCCGGCGGCACCGGCCTGGCACCGTTTCTGTCGATGCTCGAAGTGCTGGCTCGCGCGAATTCGCAGCAGAAAGTTCACCTGATTTATGGCGTAACGCGAGACCTCGACCTCGTGCAGGTCGATGCAATCGACGCGTACGTGGCGAAGTTGCCGAACTTCACTTACAGCACCGTCGTGGCCGAAACGGATTCCACGCATCCACGCAAGGGTTGGGTGACGCAACACATGCCGGCCGAGGCTGTAAATGATGGCAACTTGGACGTGTACCTGTGCGGGCCGCCGCCGATGGTCGATGCGGTGCGCAAGCATTTCGACGATAACGGCGTGAAGCCCAACAGCTTCCACTACGAGAAGTTCACTCCTAACGCAGCACCGAGGACCGCATGAGCGCGCAACGATTTGCCGGCAAGGTCATGGTGGTCACCGGTGCCGCGCAGGGCATTGGTCGCGCGGTAGCGCTTCGCGCAGCCGCCGAAGGCGGCAAGGTGCTGTTCGTCGACCGCGCCGACTTCGTCTCCGAAGTTGCCGCCGAAGCGAGTGGCGCGGACACAGCCGGGTTTGTCGCCGACCTTGAGACGTACGAAGGCGCGGCGTCGGCGATGGCCTTTGCCGCGCGCAAGTTCGGCGGCATCGACATACTAATCAATGGCGTCGGTGGCGCGATTCGCATGCGTCCATTCGCTGAGTTCGAACCTGAGCAGATTGACGCGGAAATTCGCCGTTCACTCATGCCCACGCTGTATGCCTGCCATGCTGTGTTGCCGCACCTGCTCAAGCGTGGCGGTGGCACCATCGTCAACGTCTCCTCGAATGCCACGCGCGGTATCCGCCGCGTACCGTATTCGGCGGCCAAGGGCGGTGTCAACGCGATTACGCAGTCACTGGCGATGGAGTACGCGGAACACAACATCCGTGTGGTCGCCACCGCGCCGGGCGGGACCGACGCACCTCCGCGACGCGTCCCTCGCAATACCGCCGGCGACAGCGAGCAGGAAAAGGTCTGGATGGGCGACGCGGTGAAGCAGGTCACTGAATCGGCATTTTTCAAGCGTTACGGAAGCATCGACGAACAGGTCGCGCCGATTCTGTTCCTCGCTTCAGACGAGGCAAGCTATATCACGGGCACTGTGTTGCCAGTAGCCGGTGGTGACACAGGCTGACCCATGAATTCCTCGAGCCAACCTCGCAGAGACGCCTCCGGGTCAGTGCCAAGGCGGGTATCCACGGCTTCATGATGTCGCTTGCTCACGAAGTGGCGACCAAGGGCATCACGGTGAATACGGTTTCACCCGGGTACGTCGGAACCGATATGGTTCGTGCCGTACGTCCCGAAGTATTGGATGCAATCGTCCAGAGCATTCCTGTGCGTCGGCTAGGCGAGGCGTCGGAGATTTGCCTCTATTGTCTCGTGGCTTGCGAGTGACGAAGCGGGCTTCGCTATTGGGGCAGACTTCTCGCTGAACGGTGGCTTGCACATGGGTTAAGAATCGCCCCGGAGCAAAAAGGCAGGGCCCGAAAGGTCATGGCTCTACATGAATGAACGCCGTACGAGGCGGCCCCTCGTGCACAACCAATCCAATCGTCCGTCGACGGAGAACCAACATGAGTTCACCCTGCATCATCACCGTAGCGATCACCGGCTCCGTGCCGCGCAAGAAGGACAATCCTGCCGTGCCGATCTCGATCTCCGAGCAGATCGAGAGCACACACGAAGCCTTCGAAGCGGGCGCAACGCTCGTTCATCTGCATGTCCGCGACGAACAGGAAAATTCGAGTTCCGATCGCACTCGCTTCGCCAAACTCCAGGAAGGTATCCACCAGCATTGCCCGGGGATGATCGTGCAGTTTTCGACTGGCGGTCGCGGGCGCTCCTTCGAGCAGCGCGGCGCGATGCTCGATCTGCGCCCGGACATGGCGTCGCTCGCCTCGGGATCGGTGAATTTCCCCACCACGGTGTACGAGAATCCCCCCGACTTCGTGCGCTCGCTCGCGGCTTCGATGCTCGAACACGACGTGAAGCCGGAAATCGAAGTCTTCGATCTGGCCATGCTGTACAGCACGGTCGATCTCGTCGAGCAAGGTCTGCTCAAGGCGCCGGTGCATGTTCAGTTCGTGATGGGCGTCAAGAATGCGCTGCCTGCGCGCCGCGAAATTCTCGAGTTCGAAGTGCAACAGCTCAGCGAACTCCTGCCCGACGCGACCTGGACCGCCGCCGGTATCGGCCGCCACCAGCTCGAAGTCAACCACTGGACCCTGCAGATGGGCGGACACTGCCGCACCGGTCTTGAAGACAACGTCCGCTGGGACAAGGACACCCTCGCGGCCAGCAACGCGCAACTGGTCGCACGCGTTGCCGCGCTTTGTGCCGAGTACGGGCGTCCTGTCGCGAGTGCTGCGCAAGCGCGTAAGCTGTTGGGTTTGAGCCCGATGTGAGTGCATCAGACAAGCGCCTTCGGGCACCTTCCCGATACATGGAAACAACCTCAATGCTTCCCTCGGCTGTGGTGCAAAACCGTCAATGATGACGCGCGCATGGAGCAGGTCGGCGAGTGAACGCAGCACGTCGGATGCCGGGGCGGTCCCGCTGACATCGCGAATGAAATCGGTCTAGTCGACGGGAATCAGTCCGCGCGACTGGTCTGGAAGCGGCAGCAGGAGATGTGGTCGGCCAGCGCGTTGCCCTCGACTGATAATCTGGAGGCGCAGGCCTTCGAATGGATGGCCTGCTCGTGTGATGACGACCAATTCAGGAACGTCGTGGGATGGGGTAGTCTGTCGTGACTTCCTTCGATGCTGCGATCACGATACGATCGGGACTGTGCCCGACCGTGGAATCCGTCGTACGGCCTATCCCCGCAGTAATTGTGGATACTTTGTGACAACTTCTCGGATGAAATCCCAAACCACTCGGATACGTCGCGTTCTGAAAAGATCTTCCGGCGCGGCCAGCCAGAGAGTTCGCGTGATTTGTGGCTGGTCGGGAAACAAATTGACCAGATCCGGCCGACCTGCCGCGACGTATGGAGTCAGGAGTGCGATTCCCAAACCCGCTGCAACCGCTTCTCGTTGCGCGAGCACGCTCGTAGAGGTGAACCTTCTTCTCGGCTCTGAAACCAGTTCATCGAGAATACGATAGCGCTCGCTCAGAGAACCATCGTGAACGTAGTCAACCAAGTCGTGATTTCCTATGTCTGATAGTTCGTGAATCGGAGCGTTCGAGTCTAGGTAGGTCCGAGAACTATAGAAAAAGTAGTCAACTTCTGCGAGTCGGGCAACTATATAGCGCCCTATCTGTGGCGGCTCCAAGGTTACAAGGATCTCAACCTCTCGAGTAACTAAACTGGGAAACTGTGGTTGTGCCATGAGTTCCACATGGAGGTCAGGTTGTTGAGCGTTGAGTTCAACGATGCTGGGGGCCAAGACATGGATGCCGAAAGCCTCCGGCGTTCCAACCCTGACGGTTCCGTACACCACGGAGGACTGGTTCATATGTTCCTCGAGCGCACCCAGCAAGGCATTCTCCATGCGTTCCGCGTGAGGGACCAACGCCTTCCCGGCATCGGTGAGATAAAAGCCGTTGCGTCGCCGATCAAACAACACTGAACCAAGAGACTGCTCCAGCCGGTTGATCCGACGCGACACGGTTGAATGCTCAACTCCTAGCCTTTCTCCCGCTGAAGAGACTTTTCCGGTCCGCGCGACTTCAAGGAAGAATCGAAAATCGGTCCACTCGGGCTCATTCATAATTTCCGCTGATGCGTTTGCGAATGCTCGTTACAGATTACCTAATGACGGAGAAAGCGCAATCATCGTACTCTCTAAACGAGCTGGCTCATTTCGATGTTGGACTACTCCACGCGAAGTAGACTGTCAGGTGACACGAACTCTCCGAGGCCTTGCAGATCTTTCCTTACGGCTTTGAACTGGCCATGCTTGCATGGCAACGTCTGCGATCGCTTTCAGCTTTTGCGGGCCAGCTCCGTCTCGTGCCTGGACGGCCATTCCGCGGGTCACGGCGCTGTAGAAGGCAGCGAGGGCGGGCACATCGGTGTCAGACGGTAGATCGCCGTCTTTGACGCCCTTGCGCAACCGCTGCGCCATCATATCTTCAGCGTCTGCGCGGTGTCCGGCCATCATCTCACGAATAGAAGTGAATTCGGAGGGCAGATGAGTTCCAGCCAGAGAGATCATGCAGCCCGACGGGTGGCTCTGTCGAGTGAATTCCACGGCGGTAGCATCGAGAAGCTCCTTGAATGCTTCTCGCGTGTCGGCCGGGCCGAACAGTCTGCCAGCGAACCAGACTTCGGACATGCTCAGGTATGCGTCAGTCGCTTCCTTGTACAACTGCTCCTTGCTGCCGAACGAGTTATAGAAGCTCGAAGGGCTGATCCCCATGGCCCGGATCAGCTGGTCGAAGGAGGTTCCTTCGTACCCTTGCTCCCAGAAGAGCTTCATGGCCCGGTTCAGAGCTTCCGTGCGATCAAAGGTCGAGGGCCTGCCGCGACTGCGCCGGGGTTGCGTATCATTTGTTGTAGCCATAGCTCCATAAGTCGTTGACATGCTGTAGAGGCGAGCCTATTATGCCATAAAGGAGTGATCGCTCCAATATTACGGAGAAACGCGGTTGGAAGGATGAGCTTCGCGGTGCGCTTGCGCACAAGTGTCTGGTTGGCGCTCGATGGTGTCGGCGGTCCGCTTGCGCGACGCAGCAAGCGTCCTCGCTCGAGGTGGAGCGGCTGTAACTTACCGCTTCTTGGGAGGAGCTACGACGGATGTCCGTTCCATCGCTTCTCAAGCGCTGAGCAGCAAAGGGACATCGTTGTTCAAACGGCAATTCGAACCCGTGATGCCGTGCAATGCGGAGTTGGCCAAGGCGCTCGAGTTCCCACGCACGCCGCTCAAGCTGTGCTCATTCAACTGACTAGGCTGTTCTCCCAAGTACCGTGCTCCTGGACGAGCATGGCTTCGTTGACTTACGTTGCCGCTGAGGTGTCGAAATGAAGATTGGTTTTATTGGAGCCGGTGCTGTAGCGCAGTCCATCGCCAGGAGTGCCATTCAAGCAGGACATGAGGTTGTCTTGAGCGCTCGTCGTGGGCCGCAGGCTTTGGGCGATATC
The DNA here is from genome assembly GCF_013177735.1 of Paraburkholderia elongata. GTDB lineage: Bacteria > Pseudomonadota > Gammaproteobacteria > Burkholderiales > Burkholderiaceae > Paraburkholderia > Paraburkholderia elongata. Next base: position 29,631 of record NZ_WOEZ01000190.1, on the reverse strand, counting down.
GTGGCCCGACTCGGTCCAAAGGCTTCTGCTGATGCAGTCCAGGAGGTGGCCCAGCTCGAGTTGGTCATGCTCGCTGTTCCATGGCCTCAAGTCCCGTCGGCCTTGGAAGGCCTGCCCAATTGGGACGACCGCATTCTGGTGGATACCACTAACCCTTTCACGCAGGTCGAGCCTGAGCTCGTCTTGGCGGATTTAGGAGGCACGGGCGCTAGCGAGATCGTTGCGGCACACGCGCCAGGGGCTCGTGTGGTCAAGGCGTTCAACGCCATCCGCATGGAGCATTACGACAAGGGCCCGAAGTTTCATGACGGAAAGCGCGTCATCTTCGTCTCCGGTGACGACATGGACGCGAAGACGGCGGTGATCGGACTCGTCGAGGAGTTTGGCTATGCGTCGGTAGATCTTGGTGGTCTGGTTTCGGGCGGTCGCATGCAGCAAGCCGGTGGTCCGATTGCTGGCCGCGACTGGGTCGTAGCTCCATAAGCGCTCGAACTCCTGAGGATTCGCTGCAACAGATCGAAATCGGGAAGCTCGCTTCGATGTCACGGGGCGCGCTCCCGGTCAACACGAACGCCTTCGCGATCCAGTCCGCGAAAACAGTGAGCTCGGCGTTCAGGTGTCGATTCTCGGGGTAGGCTAGGGTGGCGCCGATATCTTGGCCGCTTCCAGTCGATCAGCGCCGTGCGCGGCTTTCGGTTGACCAGGCGTGGCGCGAAACGCGGCACGGTTTCGGTCGGAAATACATAAAGAAGTCAGGAACTAGACAATGGGGACGCGCCGAAACGCATGCCGCGATGGTTGCGCCATTCGCGTTCAGCGTCGTCCGTATCTTTGTGGTCAGATCGGCCTCAACATCGTGGCCCGCTCGATCCGAGTGGACAACGACGAGCGTCGAAGCCGGAATCCAAATCAGCTCGACGCTGCGGAGCCACTCGTCATTTTACCGCTCACAGACGCCGCGCTGGGCGTCGAGCCATATGCCTTGTCTTTCGTAATCTGAACGTTGTGCTCCGCCACCAGCGTCTGGGTGCTTTGCCCACGTTGCGAGGCGGGCGCGCCATCGGCAGGCGCGTAATGGGGGGCGAGTCCGTAGCCGCCTGCAAAGGCAGGAGCAGAAACAGCGGCAGCAGCGAGCGCAACGATCAAACAAAGCGCTGATATTTATGTCACGTCAATAGCAGGGTAACGCCCCACGAATCGTTGGCGAAAATTGGAGGCGGCAACATAAATTCGGGCGCAACATAGCCGGAGTTTTAACGTGATTGTCATGGTAAGCCGTCCGCAAACCTTGGTGAATATCGCCAGAGGAATCTCCCCAAACCGTGATTCGGATCACGGCATAGGCGCGCCGCATCTTGAATCGGGCCGGCCATTCGCCCGGCAAAGCTCACCGCTTGGTCGGCTAATTTGCCGAGTGTGGCATCCACTACGTCTTCGCGCCGCGCTTGCGCTTCGCAGTCGATTCGTCGTTCGCGAACAGTTCGGCGAGCCAGTCGATGAACACGCGAGCTTTCGCACTCAGGTGCCGATTTGGCTGATAGGCAACAAAAACGGGAACGGGATCCGATACCCAGTCGCTCAGGACGGCTTCGAGTGCGCCGTTTTGAAGATGTGTTGTGGCGGAAAACGTCAACGCATGGACGACGCTGAGACCGGCAAGGCCAATAGTCAGACATGCCATGATGTCGTTGGCGGTCAGTCCGCGCCGATTCTGCACTTCCACGCGTTCACGATCTTTCATCACCACAATCGGAAAGGGCCGATTGGTTCGCGAGGCGATGGTTCGGATGACGACGTGGCCATTCTCAAGGTCCGAAGGATGCGAAGGCCGTCCGTGCTTGTCCCAGTACGCCGGCGTCGCGCACAGGATTTGTCTGACGGCGCCGATCTGTCGCGCGACGAGTGATTGATCGAAGATTTCCCCCGCGCGCACGACGCAGTCGACATTCTCTGCAATGAGGTCAACCGGACGATCGCTGATCCCGAATTCAAACTCGATATCCGGATAACGCTCGACGAACGCCGGTAACGCGGGAAGTATCACTGACAGAGCTAATGGCACGGGCAGATCGACGCGCAAGCGCCCTCGCGGGTTGGTCTTCGCGCGCGACATCGTGCCCTCAAGCTCCGCGAGATCGCTCATCAACTGTAGCGCACGCTCGTAGTACGCGGCGCCATCCGCTGTCGTCGAAACCTTGCGCGTCGTACGGTTGAGCAGCTTCGTGCCCAGTTCGACTTCGAGTGACGCGATCAGACGGCTGACGGCCGTCTTCGGTAAGTCGAGCACCTGTGCAGCCTTGGTGAAGGTGCCGCTTTCGACCACCCGAATGAACGCCTGCATGGCGTGAAACTTGTCCACGGTCTGACTCCTCGCTGTCCCATCCCAGCCTGCTCGATTGTTTCACTGAAGAAACAATGTGGAATCGTAGCAGCGATTTATCCCCTTGCACGTTCTCGGTATCGTTCACCCATCGCCACACGAACTTCAACGGCGCCTCGAACGGACCAAGCGGTCATTCGTCCTGCTTTCGCAGTTGCGCCGGAGTTCATCTTGAACAGAGAATATCCATGTCTATCGCTACAGAAACACATGCCTCGGACCGCCCGAAAGCGGTGGTTATCGGAGTCGGGCCGGAGCAAGGGCTCGGCGCGGGCCTGTCTCGCCGATTCGCCGCAGAGGGGCGTCATGTCCTCATCGCGGGGCGCACCGAAGCGAAGATCGAACGGGTACGCGAAAGCATTGTCGAGGCGGGCGGCTCAGCGAGCACGGTCGTCATGGACGTGACCCGCGAAGCGGATGTGATCCGCTTGTTCGACCTCGCAATGCAGGCAGACGAACATGGCGGCAGTGCCGACCTCATTGCCTACAACGCAGGCAACAACCAGCCTCTGGATCTGCGGACGATGGAAGCGGACGTCTTCGAATCGTTCTGGCGGCTCAACTGTTTTGGCGGGTTTCTCGTGGGTCGCGAGGCCGCACGCCGCTTTGCGCCCCTCGGCCGCGGGTCGATTCTTTTCAGCGGAGCGACGGGCGCGCTTCGAGGCATGCCGAACTTCGCTCACTTCGCGTCGAGCAAGGCCGGCTTGCGCATGCTCGCTCAAAGCATGGCGCGCGAATTCGGCCCGCTCGGCCTGCACGTCGCCCATGTCGTGATCGACGGTGGCATCGACGGAGAACGGGTGCATACGCGCTTCGCTGAGCATGTCAAGCAGAAGGGCCTTGACGGATTGCTCGATATTGACGCTATTGCCGATGCATTCTGGTCGCTTCACCGCCAGCACCGTTCGGCGTGGACGCACGAGCTCGATCTGCGTCCCTTCAAAGAAGCGTTCTAAACGATCGCGAACCCCAACACAGTCAATTTCGAGGAGTCGACAATGAAACTTATCGGTCCATGGTTTTCCGGCTATACCCCGTCGGGTCGGCATCACGCTAAAGCTGCTCGGCATACCGTTCGAGCATCTGCCCTATCACGCCTATGAGCAGCAGGATCTTATCCGTCCGTACAGCCCGATGGTGAAGGTGCCGGCGTTGGCACTCGACGACGGCACGGTTCTGTACGACAGCACAGCCATCATCGAATATTTTCACGAAGAAGTCGGAGAGGAACGCGCATTGCTCGCGCCTTCTGGCGTGAATCGGCGCGACGCTTTGCAGTTAATCGGCATCGCATCCGCGATCTACGGAAAGCTCAGCGATATGTATGACGAGTCGATCCGACCGCCTGAGCATCAGATCGCCACGATCGTCGAATCGCTGCGCAAGCAGGCCTTGGCGGGATTTCAGATGCTCGAGTCGAGGGCCGGTAATGGCTGGCTGGTGGGCGACGCGCTGTCTCAAGCCGATGTGATGGTCGTGATCACCTGGCAGTCCGCGTCATTGGCGTTTATGCCCGACGTCGTTCATCCGGCTGCTTTTCCCAAGCTTGCCCGATTGGCCGCGCGCGCGATGGAAATGGACGCGTTCTTCAGTACGCTACCTTTCAAGGGATAGTGACAGCGTGCGCGGAGAGGACGGCGCGACGCTTGCGAATCGACGCGGTGTGGTACCGCTCCGTGGGCGGCCGATCGCCGGTATATCGGGCGTATGATTCGTGCGCACGCTCGCGGCTTCGGCCGCGATTGCAGAAGTACATCCTATCCGCGCGTCCGGGCCCGCTGTTCTAGCGCAAGCGTCTGAAGATCCCTCTCGGTCGTTCCTAATTATCGCCCTGCCAATGGCGTCGCCTTCATCAGACGTCTATACGGGCACGGTCGGACGGTTACGTTCATCCGCCAGGTCTTCCATCTGCCGTTACGCCAGACCAAAGGCTTCATGAAATCGCTTGGCTGCCTAGTTGGTTTCACGCGCTGTTCTGGATCACCGGCCCCACGCTCAAGTGGTCATTCCACCGCACAAGACGGCGGTTCTTTCAGGCGCTGGCGATAACCTGTGTGCAGCGCAGCGTCAGACGCGCAGTGCGCCGGGCCATCTTGCGATGTGCCGGCAACTCCAGTTCGATCTCGCCCAGCGGTGCGCTCGCCGTCACGGTGTCCCAGGGATAACGCTCGGGATGCGCAATGCAGCGGTCACATGCCGCGCGAATGAGCCAGTCCATACCTGCAGGCCGTTCGGCCGCGAATACTTCATAGACGTCACTTTCGCGGTCGCCCACACCCACCATCCGCGTATCGGGACAACGCGCCTTGAGGGCGGGCAGGTGGTTCAGACCTTCCACACATTTGACGCTCTCGCTGTCGCTGGAGTCGCGCTTTGCACGCTCACGTTTTTTGCCCAGATCGACATCAGCCCGAACCTGGGTCTTCATGCCCAGCACGCTGAGCGGCAGTATCCGTCAGCGCATCCCGTCTTGAACGCACGTAAGCGCGACGCGAAGGTGTTGTCATCGTAACGACGGAGCAATGCGATGGACGACGCAGCTGGCGAGGCTATTGTACTGACGGGCGCGCGATTGAGAAGTTGCGGTCGTATCCGGCCAATCGCGCGCACGAACTGTTGCCGCTCGCCCGTTAAATGCCTTCACATTCATGGACATTCTCGACTCGCTTCGGCAGGCACCCAGCGCCGAGCTGAGTCGCCTCTATCTCGCCATCGGAAAAATGCTCGATGACCCCAGACGCACGCCAGCGTTTGCACCTCGGAATGGCTATTAGTTGTATCGCCGACAACCCACTGGCCACCGCCATTGCAGGGAACCGTTGTCGAGCTTCGGCAAACCCAAGCGGTCGTTCAGGACAATACGAGCCGGCGCCGCGGGGCGCTACCGTACACAGCGATCGTTCCCGGTAGCGTAGCCCCGATTCATCATGAACCGGCACCGCCACCGCGCGCACAACGCGAAGAGTTTTTCGTCGGCGACACCGTTGGTTTCACCGACAAATACCTGAGCGAACGTGTCGGCACCATTGTCAGGCTGAACTCGAAAACAGCGTCGATTGCCGTGACAGACTCCAAACGACACTGGCGTGTCTCATACGGCCCGCTACGCAAAATCGTCGACATCTAACCGACCCGGCGGCAACGGGATTCGCTGACGGATACGTGGCGCCGGTCACGCCGCACTCTTCAGCGGGGACAACCGTTTGCCCTGCAAAGACAGCCTGCTTCTGCAGATTTGTGCACCTTCGATCGGTTAAGCCTATCCCGTGTGTGGGACGGCGGGATTTTTGGGTTAATCGTGCTTTACGACGTCATAGCGAACCCATAGTCTGCGTCCATGACCTGTGGTAGGAAAACTGCGCGCCGCGAGCCGGCCGGCGTCCTATCACAAATGATTGCCCATTACCCGTCGCGATGAAGATGAGGAAAAGTGGACCGACTCAAAGCGATGCGAGTGTTAGCGAAAGTCGTGGAATCCAGCGTCCCGACGTCGGAAATGACCTTTGTGGGCGAAGGTAAGGAGATTCATGTGAGCTTGCGTTCCGGGCTAATCGTCGGCGACCAGGAAGCCTAATTAGCATATGACATACCGGGTGGGGACATGCTCCGGGGCCAACCTTCATGTCGGCTTCAAGCCTTCGCTCGCGAAGGCTAGCGGAAGTGCCGATCGCCTTTTCGCCATAGGTCAAATATTTGTCGAATGGGCTGCCCAGCGATTCGAGCAGTCCCCAATCCTGATTGATACAGCGAACCTACTACCTAGCGCGCGCTGGATGATTTGCGCGTTGCCGTCTGGTTTGTTCGGCTGGTGTGAATTGTGTCCTGGATTATAACCATTTATCTGATTGCCGATTTCGACCACAATCCACCCTATCGAAACATCCGGGAAGGCACCAGGCCTGAAAGGTATGAAATCCAATGTCGAACAGGCGGTCGAAATTCAGGACGTGGATCTGGACGGCCACGCGCAGGCTATCCGTTTGCGTACATATCGTCTCCCAATCAAGCGCGGCGCCGTGCCCGTCATCTTCTTCTTTCACGGCGGCGCTTTTGTTAAGGGGGCGCCAGAGCAGGCCGACACGATTTGCTCACAACTGGCTACCGAAGTCCAGGCTCTGGTGATATCCGTGGGTTACTCGCTGGCGCCGGAATTTCCATTCCCTGCCGCGCTTTGCGACGGATACTGCGCTGCGCAGTGGGTTGTGACCAACGCGCGTCTACTTTCCGCAGACGTAAAACGTATGGCTGTGGCTGGACACGACGCGGGCGGCAATCTGGCAGCGGGCCTGGCGGCCATGGTTCGAGACCAGGCCGTCTTCCGGTTTTCGGCCCAGGCGCTTCTTGCGCCACTGCTCGATCCGAGCATGACGCGCATCGCCGATCTGGGTAGCGATATAAATCCAGATATGTATGCAGAAGAGTGTGCGTCTGGCTACAGGGCATATCTGCCGTTCGTGTCTAACCGGCTGCATCCGTACGCCGCACCGATCGAGTCCCGCCGCCTGAAGGGACTGCCTGCTGCATTCATTGCCAGCGCGGAGAACGACCTGATGCACGTTGAAGCAGAGAAGTACGCTGCAGAACTGATTTCCGCAGGCGTACCCACGACGGTTACGCGCTACGGGAAGGTCGCGCACAACGAACTGGCGTCACGACAGGAGGTACTCGCTGACGTTGCCGCCTTCTTCAACAGGATATTTGGCGCGACTTCAGTGCGATCCTGATCCTGATTCATATCACCTGTAAATGGGAGTTTGAAATGCCTCTCAAGCGTAAGCTGGTTATCTCCAGCGCGATTTCCCTGGCGGTCATCGCCGGCGTCGGCGCGATGTATCACATGTACGGTGGCACTCCCGTCACCGAAGCTGCCGCCGCTGTAGCGCCGCCTGCCGCGGACGTTGACGTCGCGACTGTTGTCTCGCGGTCCATCACCGACTATCAGGAGTACTCAGGTCGAATCGAGGCCATCAACGATGTACAGATTCGGCCGCTCGTTTCAGGAACGATCGTCGCCGTCCATTTCCAGGACGGCGCGATGGTCAAGAAGGGAGACCTGCTTTTTACCATCGACCCGCGTCCGTATCAGGCGGAGGTCGATCGGGCAGCAGCGCAACTCGCTTCGGCGGAGTCCCGCAGCGGATACGCCTCGACTGATTGGGAGCGTGCCCAGCGACTGCTGACCGACAATGCAATCGCCAAGCGCGACTATGACGAGGCGCAGAATGCAAACCGTGAAGCCGTTGCAGCTGTGAAGGCCGCGAAAGCAGCCCTTGAAGCGGCACAGATCAATCTGGGCTACACAGCGATTGTGGCGCCCGTGTCCGGGCGTGTCTCTCGCGCGTTACTGACAGTTGGAAACGTGGTTTCTATAGGGGCAAACGCTCCCGTGATGACGACCTTGGTTTCAACGTCACCTATCTACGCGTCGTTTGACGTCGACGAGCGGACGTACCTGCGTTTTCTCAGCCACGACTCGAAGGTGACGGTTCCGACCTGGATTGGGCTGGCCAACGAGACGGGCTATTCCCGGCAGGGCGTGATCGATTCAGTGGACAACCGGCTTGACACCAGTTCCGGGACGATTCGTGTGCGCGCGCGTTTTGACAACGCGGACGGCGTGCTTGTACCGGGGCTCTACGTTCGGGCTCGCGTTGGTGGTGGCGCGCCGCATCAAGCAGTGCTGGTCAGCGACGCAGCTATCCAGACCGATCAGGAAAAGAAGTTCGTGCTGCTGGTGGATAAGGAAGACAAGGTTCAGTACCGGGAAGTGAAGCTGGGTGACCAGCATCGTGGCCTGCGCGTCATCGCCAGCGGGCTGCAGCCGGGCGACCGCATCGTTGTGAACGGTATGCAGCGAGTCCGTCCGGGCGACCCCGTCAAGCCGAACATCGTTCAGATGTCGGGCGACGCCGCCTCCGAGACCGGCGCTTCCTGAGTGCACACGATCCAGAATGCCCCTCATGCCTAGCCAGAGACTGTCATGAACCTCTCCAAATTTTTTATTGATCGGCCGATCTTCGCGGCCGTCCTGTCAGCAGTGATCCTGCTGGCGGGCCTGATCGCGATGGTCAATTTGCCCATCTCGGAATATCCGAGCGTCGTGCCGCCGTCCGTCGTGGTGACGGCGCAATATCCCGGCGCGAACCCCAAGGTGATCGCCGCGACGGTTGCTTCGCCGCTTGAAGAACAGATCAACGGCGTCGAGAACATGCTGTACATGCAGTCGCAGGCCAATAGCGACGGCACCCTCACGTTGACGGTCACGTTCAAGCTCGGGACGAATCCCGACCTCGCGCAGCAGCAGGTCGAGACCCGGGTGAACCAGGCGTTGCCGCGCCTGCCCGAGGACGTGCAACGCCTCGGCGTCACGACGGTCAAGTCGTCGCCGACGCTCACGATGGTCGTCCACCTGGTTTCGCCGAGCGAGAAATACAACGGCAACTATCTCCGGAACTATGCGCTGATCAACGTGCGTGACCGTCTGGAGCGGATTCCCGGTGTCGGTCAGGTCACCCTGTGGGGTTCCGGCGACTACTCGATGCGTGTCTGGCTCGACCCGAAGAAGGTGGCCGAGCACAACATGACCGCCAACGACGTCGTGGCGGCGATTCGGGATCAGAACCTCCAGGTGGCGGCCGGCCAGATCGGAGGGGCTCCGTCTACGTCGGATGCACCGCTGCAGCTCAACGTGAATGCAATGGGCCGGCTCGAGACGGAAGACCAGTTCCGCGACATCGTGCTGAAGACATCACCCGATGGTGCCGTGACGCGGCTCAAGGACGTCGCACGCGTCGAAATGGGCGCATCCGAATACGCGCGCCGTTCGCTGTTGAGCAACAAGCAGGCGGTCGCGATGGCGATCTTCGAGCTGCCTGGCGCGAACTCGCTGGATATTTCGGCGCACGTGCGGCAGACAATGAAGGAACTCCAGGCCGATATGCCGGAAGGTGTGAAGTACGACATCGTCTATGACCCGACGCAGTTCGTGCGCGCCAGTATCCATGCGGTGATTCACACGCTGCTGGAAGCTATCGCACTGGTCGTGCTGGTGGTCATCGTATTTCTGCAATCGTGGCGCGCGTCGGTCATACCGCTGATCGCCGTACCCGTTTCCATTGTCGGGACGTTCTCGCTGATGCTCGCGTTCGGTTTCTCGATCAATGCGCTGTCGCTGTTCGGCATGGTGCTGGCGATCGGCATCGTGGTCGACGATGCGATCGTGGTGGTGGAGAACGTCGAACGCAACATCGCCACGGGCTTGTCTCCGAAGGAGGCCACCTACGAGGCGATGCAGGAAGTGAGCGGGCCGATTATCGCGATCGCGTTGACGCTGGTCGCCGTGTTCGTGCCGCTCGCGTTCATGAGCGGCCTGACAGGCCAGTTCTACAAGCAGTTCGCGATGACCATCGCCATCTCGACGGTGATTTCCGCGTTCAACTCGCTTACGCTTTCACCGGCTCTTTCTGCTCTTCTGCTCAAAGGGCATCACGATCCGAAGGATTGGCTCTCGCGGGCCATGGATAAGGTGTTGGGACCGTTCTTCAACGGATTCAACAAGGTATTTCATCGCGGCTCTGAGTCATACAGCCGAGGGGTATCCAAGGTTGTCAACCGCAAGGTAGTCATTCTCGGCATCTATGCAGTGTTGCTGGGGCTGACCGTGCTGATGGGCAAGATCGTGCCGGGCGGGTTCGTTCCCGTGCAGGACAAGCAGTACCTGGTCGGTATCGTGCAACTGCCCAACGGTGCGTCGCTCGACCGGACTGAAGAGGTGGTGCGACAAGTCGGGGACATTGCCTTGAAGACGCCAGGCGTCGCGGCAGCCGTCCAGTTTCCGGGGCTGTCGGTCAACGGCTTCACCAACTCGTCGAGCTCGGCGGTCATCTTCTTCGGCGAAACGCCGTTCGAAGAGCGTAAAGGCAAGTCGCTGTCGGGTCTGGCCATTGCGGGGGAACTGAACAAGCGGCTCTCCGGGGTCAAGGGCGCGTTCGTCGCGGTGTTCCCGCCGCCGCCAGTTCTCGGCCTGGGCACGCTGGGCGGTTTCAAGCTGCAGATCGAAGACCAGCACGACGCGGGTTATGCGGCGCTCGACAACTCGACCCAGGCGTTCCTCAAGGAGGTGGCGAAAGCGCCCGAGCTCGGACCGGCGTTCTCCACGTATCAGATCAACGTGCCGCAGGTGAATGTTGATGTCGATCGCGTCAAGGCCAAGCAGCTCGGCGTGTCCGTGAACGATATCTTCAGCACGATGCAGGTCTATCTCGGCTCGTTCTACGTCAACGACTTCAACCGTTTCGGTCGTGTCTTTCAGGTGCGGGTGCAGGCGGATGCACCGTTCCGTGCGCATACGGAAGACGTCGGATTGCTGAAGACGCGCAACGACAAGGGCGAGATGGTGCCGCTGTCGACCCTTGTGAAGGTCACGCCGACTTACGGTCCCGACTCGGTAGTCCGGTACAACGGCTTCACCTCCGCCGATATCAACGGCGGTCCCGCGCCGGGTTACTCGTCGGGGCAGGCGCAGGCCGCGATCGATCGGATTGCCGCTAAGACGTTGCCGCGCGGGATGAAGTTCGAGTGGACCGACCTGACGTATCAGCAGATTCTGGCTGGCAATGCGGCGCTCTGGGTGTTCCCGATCAGCGTGCTGCTCGTCTACATGGTATTGGCAGCGATGTATGAAAGCCTGACATTGCCTCTGGCCATTCTGATGATTGTTCCTATGAGTGTGCTTTCAGCATTGCTCGGCGTTTGGTTGACTCACGGGGATAACAACATATTCACGCAGATTGGCCTCATGGTGCTTGTCGGGTTGTCCGCGAAGAACGCGATTCTCATTGTCGAGTTCGCCCGCGAGCTGGAGATGGAGGGGCGCTCGATTGTCCAGGCTGCCATTGAGGCCAGCCGGCTGCGTTTGCGACCGATCCTGATGACGTCTTTCGCGTTCATCATGGGCGTGGTGCCGCTGGTCGTTTCAGGTGGCGCAGGTTCGGAGATGCGTCATGCCATAGGTATCGCCGTGTTCTTCGGGATGCTTGGGGTGACTTTGTTCGGGCTGCTGCTTACGCCCGTCTTCTATGTTGTTCTGCGAAAGCTCGCCGGGACAGAGCACATCGTGGACAAGCACGGACATCACCCGCACGTTCGCGGTGTCGATGCCACGGTCGAATCGTGAGGTCACCATGTCGACAATTACAGTGAAACGTGTTCTCCTGGGTTCGCTGACGCTCCTGAGCGCGGCACTTCTGACAGCTGGCTGTTCGCTGGCTCCGGAGTACAAGGTCCCGAGCGTGGGCGACTCCACCGCTTTCAAGGAGGCGCCGGCTACAACGGCCACGGCTGAAACAGAAGGCGAGTTGGGTACCTGGAAGGTCGCGCAGCCGTCTGACCAGATTCCCCGAGGGAAGTGGTGGGTGATTTTTGACGACTCCACCCTTAACGACCTCGAAGAGCAGGCGCTTTCTGCAAACCAGAAGCTGGCTGCAGCGGCGGCGCGGGTCAAGGAGGCCCGTGCCCTTCAGCAGGTCTCCCGAGCGAACCTTTTCCCGACTGTAGGCGCCGGCTTCGGGCCAACCAGAGAAAAGGTGACTTCGGCCTCACAGTTCCAGCCGGACGGTGGAGACGTACCAGCCCAGACCCTGTGGCGTGCGCAAGCGACGGCGAGTTACGAGGCGGACCTTTTCGGTCGGGTGTCGGATGCGGTCAAAGCGAGTGCTGCAGAAAGCGAGGAATCGCAGGCGCTCTTGCGCTCCGTGCAGCTTTCGCTTCAGGCTGACGTTGCGGCAAACTATTTCAAGGTCCGCGAGCTGGACGCGGAACTGCAGGTCTATGCGCAGAACGTTTCGCTTCGTGAACAGCAGCTAAAGCTTGTGCAGTCGAAGTTCGCGAATGGTGATATTGCCGAACTCGACGTAGCGAGAGCGCGATCCGAGTTGGCAACTGCGCGCTCCGATGAGATGACAGCGCAAAGGCAGAGGGCAACCGCTGAGCATAGCCTTGCGGTTCTTCTGGGCAAGGCTCCCTCAGAGTTTTCGATGGCTTCGAACCCGTTGAAACCGGTGCTGATTCGGATTCCGCCGGGGTTGCCGTCTGCGCTGCTCGAGCGACGGCCAGATATTGCCGCCGCTGAGCGCGCGACGGCTGCGGCAAATGCTCGAATTGGTGTCGCCAAGGCGGCCTACTTCCCGTCGCTGTCGATCACTGGTAATGCAGGGTTCGAGTCAGCGACGCTGGGAGACCTCTTCAAATGGTCCAGTCGGGCATTTCTGCTCGGTCCTCTGGCTGGCACTGCGTTGACAGTACCCATTTTCGACGGGGGCCGTCGCAAAGGAAACCTGGCGAACGCTCGGGCGGTGTTCGATGAGGACGCTGCGAACTACCGTCAACAGGTACTTCAGGCGTTCCAGGAGGTCGAGGACAACCTGTCGGACCTGCGGATTCTTGAGCAGCAAACTCAGACCGAGAACGAGGCAGTGCAAGCATCGCAGCGTGCCGCAGAAATTTCGCAAACCCAGTACAAGGACGGCGCCGTCAATTATCTCGACGTGATTGACGCCGAACGTACGGTACTTCAGTCGCAAACGACGGCTGTCCAGCTTTCCGGAGTTCAGGCGGCTGCTACCGTGAACCTTATTCGCGCACTGGGCGGTGGATGGGGTGATGCGGTAACCGTCGGATCCGCCGATTCGCAACAGCAGACCAAGTAGGTTCAGTGTTGAGCGTGTGCGCGGGTGTATCAAGCATGCATAGCGCACATGAAGTTTTTAATCAGGAGATACTATGTCATCAGATCAGAAAGAAGCTGCAAGTGTGCGCGTTTTCAATGCGATTGAGCATGCGGAATACGGCAACCCCACTTCGGTCTTGCGCCTTGTAGAGCGTCCGATGTCCGAGGTTGAACCTGGGCCGCACGATGCACTTGTACGCGTCTCAAAGCGCCCAATCCATCCGGGAGACCTCCTGATGATTGCCGGCGACAAACGCGGCGGAAGGGCGACCCCGATCCCGGCGGGAGCGCCACGTACGCCAGGTTTTGAAGGCGTTGGCGTGATCGAAAAGCTTGGGAGCAATGCCGCGCATCAAGGGCAGTTTGCTGTTGGGCAAAGAGTGATGTTCCTTTCCGGGACGGGGCGAACATGGGCAACGTATTCAAAGGTTCCTGTCGCTACTCTGGTCGCAGTTCCGGACGAAGTGAGCGACGCAGTAGCGGCACAGTTTCTCATCAACACCATGACCGCTCAGGTCGTGCTTCACGCCGGACACAACGCCTTACCGGTCCCCGAATTGCCCGTTACGGTAATCCAGACGGCGGCAGGCTCATCGGTGATGCGGATCGTGACGGCCTTTGGACAGAAGATCGGCCTGACTATGATTCGACTTGTCCGGACAAAGGAGGGCGCCGCACTTCTTGAGGCGTCTTTGCCAGGCGCGCCGGTGATTGCGACAGAGACGAGCGAGTGGAAGGAACAGGTGCGCTCCGCGATTGGGTCCAGCCCTGTCCACGTTATCTTCGACGCGGTCGGCGGAGCGATGGTTGATGACCTCGTTTCGTTCCTCTCAGACGGCGGCACGTTCGTCAACTTTGGCTGGCTGAGCAAAGGCGCGTCGGATCTGTCTGAATTTGCACCGAGAGGGTTGGCGTTTAAAGGCGTGGTCTTTACCAAATGGATGAACTTCTCTTTGGAGGAGCAGAAGCAACATCGCGACACGGCCATTCAGCTCGCTAAAGAAGCTCCTCACGTTTTCGCGATCGCGGGCGAGTATCCTCTTGCCGATTTCAGAAAAGCAATTGACCATGCGAGTGGACCACGCAAATCGGGGATGGTGCTTCTGACAAGCTAGGCCGGACCATAGCTCGATGCGATCGGCGGGCCGCATGGCCCGCCAGAACTTGTCGCATGAATGTCGGAGCTTGCCATCGCCGACATGAAAGGTCAGCCGCCAAGCGCGGGGTGCACGCCTAATCATGGCGTTGAACCACGCAAAGGTGGTGGACTTCTCAGTGGGGCCAACCGTTGGCGCACGGCGACGCGGTTCATTTGTTTCGGGCGGCGACGTTCAGGCGAAACGGCTCGTCGAATGAACACTCGACCAGGCAGGCTATACGGTCATTGACTTGGGCTGACTCGAGGAGGGCGACTGAGTTCAGCTTGTTCGCGATTCGCTCGCGAGGTTGAACTTCGGCCACTTTCTAGCATTGGTGTCTTCGACGGCGAGCGGCCGAAACCTCTGTCAAGGAATTCCTTCTATTTTCGACTGCGCTTCGTCGAAAGCAACTCGAGGACTTTCGTCAAAGTACCATCTAAAATCTGCTTCGAGAGTTTTGGGTCGGAGACAGCACGGGAGAGCGTAATTGAGCCGACACATGCACTGAATATGAGCGCGGCTTCCGAACGCTTGCTTGCATTGTCTTCCGCAGGGAGTGCCTTCGATATCTGCTCAAGAATGCGCCTGACACGGGTTGTGTAGATTTCGCGGGTCTCGTCTGTACTGCGGCTCATGTCGTTGGCCAGCGCCGAAATCGGGCAGCCGGTTGTGACAGTATCGCGGTGTGCTTCTGAAATATAGGTCCGCATCGCCTGGCGCGGGGCTGTCGCAATTGATGCTTCCCATGGGTCGCTGTCACGCAGCGCATGCTCGAAAGCCTCAGCGACCAGCTCTTCCCGGGATGAAAAATGCCTATAAAAACCACCAACGGTCAAGCCAGCTTCCTTCATCAGGTCAGCTATGCTGATGCCCTCGATTCCGTGCTCGCGGAAACGCTTGGCGGCGACGTCGACAATACGCTGATGCGTGGCGATCTTGTCAGCTTGAGAATGTCCCATTATCTCGGCTCGATGCTTCAGGAGCTGCATTGTAATCCTCAATGGAACAAAAGTCATTGAATTCGCTGAATTCCTGCGCCGATCACACTGTTTTGGGGCAACGGTTCAATGACCGACAAACACCTGCCATTTGATGACAATCAAGCAAGGTGTTGGGCGCGTGGAACTTACCTACATGAATCATGAATTGACACCCGATGGGTACTGCCTCCTGTTCAACCGGGCGGCGCGCGCCATATCACGACTTTATAATCACCATTTGATATGCGCTTCACTGACCGTTGGCCAGTATTGCATCTTGGCCACTGTTTTGAAGAGCGGCCCCATCACGCTGCGTGACCTCGGCGACGCACTTGTCATCGAGCGTTCAGCTTTGCTAAGAGCTTTGAAGCCATTGTCGACTGTTCGGCTACTCCAGTCGACTGCAGACCTCTCCAACCAACGTCGGATTCTTGTTGAAATAACTTTTAGTGGAGAAGACAGAGTGCGGCTCGCGGCATCGGGTATTCGTGCTGCGGGACTGGAAATAGAAGGGCGATACGGGAAAATTGCAAATGCAAGCGTTGGGGACATCTTGCCGTGTTTTGCTGGTGAGACAGGATTAGCGATTGAAGCAAAGTGAGGTCTTGGCTTACCACCTAGAGCGCAACTCACCTTGTTACTGACCTTTGGCGATGCGCTCTGGGGTGTCGTAGCCAGAAGGACTGGAGGACGTGGGCGCAAATGGGTGGCCTAGCCGACACCTCGCTCCCGGGCTCTCGCATCCTTCACCCGTGGCATGAGCGGCCTTTGGCTGTCAAGCACTTATGGTAGGAACCCGGTGCCCGAGTCGGGCGCGCCGGGTTCTGTGCGGTAGAGGGGGCATGGCAACCGGAACCCGTGCCGCGATTTTTTCAGAAGAGATTCAAGAGTCAGTCTTCCTTGATCTTTAGAAGAACTTTGCCTCCACGTTGGACGTGCGCGATTGCTTCCTTGAATTGCGACATCGGATAGACGGCTGCGACCGGAACGTGCAACTTTCCTTCAGCAATAAGTCTGGCTGACTCCGAGAGGATTTCTGGCATCTTGGGCTCGTACTCGCGACGGTCCTCATAGAAGCCGTGCAGGGATATATTCCCAAAGATGAAGTCGAGCACGTTGAAGGTAACGTTGATGTCGCCGCTCATGACCGCATAGCTGACCAGCTTACCTTTCGGCGCGAGCAGCCTGCCAAGACGAGCGGTCGCCGCGCCACTGATTCCGCACAATGCAAGCTTTATCGTTGCGCTACCGGTCGCCTGCCGAACAGCCTCTGAGGCGTTCTCATCGTCGAGAACGACTACGTCTGCGCCATATGCCTTGAGTTCGTCCACTAGCTCGGCCCGGCGAACGAGATTGACCGTACGCAGTCCGCGCGACTTGGCGATTGCGATGACTGAGCGGCCAACAGCGGAATTCGCGGCGTTCTGCGCTAGCCAGTCGCCCGGTTGAAGCTCCGCGTATTCGCTCAAAAGCAACGCTGCGGAGGCGGGATTGATGCGCAGCATCGCAAGTTGTTGGACGTCTGCTTCGGGAGGAAGGGCGAACAGACCGTCAGCCGGGACGATCATCTTTTCCCGCCACGTCAGGCTGTAGAGGGGCGGTACGACGCGGTCACCGACCTTGACGTTCCCAACGCCGGCGCCCACCTGGAGCACGGTACCGACTCCTTCGTTGCCCACAACGCTAGGCAACTCGGGATGCACGGGGAACTGTCCTGCCAGCACCAGGAGGTCGTTTTGGTTGACAGGCACATATTCCACGGCAATTAGCACCTCACCATTGCCAGGCGCGGCCGGTTCGGGGAGTTCGACGACGCCCATGCCGTTGGCGATGTCACCGTACTTCGAAAGTTGAATTGCGCGCATCGCAGTCTCCACTGATAACTTCATGAACCGAAAAACCGTCGGGGTAGGAGAAGATGTAGATGTC
The DNA here is from genome assembly GCF_013177735.1 of Paraburkholderia elongata. Taxonomy (GTDB): domain Bacteria; phylum Pseudomonadota; class Gammaproteobacteria; order Burkholderiales; family Burkholderiaceae; genus Paraburkholderia; species Paraburkholderia elongata. The sequence continues at coordinate 12,477 of NZ_WOEZ01000190.1, read as the reverse complement.
TCCCTCTAACCTCTGACGGCACATTCCCGAGGGGGCGCGGACAGATCGAGCCGCAGCGCCTTCATTGCTGCGATCGCGACCGGGTTGCTGACGCTGGCTCCCATTTCAGGCGTATAAACACCATCCATGAGTGCGGCGTTTGATGTCGGTTGTGACACAACCGCCCCATCATCCGTCGGGAGCCGAAAGACGTCGCCGAGAGCTGCAGATGCGTAAGCTGAAGCACCGTGAAGCCGGAAACGGCCGTAATGTGAGCGTCTCTTCGTTCTCTGTCCCGCAATCGATGTGTGTATCCTATAGGACCAGGTAAGATGGATAAATGGAACGGGCGCAAAGACTCTGTTCGCCTTGTCCAAATAGTCGAACGGATCTGGAGTGCAAATGTACGCCTGATGCCTGCGGCAATTTATAGATCCTTTTGCCAGGGTAAACGCCATCATGAAGAGGCTTCCCGCGCGTGGCCCGTCAATCTACAATTTATCGAACGTTCATTAATAGTTTGATAACTGCAAAGGACGCACCGTGCCGATAACCAAACTTGCCCACTATTCAATACGCGCACTAGATCTTGAGCGATCAGGGCGTTTCTATGAACGCGTGCTCGGTTTCAGGGCGGGATACCGCCCCCCGTTCGACTTCCCGGGTCTATGGCTCTATAGAGGTGGCGATGAGGCCGATTACGGCATCGTCCACCTGATTGGCGTCGATCCGGACAACCATGACGGACTGACCGCCTATCTCGGCGACAAAGCCGTGGTTTCCACAGGAACTGGCGTAGTTGACCACATCGCTTTTCTCGCCACGGGTGTTGAAGAGATGCGAAGAACGCTCAAGTCCGAGGGCGTCAGTTGGCGTGACCGAACCGTACCAAGCCTTGGTCTGCATCAGGTTTTCATCGAAGACCCATCGGGCGTAACGATCGAGCTTAATTTCCCTGCCTCCGAAGTTGCCGGTCCAGACAATGCGCTCGTGTCTGCATCCGCACACGCAGGAGAGCAACCATGACGCAAATTGTCGCGCGGCCGGTTGCCATCGTCATCGGCGGTTCGCTCGGGGGGCTATTCGCGGCCAACATGCTCGTACGCAACGGCTGGGACGTCGACGTATTCGAACGGGTACCTGACGAACTAGCTGGCCGCGGAGCCGGCATCGTCACCCATCCGGAATTGTTCAAAGCGCTAGAAATCGCAGGTGTGAGTTTTGACGGTTCGATTGGGGTCGATGTGCAATCCCGGGTGACACTTGCTCACGACGGCGCTGTAGTGTCGGAACGCATGCTTCCGCAAACGCTTACCGCATGGAGCAAGATGTACCACGTGTTGCGCGCAGCGTTGCCGGACGCTTCCTATCATAGCGGGCTTGCGGTTTCTGCCGTCGAGGACGGCCCCAAACACGCAACCGTAACGCTAGATGACGGAACTGTCCGCCACGCCGACATTGTTGTCGCCGCCGATGGCTTTCGTTCGACTACTCGTGCGCGACTATTGCCCGAAGTAAAACTTGAATACGCAGGTTATGTAGCGTGGCGCGGATTAGTCGACGAACTCGCGCTTGCGCAAGCAACGAGGGATGCACTGTTTGGCAAGTTCGCTTTTTGTCTTCCGCCGCGCGAACAGATCTTGGGCTATCCCGTTGCGGGACAGGGGAATAGTACGCGAGAAGGCGAGCGACGCTATAACTTCGTTTGGTATCGGGCTACAAGTGAAGATTCGCAACTACCTGACCTGCTAACTGACGCGTCCGGCAAGCGCTGGGACGGCGGCATTCCACCGACGTTAATTCGCCCCGAGGTGCTCACCGATATGGAAGAAGCAGCCATGTCATTGCTCGCACCGCAGTTCGCAGAAGTTGTCCGGAAAGCGAAACAACCGCTCTTTCAGCCAATCTATGACCTCGAAGTACAGCAAATGGCGTTCGGACGCATCGCGCTACTGGGTGATGCCGCGTTTGTCGCCCGCCCACACTGCGGCATGGGCGTCACGAAAGCCAGCGGCGACGCCATGGCGCTAGTCGCGGCCTTAAGCAGGGAAACTGACGTTCGCCGTGCGCTTGCCGCGTACAGCGACGTTCGCACACCGATCGGCAAGGCCATTGTTCAGCATGCGCGGCATCTCGGAGCGTATATGCAGGCGCAACTCAGGAGCGACACTGAACGCCAAATGGCGGAACGTTACAGGACACCTGAGGCTGTCATGCGAGAAACGGCCGTACCAATACGATCATTTGCGGGGTAGGTGATATTCCTACCTATGTCGCTTGATTTCCCATATATCGAGTCTTAAATTATCGTTCGATAATAAATACCTTCGCGTGACGCCAAGGTATCGGAGACAATAAATGAACCAACCCGATCTGTTGAGCCATTATGCGAATTCCAAGCCCAACTCGAGGTACTTTTCTGCGTTCTCGGTGTTCTGTCTTGGCTTCGTACTGGACTACTTTGACCTGTACCTCGTCGGATTCCTTCTTGCCGTGTTGGGCCCCGAATGGCATTTAACCTATGGGCAGTCCGCTCTCGTGTTGTTGAGTGCTGGGGTTGGTGCAATACTGGGCTCGATTATCAGTGGCACTTTAGCCGACGTATTCGGCAGACGGCCTGTCCTGCTTGTTAGTACCTCAGTTTGCGGAATCGCAGCCGGTGCGGTCGCCCTTGTTCCCGATGGAGCTTGGATGATACTGGCTGCTCTGCGGTTTTTCGTAGGCTTCGCCATTGGGGGCATTGCGACTAGTGAAGCGGTTCTGCTGGTTGAGCATACCCCATCCAAGTTCAGCACTCGACTTACCGGATTTCCCTTCGTGGCGGCTTCGATCGGCCCGCTGGTTGCCTCAATCTCCGCCGCGACCCTGTTGCACTCTCTTGGATGGCGCGGTGTAGCGGCGCTCGGATTTGCGCCGCTATTGGTCACTCTGTCTGCATGGTACCTTGTTCCCGAATCGGCGGCGTGGCTCGTGAGCCGAGGGCGCATCGAGGAGGCGCGCAAAGTACTGCTTTATTTCCTGGGAACGAGTTCGAGCAAGTTACCGGTTTTCGCGAAAGAGAACCAATATGCGATTTCGAAGGCATCCACCGCGAAAATGAGCGACACGTTGGCTTTTCCTCAACGTATTGCGCTTGTCATAGTCACCTGGGCAGCCCTCAGCACTGTCACGTACGCGGTCTATCTTTGGGGGCCGACAATTGTTTCGTTGCTTCTCCACATTCCCGTCTCATCTGCCGCTCGATATTTTATCCTCGTGCCAGCTTTCGGGATTATCGGGCGCCTGTTGTTCAGCATTTTACCGATATGGTTGACGCGCCGTGCGATTTGTTCGATTTTTGGATTCGGTATGCTTATTACGCTCGGATGCGCTGCTATATGTGCGACCCGGTTTGTGTTCGGTTTTCCAGTATTTGTGATTATGGTCGCGCTCGGCGCACTATTCTTTGACGGTGGTTGGTGTGTGATCGTGCCATATACTGCAGAGATCTTTCCAACCCGCTTAGCCGCGCGCGCAATAGGCATGGGCCAAGCCGCCAATGGCGTGGGGAAGATCCTGGGCCCACTGTGTATTGCGGTCGCAGCCGGTTCAGGGAACCTGGTCTCGCCAGCTGCGACCATAGATGCAGTATTGCCCGCCTTCCTGTTCCTGAGCGTCTGCGGACTAGTCATCGGGTTATTCTTTGCCCTTCTCGCTCCAGCGGACGCATCGGAGCGCAGGGCCACTGCAATTGACCGCGAGAAGAACACAACTGCCGGAACGAATTCACTTGATGAAGGAATCGCACACTGAACTGCGCATCCGTACCGTCCCGTTAAAAAACCCTACAGACTCCCGAGGAGGAAATTCTAAATGAGCATGAGAAACGAAGAAGCCATCAACTTATCTGGAAAGAAAGAGGTTCGTCTTGGTATGATCATTGAATGGGATGTCCCTATTCGAATGGCCGATGGTGTTGTATTGCGGGCGGATATCTTCCGCCCTGCGAAAGACGGCCGTTTTCCCGTCCTGATGTCACTTGGACCATACGCGAAGATGCTGCACTTCGCCGATGGATACAGCACTGCATGGGAAAAGATGGTCGGTGAGCACCCCGATGTCGTTGCCGGATCGACGAATGCGTATCAGAGCTGGGAAGTAGCGGATCCCGAAAAATGGGTTCCCCATGGTTACGTCTGCATACGCGTCGACTGCCGCGGTGCCGGTAGATCGCCGGGTTACCTCGAAGTGTGGTCGCCGCAGGAGACTCAGGACTACGCTGCCTGCATCGACTGGGCCGGTGTCCAACCGTGGTCTAGTGGAAAGGTGGGCTTGAGCGGCATTTCCTACTATGGGGCGAATCAATGGCAGGTCGCTGCGAAGCGCCCAACCCATCTTGCCGCCATCTGTGTCTGGGAAGGTTTCAACGACTCCTATCGCGAGATGTTCTTTCACGGAGGCATCTACTGCACCTTTGGCCAGAATTGGTACGATATGCAGATCAAGTCGGTGCAAAATGGCAAAGGGACGAGAGGACATCGAAGCCGTTTCACCGGTGAGTGGGTTTCAGGCCCGGAGACGCTCACTGAAGAAGAGCTTGGCGCTAATCGTCTGGACCTGTGGAATGAGGTGCTACGCCACCCGCTCGTCGACGACTTTTACAATAGCCGTACGGCGCGATTGAGTGATATAGATGTGCCAGTACTATCAGCAGCCAATTGGGGTGGACAAGGGCTTCACCCACGGGGCAATTTCGAAGGATTTGTCAATTCTGGGTCAAAGAACAAATGGCTCGAAGTTCACGGAATCGAGCATTGGACGCACTACTATACGGACTACGGTATTGACATCCAAAGACGCTTCTTTGATCATTTTCTGAAAGGAGAAGATAACGGTTGGGATCGGGAACCGAAGGTGAGGCTACAGGTCCGGCATCCCGGTGAGCGATTCGAGGAACGTTTTGAAGAGGATTGGCCCATTCCCCGTACTCATTGGACACGTTTTCACATTGACCCGGTTACCCATTCGCTTAAGTCTGAACGCACCGAAGAAATCGCGTCCGTTTCCTTCGATGCTCTAGGGGATGGGATCACCTTCGTTACCCCACCACTCGACCAACCTACGGAACTCACCGGCCCGATCGCAGCGAAACTGCACGTATCTTCGACCACGAAGGATGCGGACCTTTTCCTGGTCCTTCGGGTCTTTTCTGCCGACTTCAGCGAAATTACCTTTATCGGCGCACTTGATCCGCATACTCCCGTAGCGCAAGGATGGCTGCGCGCTTCCCACCGAAAGCTGGATAAGGAAAAGACTCTCCCTTATAGACCCTATCACTCGCATGACGAGATTCAGCCCCTCACGCCCGGCGATGTGTACGAGCTTGATATCGAGATTTGGCCCACGTCGATCGTGGTCCCGAAGGGAGCCCGTATTGCCCTCAGCGTCAGGGGACGGGACTATGTCTACCCAGGCGGCAGTGGAGGGCGGCTGTCGAACATGAAGAACGAGTTCACCGGATGCGGACCATTTTTGCATGATGATCCGCGTGATCGTCCCGTTGAACTATTCGGTGGAAGAACAACCCTTCACTTTGGAGAAGGTCGAGAAAACTATATTCTTCTTCCGATCGTACCTCCAAAGGACGAGTGACCGACGTCCCGAACTGCCATTACTAAACGTCGTCACGATCCGGGTGGCCTTTCGTCGTACCGGCGTCTCCGTCATACTCCGACGAAGCGCCGCGTAGAGACGACACCCGGATCGACCCGGACGCTGAAGCCATCGCTTCGTGCGATGGCATTTTTTGAAGCTGGCCGGATTTCCCGATCGCAAAAAAATATTGACCGATACATATCGGGTACTTTGATCACCCTATAAGTTATCGATCGATCACGGATCTACGGGAAACGCCCATCCCGGTGACCTCGACAAGTCAAGGCAGTTCTACAGACCGGTTCTCGGCTTTCGGGAGGGACTCCGTCCTCCGTTCAATTTCACGGGCATCTGGCTGTACAGCGGCAGCGACGAATCCGAGTTAGCCGGTACTAACGTCACAGGCAACCCGGCCGTCAGTGGCGGCGCCTTTGTGGCGGAACACTTATTCAATTAGGAGGATAGAGATGACAAACGTTGCAACTTGTCCCGGCGGCCCGCAACCGGCAAGCCTGAGGCTGGGGCGACCGCCGATACTGGGCGACTGTCGTTTTCATCATCTCGTAAAGAGTCGCCGCAAGTTTTCGTAGACGTTGGCGGCAAGCATGACGGCGGCATATTTTGTTCGGTCACCGGTTGCTCGGTAGACGCGAACCCGGACCGCGCTCTGTTCGATAACCAGTTGGTCACGCGCGAGACGGGCGTGCAAGTGTCAGCTCAGGCAGGTCACTGAGACCGATCTCATAAGTAGGGCGAGTGCCAGCTTGACAGCATGGCACACGTTCATCCGATAAATCAATTCAATTCTTGGTAATTAGTATGTCTAATCAAGCTGATAAAAATGCAAAATTTGGGAAGAACGCGCGGGTTCTGGCATCCCTGGCTTCGATCGGACTCTCGTCGACGACGTTCGCTCAAAGCAGCGTGACGCTCTACGGAATCGTCGATCCTGATGTCGTGTTCGTAAGCAATGCCCAAACAGGCAAAGTGAGTGGGGCGCTCCATGGTGCCCGACAATACTCGATGCTGGACGGGGCGACGTCCGCGTACATCGGGAGCCGATTTGGGTTCAGGGGCGCCGAAGACCTGGGGGGAGGAACAACCGCAATCTTTACGCTGGAAAACGGCTTCAATGCGACAAACGGTGCGTTGGGGCAAGGCGGGTTGCTGTTTGGCCGGCAGGCGTTTGTCGGTCTGTCGAGCAAGAGCTTGGGTGCTATCACTGCTGGTCGACAGTATTCATCTGTCGTGGATTACCTTGGCCCTTTCACGTCCGTCAATCAATGGGGTGGCGCCATTACCGCACACCCGGACGATATCGACGACCTGGGTCTGACCGTGCGTCAAAACAATACGATCAAGATTGCATCGTCCAACTGGATGGGGTTTTCGGCTAACTTTATGTACGGTTTTGGCGGAGTGCCAGGAAGCATGTCGACGAATCAGGTGGTCTCGGCAGGCGCCGGATACACAGGGGGGCCTTTGCGGCTCGGCGTTGGATACCTGACTGCGTACGATCCGAATATCTCGATGTGGGGCGCTCAGCCTAACGCGGGTGGCGTAACGACAAACAATATCGGGTCGTTCGGATCTGCGACAACACCTGAGAGGAATCCCGTCATGGCCGGCTATGCCTCCGCGCATCGCGAGGAAGTTTTCGGGGCTGCGGCTTCTTACATGCTTGGTCGCGTGACTGTCGGGGCCGTGTATACGAACACGCGTTTCATTGGCTTGGGTTCCGAGTCGGGCCCGAATCCGCTCGGATATGTTGGAAGCGCCATGTTCAATACGGTCGAATTGAACACTTCCTGGCAAATCGCGCCGGCGCTTTCCGTCGCGGCGTCGTATTCGTACACCGCAATGCTCGGCCCCAATGCCATGAAAGCCCACTACAACCAGGCGAATGCCGGGGTGCATTACTACCTATCGAAACGGACAGACGTATATATGGTCGCCGCCTATCAGCGTGCGGCCGGCGTGGACTCGTTGGGGCAACCTGCTGTGGCCTCCATCAACGGGATGACCCCGTCCGCGTCGAAGCAACAGTTTGTCGATTCGATTGGTATAGCGCATCGGTTCTGAAAACAACCCAGTGTCCCGAGTTAGAAGTTCGCAGTTAGCCATTGCGATTGGCGGAGGGAGCTCGGCCTGCTTGGGACAACTTGTATCACACGCGCGTAAACAGGACGGTGGCATCAAATGAGACGAAGGAGAAGTCGTGAATAGCGCGAAAAACTCGTTGCGCGAGACGGTCGAGCACTGGCTCGCCGCGGATCCGGCGAACGGGCTTCGGATCACTGAGTTCAGAAACAGACGATCCAAGCACGAATGCTATGTATGCGCCGAGACGTTAACGGCGGCAGGTCCCGTTGCAATGTTCTTTTTTCGTCAACAGGACGGCGCGTGGCGCATATTCCCACCGAGTCGAGAACGGCCGGCAATGCGTGCCGCCTAAAAATCGACGAACTTTTTATTCACCGCACTGGGGAACATTGGCGCGTTGACTCGCCAAGGGTTTCATTTTGAAGGTGGACTCACAGGGTGGCGTTCTCCGATTGTTTCCCAGACCTCACCGCAGCCACATTGGAAACTCATGTAATAGAAGTGGCTTCCGTCATTTTTGGACGGATAGCCACCCAAGCCTTGCGGGAGACTTGCCGATCCGGATACTGTTCGCTTGATCGGCTTGTTTCCGTCAGAATAGATGATAGATGCCAATGCGGGTCGCGATCTGATGGCTGTTGCTCGATGCGTCGCCAGTAGCGCCGTCGAAGATAGCTGCATTCTTTGCTGCGCCCGCAACCTTTTGCCAGGCAGCCACCGCATAGACCGACGTACGCTTCGACAAAGAATATGACGTCGTCAAACCAATCTGGTGGTAGAGAGGTACTGTCTCGTTATAGCCAATATCGCCGTGCGTGTAATCATAGGAAATACCGGCGTACCACGATGGGGTAAAGTTGTACTTTGCCCACGCTTCGTAGTTTGCGAACTTGACAGTACCAGCGGTGCCGTTCGCGTTATCGAATTTTGTATTCGTATAGTTGAGACTGAGCGTTGCGGAACCTATCGTGTAGCTGGCACCTGCGCCGAACACCTGCTCATTGCTTGGATGTCCGACATAGCTGAATGGTCCACTTGTTCCGACGGCGGTGCCGGTCGTGTTTGCTACGTAGTTGCCATCCGTCAACAAGAGTGCTGGATTCTTCGCGTACAGATATGCTCCAGCGACATTTAATCCCGCAACCGAGTAACTTGCGCCAACACTCCACAAGCCTGTCGTCCCACGGCCAATCCTCGCAACTTAAGGAGAGCTACATGACGGCTTTGGAGGCGAATGCCTTGTGTGGCTTGGGTTGCAGCGGTCGAGGTCGGCTACGGTCGGGCATGAAGCGGATGACATTGTCAGCAATATGACGAAGCAGGCGAGTCAGATCATCGATGGCAGGCGCAATGCCATCGCACAGCCAGCGCGGCAGGCACTGCCGGATGTGGGCAAATGCGCGCGTACGGTTGATCTTGAGCAGCGCGTCGGTGGACGAACAGATCAAGGTGGGCGTGTGTTCGCTGATCTGTCCGTCGCGCTCACCGAGTGCTTCCAGGCACAGCAGCGCACTGAGATTGTCGCTGAGGACCTTCGCGGCGAGATCCTGCTGATGCGTCAGCCAGCTCAGTCCGGAGACGGCTTCAAGCGCCAATCGATGCTTGATCCGTTTGAACGCTTCCTCAATTCGCCACCTCTGGTGGTACAGGGCGGCGAAGTCCGCAGCGGGCCATGTTTGGGTATCGAGCAGACTGGTGGCCAGCACACGCACGCGGCCCTCGGGTGTCACGAGCCGGATGAGGCGCACCGTGACCGGCGCACGTTCAATCTCGTAGTCGCTCGCGTCCGGACGGTTTGGCGGTGGCAACGTCACGATCGCCTCGCCTGCACCGCTGCGCAGGAACGTTGTGACGGCAGCGCCGCCGATGCTGTCAATGCGCATGCAGAAGTGAATCGCGCGCATCTGGAGTGCGGCCATCAGCCAGGAGGCGGGATAACCGCGGTCCAGCACGAGCAGGTCATTCTTGCCCAGCAGATCGAGGTGCTCGAACAGCATCTGCCGCTCGCCGGTATCAGTACCGTACAGCGTCGCATGCAGCATCATCTCGACGCCAGGCAGGTACAGCGCGAAGACCTTGGCAAACTGGATCACGCGACGCGTGGCATCGCGCGTAGTCAGCCGCACATCGCTCGCGTCGGCGGCCACCACGCGCAGCCCGTGCCAGCGCGGCATGCCGATGTGCTGTTCGACGAGCGTAAGCAGATGCTGCGTCAGATCGGTGAACACGGTGTGCGGCAGGTTCTGCCGGGCTTTCGAAAGTGCCTGGGCGCTTGCGCCTCGCACCAGTTCGGCCTGGTTATGCAGCACCGCGAAGAAGCGGTCGAGCTCAGTCTGAACGCAGGCCCGGTTGCAGCCGAGAAACCAGCTGATCAGTATGGCGAAGTCCAGCTTGCGGCGCCGGCTGAAATGCTTCGGATCGGCAACATGACGCGTACGCAGTTCCGCCGAATGAAGGTAGCTGATGAACCCGCTCAGTATAGGGATAACCCGAGTTCATATCGTGAAATAGTGAGGATTACGACATTCCGAATCCTACCCGCTCAGCCCCGTGTTTACAAGCCTCTGCGGCTTAAGTTGATAGGTTTGGTCCCACGGCCCGGCGCGTTTGTATTAGTGAATGAGTAAAGTCCTCCAAATGTCAGGCCGCTGATATTCGGACTTGTATATTTGATAGAGTTGTCAACTCGAAACGAATTATCGGTATTGTCGATGTCACCAGCATGCACGATTGGCCCGCCGAAAACGCCTGGTGCGGTCAATGGCTGAAGGTAGTCTACGACAGAGTCGTATTGACGACCCAGCGTGACAGTACCGAACTGGTTGTCCGAAATGCCGGCGTATGCTTGTCGGCCAAAGAGGCGTCCCCCTTGACGCATTTGACCATTTTCAGCGCTGAAGCCAGATTCGAGTCTAAAAACAGTACTTAGGCCGCTGCCCAGATCTTCGGAGCCCTTAAGCCCCCATCGGCTACCGTAGACACCATCGTAGGTGCCGTCCTGAATATGCCAAAGTGAGTGCCCGCCGCTGTTGTTCGTGTAGTCGATACCCTGGTCGATTACACCATACAGCGTGACGGATGAGTCAGCAAAGGCACTTGATGCTAGCAACATGGAAAAAACGCCTGCGAGCAGCGCGTTTGACGGCAAATCCCGGTAAAGAGGGTTATTCATGTTGTGACGTTCCTGTATTATTTTAGGGTTTTGATTAATTTCCTTAAACTTGATACTCGCTGCCTAATGTAAAGCTGCGCTGGATCGCCTTCGATCCGGCGTTTTCGGTGCTGCGGGTAGATGAATTTAAGCACAAACTACTGTCATGCATCTAGAAAGGCAATGAGGCAAAGAATTTTTAAAGCTGTCACTGTCGGGTCGTGCTGCAGGTGATTTTAAAGAGCACTTTAAGAAAAGTCGGGTAGGGATTAAAACTCGCGCTCGGTTAATTCCGTTACAACACTTTAATCAGGGCGCATCATTGGATTGATACCGTTCAAGCGCTTTCTCCAGTATTTCTCGTCCGGCACTGGAGCCGTCCAGCAGGCGCAAGCTTCGATTATTTATCTTCCAGCCTTCTGAGGTTCGCACCAGAGACCAACGGTTCGCCCATACGCCGTGTATCCGGAACCCGTTTGTAACGCCATGGTTTGGAAGTTCGCGAGGTTCTCCATGCGAATCTGGCGTAATTATTTGGAGATAGGAGGTAACGTACGCTGTGTCACCTTCCAATTCGATAATAGGCAAGCCCGTGAAATGAATGAGACCGCTGGCGATAGCTTGCTGGTGCCCAGGCGTCTTGGTTATCGCCGCAACTGCCAGGTTTCCACGCGCCCCCTCCAATTCGTCTCCCAAATCAAACACGCCATCTGCTGTATAAACTTGTCGTGTGTAAAAATCCGCTCCGGTGTCAGCGCTGGGTGGATGGGATGCGATTAATCTGTAAATCTCAAGTTGATCCTCAATTGCTCGCAGTCGCTGCTCTAAATTTAGTTCTGTCACTTCTTTCTCCTGTTAATTAAAACCGGCGGCCGGCTATTTTTTGGCTAGCCCGCCGGGATATAGGGATCTGGTGTGTAAAAAACACTTTTTATGCTGGGTTCATAATTAATTCCGAAAACGCTTGAAGATGCTATCAAAAGTCAAGGCGAGAAGTATGATGATTCCCTTTAGGATATCTTGGTAAAATGGACTTACATCCAGAAGCACAAAGCCATTGGTTATTGTCGCTACAATCAAAAGCCCAATTGTCGTCTGAAAAATTGAACCCGCACCTCCTCCTAGTGACGTGCCACCGACAATTACTATTGTCATGACATCAAAAAGGAAATTTTGATCAACGCTCGACTGGGCGGAGCTGAGTTGGGATGCGGATAGAAAACCTGCCAGACCGCAGCAAAGACCAAGTCCTATGTACGTAACGACACTAATCCACTTAGTCGGAATTCCAGATAATCTCGAGGCTTCGGAGTTTCCGCCAACCGCGTATAGCATATGACCATAGACCGTCCGTTTCAGAATTAAGATCGCTACAAAGATCAGGCCCAGAAGAAGCATGCCGGAATAAGGAATGCCGTGGAAGCGACCCGAGCCGAGTATGCTAAAGTCGCTGGTTTGGACAATGAATGCAGCGTTCTTTGTAAGTACGAAAGATAAACCGTTCACCACGAAGGCGGATCCAACAGTCGCGATGAAGGGATTGATACCTATGCCTAAAATCAGGAGAGCATTTGCCAAACCGATGACACCACCCACCAAGATGGCACAAC
>NZ_WOEZ01000189.1 GCF_013177735.1 Paraburkholderia elongata | reverse complement strand
CAAAACCGATAGAGAGGCTGCGCTCAATGTTGCCCACGCGCCGCGTCATTGATTCGAGTTCGGACGTCTGGGCCAGCAATTGGACGGCATGAGCATAGAAGAACTTACCCGTCTCGGTTAGCTTCAAGGGGCGCGAGTCGCGCTGGAATAACTGCACCTCAAGAATCTCTTCAAGTTGCTGTATCTGACGGCTCAAAGGCGGTTGGGCCATGTTCAGTCGCTGTGCCGCGCGCGTGAAATTGCGTTCCTCGGCTACAGCGACGAAATAGCGAAGATGCCGCAGTTCCATTTCAATACCTCTTGGATATAGACCGATACTAAATCAGTGTTGGACGGGGCCTTCCGGCGTCCATTATTCTGCTTTCACACTCTGTTTCAGCACTCGATTATACCTCGCAGGCATATTTGAAAGAGTGCTAAACCAAGGGTTAACCCCCACCAGAAAATAGAGATTCAGGAGCAGACATGAGCGTCAAAGTGTTCGATACGAAGGAAGCGCAGGACCTGCTGAAGGCTGCTGCTAACGTCGGTAGCCAGGACGGCAGTGCTCGCGCCAAGCAGATTGTCCATCGCCTGCTGAGCGATTTGTTCAAGGCCATCGACGACCTTGACATGACGCCCGACGAAATCTGGGCCGGCGTTCATTATTTCAACAAGCTCGGCCAGGACGGCGAAGCGGCGTTGCTTGCCGCTGGCCTGGGTCTGGAGAAGTATCTCGACATTCGCATGGATGCCGCGGACAAAGAGGCCGACATCGGTGGCACGCCGCGTACCATCGAAGGTCCACTGTATGTCGCCGGTGCGCCGGTGCGCGATGGTGTGTCCAGGATTGACATCAATCCCGACCCGGATGCGGGCCCACTGGTCATCCGCGGCACCGTAACCGGCCCGGACGGCAAGCCCGTCGCAGGTGCTGTGGTCGAATGCTGGCACGCTAATTCAAAAGGCTTCTATTCGCACTTCGACCCGACCGGCGCGCAGAGCGAGTTCAATCTCCGCGGTGCGGTCAGCACTGGCGTCGACGGCAAGTACGAATTCCGTACGCTCATGCCGGTCGGCTACGGCTGCCCGCCGCAGGGCGCGACCCAGCAGCTGTTGAACGGACTCGCTCGCCATGGCAACCGTCCGGCGCATGTCCACTTCTTCGTCACCACCGACAAGTACCGCAAGCTGACGACGCAAATCAATATTGAGGGCGACCCGCTGATTTGGGATGACTTCGCCTACGCGACCCGCGAGGATTTGATTCCGCATGTCGTCGAAAAGACCGGCGGCACTGCGTTGGGCATGAAGGCTGACGCGTACAAGGAAATCGAGTTCAACATCGAGTTGACTCCGCTGGTTCAGGGCAAGGATAACCAGGTCGTCCATCGCCTGCGTGCGTCTGCTACCGCCTAACCGCTGAACGCGGCTGCTACGTCGCACCACTGCTGCCGCTCAATTCTTCGCAAGAATCTTTCGACACCGATGCGTGTGCTCCATAACCTGGAGCACGCGTAGGGAGAGCACTCATGTCTGCAATTATCGACAAAGCCTCGCAACTGGATGAACTGCTGCATACCGCCGTTCAGGACGACAAGCAAAACGGTGTATTCCGTTGCCGCCGCGACATCTTCACCAACGCCGATTTGTTTGAGCTCGAGATGAAACACATCTTCGAGAGCAACTGGGTGTACCTGGCGCACGAAAGCCAGATTCCCAACAACAACGACTACTACACCACCTGGATTGGCCGCCAGCCCATAGTGGTAACTCGCGACAAGAGCGGCGAACTGCACGCAGTCATTAACGCCTGCGCGCACAAAGGCGCAATGCTTTGCCGGAAAAAGCACGGCAACAAAGGCACTTTCACCTGTCCGTTCCACGGCTGGAGTTTCGCTAACACGGGCAAGCTGCTGAAAGTGAAGGACGTGAAGACCACCGAATACCCGGTGCAGTTCAACACCAACGGCTCGCATGACCTGAAAAAAGTCGCGCGCTTCCAGAGCTATCGCGGCTTCCTGTTCGGTAGCCTCAACGCGGACGCGATGCCGCTGGAGGACTACCTGGGCGAGACCAAGGTCATCATCGACCAGATCGTCGACCAGGCCGCGAACGGGCTGGAAGTGTTGCGCGGCAATTCCTCGTACATCTACGACGGCAACTGGAAGATGCAGATGGAGAACGGCTGCGACGGCTACCACGTCAGCACCGTGCACTGGAACTACGCCGCGACGATGGACCGGCGGAAGGTTGACGGCACCAAGGCGGTGGATGCGAACAGCTGGAGCAAGTCGGTAGCCGGCGTGTACGGGTTCGACCACGGCCACATTCTGTTGTGGACCAAGACGATGAACCCGGAAGTGCGACCGGTCTATCAATACCGCGAAGAAATCGAGGCACGAGTCGGCGAAGTAAAGGCGGATTTTATCGTCAACCAGACTCGAAACCTGTGCCTGTATCCGAACGTGTTCCTGATGGACCAGTTCAGCACCCAGATTCGTGTGGTACGCCCGCTCAGCGTAGACAAGACCGAAGTCACCATCTTCTGCTTTGCCCCAAAGGGTGAGAGCGCAGCCGACCGGGCTACCCGTATTCGCCAATACGAGGATTTCTTCAACGTCTCGGGAATGGGCACCGCAGATGACCTTGAAGAGTTCCGCGCTTGCCAGGCTGGCTATGCCGGCACCACTGCGTTGTGGAACGACCTTTCGCGCGGGGCGCCGTTGTGGGTCGATGGCCCGGACGAGAATGCGAAGACGATGGGTCTCAAGCCGGTTATCTCAGGCGAGCGCAGCGAAGACGAAGGCCTGTTTGTGTGCCAGCACGAATACTGGGTGCAAGTGATGCGCGACGCACTGAAAAAGGAACAAGAGGAGGCCGTGGTATGAGCTTCGACTACCAGAAAATCTGCGCCATGCTGTACCGCGAAGCCCGCCTGCTCGATGACCGCCAGTGGGACGATTGGCTTGCCTGCTATGCCGAGAACGTCACCTACTGGATGCCGGCGTGGGATGACGACGACCAACTCACCGATGACCACGAGAGTCAGATTTCGCTGATGTATTACCCGGACCGTGGTGGCCTGGAAGACCGTGTGTTCCGCATCAAGACCGAACGCAGTAGTGCTTCGATGCCAGAACCGCGGACCAGCCACAACGTGACCAATGTGGAAGTGCTGGCCGAACGCGGCAACGAAGTGGACGTGCGCTACAACTTCGACACGCTCAGCCACCGCTACAGAATCAACGACCATTTTTTCGGCACGATGTTCGTTACTTTGCGAAAGGTCGACGATGACTTGTTGATTTCCAGCAAGAGAATTGTGCTGAAGAACGACTACATCCGCCAGGTGCTCGACATTTACCACGTTTGATGTCGAGCGGCGTGAGGAAACTGGAAGTAGAGGAGACAACATGTCCAGCTACAACATTGCATTGAACTTCGAGGACGGCGTGACCCGCTTCGTCGCATGCAAGCCGGGCGAGAAGGTGCTTGATGCCGCCTTTCGCGCGAAGATTAACCTGCCAATGGATTGCTCCGATGGCGTGTGCGGTACCTGCAAGTGCCGCGCCGAGAGCGGCAACTATGATCTTGGCGACGATTACATCGAAGACGCGCTGAGCGACGACGAGAAGGACAGTGGCCTTGTACTCACCTGCCAGATGGTGCCGCAAAGCGATTGTGTGATTGCAGTGCCCGCCTCTTCCACTGCGTGCAAGACTGAACAGAGCAGGTTCGCCGCGACGGTATCGAAGGTGGAGCCGCACAACGACGCGGCCGTCGTGCTCGAGCTGGACGTGGATGCGACCGCGCCGGTATTCCTGCCGGGTCAGTATGTCAACATTGATGTTCCCAGCAGCGGCCAGCATCGTTCGTATTCCTTCTCATCGGCACCGGGGAAATCGAAAGTCAGTTTTCTGATCAAGCGGATTCCTGGTGGCGTGATGAGCACTTGGCTCGATTCCGCACAGCCAGGCAACAAGTTGGAGCTGACCGGGCCGCTCGGTAGTTTCTATCTGCGCGCCGTGGAGCGGCCGTTGCTGTTCCTCGCTGGCGGCACGGGCCTGGCTCCGTTCCTGTCGATGCTGGAAGTGCTGGCGCGTGCTGAGTCGCAGCAGAAGGTCCACCTGATTTATGGCGTGACCCGAGACCTCGACCTGGTGCAGGTCGATGCAATCGAAGCGTACCTGGCGAGGTTGCCGAATTTCACCTACACCACCGTCGTGGCCGACACGGATTCGACCCATCCCGCCAAGGGTTGGGTGACGCAGCACATGCCGGCCGAGGCCTTGAATGATGGTGATGTCGACGTTTACCTGTGCGGGCCGCCACCGATGGTCGATGCAGTGCGCAAGTATTTCGACGATAACGGCGTGAAGCCCAACAGCTTCCACTACGAGAAGTTCACTCCTAACGCAGCACCGAGGACCGCATGAGCACGCAACGATTTGCTGGCAAGGTCATGGTCGTCACCGGCGCGGCACAGGGCATTGGTCTCGCCGTAGCGCTTCGTGCGGCCACCGAAGGCGGCAAGGTGCTGTTCGTCGACCGCGCCGACTTCGTCTGCGAAGTTGCTGCCGAAGCAAGTGGCGCGGAGACGGCAGGCTTCGTCGCCGACCTCGAGACGTACGAGGGCGCGGCATCGGCGATGGCTTTTGCAGTGCGCAAGTTTGGCGGCATCGACATACTAATCAATGGCGTCGGTGGCGCGATTCGCATGCGTCCATTCGCCGAGTTCGAACCTGAGCAGATTGACGCGGAAATTCGCCGCTCACTCATGCCCACGCTGTATGCCTGCCATGCTGTGTTGCCGCACCTGCTCAAGCGTGGCGGTGGCACCATCGTCAACGTCTCCTCGAATGCCACGCGCGGTATCCGCCGCGTACCGTATTCGGCGGCCAAGGGCGGCGTCAACGCGATTACGCAGTCACTGGCGATGGAGTACGCGGAGCACAACATCCGTGTGGTCGCCACCGCGCCGGGCGGGACCGACGCACCTCCGCGACGCGTCCCGCGCAATACTGCCGGCGACAGCGAGCAGGAAAAGGTCTGGATGGGCGATGCGGTGAAGCAGGTCACCGAATCAACCTTTTTCAAGCGTTACGGCAGCATCGACGAACAGGTCGCGCCGATTCTGTTCCTCGCTTCAGACGAGGCAAGCTATATCACGGGCACGGTGTTGCCAGTAGCTGGTGGTGACACCGGCTGAGCCATGAATGCCTTGAGCCAACTGCCCACACCGATGAGCCATCACGCGACAATGTCTTCGATACCCGAAGACATTGCCTGTCGCGCATATTTGTCACATCCTCGCCGTGCGCCTTACGCCAGCGCGACTGCATCAAGCGCGAGATAGTCGGTATAGCCCTGCGCTGTGCCACCAAAGTAGCTGGTGCGATCCGCTTGATTCATCGGTGCGCCGATCTTCAGTCGTTTGACGAAATCCGGGTTGGCAAGAACCATCTCGCCGTAGGCTTCCAAATCAGCTAATCCCGAAGCGATATCAGCGCCGATCTGGTCGCGCGGACGACCGGGTCGATTCAGGATCAGCGGTCGCTTCCACAGCTTGCGTATGTCGCGCAGCAACTGCTCGTTGCCGTGGTGCATGATGTGTATATAAGCGATCCCCAGCTTGTCCAGCTCGGCGACCAGATAATGGTAAACCGCTGGGCCTTCTGGACCTTCGTCGATTCCATTCAAGGTTGAGCTAGGGGATAGACGGATGGCAGTTCGGTCCGCGCCGATTTCTTCGGCAATCGCAGCGGCGACTTCGATGGCAAATCGGGCGCGATTCTCAATGGAGCCGCCGTACTCATCCGTGCGCGTATTGGCGTTTGAGGCAATGAACTGTTGGACCAAATAGCCGTTCGCACCGTGAATCTCGACACCATCGGCGCCAGCCTGAATGGCAGCGCGCGCCGCAAAGCGAAAGTCGGCGACGGTTTGGCGTACTTCCTCGGTCGTCAGCGCGCGCGGCGTGGGAATATCCTTCAACCCTGTCGCGGTAAACGTTTGCGCCTTCGGCGCAATCGCAGAGGGTGCTACGGCCTGACGATGATGCGGCGTGTTGTCTGGGTACGACGTACGCCCCGCGTGCATCATCTGGATGAAGATATGGCCGCCGTTGTCATGTACGGCTCTCGTCACTTTCTCCCATCCGGCGATATGCGCGGGAGTGTATATCCCCGGCGTCGCAAGATAGCCCTGTCCGTCGTCTGAGGGTTGAGTGCCTTCGGTGACGATCAGGCCAATGCTCGCACGCTGCGCGTAATATTCTGCAGCCAGATCTCCCGGCGTGCCGTCGAACTTCGCACGGCTGCGGGTCATCGGAGCCATGACTAGCCGGTTCGGCAGTGTGTAGCGTCCAACGCGGACCGGCGTGAATGATTGTTTGAGGGTGGTGCTCATTGAATATCTCCTGATAGGGCCTCACCGGCTTTGTTAGTTCCGGCCGACGCGGTCAGCTCGCCCGCGCGGCCTTCAGCGCTTTGGTCCACCACAGCAAGTCGTCGATCGTTTGTTCGGCGACGGCATCCAGCTCGGTCAGGTGCGGGGTGATGTCCTGCCCCTGAAAATGTGCAAACAGTGCCGCTGCCGGAACATGCACCGCCGCTCGGGTCGGCGCGAGCTGCATTTCGACTGCGACCTCGCGCAGTTGCTCGATCGCGCGCGCGCCACCAACGCTGCCATAGCCGACAAAGGTGATCGCCTTGCGGTTCCATTCCGGATAGACCCAGTCAATCGCGTTCTTCAACACCGCTGACGGCCCGTGGTTGTATTCAGGCGTGACCATGACGAAGCCGTCGGACGCCGCGATGGCCTGGGTCCAACGCTTCACAACCTCATGCCCGTATGCCGGCCGGCCCGGCATTGCGGGCGGAATCTGCTCGTCGAAGAACGGCATCGGATAGTCCTTGAGGTCGAGCAGGCGCACGTCGACGCCTTCGCGCTTTTTCAGATGGTCGAAAATCCAGCGTGCGGGCTTCTCCGCGAAACGTCCCTGACGAACGCTGCCGACGATGACGGAAATGACGGTCATGATGTGCTCCG
>NZ_WOEZ01000188.1 GCF_013177735.1 Paraburkholderia elongata | reverse complement strand
GGCTCGACGTGTTCGAGCGCGAACCCGAACTCGAACCAGGATTGAGCAGCCTCGATAACGTGCTCGTCGTACCGCACATCGCTTCCGCGACGATCGAGACGCGCCTTGCGATGGGCAAGATCGCAACGGACAACGTCATCAGCGTGCTGAAAGGCGAAAAGCCGCAGACCTGTATCAACCCCGAAGTATTGCGCTCCGCGGCGTAACAGCTTGTCGCTGCCGCCAATGATTTAAGAAGAACTCATTGAAGAGGAAGTCATGGCAAAAGTTGGTTTCATCGGTCTGGGTGTCATGGGTGCGCCGATGGCCGCCAATCTGCAGCGCCAGGCACTGATGGGCGGCTTCGCGGCGTCGCGGATTCTCGAAGTGCACGGCGAACGGCATGAGCCAGCTCGACCACTCGGCTCTGTGCAGGGCAATCGAGTTGCTGTCCAGCCACGAAATCGCCAGCAACTACGCCACCTATAGTTGTGAATGGAATGGACTGGGCAGGCCATACGCTGCCCAGCGTTTCCTTCTCGCGATTACCGTATTGCGCGTGCTGATCGTATGCGCATCGTATTGATACATGGAGGTTTGTCTCATGAGTTCAGAACCCGGCAAGATCGCATTGATCACTGGTGCAGGTAGCGGTATCGGACGCGCTACCGCTCGCAAGCTGTTTCAGCACGGCTACCGTGTAGTGCTCGCTGGACGAAGCAAAGCACCCCTCGAGGCGCTAGCCGACGAGGCGCAGCAACTCGGCCACGAGGCACTTGCTGTTCCAACCGACGTCACCGACGCCGCTAGCGTCGCCGCCCTCTTCGACGCGATACGACAGCGCTACAACCGCCTCGATCTTCTCTTCAACAATGCCGGCCGTGGCGCACCGGCCGTCGATATCGACGAACTCAGTCTGGACGATTGGCGCGCCGTCGTGGACACGAATCTGACGGGTGCCTTCCTCTGCACGCGCGCTGCCGTCGCGTTGATGAAAACACAACTGCCGCGCGGCGGACGTATCATCAACAACGGCTCGATCTCCGCGCACGCGCCACGTCCGAACAGCATCGCCTATACGGCCACCAAGCACGCGATCACCGGCCTGACCAAATCGACATCACTCGATGGACGCAAGTACGACATTGCCTGCGGACAGATCGACATCGGCAACGCTCTCACCGACCTGGCGGCACGCATGGCAAAAGGAGTGCCACAGGCCAACGGTGAAATTGCCGTCGAACCGCTGATGGATGTCGAGCACGTCGCCGGTGCGGTCCTTTATATGGCCGATTTGCCACTCGATGCGAACGTGCAGTTCATGACCATTATGGCTAGCAAGATGCCGTTTGTGGGGCGTGGGTAACGAAAAGACAACGGCTGCGGGCGCGTGGCGCGGCCTGTGTCTGCGGTGCGCAGCTTGCGCATGGGAGACGATTCTTGTGGGCTAAAGAGTCAGCGTTTCGTGCGCCTTGACGATCTCGCTTGCCACCACCTCGATCTGCTCGCGCTTGAGCATCGCCTTTGAACGTAGCAACTGATACGCGTGTTCTTCCGACACGCCGCGCCTTTCCATCACAAGCTGCGTGGCCTGCTGGATCACGCGAACCTTCGCTTGCTTCTTCTCGAGCCGCTCAATGTATCGATCGCGCTGACGCAATGCCTGACATTGCGTCAGCGCCACCGCAATCGCGGTCAGCAATCCGAATGAGCGCACCGGCGACGGTATCATCGCCAGCGCGTTCAGGCGCAGCACCGCTTCGACGGTGATCGGATTTTCGTAGGCCACCACCGGAATCACGGGCGGCGACATGCTGGTTCCGAGCCACGGAAAATTGACCGAGAGGGTTTCGGGGCGCATCGCCATCAGCACGAGCCCGGTTCCGAAGGGCAAGCAGTCGAGTGTCGGCCAGCAGACCTCCACGTCGCACCCAATGCGGTGGAGTTGCGCGAGAAGCTCCTCGCCATCCTGATCTCGCGGGTGAATCACAACAACTTTCAGCGAGCGCAAATCGCGCAGGATCGCCAAGCTATCCGCGGTCCACTTCATCGTTCCGCCCTGTACTCGCCATATGAGTTGCTTCCGATATGGATCCGGTTATAAAGAACATATGGCACGATGATTCCTTGGAGACGCTAGAGAGGAAATCGGCCGGGCGGGCGGGCATCCGGAAGCGCCATGTCGTCGTGGGGCCGAACCGCGAGCTTTCCGCTGGTGTAACAGCGAGCGTGTAGCGATGAGAGAAGATTACGTCGAGGCGGAGGGCGAATCTACTCTACGGTTGGATATGCCAATGCCGCGTTAGCGTACCCCGCTTATACGAACGTATAAGCGCAGCGAGGGGTGAACGCTTACGATTAACCGCCCGTCTCAGTAGATATCAGGACGGCGGTCCCGCAATACGTGATTAAACGCATTCAATTGGCGGTGCCGGCGCGCGTCGGCCAGATTCACCGACGCCACCAGAATCTCTTCGTCCGTTGAACTGGCAGGACCGGCCGCCGGCCAACCTTGCGAGTCGACAATCAGGCTGCGTCCAAGAAACGGCTGGTCGCGTTCGACGCCGACCCGGTCCGCCGCGGCCACGAACAGTCCGTTCGAATGCGCGCCGCCCATCGCCAGCAGATTCGCCATCACGGGCAAATCGGCCGGCTGCGCAGGCATCGGTACCCAGTTGGTCGGCACGCACAGGATGTCGGCGCCCCTGGCAGCCGCCATCCTGAACACTTCAGGGAACCAGATGTCATAACAGATCGCGCAAGCCACCCGGCCGAACGGCGTATGAAACACAGGCATGCCGAGGTTACCGGGTTCGAAAAAGAGGTGCTCGTCACCCCATAAATGCATTTTGCGGTAGCCGCCCAGCACGCCACTCGGACCGATCACGGCCGCCGAGTTGTAGAGCGCATCGCCATCGCGTTCGGCATACCCGGCCACTAGCGTGACGCCCAGACGCGCGGCAAGCGTGCTCCATTGCCCAATCGTGTCGCCGTCCGCCAAGGCTTCGGACAGCGCGAACGCTTCTTCACGCGACTCGAATACATAACCCGAATTGCATAACTCCGGCAGCACGATCAGGTTCGCGCCGCGCGCATGCGCCTGCCCGATCAGTTCGATCGAGTGCGCCACGTTGCGCACCTTGGCCCCCACTTCCGGGCACATCTGCACGCACGCCACCGTCACCTTGCTCTCGTTACCTGTCGTCATGGCTGCACACTTTTCGCAATCGGCGAGCGCACCGCGTCCCAGCGGTGCACGCTTTCATAGGACGCGGCTACGCGCAGAATCGTGGCTTCGTCGAACGGTTTGCCGGCGATCTGCAGGCCGATCGGCAAGCCGCGCGAATCGAAGCCGCATGGCAGGGACAGGGCCGGCAAACCGGTCAGGTTGAATGGATAGGTGAGACGCCATGACGCCGCGAGCGGGCTCTCTTCCATGCCCCCAGTCACCACCGTTGCCTGTCCGCGCCGCCATGCGGTAACCGGCGACGCGGGCGTCACGACGACGTCGACGCGCTCGAAAACCGCCTTGAAATCATCGATCAGACACGCGCGCAACTGCTCGGCCTTCAGATAGTCCGACGCCGACACCATGCGGCCGATCTCGACGAGCGTGCGCACGTCGTCGGCCATCGCGGCGGTCGCGCCGCGCTGCAGGCCGCGATCGTGATACGCGCTCGACGACGCGAGTTCGATTGCGAAGATCGCGCCCAACCCGTATTGCAGATTGGGCACCTCGAAGTCGATCACCTGCGCGCCGAGCGCGGCGAGCGCCGCAATGGCGCGCTCGACTTGCGCCTCGACTTCCGCCTCGTTGGCGCCGAAGAAGTGATTGCGGCACACGCCGATGCGCATGCCCGCGATGCCGCCGTCCAGCGACGCGGTGTAATCCGGCACCGGTACGTCGGCGCTGCCGGGGTCGCGCGTATCGTGTCCGGCGAGCACGTTGAGCAGCAGCGCCGCGTCGCGCACCGACAGCGTCAACGGCCCCGCATGATCGAGCGACCAACTATGCGGCACGATCCCCGCGCGGCTGACGCGTCCGAACGTCGGCTTCAGGCCCACTACGCCGCACAGACTCGCCGG
Organism: Paraburkholderia elongata; assembly: GCF_013177735.1. GTDB lineage: Bacteria > Pseudomonadota > Gammaproteobacteria > Burkholderiales > Burkholderiaceae > Paraburkholderia > Paraburkholderia elongata. The sequence continues at coordinate 38,879 of NZ_WOEZ01000188.1, read as the reverse complement.
AATGCGAATCGAGCCGCCCGTGTCCGATCCGAGCGCGCCGTAGGCCATGCGCGCGGCCAGCGCCGCGCCCGAGCCGCCGCTCGACCCGCCAGGAATGCGCGACGGATCCCACGGATTGCGAGTGGGCGGCGTCTCCGTGCCCCACGCGAACTCGTGCGTGCGGGTCTTGCCGATCAGTACCGCGCCAGCCGCCCGCAGGCGCGCAACGGCGGCTGCGTCTTCGTTCGCGAACGTATAGCCCGGCGCACGGCTGCCTGCCGTGGTCGGCATGCCGGCCGTCAGGTAGTTGTCCTTGATCGCAATCGGCACGCCATGCAGCGGACCGCGCCGCACACCGCGCTTCAGTTCCTCCGTGCATTGCTCGGCTTCGGCGCGCGCGGCCGGGTTAAGACATTCATAGGCCAGAACTTGCGGATCGAGCGCGGCGATGCGCGTGAGCAGCGCGTCCATAACGTCGGCCGGCGAAACCTCGCCCGATACAATGGCCGCGGCGATGGCGGTGAGATCGTCGTTCATGCTTCGCCCTTGGTGGAAGGTCCCGCATAAGCGCGCGCCGGATCGAACACGACCACCGGGTGCACATCTGACCGATCGAGTTCTCGTAACTTGCTAATCTCCGCGAGAATCGGCTCGTAGGTGGCGAGGTTGTGCGCCACGCGCTGCGCAGCGAACTCGACGCCGAGCCACCGGGCGAGCACCCGCATGTCTGCATCCAACGGCTCTGTTGCGCCCGGTCTCGATTGCGGCGGCGTCAACAGCAACTCGGTCACGGCGGCCGGCGGCGCACGGCCGGGATCGTCGCGTGTGGGCATCCCTTCGACGAACGGGACGAACTGCCGCTGCGCCACCTCGAACACGCGCCGCAATTCGGCGACCGGCTCGTGATGTTCGTCGACCCGCAAATCGAGGTGGGCATAAGCCTCGTTGCGCACCACCTTGAGCGCCGCCGATTGGCGGCCGCGCTTGTCGCCGCCGGCGGCTTGACCCGCTTCGAGCGCGCGCATCAGGCGCTCCTCCAGCGCGAGTTCGCCGCTCGCCTCATACGCGGCGAGCATCGCATCGAGCGTCCCGGCGCCGGTCAGCATGTTGCCCTGAATCGTACAGGACGTGCCGCTGCGCTGCCCCGCCCAACCCGTACATTGCGAACCGGTCCAGCACGCGCTTTGACCATTGCGGCCGACAATGCCGAGCTGCCGCAGATCCGCGGCGGCATCGTCTTTCAGTACCCGCTCGAGCGCCTGTTCGGCGCTCACGCCCTGATCGAGCAAGTCAAGCGCATCGAGCGCGAGATACGGATTGACCCAGGATTGCGTCGACACCGCGCCCACGCCGGTGCGCAGATACACGCACATCGCGCCGACCGCCGGCACCGCCGTGCTGACCGCCACGCCCAACGCGCCGGTCCGCGCACAGCGCGCGACGATGGAAAACGTCATGGCAAACTTTCCCCTTAGCGTTACAGCGACAGGAAACGCGAAACCGTGGCTTGCGCCGACGTATCCGCCGTGTCACCGGCCGCCGGAATCTCACCCAGTTCGAGCACCGCGTAGCGATTCGCGACGGCAAACGCAAAATGCACGTGCTGCTCGACCAGCAGCATCGTCGTGCCGGCACTGTCCCGCTCGCGGCTGAGAATGCCGACCAGCCGTTCGATCACCGACGGCTGCATGCCCTCGGTGATTTCGTCGACCAGAATCAGCTTCGGCTGGCGAATCAACGCCCGCGCGACCAGCAGCATCTTCTGCTCGCCGCCCGACAGCGTGCCCGCTTTCTGCTTGAGGCGGTCCTTCAGAAACGGAAAAAGATCCTCGATACGCTCGAAAAGCGGCTTGAAATCGCGATCCCGCATGAGGGCGAGCTTCAGGTTGTCTTCGACGGACAAGTCCTGAAACAAGGCCTTTTCCTGCGGGATGTAAGCGACGTCGCGCCGCGCGATCCGGTTCGGCGGCACGCCCGTGGTCCGCTCGCCGAACAGCGCGATGTCGCCGCTCTTCGGGCGAATGAAACCCATCAGCGTTTTCAGCAAGGTCGATTTGCCCATGCCGTTCTTGCCGAGAATCGCCACCACTTCGCCGCGCGCGAGCGTGAGGTTCAGGCCCTTGAGCACCATCGCCTCGCCGTACCCGCTGTGCAGCGCGTCGACCTGAACAATCGTCGATGCATTCATGCGTCCGCCTCCGGCTGACTGGCGGCGGTATGCGCACCGCCCGCGTACACCGAGCGCACGAGTTCGGAGTGCACGACTTCTTCGACACCGCCGTCCATCACGATGCGCCCCTGGTGCAGCACGACGATGCGCGAACTGATTTGCTGCACGAAATCGAGGTCATGCTCGACCAGCAGAAGACACATCCGATAGCGCGACGACAGTTCCACGAAAATCTCGCCGATCTGCGTGCGCTCCTGTTTCGTCAGGCCCGCGGTGGGTTCGTCCAGCAGCACTGTGCGCGGTTCGAGCGCGAGCACCATCGCCAGTTCAAGCGCCTGCTTCTGGCCGTGCGACAGGTAGCGGCACTCGCGGTCGAGAATCCGGTCCAGTCCCGTCAGCCGCAGCACGTCGAGGGCCGGCTGCGGCAGCGCGAGTACCGGGTCGCGCTGCCATTTCGACGGCGTCTCCACCCGATAGCGCGCAACGCGCAACGCCTCACCGACGCTTAGCGATTCGAACACCGTCGCCGTCTGGAACTTGCGGCCGACGCCAAGCGCCACGCAGTCGTACGGCGCGAGCGTGCGGATCTCCGTGCCGCCGATCTCGACTGTGCCGCCCGAGCGTTCCGCGCCGTCCGCAATGCAGCGCATCAGCGTGCTCTTGCCCGCGCCGTTCGGTCCGATCAGACTGAGCAGCTCTCCGGCGCGCGCGTCGAAGCTGATGTCGTCAAGCACCTTGAGGCTGCCGAAATGCTTTTGCACCTGTTTGATCGATAGCGCCACATGGGGGTTGTCCAGCATGCCGTCACCGCGCGGCGGGGCCGCGACCAGCGTCACCGGCGCGGGCGCCGCACGGCGGCGGCGTCGCGGCAACACCTGGCGCGCTGCGCCGGCTACGAGCGGCGCGAGCCCCCGCGGCATCGCCACGATCACGACGACGAACGCCACGCCCACCAGCAGAGTCCAGACATAAGGCAGATTGCCGCTGAGATAGGCGCTGCCGACGTCGATCAGCATGGCGCCGACAATTGGCCCGATCAGCGATCCGCGCCCGCCGAGCGCGACCCAGATGACCAGTTCGGTGCCGAACACAAAACCGGCGTATTCCGGCGCCACCACCATCTGCACGCAGGCAAACAGAAAGCCCGCGAACGCGGCGATGACCGCGCACGCGTCCATCAGCCGCGCCTTGTAGCGCGACACATCGATGCCGAGATACTCGCAGCGTGCTTCGTTTTCGCGGATGGCGACCAGCAGTTGCCCCGCATCGCTGCGCACGAACATCCACGCCACCACGGCCAGCAAAACCAGCAATGCGCCCGCGATGAAGAACCAGGCTTCAAGCGGAATATCGAAGCTGTCGAAGCCGGACAGGCCGCTGCTCGACCCGGTGAACTCCCCGCCCGAATAGATGCACTGAACCAGCACGATCGGCAATACGAGGGTGACGACCGAGGCGTAGAGCGGCGATGCCCCGTGATAAAACGCCAGCCAGCTGACCGCACGCGACACGATCCAGGCTGCGGCGACGCCGGCGGCGAGCGCTGCCGCCGCAAGCGGAAACGAAAAGCCGACATGCGTGAAAATCAGACCGGCCGCGTAAGCGCCGATGCCGAAAAATGCCGACTGCCCGAATGTGAGGATGCCGGTATAGCCCCACAACAGATCGACGGTCAACGCGACTGCCGCATACAGAAACGCGCGGATCAGGTTGTTGACGAGGAAGGTCGGCAGCGTGATGCTGCATATGGCCAGAACGACGAGTGCAACGACGCCGATCGCTGCCGGCCCCTTCCACGGCGAAGCCACCGCGGTGCGAAACGGCAGGGCGGAAGCGGGATCAGCCACGTGCGAAGCCCTCCGGTCGAACGCGTAACAACAAAGCTGCGAGTACCGCGATGGTCAGACCGCCGAGCACGGGATTGACGAAGGTGCTGACCAGCACCTGCGCGCCGCCGAGCACCACGCTCGCCACCGCAAGACTGACCAGCGACGAACCGGACACCAGCACCAGCATGAACGCGCCGACGATCCACAGCACGCCCATGTTCGGATCGACGCTGGCAAGCGGCGTAATCAGACAGCCCGCGGCCGACGCCAGCGCCGCGCCGGTGCAGAAGGTCATGAAGCGCACGCGCGAACTGCTGATGCCGAGCCCGCGTGCGAGCGCTTCGTTCATGATCACCGCCCGGGTCTGCAAGCCGAGCCGGGTGCCGTTGAGCAGCCAGCCGAGCGCGAGCGCAACCAGCGCGGCCACGCCGACCAGAATCAGCCGGTAGGCCGAGTACTGAGTACCGGCGAGCGAGATCGCGCCGTCCACCGGACTGGCCACCATCTGCACGCCGCGGCCGAACGCCAGCGTGATAAGCTGGCCGCCGATGATGCCCAGACCCCAGGTCGCCAGTATCGCGTCGAGCGGGCGCGCGTACAGCGGACGAACGATGAACCGCTCGACCGCCATCCCCGCCACGAAGCCGATCGCGAGCGCGCATGGCACGCCCCACCACCAGTTCAGGCCGGCGTGCTCGACGAGCACGCTCGCATAGCCGCCCGTCGTCAGAAACGCTCCATGCGAGAAGTTGATGATCTTCATCACGCCGAAGACCATCAACAACCCCGCCGAAACGATGAACAGGATGGCCGCCGTGGTGACGACATCAAGCCCGAGATTCAGCATTGCCGGGACTCCATAGTACGGCTTACTTCAAGGCCGGACACTGCGCGCCCGGATCAACGTTGCGGAACGATTCGATCACCTTCACCGAACCGTCCGTCTGCACCTGGCCCAGATACATCGTGAGCGGAGTATGTCGTTGCTTGTCCATCTGGATGTGGCCGCGTGGGCCGTCGAACGAAACCTGGGCGAGCGCCGGAATCACCTTCGCCGTGTCGACCGAACCGGCTTTCTCCACCGCGGCCTTGTACAGGTAGATCGCCTCATACTCCGGCACCGACAGATCGTTCGGCGTCTTCAGATCCGCGCCGAAGCGCTTTTGCATCGCAGCGAGGAACGTCTGGTTCGCCGGCGTATCGATGTTGGTCACATACGAACCGGAGATGTAGATGCCCTGCGCGTCCGCGCCCATGCTTTTGGCGGTGCCCTCGTCGACGGCGAGATTGCCGTACGGAACCTTCACGCCCGCCGCACGCAGTTGCTTGGTGAGGGTGACGTTCGGCGCACCGCCCGCGGTCGAGGTGATGATCGCGTCAGGCTTGGCCGCCTGCAGCTTGCTGATAATCGATGTCCAGTCGGAACCGTCCATCGGCAGATACTCGTTGCCGACCACCTTGCCGCCGTGCTTCTCGATGTAGGTCTTCGTGAAGTCGAGCATACCGCGACCGAACGCGTAGTCGCTGCCGATCAGGAAGAACGTCTTCGCCTTCTGCTGCTTCATGAAGTAATCGACGATCGGCGCGACCTGCTGGTCGGGCACCCATGCATCGACGTACATGTAACGGTTGCAGGAGCGGCCTTCATAAAACGACGTGTAGATGAACGGCACCTTGCCGCGCGTCACGATCGGCAGGCCCGCGTTGCGCGCGGCACTCGTTTCCATCGAGATGAGCGCGTTGACCTTCTTTTCGAAGATCAGCGAATCGAATGCCTTTTGCGCGCCCGCCGCGCCGCTACCGTCGTCGGCCACTTCCAGGCTGACCCGACGCCCCAGAATGCCGCCTTTCGCATTGATGTCGTCGACAGCCAGTTGCGCCGCCTGAACCACCGACGGAGCAACCACACTATTCGCGCCGCTCAGACCCACGGGCACGCCGATCCTGATCGGATCGGCGGCCATGGCCGCGTGGCTCGTCATCGAGAGCGATACCAGCAGGGCGGCCGCCGCGCCGCTTGAGCGGCCGGCAGTCAGAAGGGAAGAGATTCTTTTCATTATCGTCAAGGCTCCTTGGTTTTTTGTCGAATCGACTTAAGTGACGCAGCTTTGCGGCACTTAGAGCTGCACCCCGCGCGTGAGCGCGCCATCCACTACAAGATTCGCCCCGCTCACGAAGCTCGCCGCCGGACTCGCGACGAACGCGACCGCGTTCGCGATCTCCTGCGGGCGCGCCATGCGTCCGCTGGGATTCAACGCGAGTGCTTCCGCGAACAGCTTCGGATCGTTGTGTTCGATGTGATCCCACACGCCGCCTTCGAAATAGACGTTGCCCGGCGACACGGCGTTCGCGCGGATGCCCTTCGGCGCGAGGTGGTACGCGAGGCCTTGCATGTAGTGGATCAGCGCCGCCTTGAAGGTCCCGTAAGGGCCGGCGGCAAAGTCGATTTCACGGCCGGACACGCTCGATATCGCGATAATCGATGCGGCCTTGCTCGCTTCCAGAAACGGCAACGCGGCGTCGACCAGGTTGACCGTGCCCATCAGGTCGGTTTCGAATTCCTTGCGCCATGATTCGAGATCGTTGCCGATCGACAGCGCGCTCACATTGGCGACCACGATGTCGATGCCGCCCAGTTGCGCAGCGGCGTCGCGTGTCCAGGCCTGCAACGCTGGACCGTTCGAAACGTCGACCGAGGCGCCGCATACCTTGACCGCACCGCCTGTGACCTGCACGATGCCGGCCACCGTCTGTTCGACCGCGGCGCCATCACGCGCGCAGAGCGCGACGTCCGCGCCTTCGGCTGCCAGCGTTTGCGCAATGGCGCGGCCGATACCTTTGGTGCCGCCGGTTACGAGTGCCTTCAAACCTTTGAGTTTCAGATCCATGGTGGCGTTTCCTCAGGCGGCCGGTGCGAGATATTTCTTGCTGATCGCCGCGCCGACCGAATACTTCGGGTCGACGAAATTGCCTAGCCGCACCTTGCCGCACTGGCTGAGCATCATGTAGGCATCCCAGCGGTCGAAGCCGTATTCCTTTTCCATCCACAGCACCAGTTCGCGGTACGCGATACGCGTCGCGTCTTCAAGCGGGCGCGCGCTGCCGATCGCCATCAGCAGCTCATCGGTTTCGAGGCGCGGCCATTCGATATGCCAGCCCTTGATCAGATCGACGTGGATCGTAGTCGTGCTGGAGAATTCGACGGCGGTGCCGCACACTTCGCCGTCGCCCTGGCAGGCGTGTGCGTCGCCGATAAAGAGCCGCGCACCGGCGGAGCGTACCGGCAAATAGGTGATGCTGCCGGGGCCCATGTCGGGCACGTCCATATTGCCGCCGTGATTGTCCGGCGTGAGCGAGTTGATCGAGTCGATTTCCGGCGATAGGCTCAGTGTGCCGATATGCGGCTTGTACGGCAGCGTGACGCGCTTGCTCCAGTAGACGCCTTCTTCGTCCACGTCGATCTTGCGGGTGATCTCGGGCAGCGGCTCATTGAGCGTTGCGGTGTATTCCGTACCGGTCAGCGCGCCGAAGCGCGGAATCAGGCAGCAGGTGCCGCGCGGATTGTCGCCGCGCGGCAACATCGATTCGATGTACACCGCTACCACGTCGCCCTTCTCCGCGCCTTCGATCATGATCGGGCCGCTTTGCGGATTCAGGAACGGCACCCGCAGCTTCTGACTCGGCAGATCCTGTTCCGTGAGGATCTTGCCGTCAAATGCATCGCGTGTCTGAACCACCACCCGGTCGCCAGGGACGATGTTCATCACCGGCGTCGAGTACGGTCCGATGGTGTAGTGAAATGTACCCTGACGGGATTCGCTGAGTTCATGCGTTTCGCGGACTTGGCCGCGTGCGACGCCGCGCGTGTGCATGATCGATTGTTCGAGCCAGTTCATCATGGTGTTCCTGCTCAATTGTGGGTTGTCGAGGTAAATGGGCGCAACGCTGGCGCCGCATCACACTGAAATTAGCGCTCTGACGTTATTGGCTTCCATCTGGTCCCCGGGCCCCGCCGACACGACCTGGCCGCGTACCAGCACGACATAGTCGTCGGCTACCGCCTGCGCGAAATCGAAAAATTGTTCTACCAGCAGGATCGACAGCGATCCCTTCAGCGAACGGATCACCGCCTCGATCTCCATCACGATCGACGGCTGGATGCCCTCGGTGGGTTCGTCGAGAATCAGCAGCTTTGGATTGGTCAGAAGCGCCCGGCCAATCGCAAGCTGCTGCTGCTGTCCGCCGGACAGATTGCCCGCAATGCGCCCGCGCATCGTCTTGAGCACTGGAAAGGTATGAAAGACGTCGTCGAAGGAAAATTGCTTGCCCTTGGCGGTCTGATTGCGCTCGCCCGCGTAGGCGCCGATGCGCAGGTTTTCTTCGACGCTGAGTTGCGGAAAAATCTCGCGTCCTTGCGGTACGTAGCCGAGACCAGCCAGCACGCGCCGGTGCGACGGCGTGCGCGTCAGGGGCTGGCCCGCCAGTTCGATTTCGCCGCCTTTGACCGGCAGCAACCCGACAAGGCACTTCAGCAAGGTCGTCTTGCCTACGCCGTTACGGCCGAGTACGACTGTGCAGGCGCCTTGGGCCACGTTCAGCGACACGTCGCGCAACGTGTGGCTGCTGCCGTAAAACTGATTGAGTGCGGAAATCTTCAGCATGCTCACCGTCCGAGATAAACCTGAATCACGCGTGGATCGTTGCGCACGCTCTCCATCGATCCCTCGCCGAGCAGCCGCCCTTCATGCAACACGCTGACGAGGTCCGCGATCTCGCCGACAAAATCCATGTCGTGCTCGATCACCACCACAGCCCGCTCGGGCGACTTGAGCCGCGCGATCAGTTCGACGGTACGTGCGGTTTCGTGATCGGTCATTCCGGCAACCGGTTCGTCGAGCAGGATCACGTGCGGATCGGCGACAAGCAGCATGCCGATTTCGAGCCACTGCTTCTGGCCATGCGACAGCGTGCCGGCCATCCGATCCCCTTCGTGCTCGAGACCGATCGTCTCCAGCACTTCGTCGATGCGCCCGTTCTGCTGTGCGCCGAGGCGCGAGCGAACCATGTCCGCATAGCCGCGGCCGTTGCGAATCGCAAGTTCGAGGTTTTCGCGGACCTGCAGCGCTTCGAACACGCTTGGCTTCTGGAATTTTCGGCCGATGCCCAGGCGCGCGATGGACGTTTCATCGAGCGTCGCGAGATTCGTGACCTTGTTCAGAAAGACCTCGCCCTCTGCCGGCCGGGTCTTTCCCGTGATGACATCCATCAAGGTCGTCTTGCCCGCACCGTTCGGACCGATGATGGCGCGGATCTCGCCGTAACGGAACTCCATCGACAAATTGGTGATCGCCGCGAAGCCGGAAAACCTGACAGACAGGCCGCTGATGTAGATGGCGGTGGCCGGTTGTGGCTGGTTCATTGGCCGCCTCCCTTGCTTTCGTTGCTGGCGGCCTTGAGCGTGCCCCACACGCCGTTGCTGAAATAGACAACGATCACGAGCGTTACGCCGGCAAGAATGAACGGCCACACCGCCGGCAGTTGCGCGGTCAGCCAGAACTTGAGTCCGTTGACCACGATCGCGCCGACGATTGCGCCGATCAGGGTGCCGCGCCCACCGATGGCCACCCACACGGCAATCTCGACGGACAGTTGCGGCGAAACGATAGTCGGGTTGACGATGCCGACCTGCGGCACGTACAGCATTCCGGCAAACGCCGCGAGGACCGCCGAGAGACACCACGCGAAGAGCTTCAGCGTATGCGTGCGGTAGCCGAGAAAGCGCATCCGCGCTTCGTCGTCGCGCACCGCGATTAGCGCCCGACCAAAACTGGAGCGCGCGAGAAAGCGCACGCCGACATAAGCCGCCACCAGCAGCAGGCACGAACACACCGCGAGGCCGATCTGCGTGGACGTATCGGCAAGCTTGCGGCCCGCGAGGCTCGTGAAGCCGGTCATGCCGTTGTTGCCGCCGAGGCCCACGTCGTTGATGAACAACAGCAGCATCAGCGCATACGTGAGCGCCTGCGTGATGATCGACAGATACACGCCGTTGATGCGCGAGCGGAACGTGACGAAGCCGAATGCGCCCGCGACCAGCACGGTGACGACGATTGTGACGAGGATCGTTACATCGAGCCGCGAGAGCATCTTCCATACGGAGGGAAAGTCGCTCGCGCCCATGTATTGCATGAAGTCCGGCAATACGTGCGTTTCGGCGTAGGCGCCGTTCAGCAGATAGATGGCCATCATATAGCCGCCTATGCCGAAGAAGATGCCGTGCCCGAGGCTCAGGATGCCCGCATAGCCCCAGACCAGATCGAGCGCCAGCGCGAGCAGCGCGAAACACATGATCTGTCCGATCAGGTTGATGCCGAACAGCGACAAATGCAGCGCATTCGACTCCGGAATCACAAAATAGGCAAAGGGCAGATAGAGCGCCACCAGGACCAGCACCGGGACGATGCCGACCTCCACGGTCTGGCCCATCCATTTCGTTGCAAATGCCGACAAGGTGAATCTCCTGCTGGTACGCGGATCGGGAAACGTGTTCATACGCGGGTCTTCAATGCAAAGAGTCCTTGCGGGCGCTTCTGGATAATCAGCACGATGAGCAGAAGCACGGCCACCTTGGCGGCAACTGCCCCGTAGAACGGTTCGATAAACTGGTTGATTTCGCCGAGCGCGAGCGACGAGACGACTGTCCCCGCGAGACTGCCCGCACCGCCTAATACCACCACCATGAACGAGTCGACGACGAAGCCCGTGCCCATCGACGGATTGACGCTGGCAATCTGCGTCAACACTACGCCGGCCAGTCCCGCGAGGCCAGCGCCCAGGCCGAACGCGATGCGATCGACGCGCTCGGCGGGCACGCCGAGGCAGCGCGCCATGTCGCGCAGCTGGGTGGTGGCGCGCATCAGCAATCCGAGCTTCGTGAAGCGGACCACGGCGAAGGTCGCGACGAAGATCAACACGGCGAGCACGATTGCAAACACGCGGTTGTAGGTCACAAAAAAGCCGGGCGCGACCTGCATGCCGCCGTTGAGAAAGCCGGGCGTGATGAACTCGACGTTCTGCGAGCCGAACAGCACCTGAATCAGCTTGATCAACGCGATGCTGACCGCCCAGGTGGCGAGTAGCGTCTCCAGCGGCCGGCGATACAGAAACCGGATGACGAAGAACTCGAGCAACATGCCGCACGCTGCGCAGATCACGAACGCCACGGGAATCGCAACAAAAATGTAGGCGTCGAACCAGCCCGGCAGATGCGCCTGCATGAAACGTTCGACGAGGTACGTCGCGTACGCGCCGATCATGATGAATTCGCCATGCGCAAGATTGATCACGCCCATCAGGCCGAACACGATCGACAGGCCGAGTGCCGTCAACAACAACACGCCGGCATAGCTCAAGCCGCTAAACAGAATCGACAAGCCCTTGCCGAGCGACAGCCACGTGTCCATGTGGCGAATCGCGCCCTGCACTGCAGCTAGCACGTCGGGATCCGAGCGCACGGAATCCTGCGCCGCAAAGTTCGCCAGCGCAGTCCGCGCGGTTTCGCTCGGCACCTCGGCCACAGCCTTGATCGCCGCCAGGCGGTCGGCCTTGACATTGCTGTTCAGCCCGCGTTTAGCCAGAGCCAGCGTGAGAATGGTCGCGATATCCGGGTCGTGCTGCGCCTTGACCGCACGGGCGACGACAGTGGGATCGAGCAATGCAAAGAACTTGTCGACTTGCCGCGCGGCCGTCGCGCGGGTGTCCTGCTGCGGCGAGAACAGGTCCATTTCCGCCGACGCCAACGCGAGCCTGCGCATCATCACAATGCTCGGCACATAGGGCGAATCCGCCGGTGCGTTGGCGCGCGGCTGGAGGGTCGCGGCGTCGAGCGCAGGGTTTCCCTGCAGCGTCGCCTGACCGTCGGCGCCGCACACCAGCGCGCCGTTACGAATCGCATCGACGACCTGACGCGCCCACGCACGCTCATGCGTATCGTCCGACACGCCGGTTTCGACAAGTTGCTCTAGTGCAGCGGCCTTGTCGCCGTTCGTCGCGCAGAACGACGTGAGCATCGAAGCGCGGCCCGGCGCGGCGCTCGCGGTAGTGGCCCAGACAAGCGCCAGACAAGCGATCGCGCGAAAGATCTGCCTGAAATTGATCATGGGTGTTTCCATTCGATCCTGCTAGGGGGACCGGCATGCTTGCGTATGCCGATCCCACAACTGGCTGACTATGCGGCAGGGACTGTCAAGCCTTGCCGATAAACGGGCTGAATGGCACCGGCTTCTCGATGTCTTTAGACTTCCACAAAATGTCGAAGCCCTGAGTCGCATTGATCGAGCCGATCATGTCGCCACGCCACAAGTACTGGGTGGAAGCATCCATCTTCACCGTGTAGCCTGCCGGATCGACCATCGACTGACCCGCGAGCGCCTTGCGCACCGCGTCCGCGCTGGTGGAGTGCGCTTTCGCGGCAGCCTGCGCCCACAGATTGATGCCGAGATAGGTCGACACCATCGGGTCGATCACCATGTCCGGCCGATGCTTCAGGTTATGGGCGCTCACGTAGTTCTTCCAGTCGCTCTTGAACTGGCGGTTCTGCGGCGTATCGACGTTCTGGAAGTAACACCAGCAGCTGAGGTGGCCAACCAGCGGCTTCGTATCGAGACCTTCCAGATCGCTGTCGACCACGTCCAGGCCAAGGATCGGAATATCGGTTGCGCGCACGCCCTGATTGATCGCTTCCTTGAACATCGCCGGAATCGAATCGCCGACCACCGTCATCACGACGATGGCCTGGCCGCCCGGTTGCGCGGCGAAGTCCTTGATTTCGCGCACGATGGTCTGGAAGTTCGACTGCCCGAATGGAACGTAGTGTTCGCGCCATGCCGAGTCAGGAATGTTCTTGGTCTTCAGATAGCCTTTGAGCATCTTGTTGATCGTGCGTGGCCAGACGTAGTCGCTGCCGATCATATAGAAGCGCTTGGCGCCGCCGCCCTGGTCACTCATCAGGTAATCGATCGCCGGGAGCACCGAGCTGCTCGGCGGCGAGTTCAGATAGACAACGTTCTTCGACTGCTCTTCGCCTTCGAAGTGAAGCGGATAAAACAGCAGACTGTCCTGCGACTCGACCACCGGCAACACCGACTTGCGCGACACCGACGTCCAGCAGCCGAACAGCGCCGCGCATTGGTCGCGCAGGATCAGTTGCTTCGAGAGCTGCGCATACATGGGCCAATCCGACGCCGGATCGACGACGACGCCCTGAAGCTTGCGCCCGAGCACGCCGCCCTTGGCGTTGATCTGATCGATCGTCATCAGTGCCGTATCTTTTAGCAGCGACTCGCCGTTGGCCATCGTGCCCGATTGCGAAAACAGCAGGCCGAGCTTGATCGGATCGCTGGCTCCCGCGGCAAACGCAGCCTTGGGTAGCGCAGTGCCCGCAGCGGTCACCAATCCGGAGCCGACTGCCGACAGGAAGGTACGTCTTTTCATTTGCTTCACTCCGACATGGATTAGAAATCGCAAACGCAAAAAGCCCGAAACCAGACAAGCTGGTTTCGGGCTTTTTTGGCCGGTGCCGCTCAAGACGCCTTTGTCTCGAACAGCGAAATGGATGCTGTGGTTCCCCGTTATGCACGGCGGGTCAGCGCGACTCTATAAGCAATGGCTATGCCAGGTTTTGCAGCCGGCCGGGATGCGTACCGCAAAACCCTTTTGTGAAACGGATGCGAATTGATCAGTTGCGTTCCGGTCAAAACGGAAGGCATGATAAATAAAGCAATCGGCGCGGCTGACTGGCTCAGCACCGCACAAAGACGGTGCGCGTGCGCACCAGCCGCGTGCCACACGCACAAACAGCGTACTTCCCAAACGTAGCGACCATCGGTTTTGACGAATGACCCGTATTGATGCCGGCCGTACCTCAGACCCAATCAGAATTGGCGTGCTGTACTCACGCTCAGGCGTGACCTCAGCCGCGGAGCTCACTCAACTGCAAGCCACCATGCTTGCGGCGGAGGAGATCAATCGCGCAGGCGGCGTGTCCGGCCGCGAGATCGAACTCGTCTGTCTCGATCCGCAATGCCAGCCGCGGCGTTATGCCGACCTCGCCGAACAACTGATTCTCGAACACCGGGTTCGGATTATCGTCGGCTGTTATATGTCCAGCACGCGCAAGGCGGTCATTCCGATTGTCGAACGGCACAATGCGCTGCTCTTCTATGCGACACCGTATGAAGGCTTCGAATACAGCCGCAATGTGATCTATACCGGTGCGGCGCCGAATCAGAACACCCTGCCGCTCGCCGGTTTCATGCTCACGCAGTTCGGCTCACGCGTGAGCATGATCGGTTCAGACTATGTGTGTCCCTACGAGTCGAATCGCGTGATGAGCGATCTGATCCTCGAACGCGGCGGAGAAAAGGTGGACGAAACCTACCTGTCGCTCGATGCGCCGTGGGAGAGTTATCTGGATGTCGCAAAGCGGATCAAGCAGCTCGCACCCGACTTCATTTTCTCCACCGTCGTGGGCGAAGGCATTCCGCATCTGTACCGTGCGTTTGCTCATGTCGGGCTCGATCCGTACCGCACGCCTATCGCCAGCCACATGACCAGTGAAGCCGAAATCGCGGTAATGGGAAACGACCTCGCACAAGGACACATCACCTCGGCCGCATACTTTCAGAGTGTGGATACGGCCGCGAACCTCGGCGCCGTCGCCCGCTATCAGGCCCGCTTCGGCGACGATCAGCCGACCAACATGTGCTGGGAAGCCTCCTATTTCCAGATGCATCTGCTCGCGGATGCGATCCGCCGCGTCGGCTCCGACGACCCGACGCTGTTGCTGCGCGTGTTGCCCGGACTCGAATTCGACGCGCCACAGGGCCGCGTGCGTATCGACGAGCACAACAACCACACGTACCTGCATCCGTTAATCGGCCGGGTCGACGCACATGGCCGCTTCGATATCGTCGGGCGCGCACCTGAACGCGTGAAGGCGGATCCCTACGTCGTCTCTCACAGCACGCCCGCGTGGACCGCACACGCGCATCCTGAACTCGCACGCGCGGGAGAGGATCGATGACGCGGACCGCGCAGACGCCGGCGATCCTGCGCGACCTGCGTTCGCTAAAAGTCGTTGTGATTCATCCGCAGGATCAGGACGGCGAAGAGTTGCTCGCGCAGCTTCAGCGCATTGGCTGTGACGTGCAGGTATGCTGGCCGCGCCTCGACAGCCTGCCTTCCGACACCGGCCTCGTCGTCATGGCGATGCGTCCTGAGGCGCTGTCAGTCGATTATCCGTGGCTCGGAACCAGCGCGTCGCCGCCGGTGATTCCGGTCGTGACCTACGAAAATCCGATCACCATCGAAGCGGTGCTGCGGTTGAATGCGTTTGCGACGATCCCGTCGCCGGTCCGCTCGTTTGGGTTATTGACCGCCATCGCCGTCGCGCTCACGCAATTCAAGGCATCCCGCGCACGTGAGCGATACATCGAGCGGCTCGAGCAGAAGCAGGCGAAGGTTCGGGTGATCCAGCAGGCCACGCGGATCGTAATGGACTCGCGCGGCATGTCTGAAGAAGATGCGTATCAGCTGCTGCGCTCAAAGGCCATGCTCAAACGCGAACAGATCGAGACGGTGGCCGGCGACATCGTCAGGGCACACGAAACCCTGAGTTTCTAACGCCGGCTCTTGCCGACCGGATGTTTGCAACAGAACCTCGCCGGGAACCGCTGCCTGGCCGATAGCGACGCCCCAGACTTACCAATGGTAGTCTCGATGTTGACTACTACTATGCTGAGCCGGGGCAATATGAACAAACAGTGGACCATAAGCGATGTTCCGCCGCAGATCGGCAAGCGAGTTCTCATCACTGGAGCGAACAGCGGCATTGGCTACCATGCCGCATTGACTCTGGCACGCAAAGGCGCGCAAGTCATACTTGCGTGCCGCGATAAACAACTCGGAGAAGAGGCCTTATCCCGTCTGAACGCCGCCGCGCCCAACGCTCGTGCCGAACTCGCGATTCTCGATCTCGCATCCCTCGCGTCCGTACGCCAGTTCGCGCAGAGGGAGCTCGCCGAGCAACGCCCCATTCACGTTCTGGTCAACAATGCTGGCGTCATGGCGCCGCCGAAACGGCTCGAGACTGCCGACGGCTTCGAGCTGCAGTTTGGCACCAACGTACTCGGCCATTTCGCGTTGAGTGCGCTCCTTATGCCCGCTCTTGAACTAGCTGCGACTGGATCGCCTGATCGACCACGCATCGTCACAATCGCGTCCATCGCGCACAAGCAAGGACAGATCGATTTCAACGACCTCCAATCCAAAAAGACGTATTCGCCAATGCAGTCCTATCGGCAGTCGAAGCTCGCGGATCTGATGTTTGCGTTCGAACTCGACCGGCGTTTGCGCGCTGCCAATTCCCGTGTTATGTCGGTTGCCGCTCACCCTGGCGTCGCAAACACCAATCTGTTTCGGGGCGGGGATCGCTCCGCGATTTCGCGAGCTGCCCGCGATCTCCTTAGTCATTTCATCGGCGCCGTGCTGAACACCGATTACGCGGGCGCCCTGCCGACCCTTTTTGCGGCTACTTCGCGTGACGTCAGTGGCGGTGGCTACTATGGTCCACAAGGCTTTCTGGAGGCACGCGGAAGCAGGATTGGCGAGGCGAGCGTCGCCAGGCAGGCAAAGGACGCTTCGAATGCCGGCCGTTTGTGGCAGGTGTGCGAAGAGCTCACTCAGGTACTTCTGTTGCAATAACGCCGTGCAGTGCCGCTATGATTGCAGCTGCAATTCCTTGCCAACCCGTCGGAGAACGTTATGCCAGAAGTCATTGTTTACGCAGTAGCAGGGCGCTCACCCGAGCAAAAGAAAGCGCTGATGACGGGGATTACCAAAGCTGTGGTTGACAGCTTTGGTGTCGCCGCTGAACAGGTTGTCGTGCAGATCGTGGAGTCTTCACCAGACTCCAAGTCAAGAGGCGGCATTCCGTTCAGTGAGCGCCAGCGCACGTCTTGAACCCGCATGGCGGACGCGCTCAGGTTGCGACCGCCGCCGTCGCATCGACGTATAGCGCGTACAGCGATTGCCCAGCCGCCATGAACAGCCGGTTATGCGCTGCGCCGCCGAAGCAGACGTTCGCGCAGCGTTCGGGCAGAGCGATGCGGCCAATCGCGTTGCCGTCCGGCGCGAATATCATCACACCGTTGAGTCCCGGTCCAGTGCCCCAACCGGCCCACAGGTTACCGTCCGTGTCGCAACGGAAACCGTCTGGCGCGCCGTTTTCGCCCGCATCGACGAATACGCGCCCGTGCACGAGGCTCCGACCGTCCTCGACATCGTACACACGGATGCGCCGCGGCTTTGAGCCCGATTCGACAATGTAGAGGCGGCGTTCGTCGGGCGAGAAGCAGATGCCGTTCGGATTGACGATGTCGTCGGCGACCACCTCCGCCCGGCCGGTGGCCGGGTCGAAGCGGTAGACGTTGGTCGGCAGTTCGGGCTCAGCTTTGACACCCTCATAGTTGTTAGAGATGCCGAACAGTGGATCAGTGAACCAGATGCTGTCGTCGCTCTTCACAACCACGTCGTTCGGTGAGTTCAGCCGCTTGCCGTCGAAGCGGTCGAGCAGCACGGTCAGCGCGCCGTTGTACTCGGTGCGCGTCACGCGCCGGTTGCCGTGCTCGCAGGTGATGAGCCGACCCTGGCGGTCCCGTGTATTGCCGTTCGCGTACCCCGATGGCTTGCGAAATACCGACGTCGCGCCGGATTCCTCATCCCACCGCATGATGCGGTTGTTCGGGATGTCGCTCCACAGCAGGAAGCGGCCGTCGCCGAACCACAGCGGGCCTTCGCCGAAGCGCATGCCCGTCGCAAGCCGCTCGACCGCCGCGTTCGTGATCCGGTATTTCAGGAAGCGCGGATCGAGCACTTCCACTGCGGGATCGGGATAGGTCTCACTTTGTTGCCACATAGTGCTGGCCCTTGAGTCAACGGGGCTGCTTGATGAACGCTTCGAATGCCCTGGCGTAGTCCGGATGCCAGCGCGACAACGGGGGCCGGTTCTCGACGATATCGCCTGCCGCCCATAGAATGCGCAGTTCGTCGAGCGAACGCGGCACGTCGTTGTCGGGACACAGTATGTAGAAGTCGCCGGCGTCGAGACGCTCGAACATGAAATCGACGGTCTGCTCGGGCGTCCATGCGGCGACGGGCTTTTCCACGCGGCCGTTCCGCGTCAGTTCCGTGAACACGAAGCCAGGAATCAGCAGATGAGCGCTGATCTGGCAGTCGGCGGTGTTGCGCAGTTCGTGCTGCAGCGCTTCGGTGAACGCTTTCAGACCGGCCTTCGCAACGTTGTATGCGGGGTCGCCCGGCGGCGTCGTGATGCCTTGCTTTGAACCGGTGTTGATCACGAGCCCCGGACGACCGCGCTTGATCATGTCCGGCACAAAGACCTGCGTACCGTGGATCACGCCCCACAGGTTGACACCCAGCACGCGCTCCCAGTTCTCGGCTGGACCGAACATCCCGCTGCCGGGCTGAATGCCGGCGTTGTTCATCAGCACATCTGTTCCGCCGAAGCGTTCGACGACGGTTGCGTGCAGGCGGCGAACTTCGTCGGCGACGCTGACGTCGGTCTCAACCGCGAAGACGTCTTGTGTGCCGTTTGCGGTCAGCGCGGCGATTTCCTCCACCGCCCGCGCGACGCGGTCGGTGCCGAGGTCGGCAATGCAGATGCGCAGCCCAAGCTGCGCAAAGCGTTTGGCAGCAGCCAGGCCAATGCCAGCGGCGCCGCCGGTGATCACGGCGACGGCGCCCGGAGTCAGGGCAGAATGAGTCATCAGAATCCTCGTTAGCGCCGGAATCGCGGCGCCACCAAGCGGTCGCGATCCCGATCCATTCGAACAGTGAGTCGACGATCGTAGCATGAAGGCTTTTTTGCGTGACCGACCGGGGGCACCGCTGGGGAGCGGTCCGAAGCACGGCGCGGACGGCTGTGACCCGCTAGCGACATTCGGCCACGTTCACTGGATGTCCGCTTACCGCCACGTTCAGTATCGCCGCGCGGAGCCAGTCGAGCGTCAGGTCGCCACCGCGGGCAATTTGAGCAAGTCCAGGAAAGCACGGGCGACGGGTATGAGCGGTTCTCCCGCACTTCCCTTAAAAACGGCCGCGAGTTCCCAGCAGGGCTCCTCGGCTTCGCACAGGCTCGCCGTTGCGACCGGCGCGCCGCGCGTGTTGCTCCCCCTCGCGGCGGCCACAGATTCGGGCACCATGCTGATCGCAAGCCCCTGTGCAGCCAGTTCAAGCAACATCGGCATGTCGTTGACCTCGAAGCTGGTCCGGCGTTGCAGCCCTGCCGCCGCAAAGCATCGATCGACCAGCCGCCGCACGCTCCACTCCGGGCGCAGGTCGGCGAATGTTTCGTCGATGAGATCGGCCAGCGCCAGCCCGCTGGCGCCCGCAAGGCGATGATGCGTCGCGCAGACGACGACCATTCCTTCACATGCGAACATGTGCGATCCGACACCATCGAGCGACGTATCCGGTGGCTGTGTGAACGCGAGGTCGAGGCGCCCTTCCCGCACCTCGTCGATCAACGCGCGCGAGCCGTCCAGTGTCAATTCGATATCGATCCCACCGAACGCGGCCCGAAACTGTCCTAGCGATGCGGCCAGGTCGACGAAAGGCGCGAGACCGTGAATCGCACCGATACTCAGCCGGCCGCGTGCGAGCCCGTGAACCTGCGTTACGGCGTGCCGCGCGTCGCGCGCGGCAGCCAGGACCCGCTGCGCCTCTGCGAACAGCACTTCGCCGGCAGGCGTCAAGGCGACTCGCCTCGTGCTGCGATTGAACAACGGTCCGCCCAGGTCTTCTTCCAGCGAGCGGATCGACGCAGACAATCCGGACTGCACGAGGTTGAGGCGCCGCGCCGCGCGCGTGAAATGCCGCTCTTCCGCGACCGCCACGAAATGTTCCAGCTGCTTTAAATCCACGTTGGCACTCTTTCTTGCAGAGACGATTAATCACGAAACCCGCACAATTGAATCATATCTTTCTATTGGAATGGTAATTCAATCTCCGCTATCGTCGAACGTCTGGGGAAGTCAAGGAACACTGGGCACGAAATGCGGGCGCAATCTGACTTAACGACCGCACGCCGGCTGTAAATCCTCGCAACATACATGGAGATTGCTTCATCATGGACTACCGTCAACTTGGCCGTTCGGGCCTCAAGGTGTCGACCATCACGCTAGGCACGATGACGATGGGCGGCAAAGGCAAATTCGCGAGCGTCGGCGAGGTTGGCCTCGACGAGGCGCGCCGGCAGATCGACATGTGCATCGACGCGGGCGTCAACCTGATCGATACCGCGGACGTCTATTCGAACGGTGCGTCGGAGGAAATCGTCGGCCAGGTGCTCGGCGGCAAGCGCAAAGGCGGCGTGCTGATTGCGACAAAAGCCCGCTTTCCCATGGGTGACGGCCCGAACGACCGGGGTCTGTCGCGGCATCATTTGATAGAAGCCTGCGAGGCGAGCTTGCGCCGCCTCAAGACTGATGTGATCGACCTCTACCAGGTGCACGAATGGGACGGACTCACGCCGCTCGAAGAAACGCTTGAGGCGCTCGACCTGCTTGTCCGGCATGGCAAGGTCCGGTATGTCGGCTGCTCGAACTACTCAGGCTGGCACCTGATGAAGGCGTTGCATGTGAGCGAACGCGATCGTCTGCCGCGCTTCGTGAGCCAGCAGATCCATTACACGCTCGAAGCACGCGAAGCGGAATACGAACTCGCGCCGATCGCACTCGATCAAGGCTTGGGCATTCTCGTCTGGAGCCCGCTCGCAGGCGGCCTGCTGTCGGGTAAGCACCGCCGCGACGCGACGCCCGAGGGCACGCGTCAGCTCGCCGGCTGGACGGAGCCGCCGATCCGCGACGCCGAACGACTGTGGTCGATTGTCGACACGCTTGTCGAGATCGCCGGCGAGCAGAATGTCTCGGCCGCTCAGATCGCGCTCGCATGGACGCTCGGGCGCCCCGCCGTCACGTCGGTCATCATCGGCGGGCGCAACGAGAAGCAACTGCTCGACAACCTCGGCGCGGCGAATCTCAGGCTGACCGACGAACAGCGCGAGCGGCTCGACAAGGTGAGCGCGCCGCCCCTGCTCTACCCGTACTGGCATCAGGTGCAGACCGCGCACGATCGTCTTTCAGTTGCGGACCTGTCGCTGCTGGGGCCCCATCTCAAGGCGTAGAGGGTGATGCGGCCGAGATCGACCCCCGGCCGCTCTGAAAGATCGCAGGTCATACAGAGATGTCCACCTTGGCCGGATCGCAGTAGTTCTATCGCGAAGTCGACTTGCGCTTGCAGCGACTTCACTTGACCATGGCGCGCCGTCATGAGCCTGCCGTGCAATCAAGCCGATGGATGCCCCTTCACTCCTCGCGTCACGCAATCCGCGATCGACATCGTGCGCTGCCACCGACCGGTGGCAGCAGCGCCTCGCTCGCATTCAAGCTAACGACGTACACCGAATCATCATGAAAAAACTCAGAACGGCCATCGTCGGTTGCGGAAAGGTCGGTCATTTCCATGCCCGGGCGCTCTCGAACCTCGAGAACTCGGACTTCGTCGCGGTATGCAGCACCTCTCTCGATCGAGCAAAGGCCTTCGGCAAACAATACGGTGTGCGCGCGTTCGATAGCGTCGAAGAGATGGTGGAAGCCGCGCAGGTCGACGTTGTATGCGTCTGCACTCCGCATCCTCAGCATGCTCCCGTTGCAATCGCCGCCTTGAAAAGCGGCTGTCACGTTCTCATAGAGAAGCCCCTCGCTTCTTCGCTCGAAGACTGCGATGCAATCCTTTCATGTGCGGAAGAACACCGGCGTACGGTCGGCGTCGTGTGCCAGCGGCGCTTTTATCCGTCCGCGATGCGAATCAGGCAGGCCATCGATGCGGGCAAGATTGGCCGCCCTGTCATCGGTAACGTCGTCATGCTCGGATGGCGCGACCGCCAGTACTACGAAAGCGATCCCTGGCGTGGCTCGTGGGCTGGCGAAGGAGGCGGCGTGCTCGTGAACCCGGCACCTCACCAGCTCGATCTGCTCCTCTGGTATCTGGGCGAGATCGATGAGGTCTACGGAGTGTGGAAGAACGTCAACCACGACTACATCGAAGTCGAAGACACCGCGGCGGCCATCATCAAGTTCAAAAGCGGCGCGATTGCCAACATTCTGGTCAGCAACTCACAGAATCCTGCGTTGTACGGGAAGGTCCATATTCACGGAGATAACGGCGCGTCGGTCGGCGTACAGACGGACGGCGGCGCGATGTTCATCGCCGGCGTCTCGACCATCACTGAACCGCCTTACAACGATATCTGGACGATCAAAAGCGAAGAAGGAATGCTCGCCGAGTGGAGAAACGCGGACGCGGAGTATTTCAATTCCTCGGATTCCCTGTACTTCTATCACGAGCAGCAAATAGATGATTTTCTGACTGCCGTCGGCAACGGCACGAAGCCTTTGATCGACGGACTGGACGGCCGGAAGACCGTAGAACTGTTCACAGCCATCTATCGCAGCACGCAGAACAATGCGGTTATAAAACTCCCACTCTGAGCAGGACGACGAATCGCCGGTGTTCGATGCCGGCAATGCATGTTTGGGCGAGCCTCCAGACGGCATCTTGAATGCGAAATCATGAAAGCAACAAAGACCCGATATTTCATTGTCTTTTTACTGTTTGTAGTCACGGCCATCAACTATATGGATCGTGCGAATCTCTCGATCGCGGGCAGCAGGATCCAGGGGGAATTCGGCCTTTCGCCGACCCAGCTCGGCCTGCTCTTTTCAATGTTCACGTGGACGTATGCGGCCGCCCAGATTCCCGTCGGGTATCTCCTTGATCGAATCGGATCGAGGGTTCTATACGGCAGTGCAATAGTCATCTGGAGCACATGTACGTTCGCGATGGGCTTTGCATCCCATCATCTTTTCGCGACCCTCGGCGCCTCGTTTGCGGTGCTGCTGGTCTGCCGGGCCCTGATTGGCCTCGCTGAAGCGCCGTCGTATCTCTCGAATACGAAGATCGTCGCGAACTGGTTTCCGAAGAACGAACGCGCACGGGCGACGGCGACCTATATCAGTTCGCAATACATGGGTCTTGCATTGTTCACGCCCGTCCTGACTTTTCTGACGAGCCGTTACGGCTGGCAAATGGTGTTCTATGCAACGGGTGGAGCGGGGATCGTCTTTGGGGTCTACTGGCTGATCGTTTATCGTGACCCCAAAGACAGCAGGAAAACCGGTCAGGCCGAGCTCGACCTTATCAAGGCCGGTGGTGGCTACGGATCTCAGGATCAATCCACGGTCAGCACCGTGGTTGAGAGAGACGACGTCCTGTACTTCCTCAAGAACAAAACTGTCTGGGGCCTGTTCATCACGCAGTTCGCCTACAACTCGACGCTGATCTTCTTCATGACATGGTTCATCGTCTACCTCGAAAAGGCATTGAATCTCACGCTTTCCAAAGCGGGACTGGGCGCATCCATTCCCTATCTCATGGCGATGGTCGGCATGCTGGCGGGCGGCTTCCTCAGTGACAGCCTCCTGAAAAGGGGTAAATCGGTCACGGTCGCGCGCAAGACGCCGGTGATCGTTGGCCTCGTGTTGACGGCCATGATCGTCACCGTCAATTTTTTCGAGAACCAGCCCGTCATCGCGATCGGGATCCTTTCGCTGGCCTTTTTCGGAAACAACGTCGCGAATCTCGGCTGGGTGGTGTTTACGGACGTCATTCCTCGCAATTTCATCGGTACGATGGGCGGCTTCCTGAATCTGTTCGGCAATCTGTCCGGCATTACTACGCGCATCGTTTTCGGCATGATCCTGCAGCGCACGCATAACTTCCACTATGCGATGTGGTACGTCTCGATCGTCGCCGTTCTGGGCATCCTTTCGTATATCTTCCTCGTCGGCAAAATCGAAATGATCGTGCCGCCGAAGAAGCGGGCGCCGGATGCGTACCGGGTCATGCAGTCGAACTAGGCTCATGTAGGAAGACTTACGCTACCCGAGCGTCTGCAGGACTGAACCCGTTTTGCACATAACTGTTTTGTGCAAAACGTCACTTTTGCAACGCTTTATCGCCCGTTACTCTGCTTCGATGCGTCACTGCGTTCAGAGTGTCAAGGTCGGCTTGCGAAGCGGTGGACATTAGTATTCCTCTTCACGAACGTAACCGTTGCGTTGTTGTTCGACTCGGCACGCATGGACCCCTTGAACAATTGGTAATAAAAAACGCTGACGGTTTAGCCTTCGCAGAAAGTGACGCTCGTGCGCCTGTGTCCGGTTCTTACCAGGCATCACTCTGTCCAGCAACGACAAGGTATTCCCGGGACGTGCGGGCAAAGCGAAATGAGCTTACCCGGCATCCATACGTGCCTGACGTTTCATTTGTCCTTCAGCAGAAATGCCGAGCTTTGTGTACATTCGCGCTTGAGTTGCGTTGCGACACATCGGCACCTGTCCCAAGGCAGCCTTCTTCGTTGCGCATGTGTCAGGTACAAGCACACGGCTGCGGGTCATCGCACGCCGCGCTAGCCTCCACCAAGACACTCTTACGTTTTACCCCAAGCTCCGGAATTCTCATGCTCGGCCTAGTCCGTATCGCCCTTCGGCGACCCTACACCTTCGTAGTCCTGGCGATCTTCATCCTCATCATCGGTCCTTTGTCCGCGATGAGGACGCCAACCGACATCTTTCCGGATATCAAGATTCCCGTGATCAGCGTCGTGTGGCAGTACACGGGTCTGCCGCCGGACCAGATGGTCGGCCGCATCACCTCGCCATTCGAGCGCACGCTGACGACCACTGTGAATGACGTCGAGCATATCGAGGCGGAATCGGTCGCCGGCTTCGGGATCATCAAGATCTTCTTCCAGCCGGGGGTGAATATCAGCACGGCGAACGCGCAGGTGACTTCGGTCGCGCAAACTCAATTGCGGCAGTTGCCTGCAGGTACGACGCCTCCTCTGATCCTGAACTACAACGCGTCGACCGTGCCGATCATCCAGTTGGCGCTGTCCGGCAAGGGACTCTCTGAACAGAACCTCGGTGACCTTGGCCTGAATGCGGTGCGCCCGGTTCTCACGACGGTCGCAGGCGCGGCGATTCCTTACCCGTTCGGCGGCAAGACACGTCAGGTGCAGATCGACGTCGACCCAGTGGCGCTCCAGGCGCGCGGCTTATCCGCGCAGGACGTCGCCAATGCACTTGCCGGCCAGAACCTGATCACGCCCGTCGGCACGGAAAAGATCGGTGACTACGAGTACACGCTGCAACTGAACAATGCGCCGTCGGAAATCAAAGCCTTGGGCGATCTTCCCGTCAAGGCAGCCAATGGCACCACGGTCTATATTCGTGACATTGCGAATGTGCGCGACGGCAGCCCACCGCAGACCAATATCGTGCACGTCGACGGCCGGCGTTCGGTACTGATGTCCGTGCTCAAGAACGGTTCGGTTTCGACGCTCGGCATCATCTCCGGCATCAAGCAGCGGCTTGCTGCAGGGAAAGCGTCGTGGCCCGATAACCTGCAGATCGAGCCCATCGGCGACCAGTCGCTGTTCGTACGGGCGGCCATCACCGGCGTGGCGCGCGAGGGTGTGATCGCGGCCGTGCTGACGAGCCTGATGATTCTGCTGTTCCTGGGCAGCTGGCGCTCGACGATTATCATCGCAACCTCAATCCCACTCGCTATCCTCGGCTCCATCGCGACGCTGTCCGCGCTCGGCGAGACTTTGAACATCATGACGCTCGGTGGTCTCGCGCTAGCGGTGGGGATTCTGGTCGACGATGCCACGGTGACGATCGAAAACATCAACTGGCACGTCGAGCACGGCAAGGAGGTGGAGACGGCTATTCTCGACGGCGCGGCGCAGATCGTCACGCCGGCGTTCGTCTCGCTGCTGTGTATCTGCATCGTGTTCGTACCGATGTTCTTCCTGAGCGGCGTCGCACGCTTCCTGTTCGTGCCGATGGCTGAAGCGGTGATCTTCGCGATGATCTCTTCGTTCATCCTGTCGCGAACCCTTGTGCCGACGATGGCGAAATACCTGCTGAAACAGCATGTAAAGGGCGAGCACGTCCATGAACCCAGGAGCCCCGGTCCGCTTGGGCGTTTCCAGCGTGGCTTCGAAGCGCGCTTTGAAAAGGTGCGTAGCGCCTACCGTGGGTTGCTCGAACTCGCGCTGACCCACCGGCGTCCGTTCGTCAGTGGCTTCCTTGGCTTTGTCGCCCTCTCGTTCGCGCTGGTGCCGTTCCTCGGCCGCAACTTCTTCCCTTCGGTCGATGCCGGACAAATCCTGATGCATGTGCGCGCACCGGTCGGTGTTCGCGTTGAAAAGACCGCGCAGATTTTTGCGGATGTCGAAGGCGAGATCCGCCAGATCGTCCCGCCGGCGGATCTCGGTACCGTGGTCGACAACATGGGTCTGCCGGTCAGCGGCATCAATACCGCGTACAACAACACCGGTACTGTCGGCTCGCAGGACGGTGACATCCAGATCGCGCTGAACGAAGGCCATCGTCCAACCGAAGAGTATGTTCGCATCATGCGCGAGAGATTGCCGCGGGAATTCCCGGGCGTCACGTTTTCGTTCCCGCCAGCGGACATCATCAGTCAGATCCTGAACTTCGGCTCGCCGGCGCCGATCGACCTGCAGATTCGCGGCAATAACCTGAACGCCAACTTCGCGTACGCGGACCGTCTGCTGCGCCAGGTTCGCGATGTTCCGGGCGTGGTCGACGCGCGGATCGCGCAGTCGCACGGC
This sequence comes from Paraburkholderia elongata, assembly GCF_013177735.1. Lineage (GTDB taxonomy): Bacteria > Pseudomonadota > Gammaproteobacteria > Burkholderiales > Burkholderiaceae > Paraburkholderia > Paraburkholderia elongata. The sequence goes on along the minus strand of NZ_WOEZ01000188.1, from coordinate 12,058 downwards.
AACCCGACTTTCAACGTCGATGTCGACCGCACACGCGCGCAATTGCTCGGCATCACCGAGCGCGACGTGACGAACAGCATGGTGGTGAACCTCGCAGGTTCCAGCCAGGTCGCGCCCACGTTCTGGCTGAACAACTCGAACGGCGTGTCTTATCCGATCGTGATGCAAACGCCGCAATACAGCCTCGATTCGCTTGCGGCCTTGCAAAATCTTCCGATCACGGCCAGCGGCGGAAGCACCGCCCAGATCCTTGGCGGTCTGGCGACAGTCGAACGCACCAGCAGCAATGAGGTTGTCAGCCAGTACAACATCCAGCCCATGGTCGAGATCTTCGCGACCACCCAGGGTCGCGACCTCGGCGCGGTGGCATCCGATATCCAGCGCATCGTGCACGACAACACCAGCACCTTGCCCAAGGGCTCGGCCGTCGCGCTGCTGGGCCAGGTGCAGACGATGAACAGCGCCTTTGCCGGCATGTTGTTCGGCTTGCTTGGTGCGGTGGTGCTGATCTATCTGCTGATCGTGGTCAATTTCCAGTCGTGGGCCGACCCGTTCGTGATCGTGACCGCGTTGCCTGCCGCGTTGGCAGGTATCGTCTGGATGCTGTTCGCGACCCACACGACGCTCTCTGTACCCGCATTGACCGGTGCGATCATGTGCATGGGGGTGGCGACGGCCAACTCGATTCTGGTCGTCAGTTTCTGCCGCGAACGTTTTGCCGTACACGGCGACCCATTCAAGGCCGCCCTCGAAGCGGGCTTTACGCGTTTTCGCCCCGTGCTCATGACCGCGCTCTCCATGATCATCGGCATGGCGCCGATGGCGCTCGCCCTCGGTGAAGGCGGTGAGCAAAACGCGCCGCTTGGCCGCGCCGTGATCGGCGGTCTGCTGTTTGCGACCACCGCTTCGCTGTTCCTCGTCCCCGTCATTTTTTGTATCGTGCACGCGCGCCCCGGGCGCGCGGCTACCCCGGCATCCGTCTCGGGAGGTCCTGCTCATGTCGTCTGAATCTACTTTTCCCACTAATACACCATCGCGCCGCCCGCTTCTGGTAGCAGGCGTGGTCGGCCTGCTGGTCGCCTTAGGCATCGTCGCTGCCGGCGTCACACTGCGAGCCGCCGATGCCCGCAAGCTGAAAACCTGGACCGACGCCCAGGCCGTGCCGACCGTCAACCTGATCCAGCCCTTGCGCGACGCCAACGGCCCCTCGCTGCAACTGCCCGGCCGTCTCGAAGCGTTTACGCGCGCGCCGATTTTCGCGCAGGTCAGCGGCTATCTGAAATCATGGAGTGTCGATATCGGTGCGCCCGTCAAAGCGGGCCAGGTACTCGCCGAAATCGAAACGCCCGAGCTTGACCAGCAGCTATTGCAGGCGCGCGCGGACCTCCAGAGTGCGCAGGCGAATGCGTTAGTTGCGGGTACCACGGCGAAGCGCTGGGAAGCGCTAAGCGGCACGGATTCCGTCGCCCAGCAGGATGTCGACCAACGCACCGCTGACTACACCGCCAAGGAGGCGATCGTAGCGGCCGCGAAGGCCAACGTCGACCGCCTCGTCGCCACCAAAGCCTTCGCGCGCATCGTCGCGCCATTCGACGGCGTGGTGACCGCCCGCGATACCGACGTCGGCGCGTTGGTCAACGCCGGCAGCGGCGGGGTAGGACAGGAGCTGTTCGCGGTCTCCGACGTCAAGCAGTTACGCGTGTATGTCCAGGTGCCGCAGAATTACGCACCGACGATACACGACGGCACGACCGCCATCCTGACCGTCCCCGAGTATCCCGACCAGCAGTTCACTGCGCGCGTGGTTGCAGCGGCAGGCTCGGTCAATTCGAGTTCGGGAACGACGCTGGTTCAACTGCTGGTTGACAACGCTAACGGCAAGCTGCTGCCGGGTGGGTTCGCCAGCCTGAAATTCTCGTTGCCCGCCTCCGCCGATTCAGTCCGTGTACCGGCCAGCGCGCTCGTCTTCGATAGCCGCGGCGTCGTGGTCGCCACGCTTGGTGCAAACGGTCACGTGTTGTTCAAACAGGTGAAGATCAACCGCGACCTGGGCGACTCAGTGGAGATCGGCTCAGGGCTCGCCGCAACCGATCGCGTGATCGATACACCGCCCGACGGACTCGCTGACGGCGACAACGTGCAAGTTGCGACGGCGACCGACAAGAAGGCAGCGGCACATGGTTAAGTATGGACTTCCGGCGCTTCTCGCGAGCGTCGTCGCGCTCTGCGCCTGCTCGCTCGCGCCGCAATATCAGGTCCCGCCGACGCCAATCGCTGCGCAATACAAGACGGTTGGCCCGTGGACCACGGCACAGCCCGCCGACCGGATAGACCGCAACGGCTGGTGGAAGATGTATGGCGACGCACAGCTCGACGATCTCGAAGCCCGCCTGCTGGCAAACAACACCGATTTGCGCGCGGCGTACGCGCACTATGCGCAAGCGCAGGCTTTCGTGGCGCAGGTCGAGTCGGGTCTGTACCCGTCGATCAGTGCGAGCGCCGTGCCGCAGCGCGATCGCCAGTCCGACAGCCGGCCGTTGCGCGTGGGCGGCCCGAACGACTACAACTCCGTCACGCTTGGCGGCGAAATCAACTACGACCTCGACCTCTGGGGTCGCGTGCGCGACTCTGTGGTGGCCGGCAAGGACGAGGCGCAGGCGACCAAGGCCGATCTGGCCTCGGTCAGGCTGAGCCTGCAGGTCGAACTGGCGGACAGTTGCCTCCGCTTGCGCGGCCTCGACCAGCAAACCGAGCTGTTGAACGAGACTGTCGTGGCGTATGCGAAGGCCCTGCAACTCACGGAAACGTTGCACAACAGTGGGATTGTGTCGGGCCTCGACGTTTCCCGAGCGCAAACGCAACTTTCGTCGGCGAAGTCGCAGCTGTCGCAGAACCTGGCGCAACGGGCTCTGATTGAACATGCGATCGCGGTCCTGGTCGGAGCCTCCGCGTCCGAATTCAGCCTGCCGCCCCAGACCGCCGCCATCGCGTTGCCGGCGATTCCAACCGGCCTGCCCTCGACGCTGCTGCAGCGACGGCCCGACGTCGCTGCAGCGGAACGCCGGGTGGCCGAGGCCAACGCAAAAATTGGCGTCGCGCGGGCGGCCTACTTCCCGGACATCATGCTCAGCTTGCAGGGTGGTGTGCAAAGCGCAGCCTACGCCGGTCTGGTTAGCGCGCCCAATCTGTTCTGGGCGGTCGGCCCGCAGCTTGTGCAGTACGTGTTCGACGGCGGGTACCGTCGTGCGCAACTCGTTTCCGCCAAGGCGGCAACCGAAGAAGCGGGAGAACGTTACCGCGGCGTCGTGCTGTCTGCATTCCAGCAGGTTGAAGACAACCTTGCCCTGCTGTCGTATCTCGGCACTGCGCTTAGTGAGCAACGGGATGCAGCAAACGCCGCCCAGTACTCGGTCGACCTCGCGTTACGCCAATATCGCCAAGGCACAGTGGGTTACCTCGATGTCGTGCAGGCGCAGACCGTCGCACTCGAGGCGCAACGCAGCGTGCTCGATATCCAGACACGCCAGCTGAGCGCGAATGTGCAACTCCTGCATGCGCTCGGCGGCGGATGGTCGAGCGATGAACTCGCTCAAGCGGCTTCAGCGCCTGCGCTCGTCGCGACAGCAATGGAACGCAGCGCTAATTGACCGCCTCTGGACGGTACGGGAACGGCACGCCCCGTATTTTCAACTACTTCGGAGCGCGTTCCCCGTCCGGACTATTGCAACCTGTTGGCGGTCGCGGAAACGTTGAGCTCGATGTCGTCGCGGCGATCAGTCGTCTGTGCGTCTTTCGAAACTGGCGAACGAAGGTCGCCTTTGATGAACCTGGAAAACCGCGCTTTGGCCTCGATCACGTGCCTGGTCGCAGCCGCTGTCAGTTGCTGATCGTGAATGGCCAGGATTTCTTCGAGCATACTTGCGACCTCCGCGCTGACTTGCCACACTCCGTCACACTGTGCCCTGCCACCCGCTTGATCCAATGCAGCCTCGGCACGCCGGTACAAATCGACAGGTGCGCTACCGAATCCGGCCTCTTGTAAGTAGTACGTCAGATATACGACTCTGTTCAGCTCATTGATCAGATGAGCGTTCCCTTGCCCTTTGCGACAGACTGCAAGAGCAAGGTGATTCGCGAGCGAGATATCAGAGGCAGCTTGCCTCGTCATTGGGAGCAGCATCTCCTTGCTTAGGTGACGCCGACCAAAAGAAGCGCGGCCCGTAGGCCGGCGAGTGCTATGGGACATTGAGAGTGTATCGAATAGAGAGTTGCGAAACGGCCCTACTGGCTTGCAAATAATCGACATTCACGATTGGGCCGGGTCAATTCTATAGCGATATCGTCGAGGCCGCATTCACGAGACGCTTAACAAATTGTTGCCATTTAACACGGCATATTTGCACGATCGTTCGAATTACCTAAGCTCCGGATTCTTTCCAGGCGGAACGGTTGCCACATGCAGAAAAAAGCAACGCGAAGCCCGACGGCACTGTGCCGCTTAGCCACATTTGAACTCCGAGGCCACTTGCAGAAAGGCCTGGATCAGTCGGGTACGGGCTGAGGAGCGTCCCCATATCAACCCGACCACGCGCTTCTGAAAAGGATGGGGCAGCGGCCATTTGGCAAGTGATAGATCGGTGAGTGGTTTGGTCATCCAGTCGGGCACGAGTGAGACGCCAAGACCACGGTCCACCAGCGCGGCAATCGCGCCAAGCCCGTCAAGTTCGCAGCGTTGATGCGGCGTGATGCCATGTTGCCGAAGGTAGCTCTCGGCGAGCTGCCCACCGACGACATTGCGGTCGTAACGGAGAAACGGTTCCGTCTGCAATGTGACGTGCGGATCGGTCACCTTCATCGCGGCAGGTGTCAGCAGCACGAGCGGCTCTTCCCTGAACGTGTGCCAGTCGCAACTTTTCGGCAGATTGAACGATGGCCGTGCGATGACCGCGGCATCAAGATCGCCACCGACGACTTTCCGATACAGGTCGAGCGAGGTGCCCGGCTCGAGATAAAAGTCGATTCCAGGGTGACGCGCCAGCAGCTCCGCAAGCATTATAGGGATCAGACTCGTCATCATCGTTCCCATGCCGCCGAGGCGCAGTTGTCCACCCAGCGTCGACGGATTCTCCAGATCCGACTTCAGGTCGCGGATGTCGTGCAGCACCTTGCGAGCGCGTTCGAGGATGCGCTCGCCGGCCTCCGTCGTACCGACCGTGCGTCCGCAGCGGCGCACGAGTTGACCGCCCAGCTCCGTCTCGAGCATCTTCACGCGCTGTGCCACCGCTGCCGGCGTCAGATCGAGCCGGCGAGCGGCTTCCGCGATCGAGCCAAATTCGACCACGTAGACAAAGCTCTGAAGATAGCGGGAGTCCATCGAAAGAAATTTTATGTTTTGAAGAAAGCAAAGACTACTTCTTCTGAGAGGCGATGACTAGCATACTCGTCGCAAACACTCCCCTCGGTGCGTCTGGTGGCTAGTGGAAAACGGGGTCACCACCATCACCGAATCGGTCGGTAAGACCATCGCCGGCCCGCTTGTTCAGCTCCATCCTGACGAAAACGCCGTCATCGCGCGCATCGACATGCCGACTGGGACGCTCCTGCGGCGACCATCGCGGGTTATGCGCGTCATCCGAATCTGGCTGCGACGTCGATTATCGGGCTGTTCTGCGAGCGCAATTCGTTGGCATGACTGATGGACCAGGAAAGACTTGACCGAGAGCTTGGCGATTCATAAATGGAAGGAGACGATGACTGTGTCAGCCAGCCTGTCCGGCACAACCGAAACGCTTGTCAAAAGCGTTTCACTGTTCAACCTCGGCACGCTGATCAACGACCAGTCGTCGTTGACGATGCGACGCGGAATGGGCACGCGGGTCGAGGTTCCCGTGACCGGCGCATTCATCGAGATGACGGACGGTGAACATATTTTGTTCGATACCGGACTTCTGCCGCATAACTGCGAACGGGATGATGGCGCCGACCCCTGCCTGTCGATGAAGCGCTTTTCCGAAATGATCGCGCGCTATGAACGACAGGACGACATTCGCGCACGGCTGGCCGATCTCGGTCATACGCCAGAGCACGTCAAGATCGTCATCAACAGCCACTTCCACTGGGATCACTCGGGCGGCAACCTGTTATTCCCTCACGCGCGCTTCCTGGTACAGGGTTCGGAATACCGCTTTGCGTATCAGCCAGACAGCTTTGCCGCGCGGCCATACGAGCGCGCCTACTTCGATTGCGACATCGACTATGAACTGTTGCGCGGCGATCAGGTGGTAAAGCCCGGTGTAGCCGTGCTCACGACGCCGGGCCACACGCCGGGACATCAATCGCTGATGGTGCGTCTGCCGTCGGGCCCGCTCATGTTCATGACCGGCGACGCAGTGTTCTGCCCGGCCAACCTCGAACCCGACTCGCCGCCCGGCAACGCGCACACGACCGAACAGGCGATCGCATCTATCGCGCGGTTGCGCCTGCTGTGCGAGTTCTTCGGCGGTGAACTGGTGATCTGCCACGATCCCGACTTCTGGAAGAAGTGGCAACCGGCGCCGCATCGATACATATAAAGATAAACACGTGCTGTCGCGCAGGGCCAGTTGCTGCCTTGTCGCCATGCACGCGAAACATGGAGACAGACGATGAAGCAAAGATGGTTTCGCTTACTGCCCGTGATGATGATGACCCTTATCATCGCGTTCATGGACCGCACCAACATCGGCTTTGCGATTCCGTCGATGGGCAAGGAGCTCGGGCTGACCGCCTCGATTCTCGGATTCGCGTCGGGCGTGCTGTTTCTCGGCTATGGCGCTTCGCAGGTTCTGGGCGGCTGGATCGCCGACAAGGGCCACGGCAAGGCGCTGATCGCCGTGCTGATGGTGCTGTGGGGAACGATCGAAATGGCGCAGGGTTTTGTGCACAATGCGCAGGAGCTGGTCGCGGTTCGCTTCGCGATCGGCGTATTCGAAGGCGGCATATTCCCGACTTTCCTGCTGTTCGTGAGGAACTGGTTTGCGCCGTCCGAGCGTGCTCGCGCAAATGGCATCTGGCAACTTTGTTACCCGTTCGCCGCGATGGCGAGCGGTCCTATCGCCGGCTACATCCTGAAGCTCGGCGACTGGCGCACGTTGTTCATCGTCGAGGGCGTGTTCCCGCTCGTATGGGTATTTGTGTGGCTGTGGGGCGTGGCCGATTCGCCGCGCAACGCGAAGTGGTTGAAAGCTGCCGATCGCGCGCAACTGCTCGAACGCCTCGACTCGGAAAAAAAGCAGCACGCGTCGCAAGCGCCGTCGCCGACACCGGTGTCATTCGGCTCGCAGTTGCGGCGTCCGGCGGTGTGGCTCTTCGCAACGTCGATCCTGCTTTGGAACACCGGCTTCCTCGGCTTTGTGATCTGGCTGCCCAGCGTGATTCATCAACAGCCGGGGCTTTCGTCGACGGACATCGGCTGGCTCTCATCGATTCCCTACGCGTTCGCGATCGTGCTCATGCCGATCCTGACTTACTGGTCCGACCGCAAACTGGACCGGCGGCTTTTTTCCGCAATACCACTGGCCATTTCTGGTCTGGCCCTTCTGGTTGGCGGCGAGACCTTTGAGTCCAATCCGTTCGTCGGGAACATGGCGCTGCTCGTGATCGCCGGCGCGACACTTTACGGATCGCAGCCGGTACTCTGGTCGATCGCCACCGAGCTCGTGCCGCCCGAAGTGACGGCCCGAATAAGCGGCATGATCAACGGTATCGGCATGATCGGGGCATTTGGAGGGCCTTACTTCGTCGGCTACGCGCGTTCATTTACCAACTCATTTTCCGCCGGACTGTTGGTAATGGGCCTCTGTCTGATTGGCACAAGCGCGTTCGTGATGTTGATCAAGGAAGCCGCTAGACCACAGCATCAGCGTGATAAGACGGCGGAGCCGAATATAGGCCGTACCTGAGCCCGGGGATAGCACCTTAGATCGCCAAACATTCCCGCTCGCGCTCTGTTCGCCGCGTCGAATGCCGCTCATAGCGAGCGGCATCGTCCCCATTGCTCAGCTGCCGTGAAACGCCTTGCTCAAGCCGGCATCGGACAACGCGCAAAGCGCCACCGCCGACCAGTCATGCTCGGCGCCGAGCCCTTGCGAGCGCAACGTCAGGAACCGGTCGTGGACGAGACTTGCCAGCGGCAGCGGAACGCCAAGCGCCTCGGCGGCTGCCAGCATCAGGCGGTTGTCCTTCTGCCCGAGCGGCAACGAGAAGCCCGGCGGCTGGAATTGCTGCGAAGCAATCAGCGGACCGTAGATCTTGTATGGCGGCGCATTGAAGTTTGCGCTCGTCAACAGCTCGACCAGACGCATCGGATCGATGCCGGCCTTGCCCGCTACGGCACACGCTTCGCCCAGCGTTTCGATGATTACAGACAGCATGAAATTGCCGATCAGCTTCACCAGGTTGGCCTGCGAAGGATCTTCGCCGACAATGCCCACCGACTGTCCAAGCGTTTCGAGAAGCGGCACGGCAACCTTGAGGTGCTCGTCCGCGCCTGCCGCCATGATGAACAGCTTGCGCGCTGCCGCGGCATCGGGCCGGCCGAATACCGGTGCGGACACGAAGGCAAGACACGCTTCACGGTACTTCGCTGCGTGGTCCTGTGCGGTGGCGACACTGATCGTGCTCATCGAGATGTGCAGCGCACCCGGCTTCAGCGTGGTGGCGATGCCCGCCTCGCCGAACGTGACCGCTGCGTGCGCGGCATCGTCGGCCACCATCGTGAACACCACGTCGGCCCCCAGCGCCGCCTGCGCGGGACTCGACGCGATACTCGCCCCCGCTTCGCGCAATGGTTCGGCGCGGGCCGGGCTACGGTTGAAAACCTGCACGTCGTGCCCGGCGTCGATCAGGTTCCTCGCAATCGCTGCGCCCATCGAGCCAAGTCCTACAAATCCAATTTTCATAATGACATTCCAAATGATCAGCCGCGCGAATGCGGGCCTGTTCAGACTGCAAATTGATAGACCTGACGGCTCACGTCGAGCGTCACGTCGCCGTGTTCGCCCAATGCCGTCATCCCGTGCTCTTCGAGCTTCGCGATCAGCGTGCCGATTGACTGGCCGCCAATCTGGTAGTCGCGCAAGCGGGTTCCCACCGACATGCGTTCGAAGAACACGCGGGTCGCCGTAATCGCCGCACTGATACGCTCGTCCTCGCTGCCCTCGGTGATGTTCCAGACTCGTTCGGCGTACTGCAGCAACTTCGCGCGCTTCGACTCGCGGCGCACGCTCAGCATGGCCGGCAGCACGATGGCGAGCGTCTGTGCGTGATCGAGTCCGTACAGCGCCGTGATCTCGTGGCCGAGCATGTGGGTCGCCCAGTCCTGCGGCACGCCGGCGCCGATCAGGCCGTTCAGCGCCAGCGTTGCCGTCCACATCAGGTTGGCTCGCACCGTATAGTTGTGCGGCTCGGCAAGCGCTTGCGGGCCGACTTCAGTCAGCGTGATCAGCAGGCCTTCGGCGAAACGGTCCTGTACCCTGGCGTCCACCGGGTAGGTCAGATACTGCTCGACGATATGAACGAACGCATCGACGACACCGTTGGCAATCTGCCGCTGCGGCAACGAATAGGTCGTGGTCGGATCGAGCACCGAGAAGACCGGATAGGTCGCCTCGCTACGGAACGGCAACTTGTCGCCTTTCGCGCGGTGGCTGATAACGCCGCCGTTGTTCATCTCCGAACCGGTGGCGGGCAGCGTCAGCACGCTGCCGAACGGCATCGCGTCGCGTATCTCGGCCTGCTTCGCCAGAATGTCCCACGGCTCGCCGTGGAACTTCACAGCGGCAGCGATGAACTTGGTGCCGTCGATCACCGAGCCGCCGCCCACCGCCAGCAGAAAATCGATGTTCTTCTCGCGGACGAGCGCAACCGCTTCCATCAGCGTTTCGTAAGTGGGATTCGGTTCGATGCCACCGAACACGTGCCACGCGCGGTCACCGAGCGCCGCCTGCACTTGCGCGAGCACACCGTTGCTCTTGATGCTGCCGCCGCCGCACGTAATCAGCACCCGTGCGTTGGGCGGGACCTGCGCATCGAGTGTGGCAATCTGGCCTTCGCCGAAAATGATTCGAGTGGGGTTGTGAAACGTAAAGTTCTGCATTGAATCTCTCTTCCTTACATTGAAATGACCGGTCGTCTTAAAACGCAATAAACGGCTGCCCGAATCGAAATCCGTCGCCGCGCAGACCAGCTACGACCGTTACTGCGGGGATTTGAAAAACAGATCGAACATTGAATGCACGCAAGCCTTCAGCGGTTCGACCGAGTCATCCAGCTTCATGCGCAACAGGCTGCCTTCCCATGCATTCCAGAAAAGGTCAGCCATCGCATCAGCTGAAAGATCGCGCCGCACGGAGCCGTATTCCTGGCCGCGCCGCAGATAATCGGCACAGCCAACACGCCATTCGTTGACCGTCCTGCGCGCAGCGACCCGGCACAGATCGCTCGACTGCGCGATCTCGCCCGCAAAGTTGCCGACCAGACAACCGTAGCGGTCGTCACAGTCTTCGTAGTCGGCAACGATGCGCGCGTAGATGCCGCGAAGCGCGAGTAGCGGATCGGATGACGCCGCTTCGAGCGAATACTGCTTCCATTCAGCGGCCTGCTCCTGCGCGTAGTGGTGCAGGATCGCCGCGCCGAATGCCTCTTTGCTCTCGAAGTAGTTGTAAAACGAGCCCTTCGGCACACCGGCACGCTCGACGATGTCTTTTACGCCGGTGCCGTGATAACCCGTTTCGGCGAACAGCGCGACACCCGCTTCGAGTAGTCTTTCGCGAGAGTCTTCAGTGCGTCGTGTGTGCATATTCACTACAACTACAGCCCTAAAGGCACGCTGTCGCTCCGCGCGAGCGGGCGGCACCGTGCACATACATCGATTTCAAGCCGCATCAGGCGCGGCGCGTCGCGAGTTCGGCGCCTTGACGCAGTGCTTCGAGCAGGCTGCGTTCGTCAGCGATGCCTTTGCCTGCGATATCGAACGCCGTGCCGTGATCGACCGAGGTACGGATCACATCGAGGCCGACCGTCACGTTGACGCCGGCTTCGAGGCCGAGCACCTTGACCGGACCGTGGCCCTGATCGTGGTACATCGCCACCACCAGATCGAAGTCGCCACGTCCCGCACGGAAGAACAGCGTGTCGGCAGGGAGCGGGCCTTCAATGTCCCAGCCGCGTTCACGCAAGACCTGCACGGCTGGAACGATCTTTTCCTCTTCCTCGCCATAACCGAACAGGCCGTTTTCGCCGGCATGCGGGTTGATGCCGCACACGGCGATGCGCGGATTGGCGATGCCCGCCTTCACCAGCGTCGCATGACCTCGCTCGATCGTGCGCTGCACGAGGCCCGGTTCGATCTTGCGGATCGCATCGATAATGCCGATGTGGGTGGTCACGTGGATCACGCGCAGTTTCGGCGCGACCAGCATCATCGACACTTCCTCGATGCCCGTGAGGTGCGCGAGCATTTCGGTGTGGCCAGGATACTTGTGACCGCCGGCGTGCAACGCTTCCTTGTTCAGCGGCGCCGTGCAGATCGCATCGATCTCGTCGGCCTTCGCGAGTTCGACGGCGCGCGCGATGTACTGATACGCGGCGTCGCCTGCGAGCGCCGACAGCGCGCCGAAAGGCAAGTCGGCGGGAATCAACGCGAGGTCGATGCAGTCGATAGTGCCGCGTTCATATTGCGCATCCGACGGCTTCGCGATGCGGCGCACTTTCGTGTTGCCGCCGACAATCCGGTTGGCCTGCTCAAGGCGCGCCGCATCGCCGATGACAAGCGGGCGGCACTGCCGATAGACGGACTCGTGCGTCAAGCTCTTGACGACGATTTCCGGACCCACGCCCGCTGCGTCGCCCATCGTGATGCCGATGACTGGAAGATAGTTGCTCATGATGTTTTGCCTGAATGACGTTGGTTCGTTTCGCGAGCCGGCGAAGATGTCGCTGTGCCGTTCGGGTGAGCCGATCCGGACTCGCAGTAAGCGAACTCCGGTGTGCCCCGCAGATGAAGGTAGGCGCCATACAG
>NZ_WOEZ01000019.1 GCF_013177735.1 Paraburkholderia elongata | reverse complement strand
TCACATGCCCCAATCCCCCCGAGAGACCCCAAGCGCACCCCGCGCATGTCCCCGCTCGAAGAAGCTGTTACCAGCACGCTGAGCATCGGCCAGCACTACGCGGGCGCCTTTGCGAAGCTGGTCAAGCTCACTGTCACTATTCAATACATGCAGGCGTCGAACCTTGACAGCACACCCGTCGTGGCGCAACTGCGGAATATGGCGGAGGATGCGCGGTCGGGTCTTCAACTGGAACTGGATTAGTTCCGGCAACTGGGCGATGAGGTGCTTCCACAGATAGAGGCGTTTTCCGCAGCGGAAGACGAGACAGAGCCTTGCGCCTACGGGCCGTCCACGACGACGCTGCAATAGTATGCAATTTTTTTATGTCGCTAATAATTTGCAATACTGAATGGATCGGCTTCAAGAGATTGACAACTTTTTCGGATCTATCCTATTTGATTCGCCCCCAAAGTCCGCCAGGGTTCTACCGGGATATCCCGTGGACGTCTAACAGGAGGGGGCTTGAGTCAAAAAACTGGTTTTACGCACCGGCACTACCGTCTCGACATGCCGCAGGCCAGCAGTGCCGAGCTGGCCGATATCTTTGCCTTTGAGGGTGAGCGGGCCATTGGCGAGCCCACCCGGTATCAGATCCGGTTCACGCATCCGCAGCCGGACCTGTCGCGCACCGAGTATCTGAACAAGCCTGCGGCGTTCGTGATCCAGCCGCCATTCAATCCTCTCATGACGCTCAAGCCGGAACCCGAACGGCGTGTGCAGGGAGTTATCACGGGCTTCAGCCAGCGGGGCAGCAGCCGGGACGAAACCACCTACGAGGTTGTGCTGGAGTCGCGCCTGGCACTGTTGCGCAACGCGCCGAAGTGCCGGTTCTTCCTTGAGAAGAGTTTTCCGGAAATCATCGACCAGATACTGCGCGAACACGGCTTCGACAAGATACACGGAAGCTTCGAGTTCAACCTGTACCGCCAATATGGCCGACGCGCATTTGTGATGCAGTGGCAGGAAGACGACCTGACCTTCATCACGCGGCTATGCCGCCGCTCTGGTATCTGGTTTGTCTGCGAGCAGGGCAAGCACTGCGAAAACGTGCGGTTTGGTGACGACTTCACGCACTACCGCCGCGACCCGGACCTGACCGTGCCGTATCGCCAGTACAGCGGCCTGGAAAGCTCAGGGGCGGAATCGGTCGATTCGCTTGAAATGGACGCGACGACCTTGCCGACGAGCTACAAGGTGCGCACGTTCAGCACTGAGCGTCCGGTATCCGAACCGATCGAAGCGGCCAGCCGGATCACTGAGGACCGGACCACATATGGCGAGGCTTATACGTGGGGCACGCCGGATCTGAGCGAGGATGAGGCGAAGGCAGAAGCGCTGCTGCGGCGCGAGGCGGCCGTGGCTGTACAGGTGGTGTATCGCGGCACCTGCGACATGCTGGATCTCGCGCCCAGTTGCATCCTCAAGTTCTCGAACCGCAAACTGCCCGACGCTGAGTACGGGCTGGTCACTGTACGGGTGAAATGCGGCGCATCGCGCAAGCAACCTTACCGCGTCGAGTTCACCGCGATTCCGTCCGACCGGCTGTACCGGCTGCCCTTGTTGGAACATACGTGGCCTAGTATCCAGGGGGTTATCACGGGCACCATTGCCTCGCCGGGCGGGTACAAGGACCCGTATCTGGACGCGCAGGGCTCCTATATCGTGCACATCCATGCGGATCAGGACAAGCGCGCACCTGGACTGGAAAGCTGCCCGATGCGACTGGCAAAGCCGTTCGCGGGCGCAGGGCAGACCGGTTTCCATTTCGGTCTGGTCGAGGGTACGGTCGTGACTGTGGGCTTCCTGTGGGGCTGCCCGGATCTTCCCTTCATCAGTCAGGTACTGCACACGGCGCAGCATACCGACCCGGTCAATTCAACCTACCCGTGGGGCACGCGCAACACGCTGCGCACGCGCTCGAACAACACATTCCAGTTAGACGACCGCCAGGGCCGCGAACACATCAAGCTCGCAACCGAGCACGGCAAGACGCAGCTCACGATGGGCTATGGGGTGGACCGTGATAACAAGCTGCGTGGCGAGGGGGCCGAACTGCGATCCTCGGGTCACCTGGTCGGGCGAGGCGGCGCAGGTGCGATGCTGACGGCCTACGACCGGCCTGGGGGCGCGGGCCAGCAGCTTGACATGGCCGAGACGATGGCGCAGCTCAGGGAAATGCTGGCGCTTGCCGAGTCCCTGGCGCAGTCCGCCGAAGCCTCGAAGGCGTCGTCGGCCGATACCGCTGCACAGAAGGCGATCAACGATGCTCTGGACGAGCTTAAACAACCCGGTGCGCTCGTGACTGCGCCGGGGCCGGTTGGCATCGAATCGGGCGACGGTGTGCAGCTTGCTGCCGATGGCTCGCTCATCTCGACAGCGAAGAAGGGCATGCACTTCAGTACGCTCAAGCGGTTCAAGGCCGGTGACATCGCCACGACGGAGACGGTCAAAATGTTGATGGAGTCCGGTAACGGCGTCTCGATCGATGGGCCGGTGCAGTGGGTGTGGGAAGCCAGCGCGCTGCAGCTTACGAAGCCGGGCTCGTTCGAGTACGTCGAGGACACGAAACAGTTCTGTGAACCCGGCGCAACCTGCCCGCGCAGCGGTCGCTGGGTTTCACGCGTGCGCACGAGTTCGGACTATTCGGCCCCGGCCTACCGGCATGACCTGTCGCACATCATCGCTTTGCGCAGAGGACAGAAGATGCCGCCAGTTCACAGCGACGCAGGCAAAGCCGAGTGGGAATGGGTAGGAGCGTGACATGGGAGAACGTGCCTGCATATTCCAGCATGACCGGACCACGGCGAATGGCATTGTGCGCGACGGCCTGGATGACATCGGCCTTGATGACCGCAAGTTGAGCTACCTGGGCGCACGGGTCCAGTGCCCCGCCTGCAATTCGACAGGTCGCATCGAGCCAGATGGCGAGCGTTCGGGGCACGATCTGAGTGGCAAACAGCATGCGCTGGAGGGCGATTTTTGCCGGTGTGGCTGCAATCCCGCGCCACGGCTGGTCGCCTCACAGCGCGAATGGACAGTCGATGCCTGACGCCAGGTTGGTGGAGGAACAATGAAATTTCACTGGGATCAGTCCATACCGCCCGAGTGGTCGGCAGGCAAACCGCCGCCCACATGGGTCTACATCGTGTTGTTCCTTGTGATTGAGTGCGTCGCCCTGGGCATCACCGTGGCTACGTGGCCCAAGGAGGAACCGGTGGCGTCACAGAACTTCGTGCGTTATGCGCTGGCCGCTCCGGTTACTCTCTGGATGGCGGTCAGTTTCGCCCTGTATGTGTCAACGTACGAAAGTTTCGCGTTGGAGGCAGCAATCAGGAACAGGGCGCGCTGGCATCTGCTCACCCGGTGGCAACGGAAAAGCCGTGCGGGCATGGCAGTTCTTGACAGCGTAACTCTCACACCCGAACCCGATCTTGCTGAGCGCATGCTGAAGCTGGAGGGCAGTCCGCCTGAGAATCCTGGGAGAGTCATGGCGCTCGAAGGCGTTTACACAGTCGATGGCGTATCGCGCGTTCGCGGGATGCTGGAAAAGCTTCTGACGCCGCTGGCGAGCAGGCTTGCCCAGGCGGCGGGCAGTGGCTCGTTTGAGATCGTGATGCAGTGCGAACGTCGGGAACTGTCAGCGGATGTTCAGGCAGTGTGGGAGCAGCTGAAACTGCCAGGGCAACCCCGCATCAGGTGGATGGACAATGACAGGAATGTAGGCTTTGCAGACAGGTGGTTCGAGGACGACAGCTACGCGCCTTACCCGTTCAGCTCGTTTATCATCCACAGGACGCCGAAATATCGCCTTCTGCTGGCGTGGCATCTGAACGAAGTGGAAGCGGAGGTCCGCAGACTTTTTCGGAGTCGGCGGTTGCGCTGTTGCTGGGTTCGTCTGCGCTCATGCAGGAGAAGCCAGACCTCAAGCATCAGGCGTGGCTGTTGCGCCAGATTGTTGCGGATGCCGACCAGGTAGACAAGTCGCTCGCGCTGCTACTCAGGGCAGAACAGGTAGCGCGTGAGCGCATCCGCCATTTCTGGCACAGCCGGCTCAACGGACTGTCGCAGCACGCGACCTTGGGGGCGGTCAGGGAAACCGATCTGAAGGTGGAGGAGCATGCAGTTGATCCGGCAATCGGGCCGCAGGCCCCGGTAGCGCGCTGGATTCTTCCGGCGCTGGCGGCGAAGATGGCGCATTTCGGACAGGGCGCGCAACTCGTCGCGCTGCCTCATGAAAAGGGTGTCGCGCTGAACCTTGTCGTCAAGGAACCCACCCCGGTGGACGTGCCATGGTAAGCGGAATATCAGTACAACCCGATCCCATCCGGGGAACTCGCGACATGCGCCAGCCTTTGGACGTTCCTGGTGCTGCTGTCCCCCAACAACGAGTGGGGCACCTTTGAAACCGTGTTCACCTGCGTACTGGTTGTTGTCGTCCTTTTGTGTATTGGATGGCGCATCTACGCACAGCGGCTCTACGCCAATGCTGTCTGGCGTGAATACGGATGACGGCCATGAGCATTCGTCCATTGAACTGGATCAGTCACCGCATTGCGTTGTTGTGGCTTGCCATGCTAGCGTGTTGCGCATGGATGACGACAACCAGCTGGTTCGCATCGGAAGACCTGGGCACGCCGACTCCCCTTCAGTACGCGTTGATCATGCTGGGCTGCACGCTGGGCCTGATTGTGGACGACCTTTGCGACATGTGGCGATGGCATAGGCCCTGACTGGGGCAGCGAAATCACGGATGCTGCAGTCTGGCGCTGGTATGTGAAACAGGGCAAGCCGTGGTGGATCAGCCCGAAACGCAAACGGCCACATGTACGTTTTCAGGACGCATGGAAGCGCATGGAGGATTGCCGGCGCGGCGCCGGAGCGTGCATGATGATGCGGCCGCGTACCATGAGTCGCGGCCGCATCATCGGCTCAACCACCCTGCACGAATCGTGTGCTTCATGGCGAAATTCATGGCGGAATATCTGAACGCTGCAATGCTCCTTGAACTCGCGCAACGTGCGGAGCAGCACGCTGCTGGGCCATGCATGTGTACAAAAACACCGCTGGATGGCTGGCACTCGCAACCGCTTTCTCTCGACGAGACGCAGTTCAAAGAAATCGGCACGCTTGCACGGGACGACGATCCGGAACCCACGTTCAGTGAATACCTGCCGGGCAAAACCAGCTACTGGTCAGCTGACGCACCCATCGCGCCGCGTTACTTCCCGTACAACCGCTGTGCCGTCTGGCAGTGTGCGTTGTGCGGCCGTCTGTATCTGCGATACATGGAAGGGGGTGGCTATTTCGTCGATCGCAGGATTCGCGCTGTACAGTCGGCGCTGATCGAGGACGTTCCGCTTCCTGAGTAACGTTAGAGGCGCAGCGCGCGGACCTAATGCCCCGGCTTCAACGCCGCATACGTCCCCGGCGTGATCCCATATGCCCGCTTGAAAAGCCGGTTGAGATGGCTTTGATCGTAAAAGCCCACGGCCGCGGCGGCCGTTGCCGCGCTATGCCCCGCCGCGAGCATGCGTTTGGCCGCGAGTAGCCGCACCTGCGTCGCATAGGCGTGCGGCGGCAGTCCAAACTCTTTGCAGAAGGCACGCGTGAGGTAATAGCGGCTCAGGCCCACCAGTTCCGCCAACTCGTCGACCGGAATATCGCGCGCATAGTTGGCAGCGACGTACTCACGCACTTGCGCCATCTTGCGGGCTTCGCGCCGTACTTCGCCGAGTTCGTGCCGCGATTGCCCATATCTTCCGACCAGCATCCCCATCGCGGCCCACCAATTCGCCTGCCGCTCCATCAGCGGGACCGAGCCGTGTTCGTCGAGACTCGCATGTGCCTTGACCAGCAGACCGGCAAGGTGCGCATCCTGATAGAGCCCCGGCGGAATCAGAAGCGGATTGTCAGGACGCGAGTCCGGCGAAAACACCGCGCCCAGCGCACCCAGGCCCTCCATGTCGAGATAGATAGCGCGGTAGATCCATTCGCGGCCTTCCCACACCTCGCCGCTGTGATACTCGCCCGGTCCGAACACGAGCACGCTGCCGGGTCCGGCGACGTCGCTGCCGGTCCGCGTATGGCACTGCCCTGCACCGGTTTGCGTCATAACGATGACGAGTTCGTCGTGCAGATGCCGGTCGAATTTGTGCTCGCCGTAGCGCGCGCTCGCGAGACAGGCGCCGTCGAGCGCACCGTCTCGCCAGCACACCACCTCCGGTCCGCTTTTATCCGCTGTGTCCATGAGTCGCTCTCCCGGGATGCCCTCAAACTCAAACCAGCTCTATTCTCACCCGGCGATTGCGGCGCCCTTTGTTCTCGATCTTCACAATGCGGATCGGTCTCGATTGCGCCGTATTGGTCAGATGCGTGCCGCCACAGGCCTGCCGGTCGAGGTCGCCGATTTCGACGATCCGCACTGTGCCGTCGGAGGTCGGCGGCGGCGCCACCGAGAGGCTGCGGATCAGGCCCTGGGTCGACTTCGCTTCCGTTTCGCTGACATAGTAGGTGCGCACGTCCATAGCGCTGCGGATCACTTCGTTGACAGGTTCTTCCAGCAAACGAAGTGCGTCGTTATCCGCTTCGGGCAGATCGAAGTCCATGCGGGCAGTGCCGTCGGCATTGATCTGCGCGCCGGTCACGAGCGCACCGGCGAAGCGTTGATAGACAAGGGCGTTGAGAATATGCGTGCCCGTATGAAGCTGGGCGACGGCGGCACGCCGGGCCGCGTCGACGGCCACGTGCACGTCGCCGTTCAGTTCGAGCGGCTCATCGAGCAGATGCCATAGCATGCCGCCTTCCGGCGCGACGCCGGTAATGCGGACGGCGCCGTGCGTGTGCGTCAGCGTCGCCGCGTCCGACACCTGGCCTCCGCCGCCCGGGTGCAAGGCCGAGCGGCCCAGCACGACAGCGCCGGGCCGCGAGGCGATCACGCTCGTTTCGAACTCGAGTAAGTCCGGCTGTTCATGGCAAAGATAATGCGGCACCTTGAATTCCTCGCATGAAATGACTGATTACGCCTAGCATACTCAGTCCCATGGGGAGTGTCTTGGTTAAAAATGCCCTGTGGAAGGCGCCGCGCAAACGCGCGCCGGCTTCGCTGGGCACGGCACGGCACGGCACGAAGCGCGCCACCGTTCGCTTCAGACCTTCACGATGTGCGTCTCGGCAATCGCGCGGACGTCGATGCGGCGCGGCAGGATAGCGTCGCGGTCCGCGCTATCGGCGACTTTCTGGAGTGCGGCGATATCCGCCTCGGTCACGAAGTGCTGTTTCAATGACGCACGCTGCGTGATCTGCCTCGCGGCATCGAGCGGCGAGCGCGTCAATGTCGAGTAGATCTGTGCGTAAGCATCGGGGTTTGCAAGCGCCCAATCACCCGCGCGTTGCAGCCGGAGCAGAACGTCTGCGATGGCCGCGCGTTTGCGCGCATCAGCAAGTGCGGTGCCCGATGCCGTGATGAAGCCGAGACCGCTATTGATGCCGGTACCGTCGCGCAAAATGCGCGCGCCGCGCTGGACAGCGATGCCGTAGTACGGATCGAACGTCGCCCACACGTCGATCGAACCGGACGCAAAAGCGGCAAACGCATCGACGGGCGGGATGAAACGGACCTTGACGTCGTCTTTCGTGAGTCCCGCTTCGGCGAGCGCGCCATACAACTGGAATTGCGAAATGCTGCCGCGCGCCGACGACACGAACACGGTGCGCCCCTTCAGATCCGCCACCGTGCGAATCTGCGAATCGCGTGCAACCAGAATGCCGAGTTGCGCGCCCGAACCCACACGCGTCGCAACGATCTTCAAGGTCGGATCGCCGACCGCCGCTGCAAGCACAGGCAAGTCGCCCGCCGGGGCAAGATCGACGGCGCCCGCGCGTTGCGCCTCGAAGAGTGGCGCGGCACCCTGGAAGTTGGCCCAGCGAAATGCGTACGGCGTGCCGTCGAGCACCTTCACCGCTTCGGCGAGCGCCCGTGTGCCGCCGGCCTGGTCGCCGAGCACGAGTGTCGTCGACGCCAGATCGGCGGCCTGCACGTTGCGTGAATGAAATGCGCCGGTTGCGGCAAGTGCCGGCACTGCGCTGAGCAGCTTCAGCGTGCGCCGACGCGCGGAAAAAGACGTGGAAACAGAAGCAGCCATATGCCCTCGCTTGCAATATGTCTGCAAGCGTAGCGATCAGGGCGCGTCGTGAGGATGATTCAATTCCGATATCGTTGTCTCGACCGGGCAGCTTTCTTTTTCACTAAGACGCGAGCCTGTCGCCTATGGTTTCGCGAATATGTCGCGATAAGCGCCGTGCATCGAGAGAACGATCAGCGCGCTGACTAGCGGCATCACCATCAATCCACTCACGAGCAACGCTGCCGAGTTGGCCAGCAATGCATTGCCCACGACCACGCCCGCGGCCACGACCCCAAATACGGACGCAACCCGCCAGTTGCGCACAACGGCGCGCAAACTTGCCGCCATCGCGTTCAGCGGCGAAACGTTGTTCAGAACAACCAGCGCCGGCGCGAACCAGACGAGCGAAGCCGCGAGCGCATAGGCGAGAAAATTGAATAGCGGCTCCAGCGCATTGCCCGCGCCGTTGCCCGTGCCATTGTGCGTGCCGTAGAGGATCGTCAGATCATGCATGCCATTCGGCGTAACAGACGCCTTCATGGATACGTGAAATGCCGCGAACGAAATCAGCTGACCCGCGCAAGCAACGGCAGCGCCGCACAGCCCGATCGCGATCAACGCATTGCGATGCACATTGACGGCCTCGACCGTCTCGCGAATCGACCACGGGCGCGCATTGCTCGAACGTTCCTGCATCAGCACCAAACCTGCGGCGAGGATCGGCCCGACGAGCACGGCCAGCACGCGCAACGGCGGCGCCAGTTCGAACAGCGTAACTAAATCGGCGCAGCCGAGAATCGCCATGAGCCACAGCACCGGACTCGCGCGAGCGATGCGAAACCCTTCCGCGAGCCAGCCGGCAATGCTCAGTACGCTGACCACGCGACTGTCCGGATAACGCAGCCCGGAAACATGTTGCGGGTGTGCCGGGACTGCCGTACTGCCTGAATAGTGCATGTTCATGACCGTTTCCTTTTCATCGAATGAGGATAGAGACGTCAGTCAACCTGCGCCGTGCTTCAGGCGGATTGCCCTTCGTCGAGTCGAGCAGTAATCAGATCGAGTTGCCGCTGAACGTAGCGGACCAGGGCGCGCCATGTGATGCGCGTCAACCACAAACACAGCCACAAGCCGACGATGCCGGCGACCAGCATCGCGAATCCGTAAATCATCGCGCCGATGCCCGAGCCATGTGGCCCGACGACCACGACGTTATCCGAACCGCTCTTGATCGCGATGTGGTCGCGATCTATCACGACCGAATCCGATCCGCTGTGGACCGCCAGACCTTTACCGGTGGCGTCCATGCCTTGCACGAAGGACACGTGGTCGCCGTGGTTCTTGATGTCCCACGCCATCGCCTTCGCACCGGTTCCGATGCGCGCGGCCGATACGTGATCGCCTTCGTCATCCTTAAGATCGAGCGCAACGATGTCGGTGGATGCGATAGACCATGTGCCGTCCGGCTCGACTTTGAACAGCTCACGCGCGCCGCCGACGGAATTGATCTTGAGTTTGCCTTCGTCGTTCTTGATGTCGATCGGACCGGCAAACGTCACGATGGAAATCCGTGTGGCTGCATCCGGCCGCAGCAGGAAACGATCGCCGACCACTCTGAATACCTTCATGTTGGCGGTTGCCAGGCGCGCGTCGCCCTGCGCGGAAGCGCCATCCGCATCGGCGTCGTCGTCATCGTCTTTCGCCGCCTTGTCGCTTCCGCTGCCGCCCGCCTGCTGATCCATTTTCACGTCGCCGCTCTCGAAGGTGAACGGCACCGAATTGAACGCCGGCCACCCGAACAGGTGATGACTCCCGAGCGCAACCACCGTCACGAGGCCGGCAATCACCAGCGCACCCGAAACCGCGTAGCCGATCGTCAGCATCAGCAGATAGAACATGAACGGGATCAGCAACAGCAATTGCAATAAGCCGAGCCCCGCGATCGACGCGACCACCCGCATCAGGTTGCCGAACGAGCGCCGCGTTTCCCACTGGCGGAAGGTCGCCTGCGCCTTCAGTTCGCGTGCGAGCTTGACCGGGTCGCCAAGTGCTGCAACCACTTCCGCCTCACTGCGGCCCGCTGCGAGCGCGTCGCCGATGTACTCGCGATAGTCGGCGACGATTTCGTCGACCACCTGCTTCGGCAAACTCCGCAGTTCGTGGCGCAATTGCTGGATGAATGCGTCCTGCGTCATTGCTTTTCCCCTGGTCCTGAGGGCGTACCGGACAAGGCCAGCACACCGTTGACTTCATCGACAAAACTGCGCCATTCGCTTTGCATTTCCGCCAGACTGCTGCGGCCGGCCGCCGTCAGCGAGTAGTACTTGCGCGGCGGCCCCGAACTGGATTCCACGAAATACGTCGACACCCACGCCTCGGCCTGCAAGCGGCGCATCAGCGGGTAGATCGTGCCCTCGCTGATCTCCATGGTTTCGGAGAGGGTCGAGACGAGCTCGTACGCATAGCTGTCGCCGCCGGCGAGGACAGCTAACACGCACATGTCGAGGGTTCCCTTCTTGAGCTGCGTTTTCATTCAATTCCATTACATTAGTGTGCATAGCACGGTACCTTGCTATGCACTGGTGCCAAACGCACCTATCCGCGAGATGACGAACGAACTCTAGCACCCAGTATCGTTTAATGCAAGGTACTGTTTTATGCACGGGACAAGCTCGCCGGCCAGACCGGCGAGCGAAACCGTCTGCGCCACGCGCTCTTGAAACGCGTGCGGGGTTTCCCGAAGTGACATAATTCCCGCGTCGTTGCTTTGCAACGCATCCACTACTTTCACGCCGCAAAACAAGGAGATTCACATGAGCAAGGGATATTGGGTGACCACCTACCGCGCGACGAAAGACCCGTCGAAGCTGGCAGCGTACGCACAGCTGGCAGCGCCCGCCGTGGCCGCCGCCGGCGGCAAATTCATCGTGCGCGGCTTAGCCGACGAGGCTCGTGAGCAGGGTTTGAAGGAACGGACTGTCGTGATCGAGTTTCCGAGCTACGAGCAGGCCGTCGCCGCCTATGAAAGCGACGCCTACAAGAAAGCGCTTGAAGCCTTGGGCGACGGTGTCGAGCGCGATCTGCGAATCGTCCGCGGCGCCGAGTGACGCGTACGATTTGACGGACGTCCGTCGGCAGGCGCTGGCGGATGACAAGACAAGCTGATCGAACAAGACCATCGGGCGATCAGGCGACACACTCGACCCATGTTGGCCTTCAGAAATGCTTCCACACTCCACCTCGTAGAAACCCCTATGTATTGAGCGAGCAGGATCGTGATTAAATAAATCATCTTGATTTATTTAATCGGCACCAAGAATGCCGGCCCCCTCCGGAGGAGACTCGTGAGAAGCCCGCATATCGGTCAAGGCAGCAATTCGGTCAACGTACGCCGCTACAACGAGCGCCTGCTGCTGCAGGCGTTGCGTCGCGCGGGTCAGGCGTCGAAAGCCGATCTCGCCCGCCTCGCCAACCTGACGAGCACGGCGGTCGGCAGCATCATCACGTCGCTCAGCAAGGCCAAGCTGATCGAATTCACCGGCCGGCGCCTCGATGGCCAGCGCGGCCAACCCGCCTCGATGATCCGTCTTGATCCGCGCGGTGCCTTCGGCATCGGCGTGCGCCTCGACCGCACCAGCATGGAGACGGTGCTGGTGAACTTTGCCGGCGAGGTGCTGGGGCGCCGTGCGCACGATACCGTGCTGCCGCACCCGGCCACGGTGCTGGAGATCGTGCTGCGCGACATTCACGAACTGTCGCAACTGCTGAGCCCGGAAGAGCGCGAGCGCTTGAGCGGCGTCGGTATCGCCCAGCCGTACAACCTCGGGAGCTGGCTGCGCGAACTCTGCCTGCCGCCCGATACGTTCCGCGCCTGGGACGAGATGGATTTCCCGAGCGAACTCGGGCGTGCCCAGTCCTTGCCGGTGTTTAGCGAGAACGACGGCAACGCCGCGGCCATCGCCGAGCTGTTCTACGGCTGCGGGCGTCAATGCGACGATTTCATCTACCTTTTTCTCGGGCCGGCAATTGGTGGCGGCATCGCCATCGACGGCGACTGTCTGCGCGGCGTGAGCGGCAACGCGGGTGATATCGGCGTCATGCCGGTGCCGCCCAGCCGCTTGCCGTCAGCCTCTCAGCCAACGGGGCAATGGGACATCCTACTCGCGCGCGCGTCGCTCAATGCGCTCACGCGGCACCTGCGTTACAGCGGCGAGTCAATCGAGAATCGCGCCAGCCTCGAGGATTGCATCGCGCGCGGCTTGCCTACCGTCGACGAATGGATTGACGACTGCATCGATGCGCTCGCCCCCGCCCTGCGCGCAACGCTGTGCGTGCTCGACGTTCCGGTGGTCGTGATCGATGCCGATGTCGATAGCGGCCTGCTCGATACGCTGATGAAACGCCTGCGCACGGCCCTGGTCGCAACCGCACCCGAAGCGCGCGGCACCCCGGAACTCATGCGCGGCACGTTCGGCTCGGACGCGGGCGCGATCGGTGCCGCCACGCTGCCGATGTTCTTCAACTTTTCGCCGCGCGCGGGCATTCTCAAAGGCGCCGGTGCTGAATCGCAGGAGGTGAACCATGTCTCGCTCTGAGTCCGCACCCGCGCTGCTGGAGATGCGCGGTATCAGCAAAACCTTTCCCGCTGTGCGGGCCCTCGACAACGTGCGTCTCGCCGTGCACGCCGGCGAAATACATTCGCTCATGGGTGAAAACGGCGCCGGCAAGTCCACCCTGATGAAAATCCTCTCTGGCGCCTACCAGGCGGACCCGGGCGGAGAAATCCTGATCGACGGCAAGCCTGCCGTCATCGACGGCCCACTCGCGGCTCGCGCGCTGGGCGTGGCGGTGATCTACCAGGAGTTGAGCCTGGCGCCCAATCTGAGCGTCGCCGAAAACATCCATGCCGGCCGCGAATTGCGCAAAGGCGGCCGGGCCTGGGGCATGATCGACCGCGCCGCGATGGAGCGGGCCTGCGAAGACGTGCTCAAGCGCCTGGGCGCCAGCTTCCGGCCGCAGACCCTGGTGGGTGAGCTGTCGATCGCCGAACAGCAACTCGTCGAGATCGCGCGGGCGATCCACTCCCGCGCCCGCATCCTCGTCATGGACGAGCCCACCACGCCGCTGTCGTCGCGTGAAACGGACCGCCTGTTCGAGCTGATCCGCCAATTGCGCGCCGAGGGTCTCGCGATCATCTATATCAGTCATCGGATGGCGGAGATCTATGAACTCTCCGATCGCGTCTCCGTGCTGCGCGACGGTTCGTACGTCGGCACACTCGAGCGTGCCGAGCTTTCCGCAGACAGTCTGGTGAGCATGATGGTCGGCCGCGACATCTCCGGCTTCTACAAGAAGGAGCATGCGCCGTACGATCCGGGCAAGGCCGTGCTATCCGTGCGTGACATCGCCGACGCACGCCGCGTTCGCGGTTGCAGCCTCGAGCTTCACGCGGGCGAAGTCCTCGGTATCGCAGGACTCGTCGGCGCAGGGCGCACCGAACTGGCCAGGCTGATCTTCGGCGCGGAACCGCGCGTGCGCGGTGAAGTGGCAGTCGACGGCCGCACGCTTGCCTTGCGCACACCGCGCGATGCGATCGACGCCGGACTGATCTACCTGACGGAAGACCGCAAGCGGCAAGGTCTGTTTCTCGACATGAGCGTGCGCGACAACATCAACGTAGCGGTATGCGGCCGCGACGCCCGTCTGGGTGTACTCGATCTGGCGCAGGGCGCGGCGCGGGCACGAGATGCGATTCGTTCGCTATCGATCCGCGTTCCGCATGCCAAGGTGAATGTAGGCGCCCTGTCCGGCGGCAATCAGCAGAAAGTCCTGCTGTCCCGGCTGCTGGAAACCCAGCCGCGCGTGCTCATCCTGGATGAACCGACGCGCGGCGTGGACATCGGCGCGAAATCGGAGATCTACCGGATCATCAACGAACTGGCGAAGTCCGGCGTGGGCATCATCGTCATATCGAGCGAGTTGCCCGAGATCATTGGTGTAGCCGACCGCGTGCTGGTCATGCGCGAAGGCGAGATTGCCGGCGAACTCGGCGGGTACTCCGGCAAGCCGATCACCCAGGAAGCCATCATCGAGCTGGCCACCGGCTCGCGACCTGCGCTGTGCGAGGCCGCCTGATCTTCGCAAAGATATTTGTAAATATATTGTTAGACAATATTTAGGAGTACAACATGAGCAATCTCACCAAGCAGCAGCGCGTCGCCGCCGCATCGGCCCAGCCGGCGCAAGCTCTGGCACCGCAAAAGACCTCGATCGATGGTCGCGAACGCATGCAGACGTTGATGCGCACGGCGGGCATGCTGCCGGTTCTGCTACTGCTGTGCATTGGCTTCGGCATCCTGACCGACGGCTTTGCCACGCTGCAGAACCTGTCAATCGTCACGCAGCAGGCATCGATCAACATCGTGCTGGCCGCGGGGATGACCTTCGTCATTCTGACCGGCGGCATCGATCTGTCGGTGGGTTCGGTGCTGGCCGCTGCCGCGGTCGCCGCCATGCTCGCGTCGAATATCGCCGGCTGGGGCTGGCTCGGCATCCCGGCAGCGTTGCTGGTCGGGCTGGGCTTCGGCTTGGTCAACGGCGGGCTGATCGCCCTTCTGAGATTGCCGCCCTTTATCGTCACGCTCGGCGCGCTCACCGCAGTACGTGGCATCGCGCGCCTGATGGGTCATGACACGACCATCTTCAATCCGCAATTGTCATTCGCCTTTATCGGCAACGACTCGATCCTGGGCATCCCCTGGCTCGTGGTGATCGCTTGCGTGGTGGTGGCGCTCTCGTGGTTCATCCTGCGCCGCACCGTGCTGGGACTGCGGATCTATTCGGTCGGCGGCAACCCCGAAGCCGCGCGTCTCTCGGGCATCAAGGTATGGGGCATCGAGATGTTCGTCTATGCGATGTCAGGTCTGCTGGCGGGCCTCGGCGCGGTGATGTCCTCGGCCCGTCTGTATGCCGCCAACGGCCTGCAACTCGGACAGTCATACGAACTCGACGCCATCGCCGCGGTGATTCTCGGCGGCACCAGCTTCGTGGGCGGCGTGGGGTCGATCGTCGGCACGCTGATCGGCGCGCTGATTATCGCGGTGCTGTCCAACGGGCTCGTTCTGCTCGGCGTATCCGACATCTGGCAATACATCATCAAGGGGCTGGTCATCATCGGCGCTGTGGCGCTCGACCGCTACCGCCAGCGCGGCTCGGCCCGCACCTGAAATCTGTAGCACGTCCTACTCTCGCCCCAACGGCATATGGCGCAAGCCGGTCCTCTTGCGCTCGAACACATCACGGACCACCCTGGAGACATTGAAATGTTCAAGCAGAAAGTCGTTCTGGCCAGCATCGCACTGGGACTCGGTTTCGCCGTGCCTGCCGCTCACGCAGCGGACAAGCCGCTCAAGTCGATCGGCATCACCGTCGGCTCGCTCGGCAACCCCTACTTCGTCACGATCGCCAAAAGCGCGGAGGCGAAGGCCAAGCAGATCAACCCCAACGTCAAGGTCACCGCGGTGTCGGCGGACTACGATCTGAACAAGCAGTTCACCCAGATCGACAACTTCATCTCTGCTCACGTCGACATGATCCTGATTAATGCGGCCGACCCGAAGGCGATCGAGCCTGCGGTAAGAAAGGCCCGGGCTGCGGGCATCGTGGTGGTCGCGGTCGACGTGGCCGCCGCCGGCACGGACGCCACGGTGCAGACGAACAACATTCTCGCCGGCGAACTTTCGTGCGACTTCATCACCAAAAAACTCAACGGACACGGCAACGTCGTCATCGAAAACGGGCCGCCCGTCTCGTCGGTGCTCGACCGGGTGAAGGGTTGCAAGTCGGCGCTGGCCAAGAATCCCGGTATCAAGATTCTGTCGGACGACCAGGATGCGAAGGGCTCGCGCGAAGGCGGCATGGGTGCCATGCAAGGCTACCTGACGCGGTTCCCGAAACTTGACGCGGTATTCACGATCAACGATCCGCAGGCCGTGGGCAGCGATCTGGCGGCCAAGCAGCTCCATCGAAAAGACATCGTGATCACGTCGGTCGACGGTGCGCCGGACATTGAATCCGCCCTCAAGAGCGACACCCTGGTACAGGCTTCCGCAAGCCAGGACCCGTGGGCCATGGCGCAAACAGCGGTGAGCGTCGGCTACAGCATCATGAACGGTCAGAAACCGGCCAACCCGGTGATCCAGATGGCGCCGACGCTGGTGACGCGGGACAACGTGAACAGCTACAAGGGCTGGTCGTCGCCCCACTGAGCCCGATCCGTCGCTTCGAGCAGCGGTGCAAGCAGCAAGCTGAATCGGCAACCTGAATCGGCAACCTGAGTCAATTCGAATGACGATGAACCTCCCCAAACTAATCGTGTTCGGCGAAGCGCTGACCGACTTTATCCGCGAAGACGGCCAGCACTGGCGCGGCGCGCCCGGCGGCTCGTGCTGGAACGTCGCCCGCGTCGGCGCCCGTCTTGGCGTACCCACCGGCTTCGCCGGCACGGTTAGCCACGACACCTTCGGCGACGAGTTGATGAAGCAAAGCGCCGAGGCAGGGCTCGACATGCGCTTCACGCGCCAGGTGGAGCGCGCGCCGTTTCTCGCCATGGTCGTCTCGAAGCATCCGCCGCAATATTTCTTTATCGGCGAGAACAGCGCCGACCTCGCTTTCGACGCCAAAGCCTTGCCCTCCGGCTGGCTGGAGGCGGCGCAGATCGTGCACTTCGGCTCGCTTAGCCTCGTGCGGCAACCGCTCGCCGCGCACCTGCTGGAAATCGCAGAGGCCGCCCAAGCTGCCGGCAAGCGGATCTCATTCGATCCGAACTACCGCGATCTGATGGCCGGCCCTGCCTACCGGAGCACACTGCGCCGCATGGCCGAACTAGCCACCTATATCAAGGTCTCGGACGAGGATCTGCGGGGCCTGTTCCCCGAACTAAACGAAGCCTCGGCCCTGGCCCAGCTGCGCGCGTGGGCGCCGGCAGCGGCCATTCTCGTGACGCGCGGCGCCGCGGGCATGCAACTGTTCACGGCGCAAGAGGTGCTGTTTCAGCCGGCCTTCGCCACCCCGGTGGTCGACACCGTCGGCTGCGGCGACGCGTGCGTCGGCGGGTGGATGGCGAGCCTGCTCACCCGCCCCGATGCGCCGCTCGCTTCCCATCTCCAGTTTTCAGCCGCTTGCGCAGCGGTAACGTGCGCGCAGCAAGGGGCTTTTGCCCCGCGGTCGGACGAAGTGACGGCGCTGCTTGGTTCCGAAAGTCTTTGTATCGATTACCACCAGTGAACGCCAT
Organism: Paraburkholderia elongata; assembly: GCF_013177735.1. GTDB lineage: Bacteria > Pseudomonadota > Gammaproteobacteria > Burkholderiales > Burkholderiaceae > Paraburkholderia > Paraburkholderia elongata. The sequence goes on along the minus strand of NZ_WOEZ01000019.1, from coordinate 63,910 downwards.
GACCAAACCCTCTACCAGCGGCCCGGATCACGCCCCATTCGCCTTCGTCCTGTTCGGCGGAACCGGCGATCTGGCGATGCGCAAGATCTTGCCCGCGCTTTATGCGGCGCACCGCGACGGCCTGCTCGCGCCAGAAGGCAGAATCGTCTCCGTCGCGCAGACGGCACTGGATACCGGCAGCTATCTGCGATGGGTCGACGAGCACGTGAAGCCCTACATTCCGGGAACAGCGATCGACGATTCAGTGTGGCGAAGCTTTCGCGAACGCATCGCCTACGTCGCGCTCGACGCCAGTCAGCCCGAGGCCTTCTCCTTGCTGGGCGATACGCTCGGTGCGGGACGCGGCAGACGCATTTTCTATCTGGCAACCGGGCCTGCGCTGTTCGTGCCGATCTGCCGCGCCCTGGCGTCGGCCGGGCTCACCGAAGGCTCCCGCGTCGTTCTGGAGAAGCCGCTTGGCTACGATCTGGAATCGTCCAATGCGATCAACGATGCGGTCGGCGAGATCTTCAACGAAGACCAGATCTATCGGATCGATCACTACCTCGGCAAGGAAGCGGTACAAAACCTGCTCGCGCTGCGCTTCGGTAATTCGTTGTTCGAACCATTGTGGCGCCGCGAATGGGTCGAGAGCATTCAGATCACCGTGGCCGAGGAACTGGGTGTCGAAGGCCGCGGCAACTTCTACGACCAGACGGGCGCGCTGCGCGATATGGTGCAGAACCACCTGCTGCAACTGCTCTCCATCATCGCAATGGAACCGCCGCAGTCAATGGACGCGGACGCGGTGCGCGACGAGAAGCTGCGCGTGCTGCGCGCGCTCAAACCGGTGCTGGGCGAGGAGATCAGACAAAGTGTGGTCCGTGGCCAATATCACGCCGGCGCCATCAAGGACACACCGGTATGCGCTTATCACGCGGAGCCCGGTGTCAGGCAAGGCAGCACGACCGAGACGTTCGTCGCGTTGAAAGTCGAGGTGGAAAACTGGCGCTGGGCAGGTGTGCCGTTTTTTCTGCGCACCGGCAAGCGGCTCGCGGGCCGCATTGCTGAAATTGTCGTCAACTTCCGGCCGGTGCCGCACTCGGCGTTGGGAGCGATGGCTTTGCGTCCCGGTTCGAACCGGCTGACGATCCGTTTGCAGCCGAACGAATCGATTCGGCTCAGTGCGCTCGCCAAGCAGCCGGGCATGGGCATGACCCTGCAAGGCGTGCACCTCGATCTCGCCTTCGATCAATTCTTCCAGCAAGACCGCATGGAGGCCTATCAGCGTCTGCTGCTCGATGTGATCGCGGGGCGGCTCGCCCTCTTCGTGCGGCGCGACGAACAGGAAGCGGCATGGCGCTGGGTCGCGCCGATCATCGAAGATTGGGCCACCCAGGGCAGCCTTCCGAAACCCTACGCGTCCGGTACGTGGGGGCCGGCGGCGGCGAGCGCGCTGCTCGCGCGGCACAACACATGCTGGCAGGAAGAAGAAAACTGAGCGCGGGCCGGATGTCGCGCGGCTCTATCCCCTTTCCTGTCAAGACGACGATCATGGACAAAATCTGGCACCTTCAATGGCCTCATGGCTCCCTTAACGTTCACTCGAGAGGCGGAATGCTCGGCGGCGTTTCGCTACAGAGCGGTAACCGACACGTGCAGCCGTTTTACGAAGCCCCGTGGATCGGCGACGGGACGCCCGAACAAGCGGGATTACTCGGCCAGCTCAGAAGCGAATTTCCATGCGTGCCATTTGGGGTTCCGTATTCTCCCGAGACCGTCGTGGAAGGCTGGCAAGAGAGCCTCGCCACGTCAGTCGACGAACATGATCACCCGTTAGATGCGAGCGACGATCTGCTGCATGGTTACGCCTGTGTGGGTGAATGGACACTCGTGCGACAGACAGACCTCGCGATCGAGATCGCGCTCGAGTATCCGTCCACCTCGTCGATCGCTCGCGTCGTCCGCGTGATCCGCGCCGACCCCGATGGCCCCGCGATCGACTTCTCCGTGACGGTTGAGGCGCGCCGGAAGACGCGCCGTCCGATTGGACTGCATCCCAATCTGGCACTGCCTTCGATGGCCGGGGCGCTGCAGATCTACCCGGGCACGTTTCGCTTTGGTGTCGTTCACCCGGCCGGCCCCGAACCCGGCGTGTCTCGTGCCGACCCAGGCGCGGTTTTCGATAAGCTCGATAACGTACCGCTGCACGCCGGAGGAACAGCGGCGTTCGATCGTTTTCCTCTCGCTCACGATACGGAGGAAATCATTCAGCTCTGCGGAGTGAATGGGTCCGTCATCCTGACCGATGACGAATCCCGGGTTGCATACCGGCTGACCTGGGACGCCGCTGTGCTCCCGTCGCTTCTGCTATGGATCAGCAATCGCGGCCGTAGCTATAGCCCCTGGAACGGCCGCAACCTCTGCCTGGGCGTCGAGCCGGTGGCAAGCGCGTTTGAACTGGGCTGCCGTCCCGCGCTGGCGGCGAACCCAATCAATGCCAGAGGGGTTCCGACCGCGATCTCGGTCGATCCGGGCCAACCGGTTGAAATTGCTTATCGATTCGAGGTCATGACCCAATGAATGCGCGCGCTCCATGTGCGGGGTTCGGCTGCCTGCACGTTGCTTTATACACAGTGCGCCTTCAACATCTTGCGGGCCTTGATTCGCCACCACTGTATTAATGTCACTACCTCCTTGGGAGACCTCATGACGACCGACCACAATTCGCGACTCGCTCAGCACTTCCCCACGCTCGACGATATTCCGGCGGAACACCGTCTCACCGCCGCCGTTCACCAGCGCGCTTTCCTGGTCGGCGGCCAGATGCTCGCATGGGACGGTCCCTGCAAAACCGTGCTGTCGCCGGTCTGCACACGCGACCCAGTGACGGGCGACGTGAGCCAGGTCGAGATCGGCAGCTACCCGCTGATGGGCGAGGCGCAAAGCGACGCCGCTCTGGATGCCGCGGTCGCCGCGTACGACAACGGCCGGGGCCAATGGCCGACGATGACCGTCGCCGGCCGCATCGCCTGCATGCAAACGTTCGTGAAAGGCATGGTCGAGCGCCGGCAGTCGATCGTCAACCTCCTCATGTGGGAAATCGGCAAGAGCCTCGCCGACTCGCGCAAGGAATTCGACCGCACCATCGAGTACATCCAGGCCACGATCGAGGCCCTGAAGGACATGGACAACGGTCACTCGCGATTCATGGTGGTCGAGGGAACCATTGGCCAGGTCCGCCGCACCCCGCTAGGCGTGGTGTTGTGCATGGGGCCGTACAACTACCCGCTCAACGAGACGTTCTGCACGCTGATCCCGGCGTTGCTGATGGGTAATACGGTGGTCCTCAAGCCGCCACAATATGGCACCCTGCTGTTCGAGCCGCTGCTCGAAGTGTTTCGGGATGCGTTCCCACCCGGTGTGGTCAACACCATCTACGCACCGGGTCAACTGGTGGTGCCGCGCATGCTGGCCTCCGGCAAGGTCAACGTGCTGGCGTTGATCGGCTCAAGCCGCGTTGCCGACCATCTGAAAAAGCAGCACCCCAAATCTCACCGCCTGCGCGCGGTGCTGGGCCTGGACGCGAAGAATGCGGCAATCGTGCTGCCCAACGCCGACCTGGATCTCGCAGTCAAGGAGTGCCTGCTCGGCGCACTGTCGTTCAATGGGCAGCGCTGCACGGCCCTCAAAATGCTGATCGTGCACAGCAGTGTCGTCGACGCGTTCCTTGAACGCTTCACGGCTGAACTGGCGCGGCTCAAAATGGGCATGCCCTGGGAGGCCGGCGTGCAGATCACGCCGCTGCCAGGGCCGCATCGCACCGCCTACATGACAGAGGCGATCGACGACGCCAAGGCCAAGGGTGCGCGCGTCGTCAACGAGGGCGGCGGCGCCTTCTGCAGCACGCTGTTCAACCCGGCTGTCGTCTACCCCGTGAAGGACGGGATGAAGCTGTACCGCGAGGAGCAGTTCGGTCCAGTCGTCCCAGTGATGAGCTTCGATGCGGTGGAAGAGGCACTCGACTACGTGATCACCTCCGATCACGGGCAACAGGTGAGCATCTTCGGAACTGACGCTGCGCAGATCGGTGCGCTGGTGGATCCGCTGGTCAACCAGGTCTGCCGCGTGAACATCAACTGCCAGTGTCAGCGTGGGCCGGACGTGTTCCCGTTCGCCGGGCGCAAGGATTCCGCCGAGGGCACGCTGTCGGTCAGCGACGCGCTGCGCGCGTTCTCGATCCGCTCGATGGTTGCAACGAAACAGACCGAGTCGAACAAGGAACTGCTCAATACCATCGTGCGCGAGCATCAATCGAAGTTCATCAACACAGACTTCATCTTTTAAGCAGAGCGAACCTAGCGTCAGCCGCGGTGTCGGACGGGGCGCGCACCGTGGCGGAGAAACGGAACACGCACGGCATGCGCTTCTTTCCGACCAAAGGGTGTTGACGATTGTTGACAATAAACAACCTACCGCGCTATGGTCAAAGAAGCCGACGGTCCGTTGTCCCACCCTTTGTCTCAATCGCTGATCATGACCACGCCAACCACATCTAGCGCCATCGAACTGCTGCAGCGGCATTCCCTTGCGACGCTAGTGCAGGAAACGCTCGAACGCAGCATCGTCTCGGGGGAATTCGCCCCTGGGGAGAAATTGAACGAAGTCGAAGTCTCCACGCGCTTGAATGTGTCTCGCGGGCCGCTGCGTGAAGCCTTCCGTGCATTGGAACAAGCAGGTTTGCTAAAGACGGAGAAAAACCGCGGTGTCACGGTGCGCGCACTGTCGCTACGTGAGGCCGAAGAGATTTATGAAGTCCGTGCCATGCTGGACGAATCGGTCGCACGCGCACTCGCCAATCGGATGACGCCCGAAACGCTCGCCACGCTCAAAGGCATCATCACGTCGATGAAAGCCGCGAAGCAAGATCACGACCTCACACGCTACACGGCATTGAACGTCCAGTTGCACGATGCAATGGTGACGGGTGTCGGCAACCAGCACTTGATCGAAACCTATCGGCATCTCGTCCGCCAGCTTGGCCTGCTCCGTCAGGCCGCAATCGAATCGGAAAAGAGCGCGCTGGCGACCTCGGTCACGGAACACGAGAAAATTGTCAACGCGCTCGCCAAGGGCGATGCGGAGCGTGCCGTCACGCTCGTGCGCGAACACGTCGCGCACGGCCTCGCGAGAATGCGGCGTGCCCACGAGCACTGGGCAGCGTCCGCAAGCAATACCGGCAACACCGGAAGCCAAACCTGACGACTCCGCACTCGCCCCGCGTTCAGCGTCGCGGGGCCGCCATCACACTAAGCTTTATCCGACTTCCCCGCAGCATTGGCGAGCTTGCTGAGCAATCGGTCGACCAGCCACGGCTGTCGATCTTCGTCTTCCGCGCGCTCCTTGCGCCGAATCGCGTCGCGCACGGTAATCGAGCCCACGAACCGGATCGGTTCGGGCGGGAAATAGCCCAACGGTCCGTTCGTCAACGGACTGCGCGTCCATTCATTATCGAGCTCGAGCAACAGCGAAGACAGGATCTGCCCGCCCATATAGGTCGGTCCCACACCATTACCGGAATAACCAAATCCGTAGAGCACGTTCGGCGCGTCGTCAAGCCTGCCGAAAAACGGAAAGCCCGTGACCGAGCGATCCGACGGACCGTTCCAGCTCGCCGTCACCGGCACGTCGCGCAACGCCGGGAAGAAATCGTGCAGGCTGCGCGTCAGATCGGCTTCATACGGCGAGCGTTGATCGAACACCGGCGCGATCCGGCCGCGCCAGGCAAAGGTATTACCGCCCTTGCCGAGCATCAGCCGGCCGTCCGCAGTGCTGCGATAGTAGTAGACAAAGATGCGTGAGTCGAGCACCGATACGCCATTTTTCAAGCCCATTTGATGCAGCAACTCCGGGCATTTCTCGGTGACGATCATGTCGCTGGAGACGACTGCAAGCGTGCGTTCGAACTGCCGGAAACGGCTCGCCATCCACGCATTGATCGCGAGCACCAATTTGGGCGCCGTCACGCTGCCGGCCGGAGTACGCACGGTCACGCGCTCGCCGGAAGTGAAGTCGAGCATCGGCGTGCGTTCGTAAATGCGAATGCCCATTTCGATCGCGACACGCCGCAATCCGCGCACGAGCTTGCCAGGATGAACCGTTGCCGCAACCGGCGAATACACGCCACCGAGATTGCGAGCCGAACCGGAACGGCTCGCCACTTCGTCCGGCGCGAGATGTTGATACGAATTGATGCCATGCTCGCTCAGTGCGGCGATCACCGGATCAAGCAGGCCGATCTGTGCGCGCGAGGTCGCGGTGTAAAGCGTGCCGTCGAGCCGAAGCTCGGCATCGACAGCGTGCTCGACACAGAAGTCGCGAATCTGCCCAACAGCCGCTTCGGACGCTTTCACCAGCCGGATTGCTTCGGCCTCGCCAAACAGACGCCGCAGCGTGAAGAACTTCGTTGACCACGTCAGCAGGCAGCCGCCATTGCGGCCGCTTGCGCCCGCGCCGCACAGGTCGCTCTCGATGATCACGATGTCGAGATCGGGTTTTTTCTGTTTGGCCTGGATGGCTGTCCACAAACCGGTGAAACCGCCACCGACGATGCAGACATCGGCCGTGGTCGCGCCTTGCAGTGCGGGCGCCAATGAACCATCGGCGAAGAGTGCTTGTTCAATCCAGAACGGGCGCATGAATTGCTCACATTGATACAACGGTTTAACGCCAAGCGGCAAAACAAAGACTTCTCCCCGCTCTTACGGAAAGAAGCCTTCGCACGTGGGCATGCTCAGGCCAACCCGGGCCAACTCAGGCCAACGCTTGCGCCGATACCCGCGTGATCCCCATCGCCTTCAGCGTATCGGCGATAGCGGCAACCGCACCGGGGATGCCGGATTCGCCGAAGTGGCCGATACAGCCGACGCGAAATGTTTCTAGCTGGGTGAGCTTGCCTGGATACAGGATGTAGCCGCGTTTTTTTACTTCGGTATAGAACGTCTTGAAGTCGTAGTTGGGATCGTCAGGCGCATGGAACGTGACGATGATCGGCGCCTGAATCGACGGGTCGAGAAAGGTTCGAAAACCGAGCGCGGCCATGCCTTCGATCAGCGCCCGGCAATTGCTGGCATAGCGTGCGCCGCGCGCTTCGAGACCGCCCTCTTCCACGTATTGCGCGATCGCCTGATCGAGTGCCGCGACGACGTGGGTGGGCGGCGTGAAGCGCCACTGAGTCGTGCGGTTCATGTAGACCCACTGATCGTACAGATCCATCGCAAGCGAAGGACTGTTGCCCTCGCATTGCTCCAGCGTGCTGCGGCGAATGATCACGAAGCCCATGCCGGGCACCCCTTCCAGACATTTCCCGGAAGCGGCCACGACGGCGTCGAAGGGCGTTTGGCGCGCGTCGATGTCGATAGCGCCGAATGAGCTCATCCCGTCGATGATCAGGCTGCGTCCGTGCTTCGCGACCACCATGGCAATCTCATGCAGCGGATTGAGCACCCCGGCACCGGTTTCGCAATGCACGAGCGCGACGTGCGTGATGCCCGGATCGGCCGCTAGCGCGCGATCAACGTCAGCCGCTTTGACCTGCGTGTCTTCGGGATAGTCGAGGGTCTGATGACGGCGGCCGAGCGCCCGGCAAATCTTCGCGATACGCTGGCAATACGCGCCGTTGTTCGGTATCAGGACATGTCCATCGCGCGGCACCAGCGTGCCGATCGCCGCTTCGACCGAGAACGTGCCGCTGCCTTGCAACGGTACGCATTCATGCGTGTCTTCGCCATGCACGATGCGCAGCGTCTGCTGGCGAACACGGGCGGTGATCTCATTGAAGTCACCGTCCCACGATCCCCAGTCGCGCAGCATCGCCTGACGCGTGCGTTCTGAAGTCGTGAGCGGACCGGGAGTGAGCAGAATGGGCTGGGCGGGCAGATTCACAGTAGCTCCTTATCGATATTTATAAAGACTTGTTTCAGCCACGGCGCGAGGTGCGCCATGCCTGGGTTCTGCGCAATACACCATGCGACACGCAGGCAAACAGCAAACAGGCGAACGCAGCCGTCACGAGGACCAACGTGGCCATTGCCGCGGCCGGTCCAATCTGTCCCGCGTCGTCGAGATTGAGGATGGCGACGGAGGCCGGCTGCGTGTCGGGCGAATAGAGAAACGCGACCGCCGACACCGTCGTCATGCCGTTGACGAACAGATAACGCGCGATCTGCAGGATCGACGGCAGGCACACAGGCACGGTGACGCGCAAAAACGTCTTATAGAAAGGCACTTTCAGCGAAGCCGAGACCGCTTCGAACTCGTTGTCGATCTGACGCAGCGCGGTGACCGCAGTCAGGTGGCTCGACGAGTAGTAGTGCACCACCGTGACGATCGCGAGCAGCGCGAGCGTGCCGTAAAGACCGTTCAAAGGATTGGCGGGCGAGTTGAACAGAAAGATGTAGCTGATGCCAAGCACCAGACCCGGCACGCCCATCGGCAGGATCGCGCACAGATTGATAAAGCCGCGTAACCAGCGCGGCCCGCGTGTCTTCTCGACGAGATACGCGCCGCCGAACACGATGATGGTGCCGCCGATCGCCACGCACGCGGCCATTTTCAGGCTGTTCTTGTACGCATCGAAAATCCCGGCGCCGATCAGTCCCATCTTGTAGTGCTGCAAGCCGAGGCTCATCTGATACGGCCAGAACTTCACGAACGAAGCGAACACCGAAATGCCGACCACCGCCAACAGCAGCATGCAGACGAACCCACAGTACCCGAGCATCGCCATGTCGAAACCACGTGCGGGTTTCGGCTGATAAGGCGTCGAGCGCGCACCGAGTTGCGATTGCTGCTTGCGGCGAATGAAGAAGTCGACGGCAAACGCAACCAGCGCCGGACAGAGCAGCAGCAGGCTGACCACCGCGCTCCGATTGAAGTCCTGCAAACCGATGATGAGCTTATAGATGTCGGTGGAGAGCACCGAATAAGGTCCGCCGATCACGACCGGCACACCGAAGTCGTTGATGCAAATCGTGAACGACACCATCGTCGCGCTGATCAGGCCATACTTCGCGCCCGGCAGTGTGATCGTGAAAAATTTGCGCGCGCGGCGTGTGCCCATCGCTTCGGCCGCTTCGTATAGGCGTCCGTCGGACAGCGATAGTGCTGTTACGAGAATCATCAGCACATGCGGAAACGCGGCGTAGACCAGACTGCACACGATGCCCGGCAGCCCATAGATCGAATGCCCGTGGAGCAGGGGCTTCAGGATGCCCGAGTTGCCGAACCAGTAGATGAACGACACCGCCGACAGCAGCGTTGGCGCGAGCAGCGGAAGCAGCGCGACCGTGCGGACGGCGTTCTTCATCGGCATGCACGAGCGGGTCAGTGCGTACGCGAATGTAAATGCCATCGGAATCACGGTCGCCGTCACGAGGCAGGCGACCGTGACCGAATGCAGTGTCGACGTCCACACGCCCGAATCCACCAGATAGCCGGTGAAATTCGCAAGTCCGACGAAGTGGCCATCCGCATCGACGAAGCATTTGCCTATCACCAATGCCAGCGGCAACAGCAGAAACACGCCGAGAAACGCGGACATCAGCACGAGGGCCAACTGCGCGATCCGGTCATGCCAATGGCTCTTCTGGCGCACCTCGGCGTGACCTTCCTCGCCGCTGCGGCGCTCGATCAGAACGGCGCTCATTGGAGTCGCTCCTTCGCGGCGGAGAAGACGCACACGTGCTCGCGGTTGATGGCCAGATTGAAGCGCGACCCCGGCTGCAGGCGGGTACGATGCATTTCATGAAACGACAGGTCGGCGACGATCTCCTGCTCGCCAAGCCCGTCCACCTTGAAGCTGACCCGGCAGAACGCGCCGAGGAATTCCAGTTTCTCGACTGAGGCGGACAGCAGATTGTCCGCCTCGCTGCCCGGCGCGCTGAGGTGAATGTCCTCCGGGCGCACGAACGCCGACACTTTCGAACCCAGGACCGCACGCTCCGATCCGCACCCGTAGCGCAGCGCGATGGAACCCGCCTTCAGACTGCCGTCGCGTGCCACCTCAGCCGGAATCAGATTGACCTTGCCGATGAAATCGGCAACGAACGGCGACGCCGGTTCGCGATAGATTTCGTGTGGCGTGCCGATCTGCTCGATCACGCCTTGATTCATCACCACGATCCGGTCGGCCATCGAAAGCGCTTCTTCCTGATCGTGCGTCACCATGATCGTGGTCACGCCGAGGCGCTGCTGCAACTGGCGGATTTCCTGGCGCAGCCGCACACGTACGCGCGCATCCAGCGCCGAGAGCGGCTCGTCGAGCAAAAGCAAACCGGGCGAAGTGGCTAGTGCGCGCGCCAGCGCGATGCGCTGCTGCTGGCCACCCGACAACTGGTTCGGATGCTTCTTCTGCGCATCCGGCAAGCCGACCAGTGCGAGCAGTTCGTTCACCCGATCGACGATCGCCGCGCGCTTCATCTTGCGATTCACCAGACCATAGGCCACGTTGTCGAAGATGGTCAGATTCGGAAACAGTGCGTACGACTGAAAGACGATGCCGTAATCGCGAAGCTGAGGCGGCAGCCGCGAAATATCGCGGCCGTCCTGCATGATCTGGCCGGCGCTCTGTGTTTCCAGCCCGGCAATGATTCGTAGCAACGTGGTCTTGCCACATCCCGATGGCCCGAGGAAGCAGAGCATCTCGCCCTTCTTCACGCCAAGATTGATGTCCTCCAGAACCGGCGTGTCGTTGAACCGCTTATAAACCCGCTGCACGCTCAAATACGCTGTCATCTGCTCCTCCGCTTCCTTGCCCGCATGGCGGCGACGCACTGCCGCTGCATCGCCGCATCGTTCAGGGGTCGCGCAGCGCGCGCCCCGGCGCTCGTCAAGACCTGGCCTGAGCCTGGCCTTTGAGTCTGGCCTTACTTCTGCTCCTTGTTGCCGTAGCGCTTTTGCCAGTCTTCGAGAATTGCGTCGCGGTTCTTGGCCGACCATGTGAAATCGTTCTTCACGAGCAGTTCCGAATAGTTGTCGGGGATGCCCGAGAGCTTCTTCGCGACGCCGGGGTACGCAACAATCGCCCACCATTGCGCGGTGATTTCATTGGCCTCCTTGCTGGCCATAAAGTCCGCAAGCTTCCTGGCCGCTTCCGGCTGCTTCGTCGTCTTCATGATGCCGGTCGCTTCCATGTCCCAGCCAAGCCCTTCTTTCGGGAAGATCAGGTCGATGGGCGCGCCTTGCGCCTGCAACTCGTGTCCACGGAATTCGAACGAGATACCGATCGGAAATTCTCCGGTGCCCGCCAACGTGCAGGGCTTCGAGCCCGAGTGCACGTATTGCGCGACGTTCTTGTCCAACGCGTCCATGTACTTCCAGCCCTTGTCTGCGCCGAACGTTTGCAGCCACGACGTCACATCCAGATAGCCGGTGCCGGACGACACCGGACTCGGCATCACGATCATGCCCTTGTAGACCGGCTTGGTGAGGTCTTCCCATGACGTCGGCTTAGGCAGGTGGCGCTTCTCCGCTTCGACGCGGTTGTAGCAGACCGTCGCGCCCCACACGTCCATGCCCACCCAGCGCGGCGGCGTGTTCGCGTCGCTGTACTTGCGCGTCAGACTGTCGAAGCCCTTCGGTGCGTAGGGCATCAGCATTCCCTGCAGATCGAGCAGCGTGAGGCTGGATGCCGCGAGCCCGAGCACCACGTCGGCACGCGGATTGTTCTTTTCGGCGAGCAGTTTGGCCGTGACCGCACCAGTCGAATCGCGCACCCAGCGGATTTCGATATCCGGATTGGCCTTTTCGAACGCGTCCTTATACGGCTTCATCGCTTCGTCTTCGAGCGCCGTGTAGACGAGCAACTGCGTTTTCGCGTACGCGAACTGGACTGCGCCGAGCGTGACGGTGGCAGCCACCAGACAGCGCAGCGCCAGATTCAGACGACCTCTGCGATTTTTAAACCCCGACTTTTCCTTCATTTCCAGACCCCTTGAGAAAGTGGCGTCGCGGCCAGCGACGAAAACGACCGGTGCTACGGGACCACAGCGTGTTGCAAGCCTCTTGAGCAACCCTCCTGACAACTGCCTTCGACTCTTTGAAATTCTTGTCTGTTGTTGACAATCTACAAAGCATCAATTTTAATGTCAAGTATTGCCTCACTTTGCCACACAACGCCACATCTCCATCACCCGACTTACCCTAGCCAAAAGGACCTGTCATGAGCGAAACACCGGTTTCCATTGAAGTGAACGGCCGCAGCTACAACTGGATGCGCAGACCTGTCGTCGTGGTCTGCGTGGACGGCTGCGCGTATGAATATCTGGAGATGGCGGCGGCGGCAGGGGTCGCGCCCTTTCTTGGCAAGCTCCTGCGTCCCGGCACGTCGCTCAAGGGCGAATGCGTGGTGCCGAGCTTCACGAACCCGAACAACCTGTCGATCGTGACAGGCGTGCCGCCCGCTGTGCATGGCATTAGCGGCAACTACTTTTTCGATCGCGACAGCGGCACCGAGGTGCTGATGAACGATCCGAAGTACCTGGTCGCCCCTACCGTGCTCGCCAGTTTTGCCGAACAGGGCGCGAGCGTCGCGGTGGTCACGGCAAAGGACAAACTGCGCCGGCTGCTCGGCAAAGGCCTGAAGGGCGTCTGCTTCTCGGCGGAGAAAGCCGACGAAGCGACGCTCGAGGAGAATGGCATCGACAACCTGCTCGAACTGGTCGGCCAACCGGTGCCGAGCGTCTATAGCGCGGAGTTGTCGGAGTTCGTGTTCGCGGCCGGCGTGCGGCTGCTCGAAACCCGCGACATCGACCTGATGTACCTGTCGACCACCGATTACGTGCAGCACAAGTGCGCCCCGGGCACGCCCGGCGCCAACGCGTTCTATCAGATGATGGACGGCTATCTGCAGCGGCTCGACGAGTTGGGTGCGATCGTCGCGGTCACCGCCGATCACGGGATGAATGCGAAGCACAACGAGGACGGCGAGCCCAACGTAATCTATCTGCAGGAACGCTTCGACGAGTGGCTCGGCGAAGACGCTGCCCGCGTGATCCTGCCGATCACGGATCCCTACGTGGTGCATCACGGGGCGCTCGGGTCGTTCGCGACGGTCTACCTTCCCGCCTCAGCCGACCTCGAAGCGATGCGGCGCCGGCTTGCAGCGGAACCGGGCATCGAACTGGTGCTGACGGGTGCTGAAGGCTGCGCGCGCTTCGAACTTCCGCCAGCGCGCATGGGCGACCTCATCGTGATCTCCACGCGCGACGTGGTGCTCGGCACGCGACGCATCAAGCACGATCTGTCCGGCCTCGACGTGCCGCTGCGCTCGCATGGCGGCCTTGCCGAACAGATCGTGCCGCTCCTGTTCAATCAGCCGGTCGCGAAGTCGGTTGGCGAGCGGGCACGGCTACGCAACTTCGACATTATCGACATCGCACTCAACCATCTTCAATGACCGGGGATCAGACATGAACGCTGTTGCTGAAATGAAGGCTCAATGGCAGGTGCGTCATGAAGCGCTGCGCATTGGCGGCGAAAAGATCTTTCGCGACGAAGTGATCGAAGTGCGCAACCCTTACGATGGCACGCTCGTCGGCACCGTGCCGAAAGCGACGCTCGAGGACGTGCGCCGCGCGTTCGAATTCGCGCGCGCGTATCGTCCGGCGCTGACCCGCTATGAACGAGCCGCGATCCTGCGTCGTGCGGCCGACGCAGTGCGTGTACGCACCGAAGAAATCGCCGCCCTCATCACGGCGGAAGCCGGCTTGTGCAAGAAGGATTCGATCTATGAAGCCGGCCGCGTCGCGGACGTGCTCGTTTTCGGCGCCGGCGAAGTGCTGAAAGACGATGGCCAGATTTTCTCGTGTGACCTCACGCCTCACGGAAAGAAACGGCGCGTCTACACGCAACGAGATCCGTTGCTGGGCGTGATCTCCGCCATTACGCCGTTCAACCATCCGATGAATCAGGTCGCGCACAAGATCGTGCCGTCGATTGCAACGAACAATCGCATCGTTGTGAAACCGTCGGAGAAAGTGCCGCTGTCATGTTATCTGCTTGCCGACATTCTCCATGAGGCAGGCCTGCCCGTGCAGATGCTTCAGGTGCTGACGGGCGACCCGAGCGTAATTGCCAACGAGCTGATCACCAACCCCGCGATCGATCTCATCACCTTCACTGGCGGCGTTTCGATCGGCAAATCGATTGCCTCGCGGATGGGCTACCGGCGCGCCGTGCTCGAACTGGGCGGAAACGACCCGATCATCGTCATGGAAGACGCCGATCTCGACGAAGCCAGCTCGCTCGCCGTGTCGGGCTCGTATAAGAATTCGGGCCAGCGCTGCACCGCCATCAAGCGCATGCTGGTGCACGAGGCGGTTGCCGACCGCTTCACGGATCTCGTCGTGGAAAAGACACGCGCGTGGAAGTATGGCAATCCGGCGGATAGTTCGGTCGATATGGGAACGGTCATCGACGAAGCGGCCGCGCAGTTCTGCGAACGCCAGGTCAACGACGCCTTGTCGCGCGGCGCCCGTCTGCTTGCGGGCAACCTCCGCGACGGCGCGCTTTACTCGCCGACGGTGGTCGACCGTGTCACGCCCGACATGCCGCTCGTCAAGTACGAGACGTTCGGACCGGTGTCGCCGATCATGCGCTTTGCCAACATCGACGAAGCGATCCGCATGTCGAATTGCACGGATTACGCGTTGTCATCATCGGTCTGCACGAACCGCCTCGACTACATCACGCGGTTCATCACCGAACTGGAAGTGGGCAGCGTGAATGTGCGCGAAGTGCCCGGTTACCGGCTCGAACTCACGCCGTTCGGCGGCGTGAAGGACTCGGGACTCGGCTACAAAGAAGGCGTGCAAGAGGCCATGAAGAGCTTTACCAATACGAAGACCTACTCGCTGCCATGGTGAGTGCGGGGGTGAGTGCGAGAAGCGCTGACGCGCTTCCCGTCCCGCAGCCATGCTGACCGCGGGAGCCACGCGTCTCGGTTCGACAAGCGCGCGGCCATCGATATCCGCGGATCTGCCTGCAGCCCCCCCTTAGGGATTCCCTGACCCCAAGTTCAGCATCGACCGTGCGTTTTTTCTCGATGTCCCGACAGCACCGCGATAACTGGCCGCATACGATGAATGCAAGCCAATCGTCCTTTATCCGGGTGCTGTCATGTTCCCCTACCTGTCTGAGCGAGAAAACTCTATCGAGCATATCAACGCGATGTGCTTGCACCTTTTCGACCTGTGGTGCGAAAGCAGAAGCGTCGTGCCGCTGACGCATCTGTTAAGAGGCTGGCCGCTGACGAACAGCGACCCCGAGGCCCTCCGGCGCCTCGGCAACGCACTACGCGATCTCAGACGACAACATCCTTACGACGCCAAAGGTGCCTCGTTTCAGGAACTCTGCGAGCTATCGGATTGTGTCGAGGATCTGCTTGTCCTGTCGTCCCTATCAACGTGGGCGACGAGCAGCGCGTAGCGCGACCGGAAACACCGGGCCCCGCGCAATGCAATGGGTATGTGGAGGACAGCGTGCATTTCAACGAAATCAGTGATGAAGAATGGCTACGGTTGGCGCCCGTCCTGTCGGATGCCGCCATCGCTCATGGGCAACGCGGCCGGCCTCGCGCGCAGGTTCGCGTTGTGGCAAATGCTGTGCTGTGGATACTCACCACCGGCGAACCGTGGTCCCGGTTGCCGGGCACCTTTCCGTCGGTGCCGACGTGCCGGCTCCGCTTCGAAAAGTGGCGTTCGAGCGGCGCCCTTGCGCAAATGCACAGGCTACTCTCGGACGCCGGCCGCACACTTCGTTGCGGCCCGGACGGGCTGCTCGAACTCCGCCACGCCACGCCACGCGCCATTGACCGTCAGCCCAAGAATGAAGGTCTTCGCCAGGTGTTCTGGAAAGACCAGGCGTCGTGGCAGATACCGCATGACACACGGCAGCCACGTCATACCGTGGATACGTTCACTCAGATCGCACAGCAGCTCCCGAATTCTTCGCATACCATGCCTGAGCGCATCCAACCCCACGCTCCGATTGAACGCCCTCAGTCCATCCATCGGACTGTCTCGCCCTGGATGGGTCTTGCGTCGAAAGGCAAATGCGAATTCGACCCGCGCGGCTACGTCATCTACCTTGCTGCCGATCCGGTGGCCAACGCCCGGTTCCGCGGATGGGCCGAGATCGTGCGGGATGCACGGCGAATCGCCCGTTCCGGGCTGATTGGCCCGAGCTTCAAGAACAGCGAGGCGGCGCAACAGTACGCATTCGAATGGGCGCGGCGATGGATCGACGAGGCAAGCGGTAATAACGGCGACGACGTCGACGAAGTCGAAAGCGATTTCTGGCAGCGAAAAGTCCGGTCCGGGTAAGCGGTCCATCGACGGCGCGCCCGTGCGGCTGGTGCTGGTGCCAGCAAAAAAAACCGTCCTGACGCCGTCAGAGCATCCAGTATTCATCTGGAATTCTGCGGTCCGCTTCGGAGAGATAGGGATTGTCCAGTTGAAAAGTCTTCCGCAACGCGGGCTTCGTGCGGGCCAGCGCATCCTGAATGTAGGGATGCGAGTTGAACAGTCTCATGTAGGCGCCCTCGCGATACGCCAGCACGAGCCCCTTCTCAATCGTATCCGCCAAGGCTTCGTGACCCGTTGCGACATAGAAAATGAAATCGGATCGATACTTCAGCATCAGCCGTTTCTCGACCACCAGATCAGGCTCACGGTGCTGGCGGCCCTCCAGTTCGGCGAACGCTTCAATCACGCCCCTCGGAAAATAGTCGACCCGCCCGCTCTGGGTCATCTCGAACATGGTCTCGTAAGTCGATGTCTGAACTTCTAGGCCCGCTGCCGTCAGGATATCGGTATCGATCCATCCTAGCCCCTGGCCGCACGTGAACGCCTTCAGATCCGAAAAGCGCTCAATTCTGTCGAAGTCCTTTTGCCGATCTTTTCTTATGACGAATACCCGATAGCCGATCAGCCCGCGATGGATAGGAATCCGCACCACGTTCAGCCCGCGTTCCGCCTTCGCCTCCATGCTCGTCCAGTGCAGATTGATTGCGTTGTTGCCGTTCGCCAGTTCGGCCAGCGCACGGCCACGCTCCATGACGATTTCGGCCTGCCGCGCGGTATAGGAGGCTTTCGCCGTTTTCATCGCCAGATCGAGGACAGCGAGCGCAAACGCAGCATGCACATCGCCGCCAGGACGAATACGCGGATAGACGATATCGAAGGGCGTAGCCGGCGCCGCAGGCATGCCAAACGTCACGCCTGCGGCGCCCAGTGCGGCCAGTACAAAGCGCCTGCGATGCATGGATGGCTGGTTTCTCGACACGGGATGATGCGCCCGGATTGGCGCATTGCCGCACAGGCTCGCGCCTGAATGGTTTTTCATCGTGCCATGCGTAACGCATGCTGGCAAACCGTGCTTTCCCGCTGGCGCAGCAGGCGCTTCAGTGCGCCTGACGGGTCAATGAACCACGCCGAAGATCGCGTTGACACCCTCCGCAGGCGTCAATCCTACGTTGAAATAGCCTTCCAGCCTCGATGCGGTCGCGTCGTCGAGTATGAAAGGCGGCCGGATGAAGCCGATCGCAAATGCGTGGTCGTACCATTTGCTCATCCACGCACGCAATTCTGTCTCGTGCCTCGACAGTTCCCCCGAATGCTCTGCGCTCATCCGCGATCTCCCTTGTCCTCCGGACCTGTCATGTCACGCCACAAGCCGCTCGAAGCCCATCCTGCCCAGGTTGTCCGCGGGTGGAAATACGTGCCAGGTACCGTCGCCGTGCCGGTAGAAGAACAGCACGATCGGACCATCCGGCCGCCTGATTTCGATGCATACCCGGCAGGTCAGACCGTCCTGCGAACCATGCAGCGCAAGCAAACGGGCGGGCATCGCGCCCGCGGTTGCCTGCAATTTTTCGCGCAAACCGCGCAGTGAGCTTTTCGTCGCAACCACGTCTGCCCCTCGCACTACTCGTTCCCATATGACAATCGTGGGGTAACGGCGAAATTTTTTCCGTCAGCAGCGATGGATTGTGCATTCAGGAAACGCTGGATCGAGGCTCAGGATTTCCCTAAAGGCACGCCTTACTCCGTGACCAACCCATGCCTGATTGCATATCGGATCAGTTCAGCGTTGTTGTTGAGGCCGAGCTTCTGCATGAGACGCATCTTGTGGGTGCTGATGGTCTTGGCACTGAGCGAACACGATTCGGCAATCTCATTGATGGAATTGCCGGCAGCCAGCATTCGCAACACCTGGAATTCACGGTCGGACAGAACCTCGTGCGGCGGCGCGTCGCCGGAATG
The DNA here is from genome assembly GCF_013177735.1 of Paraburkholderia elongata. GTDB lineage: Bacteria > Pseudomonadota > Gammaproteobacteria > Burkholderiales > Burkholderiaceae > Paraburkholderia > Paraburkholderia elongata. Next base: position 45,608 of record NZ_WOEZ01000019.1, on the reverse strand, counting down.
GGTCTCGAAGACCATGGCGTCGACCAGCTTCGGATCGATGAAGCGCCCGCCTCCGGCCAGCTTGCGGATCGCTGAGAGGAGAACGTCGGGATCACTGTCTTTCGTCACATAGCCGGTCGCCCCGGCCCGCAGCGCTCGCGAAACGACCTGTGCCTCGTTGTGGATACTCAGCACGAGTATGGGCAAGGGGGGCTGCTCAGCACGTACGCGCCGAATCAGATCGACCCCGCTGATCCCGGGCATCGTCATGTCCAGCAGCACAAGATCGAACCGTCCCGTACGCAGCCGCTCAAGCACTTCTGAACCCTGCGCGGCCTCGGCGGCAACGACGATGTCCGATGTCGTCGCGATAATCTGTTTCAGGCCGCCACGCACTACAGCGTGGTCGTCAGCAATCAGGACGTTGATCATTTTTTTCCCCGCCTGCGAGCGGAATGTGAATGGAAATGGCGGTGCCCATGCCTTGCGCACTGTCGATCGTCATCGCTCCGCCGATCAGGCGGGCACGCTCCTGCATGCCGAGCAGACCGTACGAATAGCCTGTACTCGCCATGGCCGGATCGAAACCGCAGCCATCGTCGCTCACGTGGAGGTCGAGCGTTGCCGCGGTGCTGGTCAGCGTCACGTCGACCCGCGCCGCGTTGGCATGGCGCCCAACGTTGGTCAGCGAAGCCTGAACAATGCGAAACACGGCGGTGGCGCAAGCCTCCGGCAACACGGGCTCGCCGCCGTTGATGTGCAACTGGCAAGGAATCCCGTTGCGGCGCACGAAGTCTTCAACCAGCCACTCCAGCGCCGAAACGACCCCGAAGTTCAGCGCCACCGGCCGCAGATGGTTCGCGACATTGCGGACCATCCAGATCGTTTTCTCGACAAGTTCACGCATGTCGTCAGCCTTGCGCATCGCGTCGGGATCATGGCCGAGGCGCATTTTCAGCAGCGAAACGTCCATCTTCAAGGCCGTCAGCAGTTGGCCCAGTTCATCGTGAATTTCCATCGCAATGCGTTTGCGCTCTTCCTCGCGAATCGCCTCCATGTACGCGGACAATTCGCGTAACTGATTGCGCGATTCGAACAACTCCTGCTCAATACGCTTGCGCGACGTGATGTCGTTCAGGCCAACATAGATCGCCGGCGCATCGCCGAAGGTCGCCACGCGCGCGGTCGCCATGGCCCAGAACGCCGAGCCGTCCACTCGCCGCAGGTGGACTTCGCTGTTACTGAAGCTGCCCTCCCTGCGCAGATGCGACACCAACCGGTCGCGATCGCCGGCATCCACATAAAAATCAACGATGTTGGTCAGAGTGTCCGTGCGTGCATCGAGACCGAACAGTTCACGCAGCGGTTCATTCGCGTACAGAATGACGCCTTCGGGCATCGACGTAATGCACAGCGGAATTGGACTGGTTTCGACAATCGTGCGAAAGCGCGCTTCGCTCGCCTGTAATTTCGCTTCCGCCCGGCGGCGCTCGTCGACCTGGGCGGAAAGCCTCACATTCGACTCCGCCAGTTGCCTCGTGCGCTGATGGACCTGCTGCTCGAGTACATCGCGCGCGCGCGACAATTCGGCTTCGGCCTGCTGGCGTACCGCCACCTCGTTCAGAAGCTGGCGGTTCTGCGCGACAAGCTGCCGGTGCATCACGCGCAGGGCAAGATGGGTCTCGATCCGGGCCATCATTTCATTGACGCGGACTGGCTTCGCCACGTAATCGACGCCACCGGCCGAAAAACCCTCGACCATATCGTCGCCGCCCGTCAACGACGTCATGAAAATCACTGCGATATCACGCGTGCGCTCATTCGCCTTGAGCCGCCTACAGGTCTCGAAGCCGTCGATACCCGGCATCTTCACGTCGAGCAGGATCAGGTCGGGCTGCGAAAACAGCGCGCGTTCGAGCGCCTCTTCACCATCGAGTGCGACGAGTACCCGAAAACCGCGCTCTGTCAGGCTATCGACGACCACGCCAAAATTCGCAGGCGTGTCGTCCGCAATGAGGATCGTCGGCCGCTCGCGGGCATCTGCGTTGGGATCGCTCATGACTTGGGCTCAACATTCAAGTATCGTTCGACCAGCTGAAGTATGGCTTTCGACTGATAGTCCCGGGCGAGCGCGCAGAGCTGCGCCGTGAATGAGTGATAACGCGAATCGCGCGCCGCCATTCTCTCGGCCCAGGCGATGATTTCTTGCATATCGCCAAGGCGGGCAAGGTGATGCAGTTCTTCCATATGTTGCTGAGGCACCGCCGCCAGGCTTATCTCGGGCGCATTGGGGCGCGCGGACGGTGGCGGCGACGCATAGATCCACGTCAGTCCGAGCAACGTGCCGATCTGGGTCAGCAGCGCTTCAAGGTCGACCGGTTTGGAAAGGAAGGCATTCACACCTGCGTCCATGCTCATCGCCCTGTGGGCTCCGGAAGGACTGGCGGGCATGGCAATGATCGGGACGTGCGCGAACGCCTGCAATTGGCGCAGGTCGCGTGTCAGTTCGAGTCCGTTCATTTCGGGCATCACAATGTCTGTGAGAATGAGTGCCGGGTGTTCGCGCTGCGCCTTCTCGAACCCCTCGCGACCGTTTTCCGCCTCGACAGTGTCAAAGCCAAGACGACTCAGCAGGTCCACCGCAATCGCACGATTGACCTCGACGTCGTCGACAATCAGCACCTTCCTGCGCGGCCCCTCATAGCCCGTCACCGTATTCGGAACCGGCGTGGTGGCTGGCGTGGGCAACACCGGCGACACGCTCGCCGCCGGCAGTTCGAACCGGAAGGTACTGCCCTGCCCGATGCGGCTTTCGACCTCGATCCCGCCACCCATCGCACCCACAAACTCCCGACTGATGGCCAGACCGAGGCCCGCCCCGCCCGCTCGCCGCTCAGCCGCGCCCAGCTGCTCGAATGGCTCGAAGATTGTATTCAGCTGATCGGGACCAATGCCGATCCCGGTATCACGCACTTCGAAACGGACGCGGTTCGACGCAGACCTCGAGATATGCAGGCTGACGCAACCAGAATCGGTGAACTTCACGGCGTTTGCAAGCAGGTTGAGCACCACCTGGCGCAACCGTCGCTCGTCGGCACGCACGCCGGCAGGCGTATCCTCAGTGATTTCGCAGATGAAGCCGAGATGCTTTTGCTCCGCTTTCACGCCGATGATTTCCCGAATGACATCGACAAACCCCGCCAGAGGCACGTCGCAGATTTCGACACGCAGCTTGCCCGCTTCGATTCTCGCGAAATCGAGCGTGTCTTCAATCAATGTCAGCAGATGTTCGCCGCTATTGCGGATGGCCTCGACGCGTTCGCGCTGCCGCTCGCTCAGCGTGACATCACGCGCCAGGATCTGGGCATAGCCAAGAATGCCGTTCAGCGGTGTCCGCAACTCATGACTCATATTCGCGAGGAATTCACCTTTGGCCCGGTTGGCCGCTTCGGCCAGATTGCGTGCTTCGCGTTCGGCCGCCGCGTCCTGCTCGTCGCGATACGCACGGTGCAAGCGCGCGCCCATCGCATTGAATGCGGCGGCCATACGGTCGAGCTCGTCCGGCTCGCGCGGTTTGCGCCGCTGGAGACTGAATGGCTGGGGCGTTTCACGGAAATCGTAGTTTTCCACCGTGCGCGCGATGGCTGCGACGTGCCGCATCACCAGACGGGACAGGATGTAGACAATGAACAGCGAGACGAGGAAGGTGTTGGCGGCCTGAGTGACCAGAATCATTGCGGCGGTCCGCATCAGCTCATGGTAAAGGTCGAGGAGCGTCGCCTCGACGTAGAGTTCGCCGATCTCCCGCTCTTTGCCCTGTACTTTGTAGACAAGCGGAAACTCGCGGGAGACAACCGGGCCAACCGAGCGCTGACCGGCGCTCAGGTAGGCAGATTGCCCCTTGTTCCCCGGCTCGCGAATTTCCACGGCACGGATGTCGGCGAGACGCAGAATGCCATTCAACTCCAGTTGCAGCTGGGCATGGTCCAGCCGCCAGAGGGCTTCTGCGAGACTGTCGCGATTGCTGCGATCGATGTCCGCAAGGCGATTTTCAATCTGCTCCACCCCGCGGTGGTAGTCGCGGTAAAGCTGCAACCCGGTCAACAACACAGTGACAACGCAACTGACGAGCAACACCGTCACGAGCAGCCGCAACACAAGGCTACTCCGGAAGCGGTTGATCAAACTCCACCATGCGTCGAACAGGTTGTGCTTCATACATCCCCGTGAGTGCTACGGTTCTAGTTTCGTCTATTCTGCACTCGTTGCGGCAGCGAGATACTGACACGTCTGCCGCCGCATCGGCCAGGTGGCGATTCAACGTATGCCTTCCCAGCCAGTCGGTCGTTCGGGTTTTTCCTGAGCTCCGCCGGCGTTCACGCCGGGTGAAACGTGCCGAGACTCATCTAAAGAACGCTTATCTCCCGTACAGAACCCGCCTCACACGCGGCGAATCGTCCACCGCCTTCTGTAAATAAATCCGGGGATACAGCACGATCTCATCGATGCACAAAGCCAGCTCGCAGAGGATCGGCCAGATGCGACCGCCGAGCGCGTCGGGATCCGTCCTGCCCAGTTCGCGCAATCCGTCCGCCAACCGTTTTACGGACACGTGCCCCTTATCCGGCAACGGCCAGGAGTGCAACAGGTAACCGAGCGGTATGACGCTTCTGCTTTCACACCACGTCTCAAACAGGCGCTGACACGCAGTGTTCAGGCGTTCAAACACGTGTTCGTGGTTTTCTGAATGACCGCTCATAACGAACCCGCTGATAAAGACGACGACAGACCATCCTAGGGAGACCGGCAGCGCTGCGCAGTCAGGAAGCCCGGAAAAATGCACTTCCGGTCTGCTGAATATGCCGTCAGGAAATCCTGAATGCCGACGCCGGATAGTCGGCCCATCCAGACAAGCCCGCCGTCACCACGGCAAGGACGGCTGGACGAGCGCGCACGCGCCACTAGCTCATCCAGTACATGTCCGGAATCTTGCGATCCCTTTCGGAAAGGTACGGATTGTCGAGGACGAACACCTTGCGATTCCCGAGATCGGAGCGGGCCAGCGCGTCTTGAATGTAGGGATGGGAGTTGAACAGCCTCAAATACGATCCGTCGAGATAAGCCTTCACCAGCCCTCTATTAATGGTCTGGGCCAAGCTTTCGTGCTCCGCGGAGACATAGAAAATGAAGTCCGACCGGTATTTCAGAAGCAGGCGCTTCTCAACGACCAGGTTCCGGTCCCTGTGCCGTGGCTCGTCCAGTTCCGCGAAAGCTTCAACGACACCGCGCGGAAAATAGTCGAGCCGGCCACCCTGAATCATGTCGAACACCGTCTCGTAGGGAACCGTCGCTATGTTCAGATCGGCTGCCTTCATGATTTCCGTATCGACCCAGCCAAGGCCCTGACCGCCCGTCAAGGCCTTCAGATCGGACAGGCTCTGCACCCTGTCGAATTCAGCCTGACGATCTTTTCGTATGATAAAAACCCGGTAACCGATCAGGCCGCGATTGATCGGAATCCGTACCACGGGCAAGCCTCGTTCCGCCTCTGCGTCCATGCTCGTCCAAAGCAGATTGATGGCATGGCCGCGGCCAGCCAGTTCCGCCAGCGCACGCCCCCGTTCCATCAGGACGTCAGCCTGCCGCGCGACGTACTCGACGCCTGCCGCTTTCATCGCGAGGTCGAGCACCGCCAGTGGAAAGGTCGCACGCGCCCGATCTTCAGGCCGGTATTGTGGGTAAACGATATCGAATGAGTCTGCTGGTGCTGCATGCGCGCGAAGCGTCACGCCTGCCGCACCCAGTGCAGCCAATACAAAACGCCTGCGATGCATAGATAGTTTCGACACGTGAGCGATATACCCGTACTACCGCCGATCGCCCAGAATCACACCAGGTCAAAAAACCATCGTGCCACGATTCGCGCCTGCATACAAAACCCACGAGCAGCAGCTTGTTACTTGATGGTCACCGAATTAAGAGGCCGCACGCGATGAAAGAGCCCCACGCCCAATTAATCCTCCAGAAGCTTGATCTGATGACTGATTGCAGAGGGAGTCACGAACAGTTCGTCTGCTTGCCGTTGTTCAGGAATGGCGCGGCACGACAATCAATTCCTTATTTCGCTTCCCCGACTACCTGTCAGGCTTGTTATCGTCTAACTGACCGAGTCCACTATCTTCGCGGACAGGGACCGCTCAGCCCGGTCACCGATTTAACAACAGTTAGCAATTGCCGGGCGTTACGGCCAATGTCCCCGCGACAGGCGTGCGAGGATCGAAGACGAGTTAGCGGCCTGCCGGAGCAGGACGCCCAGCATCGCGTGACATATCAGGCGCTCGAGTTCCGCGCCTGCTGCGCGTTCTCGAAGATATACGGCGACAAGCCACGCCGATGCAGCGCGTCGCCCAGCTTCGCCCGCAGGAAGCTGCTCCCCGTATAGCGGGATACCGTCGTGTAGTAACGCTCGACCAGGCCTTTAACCATCTCCGCATAGGCATCTTCCAGCTCCGGCAGCAAGCTGAAGTTGTCGTAGTTGACGATCGCATGCACGCGCCGGCCGAGCGGCTCGATCAGCGCCTCGACCTGCTGGCGAATCGCGTCGATGTCGGCAACGCTGCGCACGCTATGCCCTTCGAAGTTGATAAACAGCGTATTGCGCTCGGTGTCGTACGCGAAGCGGTTCGGCAGCGGCAGCCGCAGCAGGTCGTCACGCAGCCCCATCGGTTCAGGACGGAAGATGCGCGCGTCCATCAGGGCCGGCGTGCCCTTGATGATCGGCGTGAACGCCATCCGGTCGAGCACGTCGCGCTGGAGATCCACGCCCGGCGCCACTTCGATCAGCTCCAGCCCGCCGGGCGTCAGTTGCAGTACGCAACGCTCGGTCACGAACAGCACGCGCTGTCCGCGCTCGCTCGCGACGTGGCCGCTGAACGTGCAATGCTCGACCGCTTGCACGAACTTCGCGACCTCGCCGTCGTCGACGATGCGCAATTGCCCGTCATCCAGTTGCACCTGCAACTTTCCCGCGTTGAAGGTGCCGACAAACACGACCTTCTTCGCGCTCTGGCTGATGTTGATGAAGCCCCCCGCGCCGGCGAGCTTCGGGCCGAACTTGCTGACGTTGACGTTGCCCTCGGCATCGGCCTGCGCTAGGCCAAGGAACGCGATATCGAGCCCGCCGCCATCGTAGAAGTCGAACTGATAAGGTTGATCGATGATCGCCTGCGTGTTGACCGCCGCGCCGAAGTTCAGACCGCCGGCGGGCACGCCGCCGATCACGCCGGGTTCCGCGGTCAGCGTCAGCAGGTCGATGATCTTCTCTTCGCTCGCGACCGCAGCGATGCCCTCAGGCATGCCTATGCCCAGGTTCACGACGCTGTTCGCATCCAGTTCGAGCGCGGCGCGGCGCGCGATGATCTTCCGCTCGGTGAGCGGCATCGGCTCGGCATGCGCGAGCGGCACGCGAAACTCGCCGCTGAAAGCCGGGCTGTACGGCTCGGCAAAGGTCTGCCAATGATTTTCCGGACGCGCGACGACAACGCAATCCACCAGCACGCCGGGGATCTTGACCTCGCGCGCAGGTAGCGCGTGGCGCTCGGCGATGCGCTCGACCTGCACGATCACGATGCCGCCGGAGTTGTGCACGGCCATCGCGATGGCGAGCGATTCGAGCGTCAACGCCTCGCGCTCCATCGTGACGTTGCCGTCCGGATCGGCGGTCGTGCCGCGGATGATGCCGACCTGGATCGGGAACGCCTTGTAGAACAGGTACTCCTCGCCGTCGATCGGCATCAGGCGCACCAGGTCCTGGGTGGTCCGCTCGTTGAGCTTGCCGCCGCCTTTGCGCGGATCGACGAAGGTACCGAGCCCGATCCGCGACAGATAGCCGGGCTTGCCCGCGGCGATCTCGCGAAAGAGGTGCGAGATCACACCCTGCGGCAAATTGTAGGCTTCGATCTGGTTCGACGTCGCGAGGCGCTGCAGTTTCGGCACGAGCCCCCAGTGGCCGCCGATCACGCGCTTGACGAGGCCCTCGTGCGCCAGGTGATTGAGGCCCTTGTCGCGCCCGTCGCCCTGGCCGGCGGCATACACGAGCGTCAGGTTGCGCGGTTTGCCGACGGCCTGCGGGTACGCGTCGTCGCTCGCCAGGTACAGCGCCTCCAGCGCGAGCGCGACTTCCTCGGCAAAGCCGATGCCCACGAAGCCGCCGGTCGCCACCGTATCGCCGTCGCGGATCAACCGTACCGCGTCACACGCGCTGACAATCTTGCCCTGCGAGGTCTGCAGGAGCGTCGCGAGTTGCACGTTCTGAGTCATGACGTCTCCGCTCAACGGAAGGGTTCTTCCCGGATGATGCGCTTTTCCTCGTCGACCGGGTTGATCGCCGGGTTCTGATCGGCGCGGATGATGCGCTCGACGGTGCCGTCGGCCTGCATCGCCGCCCATGCCGCCTGCCAGCGCTTTGCTTCGGCATCGGGCAACGACTTCGACGCCGCGAGCCACAGCTCGGAGCGGCGGATCACCTGGCCGAACTGCAAGACGTCGAGGTTGCCGCGCACCTCGCGCACCGCGTGCACGACCATCATGCGCGGCGCCACCCACGCGTCGATCGTGCGGTCCTTGATACGCTTCGCGTTCATCCACTCCTCGCGCTGCGCGGCGATGCGCGTGAAGCCGAGACTCGCAAGCAGCGCCTGCGCGCCGCTATGGTCCAGCACGCCAACCGGCCGGTCGCGTACCTTGCTCAGGTCGCCGACGTCCACGCCCGGCGCGCCGACCAGCACGAGATCGTCGTCGAGCAGATGCAGCAGCCACGGTCGGTTTACCGATTCATGGTATCGGTTTGAGCCACCTTCGACGGGTCGACGCATGCGCTACCGCTCATTGGGCCACCGGAACGTAAACGTAAGTTTGCCCACAATCACGCTGGCGGCCTGGCGTCGCCGGAAACGTTCGACTGCTCGGCCGTTGAGGTTCCCTTTGCCATAACCGCGCGATGGATCGCTTCGGTTAGCGCATTGTTGATCTCGATGAGCCGGTGCATCTCATCCTGAATCTTCAAGAGCGCCTCAGCGTCCCTGTAGGTTTGTAGCGCCTGCTTGTCTGAGGCTGCGGCCGCAACCTTTTGGCCCACCATAATGACGGACAGCAGCACCAACTGCAAAAACGTCTGAGCGATCCAGGCGATTAGCGTCGACACTCCGCCCTGGATAGCCGATGGCAAGCTGATCAGGGTCATCGCCGCAAAGACGTAGGCGCACCACATCGTGCCAACAGCGTTGGTGACGATGAGGGCGATTCGCCCGTTCAAGCCCAAATGCTCCTGCTCGGTAAGGTGCGGTCCAGTTTTTTCGCGTTCCTTGATTCGCGGATTGGGAAGGTGTTCGACTGTCATTATTGAGTCCCCATTGGAGAGTGAGTAAACCGCGGTTGATGGGCTCGGTCTGGACCCCGGTTCTGGCCATGACGCTCCCTATGATTTGGAATTCGATTGAACTCGTCAACTCTCCGTCCAGGTTGTTACATCGCACAGGCTTTAAACAAGCCGGGTCATACAGGCGTTTCCTGCTCGAGCGTAACTTCTGCTCGAAGACTATCCAGATCCCGCCCGACGGTTGCTACCGCGAGCCGCTTGTTCTTGTACCAATAGCTCACCGTACAGTCATGCGCGCCTGGGTCGCCGTCAATGTCGGCGCGATCCCATTGCTCCGCATAGCCCACGTAGTTGATCGCCGTATCGTAGTGCTGGGTCCAGAAGAAAGGGACCGCAGCGAAGCGCTGCCGTTCTCCAAGCATATTTCGCGCCGCAACCACGCCCTGGCGCTCTGCCACCACCCAGTGTTCGACGCGGATGCGATCGCCCGTTCTGTGGTCCGGCCAGCGTGCGATATCACCCGCGGCGTAAACGCCTCCCACGCTCGTCTGCAGAAATTCATCGACCACCACCCCGCGATCCACTGCGAGGCCGGCCTCCTGTGCCAGGCCCACCTCAGGGAGAACACCGATCCCGGTCACCACCAGATCGGCGGCCAGTTCCACGCCGGTCGACAATTTCACGCGATCCGATTCAATTTCGGCGACTGTGGATCCGAGATGAAAAGTGACCCCGTGCGCTTCATGAAGCGCTCTGATCATCTTGCCGAGCGCCCCGCCGAGGACGCGTTCCATCGGATGCGCACCGGGTGCGACGACGTGCACTTCCAATCCGCGCGTTCGCAAGGAGGCCGCGACTTCGAGCCCGATGAAGCCCGCGCCGACCACGACGCATCGACGTGCTGTACCGAGACGCGCGATCAGGGCGTCGCAGTCGGCGAGCGTGCGAAGCACGGCCACGTGCGGCAGGTTTGCGCCGGGTACCGTGAGACGTATCGGTTCGGCGCCAGTGGCTAGCAACAGTGCACCGTACGTCACCCGGCTGCCGTCCGAAAGCGTGACGGCTTTTTGCGCCGGGTCGAGCTTAACGGCGCGAATGTTGCATCTCGCATCGATGTGATGATCTGTGTAGAACGCCGGGGATCGTAAAGGGAGCCAATCGGCCTGCGCGGTTCCCGCGAGGTAGTCCTTCGACAGATTCGGCCGGTCGTAGGGCAATGCGCTATCGACGCTCAACAGGGTAACCGGCCCCTGATAGCCTTCTCGTCGCAAAGTCTCAACCGCCGCGTTTCCGGCTGCACCACCGCCGATGATCACCACCGATTCGGGAAGCTGCGTTGCAGTCAACTTGGGTGGCCGTACCGCAGGCAGCGCTTCGCATACAAAAGCCCGGCCGTCGCGCTGTTCCACACGCCAGCATTTCAGATCGTCCTGAGCGGGTGGCCGGAGAAGCTCGCCTGCACGAAGACTGAAAGACGCGTGGTGCCAGGGACATCGAATCGTGTCCGCGACCAGCAGGCCGTCAGCCAGTGGAGCACCATAATGCGGACACGTCGCGCCGATAGCAAACAACTCACCGGCCTGACGCACGAGCAGCACAGCTTCTTCGCCGACGCGGCCTGTCACCATCTGACCATCAGCGATATCTGTCGCCGGAATGCCTTGCGTGAAATCGGTTCCGGCCGTTGAGGACGAGCTTTCGGACATTGCGCCACTCCTTGCTGTCACGCGACAGCGATATTATCGTCCGCATTCCCGCAAAAAAACAGGGAAGCAGGCGAGCTTGTCGCTGCGGGCGAATAACTGGTTGATACTGTTGGTTGTACTGAAATAACAGGCTTCAACAACACCACGGAGGCGGCATGGCACCCGAACGAATCATGTTTATCCGGCACGCGGAGAAGCCAACCGCCAGCGAGGGTATCGGGATCGAAGCGGACGGTAAGGCCGACGACGAAAGCCTCGCGGTTCGCGGCTGGCAGCGTGCCGGCGCGTTGGCACGATTCTTCTGTCCGATTCACGAGACGCATTCTGCGCGACTGACGCCGGCCACCGTGTTCGCGCCGGGGAACGGTCCAGCCAGCAAGAGCAAGCGGGCGATGCAGACAGTTGCACCTCTGGTTGCGCTGCTGCAAGAAACATCGCAGGTGAACTACGTCACGGCGCACCTGAAGGACGACGGGCAAGCGCTAATGAGGGACGTGCTGGCCCAACCCGGCGTCGTGCTGATTGCATGGGAGCACAAAGTGCTGCCGTCGCTAATCGGACACGTGCCCGGCGCTCCAGCAGTTCCTGCAACGTGGCCGGAAGACCGGTTCGACATGGTTTGGATACTCGATCGCGTGCCGGGCGGATGGTCGTTCTCGCAACTCCCGCAATTGCTGCTCGCCGGCGATATCGCCGGGCCGATCAGCTGACCATCCCGCTGCTTGTCAAGCCGGAGTTATCCATTTGCCGCATCTTTGGCCTTGGACAATGCCTCGACCAGCTTCAACTCATCGTCGAGCGAAAGATTGATCAGCGCGTCCGTGTTGATCTGCTTGAGCTTCGCCCCATCCTTGCCGATCACTATCGCCTTTTGCGAGTCGCGCTCGACGAGGATCGTCGCGAAGACGCGCTTCAGGCGCCCTTCCTCCTCGAACTTCTCGATCACAACCGTACTGGTGTACGGCAGTTCGTCGCCAGTCCAGCGGAATACCTTCTCACTCAGAATCTCGGCGGCGAGGAACCGTGAACTGCGGTCGGTCAGGTCATCTTCGCCATAGATCGGTTCGCCTTCCGGCAGGTTCTCGAGGGCAAAGATCCGAGCTTTAAGATCGAGAGCGGTGTGATGGTTCAAAAGGACCTGGCTGGGAAAGTGACCTTGCTTGGTACAAAGACACAGCCATTTTGGGGTGTTGTAATCGGTGCCATAACGGGCTCCCTGATCGGCATGCTCGGAGGGCCATCCGGCGCGATACTCGGCTTCACGATAGGAGCAAGTACAGGGCTAGCTGACGTTGCGCTCATCGATATACTCGATCATGAATTCGTCGATTCCGTAAGCGGTGACTTTGCGCCGGGATGTTTTGCAATCATCCTCGAGGCTTACGAAGCGACACCCGGCGCGGTCGACCAGGTCGTTTCCGCTCATCATGGAACTGTCTACCGCAAGCCACTTAGTGCATAAAAACAGGGAGTAGGTCTCGATCGCTGGCATCAACCCAATTGCGCGATCGAGTATAGGAGGGCGAACTGATGTCACCCCCCGGTGAGGTTTGCGTTTTGCGTTAAGGGAGGAAGAGGTCGATGGTAAGCGGTAGCGGGTCGCCCCTCAAACCGTTTCGAATCGCAAGCGCGGCCTTCTCGTAGATCAACTCGCGGTGCCGTTCGAACTCCTGCAACAAGTCGGATTTGTGGCCACCCGGCTGCGACAATTCCTTAAGCACTTCCCTGCTCACAGTGCAGAAGTGGTGGACGCTGTCGACTCTGATGCCGAACTTAACGGCCTCGCCGTCATTTGCGACACTAATGCCTTCGATGGTGTCAGCCATTGTCGCCTCCGTTGCCAAGTGTCCAAGAATCCTAGCATGGAATATCTAAGCGAGGCTGATTCTGCTGTCGACGTGCCGGCGATTGTCGCGACGGAACGCTTCTCAAGGAGGCGCGCCACCAATACATACGAATAGGCGGTCCGCCGAAACAACCTGGGTTCCACCCGCCTTGTTCGTGAGTTGCAGCGCTTCAAGCTGGGTATCGCCATAGATCGCTGAGACAGACGACTCGAAGACAACCTGGACGTTGCTCTTGTGGGCGGCACCGCTGCACTTTCTTCTCTGCGCATGCTGACCCAATGCAAACTCGCCGTCGAATTAAAGTTTCTGAATGTGCAGCGCCGCAGTGGCCATGGGCTGCCGCCCAATCTGCGAGGCGAACAGCCCATGGCTACCGCGGCTCTGCTTACGCCGCGGTCGCGCTGGGTTTCAGGGCATCCTCAAGCGTTACCCGAAACAGAGCGACAGACTGTGCGCCGCTGATAATTTCGTCGCCAATCTTCACCGACGGTACCGAGTTGACGCCATGCTCGATCGCCTGAGCTTCTAGCGCACGCACTTCGTCCACGCCATTGTCCGACGCAAAGAACGCTTCGACCTTGTCTTTCTTGAAGCCGGCGGCTACCGCAATCTCCGTCAACACGGCGACGTCTCCAATATCGCGGCCAGCGGAAAAATACGCATAGAAAGTCGCCTCCACCAACGCCGTCACGTCATGTCTTTGTTGCAATACCCATACAAGCCGATGCGCGGCGAGCGTGTTCGGCGTGCGCCTCGCCAGCGCATAGTTGAATTCCAGACCGACCTGACGTCCGGCCGCCGTGACCTGAGCATCCATTGCTTGCGAGCGCGCCCAGCTCCCAAACTTCGCTGACCGGTATTCTTTACGGTCGAGCCCTTCCACGGGCATACCCGGATTCAATTCATAAGGAACGAACACGAGTTTCGTTTGCTCGCCGGCGTTCGCTTCGCGAATCGCCTTCTTCAGTTTTTCCTCGCCGATCCAGCACCATGGACAAATGAAGTCGTATGTCACCTCGATATTCAGCCTGTTCATCGAACATCTCCAAAAGGGATTGTTTGCAGAGGCACGATAGCGCGGTTGCCGGCCGATAAGAATGGCAACATGAGGCAATGCACCTTTGCGTGCCAGACAATGAGATGAGGCGAACGGCGTAGTCTACTCAGAACAACTAATCTCGTGCACGGAGCCGCTTTTCGCCACTCAGCGTAATGGCTCTGATACATTGAGAAAGTTGACCGCGCTCGCCGCATGGCGTTCCCACCGCGAAACAGCAAACTGTATGGGCCAAAATTATGGACAAGCTATTGTCGCTTCGGGCGTTCGTGGAAGTCGCTGAGACAGGCGGTTTTTCGAGTGCGGCACGACGCCTCGATCTGGCAACATCTTCGGTCATGCGCTCTGTCGATTCGCTTGAGAAGGAGCTTGGCGCGGCACTCCTGAATCGGACCACCCGCCAGGTGACCTTATCCGACGCGGGAACCTCCTACTACGCCAAGGCGAAAAAGCTGCTCGAAGATATGGCCGACGCCGATGCGTCAGTTTCGGACAGAGGCGATGAACCGTCGGGCCCACTACGCGTTTCCGTGCCCGTCGCATTCGGCTCCCGACGGATCGCACCTTCCCTCGCAGCGTTTCTGAAAAAATATCCAAAGCTGGAGTTGGACGTCAAACTGAGCGATGCCTTTGTCGATCTGGTCAGCGAGCGAATAGACGTCGCTATTCGCCTTGGTGAGGTCGCTGCCACGGCCGACGTCGTCAGCAAGCGCGTCGCCATCTTCGCTCGTTATCTTGTCGCGAGCAGCGAATATCTCGATCGAGCAGGCTATCCCAAGTCTCCTGACGAATTGGTAGACCATGAATGCCTTCGATTCACCTACACGACAGAACCTCAAGTCTGGACGTTTTCGCGTGACAAGGAAGAAAAGCGCGTGCCGGTGACGGGCAGACTCAAGGCAAACAGTTCCGAAGTATTGCGCGAAGCCGCGTTGGACGGTATGGGCATCGCGTTGCTTCCCGACTGGCTGGTGGCGTCGGACGTTCAGTCAGGCGCCCTCACCCGGCTGTTCGCCGAGTACGAGGCGGGACCGAACGACGCACGGGCTGTCGTGAGCGCGCTGTATCTACCGAATCAGCGGGGATCGCGAAGAGTCAATGCGTTTATCGATTTCGTGTCCGAACTGGCGGGCAGCCCTCAGTGACCGCTCACGCAGAGTGCCGATCTCTGAACCGGTTCTTACGTCAATCATCGGCAACTGGCATTCGGTAGATGCCGGCAAACGCCGGCAACACCCTCCTCAATCTTTGCGCACCACGCAATGGTGTGTAGCGTGCCGTTGGGATTCCGCCCCAGCCCCGTCTCTCCTACCCTTACACACATCAACCAACCGCGCAGACATGCAGCATCGCGGCATGTCCGTCAACGACGAACACGACGTCTCACAGTCTCGTTGCGGAAGGATCAGGTAAGGCGCGCTGCATCAGGCTATGCCTTGAAATGCAAATGGCGGAGCTGCAAGGCGCGCCTCACATCTTTGACGGAGATACACCATGACGAAGCACCTTTTTAACCCGATCAAACTGGGCCGCCTCTCCCTCGATCACCGCGTTGCGATGGCCCCCCTGACGCGCTCGCGTGCCGGTCAACCGGGAAACGTGCCGACGGACCTGAACGTCGAATACTATCGGCAACGCGCCAGCGCGGCACTGATCGTGAGTGAAGCAACGCAGATCTCACAGCAAGGTCAAGGTTATGCGTGGACGCCGGGTATCCATACGGAACAGCAGATTGAAGGCTGGCGTGCTGTCAGCAAGGCTGTCCATGAAGAAGGCGGCCACATGTTCCTTCAGTTGTGGCACGTCGGCCGTGTCTCGCATCCCGTGTTCCAGCCGAATGGCAGCCTGCCTGTTGCGCCGACCGCCATGCCCGTGCCCGGAAAGACGTTTATTCTCGACGAGGCCGGCAATGGCGTGTGGGGTGACGTACCGGTGCCGCAGGAACTGACAGTTGAAGGCATACGAGAAATCGTCGCCGACTACCGGCGTGCTGCAAGCAACGCGATCGCGGCCGGCATGGACGGCGTTGAAATTCATGCTGGGAACGGCTATCTGCTGGACCAATTCATCAACAGCAACAGCAACCATCGGCAGGACAGCTACGGCGGCAGCATCGAAAATCGCGCCCGCCTGCTGCTTGAAGTCGTCGCCGCTGTCAGCGACGAAGTGGGTCCGCAAAACGTCGGAGTTCGCCTCACCCCCATGGGACGTTTCATGGGTATGGGCGATGAAACGCCTGAGGCAACGTTCGGCTACATCGTGAGAAGACTCAATGAATATGGTCTCGCCTATTTGCATCTCGTCGAACCAGCGATGGTGGGTACGGTGAAGGACGAGAACTTCGACCCGCGGTGGGACGCCATTATCAAACTGCTACGAGGCGAATACAAAGGCATGCTGATGATTGCCGGCGGCTATGACCGTGAAACGGCCGAACAGGCGATCGCCAGCGGCCGGGCCGACATCATTGCGTTCGGACGGCCCTTTATCGCGAATCCGGACCTGCCGGCCCGTCTGCGCGACGGACACCCGCTGAATGCCGCCGATAGTGTCCATTTTTTCGGTGGGGATGTGACTGGCTATACCGACTACCCGACCATGAACTAAGCGTCGGCTCTCGCGGGGCTGAATTCAGTGCCCCCCGCTCTTGCGCCCAATAGCAAGCTCGATCGAGTCGAGCAGTACTTCTTCCGCAAAGGGTTTGCGCAGGAAACCGACCGCGCCGTGCTGCATCGCCCGCCGCACCGCCTCGTCGTCGCCATGCGCGGACATGAACACAACCGGGATACGCCGGTGTTCCGCGTTCAGTTGCCGTTGCACTTCGAGACCCTGCATGCCTTGCATTTTAAGGTCGAGCAAAACACACAGCGCATCGTCGACCACCGGGGAGGCGAGGAATTCCTCTCCCGATGAGAAAGTCACAGTCGCATAACCCACTGCCTTAAGAAGGTTTCCAACGCCACTTCGTACCGAGGCGTCATCGTCGACGATGCAAACAAAGCTCATAGCTGCCAATACTCCAATTGCGCCGACGTAGTAACAGAGACAAATATCCGGCGCGATATTTACTGCTTCAGGATGATCATCGCGTCCGACGTATCAATTCCCACATTTTTGCCAGCTCGATGAGCGTCTTTGCCCGCATCTTGCTCATCACGCGCCGTTTGTGAACCTTCACCGTCACTTCCTGCGTGCCCAGTTCATGCGCGATCTGCTTGATCATCCTGCCTTCCACCGCAAGTTCGAAGACATCCATTTCACGCGGCGTCAGCGACGCGGCACGCTGCAGCACCTCCGCATTGAATGCGCGCGCCGAGAGGTTGGCCTCGTCCTGTGCGAGCGCCCGCCTCACCGCGTCGAGCAGTTCTTCGTCGTCGATAGGTTTGGTGAGGAATTCATGCGCCCCTGCCTTGATCGCACGCACCGACATCGGAATGGAACCGTACCCGGTCAGAAAAATAATCGGCACCTGCACGCCCTTCTGCGCGAGCTGGCTTTGAACGTCGAAGCCGTTCGTGGACTGCAGGTTCATATCCAGCAGGATGCACATCGGTACGCTGGGCAACTCTTTCGAAAGTATCTCCGCGGGCGACGCAAAAACCTGCGCGTTGAAACCCGCTGAGCGCAGCAGGCGCCATAGCGCGTCGCGCACCATTTCTTCGTCGTCGATCACATAGACGATCGATTCGCGCTCCGAAGGACCAGGCATTTCAGATTCCAGAAAGATTGGGATTTGAGTGCCGTCATGGTACATGAGACCAAACTCCGAAAAGTCCTTTCCAGGCCGCATTGGCACTCACTTCATCTCGATGCGACGGATTCTGCCGCAAGGCTGTTACCGAGCGTCGCCGCCCTGAAACCGCGCCCGTAAGGCTGCTCGTAAGGCGGCTCGTAAAACGGCGCTAGGTAGGTCGCGTTTCTCGTCAGCACTTCATCCCCCTCGTCCGATTCGTACAGTTTGCGCAAGGCATATTCGCGCGTCGTTTCGAGCAGGAAGTACTCTTTGGTCTTGCTGTCGAAGGTCGTCATGACGACGCACTTGGAGGCAAGGCCTACGATCGCCTCCATCACTTCGTGGGACGATAACCGTTCACAGGCTGCGACGGCACAGGCCGCTTCCAGGGAAAACCTTGCTGGGAAAATACCGAGCCTGTGCAGCACGATCCGCTCCGTCGCGCCGAGAAGCTGATAGCTCCATTCGAGCGTAGCCTCCAGCGTCTGCTGCCGCGGCGGCGCAGTACGGCGCCCGCCCGTCAGAAACTGGAACCGGTCGTCGAGCCCGGAAACCGTCTTGCGGATGCCGAACACTGCTGCACGGGACGCTGCCAGTTCGAGAGCAAGCGGCACGCCGTCGAGCCGGCGGCAGATCGTCGCGACCATCTCGAGGCTGCCAGGGTCGGTCTCGACGTCGGCATTGAGTGCACGCATCTGCGCCAGAAACATCCTTACCGAACTGCTGGCTAAAATCGCCTGCGAGCCCGCCTCCGCATCTGGGGTGTCGAGCGGCGCGACCCAATAGAATTTCTCGTCCCGAGTTCGCAGCGGCTCACGGCTCGTCGCCAGAATGCGCAGGTCCGCGCTTGCCTGGACGAGCAGCTCACACACGGTTGCCGCCGACTCGATCACGTGCTCGCAGTTGTCCAGCATGAGCAGCAATTTGCGTCCCTGGACCGCGGCGACGAGCGAATGTAGCGTGACGTCGTCTGCGGCACGGCCGACGCCGAGCGCTTCGGCGATCATGCTCACGACGCCCTGAGCATTGTCCACCGCGGCCAACGTGATGAAGCACACTTCCAGGTCCGACGCAGCCGCGATTGAGCTCGCCACCGCAATACCGAGTTGTGTCTTGCCGATGCCCCCCGGCCCGAGCAAGGTGACAATCGGCGTCCCATTCAGGGCCCGCGTGATTTCAGCAATTGCACCGTCGCGTCCAATTAAGGGCGCATGGCAGACCGGCAGGCCGTTCAGACGCGTCGCGCCCGTTTGTCCGCCCTGGGCAGCTCCGGGCAAGGCGGCTGCCTCATTCCCTTCCGTCGGGACGGTGAGCCGGTAGCCCCGCCCCGAGATCGTGCGAATCGTGAGCTTGTCAGCGCCTAAGATCTTCCTGAGCGCCGAAAGCTGGACATGGATATTATTTTCTTCCACCACCGAATGCGGCCACACGCGTCGAAGAATCTCGTCTTTCGTGACAGTCTTGCCGCGCGCCTCAATCAGCAGTTCAAGGATATCGAATGCTCTTGAGCCGACCTGCAGCAGCCGGTCATCCAGGTATGCCTCGCGCATTTCCAACGACACTGTTACTCGACCGATCTTTATCATGCTGCACTCACGCCTGGTTGATTAGCGGGACGGGCACGTTCGACGACTGCACCCTTTGCACTAACGCGGCCGGTGCGAGGCTTGCGTCGTTAGAACCATACTAATTGGGAAATTCATCCGAAACTATTATCCATAGGGATACGGTGCCCACGGTTGGTGCGTGCCCGCCAATGACGGCCTCCGGCACAGTGACCGCGCGCAGCCAGCGGCCTTACATCACACCTTGGTATGACTGCCTCATGCTCCCGGTCAAGCGCGGGGCACGCAGAATCACGCCTCCTCGGGATAGATGCCCTCGGACACAATACAAACGAATGCCGTTGCCTTTAAAACGCACTCCACCGAAGACAGTATGAATCCCAGAGGAAACACCCGGTATTCGGCAGGCAGGCCGAATGCAACGGCCATCAATCCAATCGTGCAAAGAAACGCATAGGCGACGCGCGCTGAACGGCTTCCGGTCAGAACGAAGAACACGAGCGCCAGCCATAGAAGCTTTGCGGCGACGCAGCACACCACCTCCCGTGCTGTGCGACTGAACCAGACCTCGAATGGAAGCTCGCAGACCGACCAGACGGCCGTAGCGACGACGACCCTTCGCGTCCATCGCCCGAGAGTCAACTCAGGCGTTGGCAGATCGGACGTATCCCACCCCTTCATATCGGCCAGACCGGCGTCCGGCAGAAACGCCAGATCGCTTCGATTCATGTCGTGCTGCGGATTGTCCAGATATCGCATGATGGTTCTCCAGGTTTCTTCTCGGAATCTGACTCGTTCTGACGCGAGGACCGCGGGGACCCTGCCGCCTACCTTCATGCAGCCGCTCCGCGTTGAAAACATTATTCGGCGACGTGATCCGCCGCTCTTGTCAGATCGCCTTCGCGGTTTACAAAACGCACGGCGCGTAAGGAGGCGCGTTCGGCGCGCGCAGCAAGCGGCGTGCGAATACGAAACGGGCGGGCATTTGAACAAGAGCCGTGCTCGACGGCGAGCCATGCTTTCACCTGATGTTCCTCAACGAACGTCAGGTCACGCTTCAAACCGCGGGAGTTCCTCATGCATCTCAGTGACGTCCTCGATCTGTCACGCGCCCAGTTCGCAATGACAGCGATTTTCCACATCATGTGGCCGATTCTGACCATCAGTCTTTCGGCCTTCCTCGTACTGATCGAAGTGTTGTGGCTGCGCACCGGCAACATCGACTACTACCGGCAGGCGCGCTTCTGGAGCAAGCTGCTGGCGCTGAACTTCGCGGTGGGCGTGGTCAGCGGCATCCCGATGGAGTTTCAGTTCGGCACCAACTGGGCCGGTTTTTCCCGTTACGGCGGACAGTTCTTCGGCGACATCCTCGGCTTCGAAGGCGCGATGGCTTTTATGCTCGAAGCGGGCTTCATCGGCGTGATGCTGCTCGGCTGGGGACGCGTGCCGCGCGGCGTGCATCTCTTCGCCACCTCGATGGTCGCGCTGGGCTCCAGCATCTCCGCGTTCTGGATCATGGTCGCCAATTCGTGGATGCAGACGCCGGCAGGCATTACGGTCGAGAACGGCAAGATCGTCGTGACCGACTACGCCGCCGCGATCTTCAATCCGGATACGGTCTGGGGCGTCACGCACATGTGGGTCGCGGCGATCGAAACCGGCATGTTCGTGATCGCCGGCATTTCCGCATGGAATCTGTTCAAACGCCGCAATCCGGAATTCTTCGCCCGCTCGTTCAAGATTGCGCTGCTGGTGCTCGTATTCGCCGCGCCGATCCAGATCTGGCTCGGCGATTCGAGCGGCGGCAGCGTGTTCAAGACCCAGCCGGCAAAGGGCGCGGCGATCGAGGGGAACTGGATCACGAACAAGCCTGGCACCGGTGCGTCATGGTCGCTGCTCGCGTGGCCAAACCAGAAGGCGCAGCGCAACGACTGGTCGATTGAAGTGCCGGGCATGCTGAGCATTCTCAGCACCCATACGCTGCACGGCCAGGTCAAAGGCCTCACCGACTTCCCGCCGGCCGACCAGCCGCCGATGATTCCGCTGCTGTATTACGCGTTCCGTGTAATGGCCGGCATTGGTTTCGCGTTCATGGCACTGGCGTTCTGGACTGCATACGTGCTGCGCAAGACGCGCGGCAACCTCGAGCGCCTGCTCGCTCAACGCAAGCTGCTGCTCGCATGGGTACTGTGCATTCCCCTGCCCTATGCGGCGGTCGAGGCCGGCTGGATCGTGCGCGAGGTAGGCCGCCAGCCTTGGATCGTCTACGGGCTGCTACGCACGAAAGACGCTGTGTCGAGCGTGGCGCCCTCGTCGGTGACCCTGAGCATGGTGATGTTCTTTGCCTTATACGTGGTGCTGCTGCTCACCTTCTTCGTGCTCGCGCGCAACTGGCTGCGCACCGGTCCCGATCTCACGTTGACTCCGCCCGCGCCAGTCAAAGCTGAAGCAGCGGCGGCCGTCACCGGGTACTAACCCATTCCCGTTACGAGGAAATCTCATGGACAACTCGATTCACACGACGCTCGCATTCACCTGGTTCGGTTTGATCGGCCTGATGCTGGTGTTCTACGTCGTCACCGACGGCTTCGACCTCGGCATCGGCATACTCAGCCTGCTACGCAAACGCCGCGAAGATCACGACGTGATGGTGCAGACGATCGGCCACGTCTGGGACGCCAACGAAACGTGGCTCGTCGTGCTCGGCGGTGCACTTTTCGGGGCGTTCCCCGAGGCGTATGCAATGCTTCTGCAGGATCTGTATCTGCCCGTCATGGCGCTCATCGCGGGTCTGATCATGCGCGGCGCCGCCATCGAATTCCGCCATAGCGTGGCGCACGGTCCACTGTGGGACAAGGCGTTCGGTATCGGCAGTCTGATCGCCGCTATCGCCCAGGGCGTGGTGCTCGGCAAGGTCATCACGGGACTGTTGCCGGGCGAACTGAGCGGCGTGTTCGTCGCCGTTTCAGCGGTCGGCGTGGTGGCCGGCTATTCACTGCTAGGTTCGACCTACCTCGTCAATAAGACCGTGGGATCGCTCGAACAATGGGCGCGCCGGATCGCGCTGCTGAGCGCCTTCATCACGGTCGCCGCGGCCGCGCTGCTGACCGCCGCGACCTGGTTCATCAGCGCCGTCGGCCACGACCGCTGGACCCAGCCCGGCGTGCTTCATCTGCTGATTGGGCTCGGTGCGGCTGCGGCGTTCGCATTCGCCTACGTCATAGGTTCGCTGAGTATGGGACGCTCGCGCGGGCCGTTCCGCGCGTCGGTCGCCCTGTTCGGCGTGTCGTTCGTTGGTCTCGCGGTCAGCCTCTTTCCCGACTTCATTCCGGGCAAGCTCGGCATCGTCGAAGCGGCATCCGATTCGTCGACACTCGTGTTCATGCTGATCGGGATCGGACTCATCTTTCCGGTGATGATCGGCTACAACCTCTACCAGTACTACATCTTCCGCGGCAAAGTGCTGACCGGTTCACACGCGGGTGAGTGAACAACGCATTGAGTACACGAAGTCCAGCCTGGTCCTTTGCAGCAAAGCCGACTTAGTCGGCTTTGCTGCATCAGAGCGCGACGGCATTGTCTAGTACGGTGCGCAGAATCATCGCACCCGTGTTGAGCGGCGCGGGACGGCAGGGACGGGGCTTGTAGATCGCGTCGCCCGGCTGGATCGCGCGTCCGCTCATGGCGCACACGCCGGCCAAGCGCGCGCGGCTTGCGTGCCAGATCTGATCGCCATAGGAACAGCGGGTCGGGTCGCGCCATATGACCGTCGCGGTCGACTGCGACGGCCGGTCGATCACATGCACCTGGACTTCAAAGCGTTTTCCCATGACCGGCAGATCGCAGTTCTTGCGGCCGTTCTGGGAGACGGCCGCTGCCAGGTCGTTGACGCCGGAGTCGGTGTCACCGGACAGGACGGACAGCAAACCGAGGGTTTGCATCCAGGGATCGGTGAAATTCGCATTCGCCTGCATGATTGCACTCCTGTTTCGGATAGTCCGGTTGATCATCGAGGTGGCTCTGGAGAGGCTGCCAATCCAGCACGGCTGGCAGGGCGTCCGGTTGCGCTGCTCAAGCGCTGTCCTGTACGCGCGCCGGGATGGCACCGTGGCCGTGGCCGCTTCCGCCACTGTTACCCCCGCCGTTTCCGCCATTGGCTGAAGTCTTCCAGTTGAGCAGTACGCATGCCATCAGCGTCCGGGCATCGCGAGCACTTCCCACGCCTTCCAGCGATGACAATTCGTCATTGACTAGCCCGGTTCCGGACTGCCGCAAGAATGTTTCGCTGACTTCCAGAAACGCGTGAATCTGTTTAGCGATCGACATTCGCTTTCATCCTCCAGCAATAAGGGGTTTCTCCTACGAGGCGTTTGAACACCGTCGTAAAGTGAGCCTGCGATCGGAAGCCGCAGCTCAGTGCAACGTCGAGCACGTTGTGTCTCGACTCGACTAGAAGATGCTGTGCGCGTTCGATCCGACGTCGCAACAGGTATTCGTGCGGTCGCATGCCGGTCGCGCGACGGAACTGCGAAGCGAAATGCATGCGGGTCAGCCCCGCGCTGCCGGCGATGTCCGCAAGCCCGATCGACTCGGACAGGTGCGCGTCGACGTATTCCATCGCGCGGCTGAGCCGCCATGACGGCAATGCACTCGCTTCGCGGGTCTGCCGTTCCGCAACCGTGAAGTGACGTGCGATCATGCGCGATACGATTGCGAGACTGACGCTGTCGGTGAAGACTTTGCCGAGCGCGGCGTCGTCAGACTGCGACACGGCAAGCGCCTGACCGAGTCGTTCGAGCGCAGGGTCGCGCACGAGCTTCGGATCGTCGATACGGATATCGCCCGCATGCGGGCGGCCGAACAGGTCCTCGAAGCATTCGCCTAGCACCTGCTGGGAGACGAAAAGATGCAGTACGTCGCCCGGCGACTCGAACACGGCGCTGCACGGTACCTCCGGTGCGGTGATCTGCACCGCGCCCGCCGTCACCCGACCGCGCACGAGCGTCCCGCCAGCGTGAACGAACGTCAGCGATGTGCACTTCAGGTTCATGGCGACGCAATGGAGCGCGGCGCTACCCGGATTGACGACCTCCAGCGGCTGGGCATCGTTACGGGTCCAGCGCGACACGAGAATATTGCTTCGCTGCCGCGCGTTGGCGTGATCGTCGCCGGGGGCACGCCATTGATGCTCCACGGCGATCGCGCTGCCCCGGCTCCTCTGGACGACGTGCGCAGCGGGCAAAGTCAACGAGCTGATCATGATCTGGTCATCCGATTGAGTGGTGAGACGGTGCCCGGTTGATCCGGCACTGTGATGCTTCCAAGGTATCGCACTGGAAATACTGCAACTAGCCCTACATACGGTTGCTCGCCATGACCAATGGTTGGGTCGACTCATATCCAGGTTTAGTCACGCCGCAAAAGATGCGGACAGCACGCCACCCCGCCTGGCCGCGGCGAGCGCCAGAGCATGTCGGGTTGAGACAAGACAGAGACAGGATAGAAACGGTTCTTTTGCCAGAAGCGGTGAGCGACCTATAGGACCAGTACGACCTATACGAAGGTATGAGATCGATACCCATCATGACCGCGTGAACCACGCACCAACAACAGACCGTCCCGCACGATGCTCAGGTACGCGAATTGCGCGCCGGCGTCGCCATGCCCCGCGGCGGCTTGATACCAAGCGCCTCCGCCTTCAGCACGAAGTCGGCGAGCGAACGAGCACCCATCTTGCGCATCGCCTGGCCGCGATGAATCTTGACGGTGATTTCGCTCAGACCCATTTCACCCGCAATCTGCTTGTTCATCAGCCCGGCCACAACGAAGGCCATGACTTCGCGCTCGCGCGCGGTCAACGATTCGTAGCAACGCCGCAGATCCGCGACGGACCGGCTGGCCTCGCGCCGCTCCTCGTCGCTCGCCAGCGCATGCGCGACAGCGTCGAGCATGTCCTGGTCACGAAACGGCTTGGCCAGAAAATCCTTCGCGCCGGCCTTCATGGCTTTGACTGTCATGGCTATATCGCCGTGCGCGGTCATGAAGACGATCGGCAAACCGAGTTGACTTGCCGCGATCTGTTCCTGCACCGCGAGCCCGCTTTGACCTTTGAGGCGAACGTCGAGGATCAGACAACTCGGCACGTCCGGCATGTCGTAGGCGAGGAATTCCTGCGCGGAGCCGAAGGTTTCGACACCGAGCCCGACCGAACGCAGCAACATGCTGACGGCTTCGCGCATCGACTCGTCGTCATCCACGACATAGACCATGGTGCAGCCCGCGTCGCTGCCGGCATTGCTACGCACATCACTGCTCATGACATCTCCCTTCATCAACGGGCAGAATGAACTGCAGCACCGCGCCGCCTGCTGCCGGCGACTCGGCCCAGATACGGCCGCCGTGTGCCTCAACGATCGAACGGCAGATCGACAACCCCATACCCATGCCCTCGGCTTTGGTCGTAAAAAACGCATTGAACAAATGGCCGCTGTTTTCCTCGCTGATCCCCGTGCCTGAATCCTGCACGATCACCTGCACATGCTCGTGGTCGAACCGGCGCGTGGCGATCCGGAGCTTGCGCGGCCCGGTCACATCGGCCATGGCCTGGACGCTGTTCATGATCAGGTTGATGAGTACCTGCTGTAGTTGCACACGATCGCAGCACGCCGTGGGCGGGGGCGCCGCGAGGTCGCTTTTCAGCTCGACGCGATGGCGCTCGAGTTCGAGCCGCACCAGTTCGATCGATTCGCCGACGATCCCATTCAGATCGACCGTAGCCGGAAGACGGTCGCGCTTTTTGGCCATTGAACGGATCCGCTGAATGACCTCGTCCGCGCGCTTCGCATCGCGGATCATCTGCGTGACAGATTGCGCCGCTTCGTCGATCTCCGGTGCAGGACGGTTCAGCCAGCGCAACGCGGCAGCGCCGCACGTCACGATAGCCGCGATCGGCTGCGTAACCTCGTGCGCAACCGAAGCAGCCATCTCGCCGAGCATGGTGATGCGCGTGACGTGAGCAAGTTCCGCGGTGGAGCGCGCGAGCGCTTCCTGAGCGAGATTGAGCATTTCTACCTGTTCGTGCAACATCGCCGTCGCAGCCATGTTTCTCAATGCCAGTCTCGATGTGGTGGCGATCGCCAGCAGGCTCACCGCGCACCGCGCAATCGCGCCGCCAGAATAAGCGCCATTGTGCGAGATCATGAAGCCGAGCAACATCAGCGCCACACAGCCCCACGCGGCCGCGATCGTGGCCGGCCGGTTGCCGGCCGAGGCGACCAGCAAGACCACCACCCCATAGAACACGGCTGCCGCGATGTCAAGAGAGGTCAGCGCGGCGATCCCGAACACGGCGAGCGCGATCACGGCGGCGAGCGTCGACACGACGCGGACGTCGGGACGCACCGGGGGGGAAGCGCGTCGGCAATTTTTCATGGCGGGCGGATCAACAGGCCGGCAGCCGGCAATTGGCCAAGTTGGTCGAAAGGGAACAGACAGGCGTGGACATAGGCGTTCGAAACGGCGTTCATTGACGAATACCGGAAGCCTGTCCATCTGGATGACGGCCAGGATGGCTGTCAGCGCGCATGACACTCAGACCTACCGGTGACCGATAGCTTTTAAGCTGAATGTGATCATGCGCGGGCCCACGTCAAGGGCGGTACTTATTTTTCCTTAATCGTTCCAAAATCACGGCTGCGCGGCTACCGCCCCCGGCCGCCGCGCAAGCGCATCCGTCAGTGCTGACCGTAGTCCTTGCGCGCCACGGGAATGACGCGGACCTTCGCATACTGAAAAGCTGGAATCGACTTGACCGCGTCGCGCGTGGCGCCCGCCCACACGAGCTTGCCATTCACATAGTCCAGTTGCGACATCGGAATCGCCACGTCGTGCTGGGACACGCCGAGAAACTGATGAGCCGCCACGATCGCGAACGACGCGGCGTTATCCGGCGCGATGATGATGTCGTGGAGTACCCCGACTTTCTCACCACTGTCGTTATAGATGCTCTTGCCCAGCAGGCTCTTCTTGGTACTCCAGCCTTCGACGATGAGCTGCGACTCCTCCACGCTGACGCCGATGGTCTGCGTGCCCGCGACCTGTGCGCTTGCCGACTGGCACACCGCACCAAACGCCGACGTGGCTAGAAATACAAGTGCCCACTTTGCCTTCATGATAATTTTCTCCAAGAATTGCGTTGGTTTCAAAACGATAAATTACACCAAGATGGGGGCGCCTGTGGTGTGGCGTGCCCATGTCGCGCTGCCCACTACTTTGAACCGGTTGCGCTCGCGGTGTTTTCGAATTCGCACGGTTTCGGCGTTCATGCACTCAATTTGTGGTGCCTTGTGCGCCGTCGTCAGATCAATGGTCAATGGCCACGCTGCGGCCGCAGCGTCACCGTGCAGGTCATGCCCGTCGCGAGCTTGACCCCGGCGGGAATCTGATCCAGATGAATGCCGCCTAACCGCATTCGCTGATTCTTGCGTCTGGCGGCGCGTCGGAAGAACCCGCCACGGCAGGTGCAGCGGCCGGAACGTTGGCGGAAGCAATGGCCTGCTCGCTGGCCGCAGCCGTGATCTGCAGCAAATGGGTAGCGGCTTTGAAATCGTCCCAGTCGAGACCCTCGGTCAGTCTCGAACAGGCCGACTTCAGGAGCTGTGCAGCCTCCGCACTTTGGCCTTGCGCGTGCCAAAGCCGGCCGAGGCTGGTCGCGGCCCGCAATTGCAGCGTGCGGCAGCCTTGCATCAGCGACTCCTCCAACGCAACGACCAGACACGCCTCTGCATCCCTTGCCATTGCTTTGGACGGGGACGCGCCCGTCGGCTCCATCAGCAGCAGTTCGCCGTGGATGCGCCTGAGTTCGCTGGCATACCAATGGTCGCCGGTTTCGTCGCACTGAACCAGCGCGCGCACTACGGCGGCAATGCCCTCTTCCCGCTGACCGGCGCGGCCAAGCGCAAAGCTGTACTGTCCCGTGAGCATGGCGCGCGGCGCACCGAACTCGAGCGACTCCAGATCGTCCAGCGCGGTGCGGAAAGCGTGCAAGCGCTCGGGTGACACGTCGTCCATCGAGCACAGGTACTCCTCGAAACAGCGGCAACACGCTTGCGACACGTTCAAACCCGCGCGCGCCGACACCTCCTTCAGCAACGCGATCGCGTGGGCTGCCCTGTCCCGCTTGCCCGACAACAGCGCCAGCGGGACAAGCGCCTCGACCAGCACATAACTCGTGACCATCGCCTGTTGCTGATCGCAAGCGTCGGCCACGCTATCCTCCGCGAGCCGCAGCGCCTGATCGCGGAAACCCTGCAGCCACAGCACGCGCGCGAGCGTCGCACAGCCGACGATCCGTTGATCGACGGACTGGCCCAGCGGCAGGCGCTGATGCAAGCCGTCGCCGTGCCGCAGCAATTGTTCGAGCGACGCGCGGGCCTGCCGTTGATCGCCTGTGTAATGCGACGCGATGCCGAGCAGCCGGTCGGCGAGCACCGCGCAACCCGTGTCGCCCGCCTCGGAGGCGAGCAACGCGAAGCGCCCGGCGAACGCCAGCGCATTGCGCGCCGCACCGGACGATTGACTGGCGTTCCACATGCCCCACAATGCGCGGGCTTCGAACGCATGGTCCCCAAGCGCAATCGCCGAGGCGAGAACCTCGGACCAGATGCCGAAGGTTTCCTGGTTCGGTCCGTTGACGTAGAGAAGAGCCGCCGCAAGCGCCGCTTTCAGTTGCATATGCACACGGAGGTGGCGGGTCGAGCGCGAGCCATGGTGGGTCGCCGCGACCGCATCGAGGGCCCGCCGCGCCCATGTGCAGCACTCGTCGACCATCGATAGTTCATAGAGAAGAAACACGACCTTCACGGCCAGCGCTTCGACCACCGTTTCGCCCAGCGCTTCGCCGCCCTTCGGCGATAGAGCCCAACCCAGTGCCATGCGCAAGTCGTCGAGCAGCACGCGCATCTGTTGATGCCAACCGTCGGCGAAGGCGCTCACGGGGTCCGCGCGGCTCAGCGCTTCGCGCTCCAGCACACCAGCGAAGTAACGCGCATGATTGAGCATGACGACGCGCTGCTCGCCGTTATCCTCGAGCTTCTGCATCGCATACGCACGCGTGGTTTCCAGCAGGCGATAGCTCGCCCTGCCGCACTCCATGCACCTCACCACCAAGGACTTTTCCACCAGCCCCGACACCGCCGCGATCACCTCGAGTTCCCGCAACGCGCCGTCGCTCACGACGGCGATCGCAGCGTCCATCGTGAAGCTGCTCACAAAGATGCCTAGCCGGCGCAGCGTCGTGCGTTCAGCATCGTCGAGCATCGCGTGGCTCCAGTCGAGCGTCGCCTTCAAGGTCTGGTGGCGTGGCAACGCGGTGCGATTGCCGCCGGTCAGCATGTCGAAGCGGTCGTCGAGATGGCTTGCCAGTGTCGCAATTCCGAGTATCGCCGCGCGTGCCGCTGCCAGTTCGATGGCCAACGGTATGCCGTCGAGCCGGCGGCATACCATGCCGGTCAGATGGATGCTTGTTTCGTCGAATGAGAAGCGCGCGTCGATCGCGCGGGCGCGTGACAGGAATAACTCGACGGCGCTGCATTGCAGGACATTCTGACTCTGCTCGTCCTGGGCGGGCACCTGCAGCGAAGCGACCCAGTACAGGTGTTCGTCCACGATGCGCAGCGCCTCCCGGCTGGTTGCGAGCACGCGCACGGCGGGACCGGCGCCGAGGAGCGTCTCGGCAAGCTCCGCGGCGTGGCCGAGCACATGCTCGCAGTTGTCGAGCACGAACAGCACGCTCCGCTCGCGGAACTCCTTGCTGATGCGCGCGAGCGTGAGCGGCCCGCTCGCCGGATTCACGCCGATGCTGGCCGCGAACGCCGCGAGGACGCTACTCGCATCGGAGGTCGAGGCGAGCGCGACCAGATAGACGCCGTCCGGAAAGCGCGCCAGCGAACCGCGTGCGACTTCCACGGCCAGACGGGTCTTGCCGATGCCGCCCGAGCCGACGAGCGTCACATGGCGGGCCGAAGCGAGCGCCAGCGAAACATCGTCCAGCGCCTGGTCCCGTCCGATCAGCGCCGACAAATTGACAGGCAGGTTGTGCGGAACGCTCCCGCCTTGCATGACGTCGTCGAGCTTGTCGTCATCATTAGCGTTGCTGAAGGCAGCCGCAGACGAAGCCCTTTGAACCAGCCGGTAGCCTCGTCCGGACACTGTCTGTATCAGTCCGCGACTTTCGCCCAGCACCTTGCGAAGCGCGGACATATGAACCTGAAGATTGTTCTCTTCAACGATCGCGTCCGGCCAGACCTGTTTGAGTATCTCGTTCTTCGACACCAGCCCGCCGTTCGCGGCGATCAGCACGGCCAGTATGTCGAACGCGCGGCTGCCGAAGCGCACAGGCTGGCCGTCGAGAAACACTTCCCGACGCTCAACGTCTACCTGAAGCGGGCCAATGTGAATCATTACCTGAGCATCCCAAACACAGCGGATAAAGGAACAACTGGGGGAAGACGGAGGGGAGAACTGAGGAAAGAACACTCAGCGTCGAATCCCCCGGAGTCTAGAGCAGCGACGACCTCGCATGCGCGGAAAAAACTGAACGTACTGTTCAAAAAATTTGTACTAAGCGCGTCCGGCCTCGCCCCCGACCTGACCGCGCTGGACATCGCAACCGAGCGCTGCGCGTGCTCCCAACCGGCCTCCGGCCCGCTCGGCAAGCGCGGCCGCAGGGCGCCTTCGCCTAGCCAGAGCGGGGTAATCTTTGTATGATGCGTCCGAACATCCTGGGTACCGAACACACCATGCCGAGAAAAGTACGGACGGTCGACGCAGCGTCGAAGAGCGAGGTGCACGACATCGAGAAGGGCATCACGCGCCGCCTGGCTCCCGAAGTGCGGGAGCGCCAGATCGTGCTGAAGGCCATCGACCACTTCGCCACGCACGGCTTCTCCGGCAGCACCCGCGAACTCGCGCGCCAACTCGGCGTGACCCAGCCGCTTCTCTACCGCTATTTCCCGAGCAAGGAAGCCTTGATCGACCGCGTGTACGAAGAGGTCTATCAATGGGACACGAGTTGGGAAAGCCTGATCAAGGACCGCTCCGTGCCGATTCAGGAACGGATGATCAGGTTCTACTCGTCGTACGCCGGCGTGATCCTGCGGCGCGAATGGATCCGGATTTTCATCTTCGCCGGTTTGACGCGCGAAGGCATCAACTCCAAATATCTGTCGCGGCTGCGCGAACACGTGTTCCTGCCCGTCATGGCGGAAATCCGCTCCGCCTACGACCTCCCGGCTTCGTCCAGCACGAAGCAGCGCGAGATCGACCTGGAGCTGATCTGGAGCCTGCACGCCAGCATCTTCTATCTCGGCGTCCGGAAATGGATCTACGGACTGCCGGTCAGCGACAACGTCGAAGACCACATCGCGCGCCAGGTCGACGCCTTCCTCAATGGCGTGCCTGAAGCGCTCAAGCACGTACCGAAAGCCTCCAGCAAGGCCAAAGCCTGACGCCGGCCGGCACCACAGCCGGCCACTAGCTGCATCGCCCATCGCGCAACGCTCCTTTGCGTTTTCCAGCGAATTTTCCAGCGAATTTTCCAGGGTAAACACCGCCGTTACGCCGCTTTCTCCCGCCGAAGAATTCGCCTACTATTTATCCATCGATCACTAATCGAACGATAAATAGCATAGTAGGAGTTCCTTATGCCTGTGTCAAAACTTGCGCACTACTCGATCCGCACGATGGATCTCGAGCAATCCTGTCGTTTCTACGAGCGGATCCTCGGTTTCAAGCGGGGCTACCGCCCGCCCTTCGACTTTCCGGGCGCGTGGCTTTACAAGGGTGGCGATGAGGCCGACTTCGGCACCGTCCACATCATTGGCGTCGATCCGGACAATCCCGCCGGGCTCACCGCCTATCTCGGCGACAAGGCATTGCCCGCCACCGGAACCGGCACGGTCGACCACATCGCGTTTCTTGCGACGGGTGTCGAAGACATGTGGAAGACCTTGCAAGCGGAAGGCGTGGCCTGGCGCGATCGCACGGTGCCGAGCCTCGGCCTGCATCAGGTGTTCATCGAGGACCCGTCCGGCGTGACCATCGAACTGAATTTCCCCGCAGAAGAAGTCACCGGTCTGGCCGAAGCCCATCCGGCCTTCGATCGCGCATCCATCAACGCAGGAGAGTAATCGTGACCAATCCTTCCGCACGTTCAAAAGCAATCATCGTCGGTGGCTCGCTGGGCGGCCTGTTTGCGGCCAATCTGCTGGTCCGCAATGGCTGGGATGTCGACATATTCGAGCGCGTTCCTGAAGAACTGGCCGGCCGCGGCGCCGGCATCGTCACCCATCCCGAGTTATTCGACGCCATGACCGCAGCCGGCATCGCAATCGACGACTCGATCGGCGTCAAAGTGCAGTCGCGCGTGACATTCGCGCAGAGCGGCGCGGTGTTGTCCGAGCGCGAACTGCCGCAGACCCTGACCGCGTGGGGCAAGATGTATCACGTGCTGCGCGCGGCGCTGCCCGACGTCCACTACCATGCCGGCGGCACCGTCGTATCCGTGGAAGACGGAGCCGATCAGGCAAGCGTGTCGCTCAGTGACGGCACCGTATTGCGCGCCGACCTCGTGATTGCTGCGGACGGTTTCAAGTCGGCGATTCGCGAGCGGTTCCTGCCTGACGTGAAGCTTCAGTATGCCGGCTATGTCGCATGGCGCGGCCTTGTCGACGAAGCGTCGCTGTCGCGAGCCACGCGCGAGGCGCTGTTCGACAAGTTTGCCTTCTGCCTGCCGCCGCGCGAACAGATTCTCGGCTATCCGGTTGCCGGCCAAGGCAACAGCACGACTCCGGGCGAGCGCCGCTACAACTTCGTCTGGTATCGCGCGACGAGCGAAGACATCCAGTTGCCGAACCTGCTGACCGATGAATCCGGCAAACGCTGGGTGGGTGGCATTCCGCCAACGCTGATTCGCCGCGAGGTGCTCGCCGACATGGAAGACGCGGCGCTCACGCTGCTCGCGCCGCAATTCGGCGAAGTGGTGACCAAATCGGCGCAACCGCTCTTTCAACCCATCTTCGACCTCGAAGTGCCGCACATGGCGTTCGGCCGGGTTGCCTTGTTGGGCGACGCCGCGTTCGTCGCGCGGCCGCACTGCGGCATGGGCGTCACCAAAGCGGCGAGCGATGCGATGGCGCTAGTCAGCGCGTTGAAGAGTCATGCAGACGTTCAGGACGCACTCGCGGAGTACAGCAGCGTGCGCACCCAAGTCGGCGCGGCCATCGTCCAGCACGCGCGCCATCTCGGCGCTTACATGCAGGCGCAATTGAAAACCGAGGTCGACCGTGAAATGGCCGAGCGCTATCGCACGCCCGATGCGGTGATGCGCGAGACCGCAGTACCTGCACATTTTTAAATGTTCGTTGTGCTTGCGGTGGGTTCGATCCACTCTTGCAGCACCGATAAGAAGTCGTTTCGAAAGGAGACCAAGTGGAACATGGCGCCCCAACCTATCCGATGAGCGCGCAGCACGTCGCCAGCGACCCGCCGCCCCCGGCAAATCCGCTGCTCGACGATCCGCACTTTCGCGCACTTGTGCGAGCGCGACGCACGTTCTCGTGGACGCTCACGATCCTGATGCTGGCTGTGTACTTTGCCTTCATTCTCACGCTTGCGTTCGCACCGGCGCTGCTCGGCCGGCCGATCGTCGACGGCTATCCGGCAACGTGGGGAATTCCGGTCGGCTTCGGCATGTTCGTCTTTACGTTCGCGCTGGTCGCGGTGTATGTCGCGCGAGCCAATACCACCCAGGACCGCGCCGTGAATGAAATCCGGCAAGGAGCACGGCAATGAAACGGAATTCTCAACTGCATGGGCGGTTGTCGAGCGCACTGCTTGTCGGAGCCCTTACCGCCCTTACTGCCATCACCGCCCTGCCCGCCGCTGCGGCCGAAACCGCAGCGCCGGCGCGATCGCACAATCCCATCGCGATCGGCATGTTCCTGCTATTCGTCGCGTCGACGCTGTTCATCACGCGCTGGGCGGCAAAAAAGAACCACAGCGTGTCCGATCACTATGCGGCCGGCGGCAAGATCACCGCCTTCCAGAACGGCTGGGCGATCGCCGGCGACTATATGTCCGCCGCTTCGCTGCTCGGCATATCCGCGCTGGTTTTCACGAGCGGCTATGACGGTCTGATCTATTCAATCGGCTTTCTCGCCAGTTGGCCCATCATTCTCTTTCTGATTGCCGAACCGCTGCGCAATCTCGGGCGCTATACGCTGGCCGACGTCGTGTCCTATCGACTGCAACAGCGGCCGATCCGCGCCTTCGCCGCCTCGAGCTCGATCGTCATCGTGCTGCTCTATCTCGTCTCGCAGATGGTCGGCGCCGGCAAGCTTGTCGAGTTGCTGTTCGGTTTCAACTATACGGTCGCGGTCGTGATGGTCGGCGTACTGATGGTGGTGTACGTGTTTTTCGGCGGCATGCTCGCCACGACATGGATTCAGATCATCAAGGCAGCCTTGCTGCTTGCGGGTGCGGCCTTCATGGCGTTCATGGTGCTCAGCCGCTTCGGCTTCAGTCTGAATGCCCTCTTCTCGCAGGCGATCCTCGCGCACCCCAAGCATGCCGCGATCATGAGGCCGGGCGGACTTGTATCGGATCCGGTTTCCGCCGTCTCGCTCGGGTTGGCGTTGATCTTCGGCACGGCCGGATTGCCGCACATCCTGATGCGGTTTTTCACGGTGGGCAACGCGAAGGCAGCCAGAAAAAGCATTCTGTACGCGACGGGCATTGTCGGCATTGGCTACGCGCTGATCATCATCATCGGCTTCGGCACGATTGCGCTGGTTGCGACCGATCCGCAATATCACACGGCCTCCGGCGCGGTGATCGGCGGCGTGAACATGGTAGCCATCCATCTCGCGCACGCAGTAGGCGGCAACGTGTTTCTCGGCTTCATCTGCGCGGTCGCCTTCTCGACGATTCTCGCGGTTGTCGCAGGCCTGACGCTCGCCGGATCCTCGGCGGTCTCGCATGACCTGTACGCGAATGTGATTCGCCGCGGTTCTGCTACGGACCGCGAAGAAATGCACATGTCGCGGATCACCACGCTTGTGCTCGGCGTGCTCGCCATTCTGCTGGGCATTGCCTTCGAGAAGCAGAACATCGCGTTCATCGTCAGTCTGACTTTCTCGATTGCGGCCAGCTCGAACTTTCCGGTCCTGCTTCTTTCGATTTACTGGCGCGGCTTGACCACGCGAGGCGCGGTGCTCGGCGGCTCGCTCGGGCTGATCACGGCGGTGACCTTGACGATCCTCAGCCCGACAGTCTGGGTGCAGGTGCTGGGACACGCGCATGCGATCTACCCGTACGAATACCCGGCGCTCTTCTCGATGATCGTTGCCTTCGCCGGCGTGTTCTTTTTCTCGATCACCGACAGCTCGCCACGTGGCGTACGCGAACGTGCGTTGTATGGCAACCAGCTCGTCGACTGCGAGCTCGGCATGGTGAAGCGCGGGTAAGGCTTTGGCGCGTTGCCGATCCTGATGGGCCGCATCGACGCGGGCTGGACGGTACGTCCGGAAACACGGCGGCTGGCGCAAAAGCCGAGTAGCTATCTGCGCCGCTTCAGCTATGACACGGTCTCGCATTCCGGATCGAAAGCATGGCGAAAGGCCGCTCGATACCGTGGCTAATTTTTCTTAATTTTCCTGAACGGAAGGGCTTGTACGCCGGCTCGGACACATACTGATCGGATCGATGGCAAATGAGACTCGCCATGAAAAACGCATCCGTCACGCCTGAGGCCATTCGCTCATGAAAATTGCCATTGCGGGTGGCTCGATAGCAGGACTCGCCTGCGCTTTGACGCTGACGTGCACGGGTCACGAGGTGCTCGTCTATGAGCGTTCTGCGGCACCGCTTCGCGGTCGCGGCGGCGGCGTCGTGGTGCTGCGGCGGATGCTGCGTTTTCTCGAAGAGCACGGCCATCGAACCCGCGAGATGCTCTCGGTGCCGACGCACCGGCGGCGCTGGATCGATATCGACGGCCACGTGACACGCGACGACCCGGAGCTGCTGCCGTTCTCATCGTGGGACGCCGTCTACCGGTCGCTGTGCAGCATGCTGCCGCCCGGCGCGGTTCACTACGGGCACACCGTCGCGAGCGTCGCCGAAGACGCGGACGGCCTCGAACTCCGTTTCGCGGACGGCCCGCCACCGGCGCACGCGGACATTCTGATCGCCGCCGACGGCACCGGCTCACGGCTTCGCGCGATGCTGTTTCCCGGCAACGCTTCGTCGTACGCGGGCTACATCGCCTGGCGTGGCCTAGTGAATGAAAGCGCCTTCAAGCGTGCCGACATCGCCGATCTGATCGAGAACATGACGTTGTGCCGCTCGCAAGCCGAACTGTTCATGACGTTTCTGATTCCAGCGTTGGACGGTTCGCTCGAACCGGGCACGCGCCGGTTCAATTGGCTCTGGTACAGGAACGAATCCGACGCGTCGTCGATCAACTCGTTTCTGACCGGCCGCGACGGGCAACGGCACAACGTATCGGTTGCGCCGGGCGAACTGTCGGCGCAGTCACTGGCGCACCTGCATCGCGCGGCGCACGATAGGCTTCCACGCATCTTGTCGCAACTGGTGGCGGCGACCGACGCTCCGTTCCTGCAAGCCATCTCAGACGCGCTGAGTCCGTCTTTCGCCAAGGGACGCATTGCTCTCGTGGGCGACGCAGCGTGCACGCTGCGGCCTCACACGGGCTCAGGCACCTCGAAAGCCGCCGACGACGCCGCGAGCCTCGCACAAGCGCTAGCCGAGCCGGCGCAGAACGTCGTGCACGTACTCGCCGACTGGGCCACAGCGCGGCGCGCCGCCGTCGAGCCCCTGCTCCTCAAGGGCCCACAACTTGCCCAGTCGTTCGGGCTCGGCTCGCCATAGCGCTCGATCCGGCGATCCGGCGCTTCACTAGAGCGTGTTAGGCACTTCCAATCTGAAGCATCGCATCGCGTACCAGCTCACGCTGGGGCTTTGCCACCGCTCCTTTTCTCGATAACGACCACAACGCCTCGCCACAAGACTTGCATTGCATCCGGTCGAGAAAGACGGCACCCAATTGAAGCCCATTGGCGTCGACGTCGACGCGAAAACGCGCACGTGGATCGACTTCCTCGACACTCACCTGCCCGCGATGATCGCGCGTGACCAAGCCACGCTCGTTGAATTCACGCACACGGGGCCGGTCGATACGCCGGATCTCCGCTAACCGGCACCGGTGCGCTCCAACGGTTTCACTCAGGTATCGATCACAATGCCTTCCTCACAGGCACCTTAATCTGCGGTTATTCCTTACATAAACTTCGGATCACGGAATGCGACAACGTGTTCGCACCGGCCCAATACCAATGTGAGGTAAGTGAAAATGAAGTCCCTCGTTCAGACCATTGTCGTCGCCGCAGCACTCACTGCGCCTGTCGTGTCGTTCGCGCAATCGAATTCGCACATCACACGTGATCAGGTGCGCGCCGAGTTGATCCAGCTTGAACAGGCCGGATATCGCGTCGGCGTCGGCGACGCATACTACCCCGATGCCATCCAGGCCGCGGAGGCACGTGTGTCGGCACAAAACAGCGCGGCAACGGGCTACGGTGGCGTTAGCAGCGGTTCGTCGAACGCGCGGCGTGGAAATCCGATCTTTCTCGCGACGATTCCGCGCCATGGTCAAGAGCTATAAATTTTGTCGGCACGACCGCATGAGAGAGGCATTCGGCGAGATTATCGTGGGCCGGGAATACGATGTTAGGCGAGGCTTCAGCTAACAACTGAGGGATTCCATGCAATCCGCAAGCGAACTGGTGTATGTGGTTGACGACGACAGACGGGTACGGGAAGCACTCTCTACGCTGCTGCGCGCAAACGGAAGAGACGTCCGCGCATTTAACTCCGGAAGTGAGTTTCTGGACACACCGCGTCAAAAGGTTGTTGCATGTCTGATTCTGGAATTGAGGATGCCAGGCATGAATGGGTTGGAAGTCCAGAAGCTTCTCGGCATGGAATCTCCGATTCCAGTCATTTTTATTACTGGAAGGGGAGATGTGCCCTCCACGGTCTTGGCCATGAAGGGCGGGGCTGTTGACCTCCTCACAAAGCCGCTCGATGCAGATGCATTGATGCGCGCGGTCGATGCGGCCCTCGCCAGGGCGCACGTTCTTCGCAAGGAGACAGAGAATGCAGCGATGCTCCAGGCTCTCTATCAATCGCTGACGCCTCGTGAGCAGGAAGTGTTTCCGTTAATCGCAAGTGGCCTGCTCAACAAGCAGGCGGCAGCGGTACTTGGTATCACCGAATACACCGTGCAGGTACACCGCGGCAACATAATGAGAAAAATGCAGGCGGATTCATTTGCCACTCTGGTCAGGCAGGCAAGCAAACTGGAGCTCAAAACATCAACAACGAAGAGGTTAACAGCCCCTTCCGCTCATTAGAGCGGTAGCCGCAGAACCGTACGTGCGAGTTTCCCCGCATACGCCTCGCGCACGGCATTAAACATCGCATGGATGCCGGTTGCGTCATCGCACACGCAAATCTTCGCCAACGTCACATCATCGAATCGTCCCGTTACCGGAGCAAGGACGCTTAACCGTAGCCCAACCGGTCTCTCACAAGCTGTCTATATGAACGCGTCCCATTTGAGCAAGCGATCGTGTGTTTCTGACAGACAGGATGGGTTGCAGCTCTTTATCCGTACATGGACTCCCGCCTACGAGCAAGCGTGGTTTGCATTTTTTGAAGGTCACGACTGCGTCCGTACATTCGGCTTTTGATGTACCTGCTTTCGGCACTAGCCATCATGGATGTTTGCGCGCCTGCTCCTCATCGGCCTGCTGGCTTCATACTGCAACCGTCTGCCATCCATCGTGAATGTCGGAAGCCGGAAGCGTCGACGATTGAGCAGCGCTCGCGTGGCTGACGCAGACCACCATCGTCGCGGACGCGCAGAGCCGTATCCAAAGTGCCTAACACGCTCTAGAAATCCTTCCCCCTCCCTACTTCACCCTATACGCGCGGATTAGCGGCGTGAATGCATTGATGAATGCAGCACCCGTATGTAGGGATGGCGCGAGCTCGCCGCTGACCGTATTGTCTTCACATCAGGCAAGACGTGTTGCCGAGTTCAACCGGATTCAGGAGCCAAGCGACTATGGACAGGATTTTCAGCATGCGCGTGTTCTCGCGGGTCGCGGAGACCGGCAACTTCAGCGTGGTTGCAAAACATATGGAATGCAGTGCCGGCAATATTTCTCGCGCGGTGGTGTCGCTCGAGGAGCATCTTCGTATGCGGTTGCTGCAACGAACGACTCGCCACGTCTCGCTTACGGAGTGCGGCGAGCGGTACTACCACCGCTGCAAGAAGATTCTGGCCGACCTCGACGACGCGGAGGCCGAGGCCAGCGATGCCCACACGCTGCCGCGCGGCAGATTGAGAGTTCACGCCGTACCCGACATTGGTCTGAAACAGTTGACGTCCACCATCGTCGAATACCGGCAGGCCTTCCCGGCGGTCTCCGTCGATCTGAAACTGCTGCCACGCATGGCGAATCTGGTCGAGGACGAGTTCGATGTGTCGATCGTGTCGGCGTCGGCGCTGCCGGACTCTCGCAATGTGAGCAAGCTCATAGGACGCTGCGAGCGCACGCTGGTCGCGGCTCCGGAATATCTCGCACGGCATCCCATTGCTACAGTGAGCGACCTGCCGAACCACACACTCATGCATACCAGTTCGAGCTTCGATCCGCCCTCCGGGTGGCTCGCCGAAATCGCCCGGCATGCCACAGCCGGCGCGGAGCTGGCGGGGCAATTCGTCGTCGACAACATGCAGGCGCTCAGAGTCGCGCTGCTCGCGGGCGCCGGGGTCGGCGTGGTACCCACTTATTCGGTCGTGGACGATATCAAAGAGGGAAAACTCGTTCAGCTATTTCCAGAGTACCCGCTTCAAACAATCAACGTTTTTGTCATGTATCCGTCCCGTCGATTCGTCGACGCGAAGATCAAGACGTTCGTTGAATTCCTGACTGTGTCGCTAAAAGAAAAACTCGATTTGCGGATTGAAAATCTGGCGGCCGTTGACTCATCTGTTAACTCATCCGGACATGCCCAAGCGGTGCTGCAATCCTGATTCGCGCCGCCCCTCGAAAGCGAGTTGAAGGAAATTAATCTCCTGAAAGCCGAACCTTAATGAAAATTAATAATTGACGCCGGTATTTTCGAGATAATTGCGCAGTAACGCTGACGATCACCCTCTCCAGCTTTTGGCCAAGCGAACTGGCATGCAACCGTAGCGCGACGAACGGAGGTGACGGATCATGTTTAGCGGTGCAGAAACTTCCACCGCCACGGTAGCTCGGCAGAAGGACTCGCTGGGATGTCTGTCGAATCAGTTGCATAAGGACCTGGAACTTCACACGGGTGAATTCACGTTTTATCGCAAATGCAGACACCACGAGAAGACCAGTGAAGTTGTAACGCCGGCGTCGAATCGCGGCTTCCTGATCGGCGTTTCGCTGACAGCGGGACACCACAGGCGCATTATTTCAGGGAACCGGTCGGCGTCGCACGACTTCGAGAAAGATTCGGTCTACATACGTAACTTCGAAGAAGACTACCGGGCCGACTTGCATGGCGCTTTCGATTTCGTGCTGGTGGAGCTGTCGCGTGCTTTTATCGCCAACGTCTGCTACGAGCGAACCGGCAAGGCCATCGAGGGTTTTTCGTCGCCGTCGGGCCAGAAAGACCCCATCTTCGGCCACCTCGCACAAGTATTAGCCCTGACACTGGATTGCCAGAGCGAAGCAAGCCCACTCTTTGTCGAGCAGCTGGGTATGACGATCGGGACACATCTGATCGACCGGTACGGCAATGCGCCGGCCCAATCGAACAGGAAAGGCCCGCGGCTCTCGAGTCTGCACGAAACGCGCGCCAAAGACATGCTGCTCGCGAAGGCTGAGGGCAATGTTTCGCTTGGTGAGATCGCGAACGCCTGCAACCTGTCGCGCAGCTACTTCATCCGGGCGTTTCGCGAAACCACGCATCGCACGCCGCATCAATGGTTACTGGAGCGGCGCATCGATCGCGCGCGCGAATTGCTCCGGCATTCCGACTCGTCGCTGTCGGACATCGCCATCGCATGCGGTTTCTCCGATCAAAGCCACTTCACGCGAACCTTCTCGCAACTGGTCGGCACACCGCCGGGCACCTGGCGCCGACAGTGAGACAGTGAGACAGTGAGACAGCAAGGATAACTTTGCAGTATGCGGCAATCTTATTCTTGCGCCCGTCTCGTGGCGCGATAAGGGACGTGGCTCAACAGCGAAAGCCGGTTTGCAAGCATAACTTTGCACTTTGTCCAAATGATCAGCATTTCTTTGCACATTGGTCGCTGCGCCCCAACCGGCACGTGTGGCCGACGCCGATGCATATCGCTGTTTCTTTTTTTTGTCGAGGCGGCCACACGACGAGGCTCGCTGGCAGACGGCAGTCGGCCAACTCCGGACACCGCGCTTCCGGCCATGACCTAACTCTCATCAACATAATGCCTGATAAACGCGCCTGTTCAAGATGTCTTGCCCGTGCGCTTAAGTGTCTTCTCAAGGTAGTTGTTGAAGGCCGTCTGTAGGATCGTTCCTGCATCGAGGATGCATTGCGCCTGGTCAGCCACCGGTGCGCTAGGGACGACGGAGTACATCGGATTGGTTGATGCAACAGCGATAACGCGATCCGTAATCTGCCGGTCGAGATCGCTGTAATGAAGACCGCCGCCATTGATCATTACGGGCACGCCATCGGCCAGAGCCACAGAAGACACGAGCCCAAAAATCAACGCAGTCGCTAGCTTGCGGATCTTCATTGCATCATCCTCCATGCCGGTTGAATGGCAGAAGTCTATGCGGTTTGCCCTTCGTCCACCATAGGCGCGACGGCAATCCGTGGACTTCCGCTTCGGGTCGCGTGCCGCCGATCGCCGACAGGCAGGGACCGGCCATGAAGTGTCATTCGTCGGCACCATTCTTCGGACGGTCAGGCGGCGGTTCCATGCAGCAAGCGGCCATTCGATTAGCGGCGACGAATGTTGCTTCATTGGCCGTTCGATATCCTGAGGGAGTGGACGCGGCGTCTGCTTTCTGGTTTGATGGATGTACGTCGACGCCCCTGAACGTGTAACCTCAGTGCGATGCACACGGCTTCCAGGCTCGAGATCTCAAGCTGACGTCAAACGTCACATTCGCGACTCCCGGACAAGGTCGCGGTCTCCGGTGGGTACGACGATCAATGTGGGCGAGGTCTACGCACATCTTGTCCGCGATGTTCGTGAGGGCACCTACAGCCCCATCGCGCTGCACGCTCGCCACTTCCTGGCGGTGACGAGGTCACTGCCAGGAAGCTGCGCAGGGAGCCACGCGCGACTGCCGGCTATTGACTGTGCTGAGCGGACGCTCGTGCCTTCGAGGCGCCTATAGGAGCTATGGTCCCAAACAGTCCATTGACCTCCTTGTTAGGACCTGCCGAGAAGTACAACGCGTCCGAGCTCGAGTTGCGGCCGCCACCGAGTGTCAGAGTCCACAGGCCGTCGATAGCCAGTGGATTGCGGTACGCATCCTCCAGCTGATCGACGAACGTGCCGTCATCGTTGAAGACATTGATTCGGCCATCGCCGAAGTTGCCAATCAGGATTTTTCCGCTGGAAGCGGCCGAATGCAAACGATGCGCGCGTGATTCCCCAGGGCGAGTTGAGCGCCCCTCGGCTGGCGAAGCGGCGCAGCAGGTGGCCGTCTGTATCGAATACATCGACGAATCCATGACCTCTGCCTGCAACATCGTCGTGCTTCTGATCGTTCTGCTGCGCATAGGTGACGAAAAGGTCGCCATCGATGTTCGCGATGCCAAACGGCGCGTAGCCGGCCGGGATGTCCGGGTCGGTGAAGCCGCCGTCCGTCGTCGCGGACGTGAACAAGCCGTTCGTACCGCCGTTTGGCCCGAATACATCGATCCGACCCGAGCGGAAGTTCGTCGCAAACAGGAATCCTCCTTTCGCGTTCACACCAAAGACGAGACCCTTGTAGACGGCCCCGCTGGCGGCGGATGGAGAGGACGAGTTATCGACCGCGATCACGGCGTTGGTCGGCGGATTCAACCCACCGGCCCAAGCGGAAATCGTGCCATCCTCGGTCGCGAAGATGAATGCGGCCGGGATCGTGGTACCTGGCACGAGAAACGCCGATGAGGGATTCCACACGATTCCGGTCGGCGCCGCAGGCGCGGGATTCGGTGGATTGTTGGGAAA
The DNA here is from genome assembly GCF_013177735.1 of Paraburkholderia elongata. Taxonomy (GTDB): domain Bacteria; phylum Pseudomonadota; class Gammaproteobacteria; order Burkholderiales; family Burkholderiaceae; genus Paraburkholderia; species Paraburkholderia elongata. Next base: position 2,002 of record NZ_WOEZ01000019.1, on the reverse strand, counting down.
GACGGGATGACAGGCGCTGGCCGGTATGACATTGCCTGGCAGCGGGATGGAGACCTGCAGCGCCACCTTTGCCCCCTCGCCGTCATACAGCGTGGAGCAGCCTGTGGCATTGTCGTTGATCCAGAATGGACTTGCTGCCGGACTAAAGGCAATACCCCAAGCGTTCTGTAGTACCCCGTCGACCTTCGGGGCGGCGCCTGCCAGGTTGGACACGAGTGGTGTGACGACGTAAGCATCATCGTCAGCGGCATGCCCGATTGTGAAGCCGGCGGCGAGGACGATCACGGCCGCCGCTTTGAGAGCCCAAGAGACCTGTGACATGACTACCCTCCTTAGTCTGACTGGTGAGAAATTGCTCCGCGAGTAGGCGCCAGAGGAGGCTAAACGACAGCTGTCCTTCAAATATTCCCGCTATCCTTTAAAAAATTCCACTTGCCACACGGTCGAATGACGCGATAGGGCCTCGGCCCTTCGACTTGATTCATGGATCAGAACGTGCTTTAAGTGCTTTAAGCAATACTTTGAGTGAGTCACGATAAATTCACGGCACTGTCACAGAACTCGAGCGGTGAATTTACCGACGCCGCCTGGCCGTTCAGTTCGCTCGCACAAAGTAAGTCTATCCCCAGCAACCGTGTACCAATTCGGTGCTGACTTTGGATACCTTGGCGCCCAACATTAAGTGGACGCGACCGTCGCCTTCATGACCCAGCCGTTTCAAGGCGACTTCGCCGAGTGTTTACGTGGCTCGCTGTGTCATACCTTTCTGCCGCGAGTAGCCGTTGGACTTCGAAAACAGCCGTTGCCGTCGCGCAGACTCGAATGACGGCAAGGGGTCGAACCCGGACGGTCTTACCTGAAAACTCTCGGGGCCGGGTACAGCCACGCGATGCTCACTATAAAACCGTTTGCGCTGTCCCTGGCGATACGACACGGAGGCAGATTCCGACCTGTGGGGAAGGTTCCCTGTCAGGCATTGTTCGCCGTCTGCTTGACCGTTCACCGCGCCCCCGTAGACTGGTCGGTCCATTTTGTGTCAACCACGTCGAGCATTCCGATATCCGGCACGCTGCCCAGCAATGACAGCGAATGCTTGGCGAGCTCCCGAGGAACATGACCCGTCAAGTGCGCAAACCTACCGCCGTTGTCGGGGAAGACGTCAAAAATGCCGAAGTGACGGTCGTCAAGGCGGATGGCAAACCAGGCAACGGTCTTGGGTTCCTGCTCCACGAGTGCTTGCGCGTCGCGAAGGAACTGCGCGACCTGTGACTCATGACCCGCCTTTGCCTTGAACGTGAGGAGCAGCGCCTTCGTGACCCGTTCGCCCGATGACGTTGCAGGCAACTTGTCGGCCAGGACGTCGAACTCCTGAATCAGCGGCGCCCCGGCAAACACGCTGCCGCCGGCATCCAACAGTGCTTGTGTAACTGGCCCCGCCAGATGCGCCTCGCGGCCGGCATCGTCTGCGAACACGTCGAAGATGCCGTACTCCGATCGCCCGAATCTGATCGCGAACCACGCGGTGGTTGCGGCTTCCGCCCGACCCATCGCGAGAGCCGAGCGCAGGACGTCTTCCGCCATGGCGTCGTCGTTGCCGGCCTTGACTTCCAACCTGACGAGCAGACCTTTAGTGCCCATGAGACACCTCCATTCGTGATCGACCGACCGTGAGCGCGTCGAGCGTGCAGTCCTTCGACGCTAACAAGCCAGCAGCGCCGCGCAGTAGATTATGTAAGAGCGCCGCACGCCGGGTGAGCCGCGCAAGCTCGAATTCCCCTCTAGCCTGGCGCCCCCGGTCAGGGACTCGTCTGCAGTATGCGCCGTCTGGCGCCCGGTGACCCGCGGAACTGTGGTCTGACGTGGCTCCGACTGTCCTGGTTAGAGCAATGCCAACATGCGTTGAACGACCGCTGCTACCATAGCTGAAGATCGGAGCCTACGTGTTGCGCCCGCGGCGATGCGGTTCCATGGGCGTCAGGTCGGTAACATGGCTTTCTACCAA
>NZ_WOEZ01000187.1 GCF_013177735.1 Paraburkholderia elongata | reverse complement strand
GCGCGTGCTCGCTGCCAAAGGCGCCGGCTTTGGTGACGACGGTGAGGCGCGGGTTGCCGTGCGGGCGGCCCACCGCCACGCCCGGCTCGATTTCCGAAAGCAATTGCAGGCTGTCGATACCGCCTGTACCGAGCATCGCGCGCGCGGTTTCGCCGCCAGTCGCGATCAAGCCGCTCAGATGCGTGAAAAACGGTGCGACGAGCGAAGCGAGCGCTGCCGACAATTGGGCGCCCTCGGCGGGATCGAACAGATCGTCGCGACCAATTCTCACCAGCAAATCGGTGTACTCGCTCAGATGTCCTCCGACGCGCGCTTGCCAGGCCGCCCACTCCGGATGAGGCTCGCCCGCGCGCAGCACGACCGGCGGCACGATCAGCTCGCCAACGGCCGCACGCTCGCGCAGCATCGCGCATTGCTGTTCCGAGACGGCCGACAGACTGCCCACCAGAATCAGGATCGCGCTTCTCTGCTGCACCGACTTTGGCGACGCGTCTTGTGCTGCTTCCGTGGCAACCTCGAACAGGTTGCTCAACGACGCCAGTTCGCGAGCCAGACCGCCTGAGCCGACCCAGAACAGAGCTTCGTCCATGAACGCCGTCGCCTGCGCGAGAGCCCTCAAATCCGCATCCGTTTCAGCGTCGACGATGAGCGCCTGTGCGCCGCTGCTCGCCACCGCGGTAATGGCATCGCGCAACGCTGCGGGATCGCCACGCAGCGCGCCGACACCCAGCGGTGCGGTGCGCAAACCGACCGCCTCGACCATGGCGTTGAGGTCTGCGGAACGCGCGGCATGTTCGAGCTTCCACGTTTCCGTGTTTTCGAGCGGCACGCCGCGCACGAATACGCGGCCCTCACGCACGGTGCGCCCGGTTGCAGGAAAGGCCGTGGCGACGATGGCTAGGCCCGCGAGCGGCTGCAACGCGGCCACTTCCGCGGCCCAGTTGCCGCGCAAGGTCGAATCGATTTTCTTGTACAGACGTCGCCCCGGCGCGCGCTGCGCCAGCCACGCGGCGCGGGTGCAGCGGGCTGCTTCGGCCGGGGACATGCGGCGCGTGTCGGTGTCCACCGCGATCACCTCCGCCGCGCCCATCGCGCGCGACGCATTCAGCGTGACCGCCGTACTGCGCCCCGCGCCCGCAAACGCAATCGCGCAATCGGCCGCGCCGGACAGGTCGTCGGCGATGATCAGAATGCTCGTGTTGCTCACCGGGTCGCCCCCAATGCAGCAGCGCGGCTGGCGTCGGCACGCTTGCCGGCCCGCTTTGCGACGGCCGCAGTGAGGATCGGCGACACGATCGCAGTCACGACGACGCATGAGGCGACCAGCAAGGTCGCGCTTTTCGCGGCCTCTGCATAGACCGGGTTGGCCGCCGCAATCAGCGCCGGCACAGCCGCTCCGTTGCCTGCCGTGTTGGCTGCCGCCACGCCTGCGACACCCGTGCCGCCGGTCAGGCGATCGGTCAGATAGAGGGGGATGCCCGTCACGATCACCACCGCGACGCCGAGGCCCATGCCGAGCAAGCCGGCCTGCCATACTTTGTGCAGGTCGAGGCTCGCGCCCAGCGCCAAGGCGAAAAACGGAATCATCACAGGCACAGCGCGGCCAAGAAAGCTGCGCATCTCACGGTCCAGATTGCCGAGCAGCATGCCGGCCGCGAGCGGCAGGATGCTGCCGACCAGCGTCTGCCACGGAAACGCCGACAGCCCGGCCACGCCGAGCGTGACCATTGTAAGGAACGGGCCGGATTCGAGCGACATGATCGTGTAAGCACCGACGTCTTCAGACTTGCCATATTGACCCATCAACGCCATGTACAGGCCGCCGTTCGTGTCGTTCATCGCGGCGACCACCGCCAGCGTCGACATTCCCGCGAACAGCCCGGACGAAACCGGCTGCTCGCCCAAAAAGTGGCCCAACACGACACCCACCAGAATCGCCGACCCAACCTTCGCCGCGAACAGCGCCCCGCCCTTCTTGAGCAGATAGGGCGTCGCCTTTACATCGATCGACGAGCCCATGCACACATAGAACACGGCGAGAATCGGCAACGCGCCGGTAAACAGCGCATTCGTGAACGAGCCGAAGAACTTTGGCATGTCCGGCAAGAAGGTGGCGATCAATGCGCCGAACAGCAGCGGGACGATCATCATCCCGCCCGGAACGCGTTCGATCGCGCGCTTGATAGGAAGTTGGGTCATCATTGTCTCCTGTTTGAAAATGATCGATACAATCATATGAATTGATTGATTCGATCATTCAGAGTGTACGTGACGAACCGACTATGCGCAATCCGATCACTTGCAGGTCGTAGGGTTAATAAATTTGCCGCAATAAGCCGTTCCAGGCGGAACGCGCGCCGAAATTGATCGAATCGATCAAAATAGGCTAAAACACTTGCATACCGTGACGACGCCGCGGGTGCGGCGCGCCCCGCCCGCGGCGTTGCCCCGGCAACTGGTTTGATTACACTTACGCCCGTTGACGCCTTTCCTTTCTATTGCGCGCACCATTCGGACGACCCCTTACCCTCTACACCATGAAAGTTACGAACCGCCGCGAGGCGATGCTGAAGGCTGTCCTGTCCGGCATGAACGACGTAGGCGCCCTGTGCGAGCATTTCGGCATGTCCGAAGCAACCGTGCGTCGCGACCTGCGCGCGCTCGCCGACGAACGGCTCATCGTGCGCACGTACGGGGGCGCGGCCGCCTCGGTCGGGATTCACGAACCCGAGGAGTCGCTCGATCTGCGGCGCGAAAGCTTCCGCGAGCAAAAGGATGCGATCGCGCAGGCGGCGGTGAGCCACGTTCAGGACGGCGACACCATTTTTCTCGACGGCGGCACCACCACCGCCGCACTGGCCCGGCTGCTGGCCGGCCGCCGCGACATTCGCGTGGTCACTAACAACCTGCTGGCAATCGGCCTGCTTGCATCGAGTGACGTGCCGGTCACACTGATCGGCGGCGACCTACGGCCTTCGAGCATGAGCACACTCGGGCCGCTCGCGCAGATCGCGTTGAACCGCCTATCCGTCGACAAAGCCTTTCTGGGCGCGGACGGCGTAGTCGCCGGCCGTGGGCTCTGTGAGGCGACCGCCGAGCAGGCCTATCTGAAGGAATGCATCATCAGGCAGTCGGCCAACATCTTCGTGCTGGTGACGTCGCACAAACTGGATCGCGCGAGCCAGCAGCACTGGACACCACTCGAGCGAGACTGGACCCTGGTGACCGATGCTCAACCGGGCGCGCCGGAATTGGCAACGTTCCTGCTGCACGGCGAAGTGACGATCGAAACCGCGTCGCAGCAGGCGCGCCAGCCTCTGCCTCACGGGAAGTCATAGTGTCTTAAGGGGTCGGCGCCGCGAGGCCCTTACAGACCACGCAGTCGCACAGGACAGCCACGAGGCTTCATACGCGCGCAGCGCCAAACGCCTTCACGACGTTCACCCAATACGACGCACCCGTAGCCAATGCGTCGTCGTTGAAGTCGTAGTGCGGGTTGTGAAGCGGAGCGCCAGGCTCGGGTCCGTCGACGCCCATCCAGACATAGGCACCCGGCTTGGCCTGCGCCATGAACGCGAAGTCTTCCGAGGCCATCGACGGCTTACAGCCCAACGTCACCTTCGCCGCGCCGACGGTCGCGCGCGCAGCATCGAGCGCGACGTCGGCTTCGGCCGGCGCATTGATCGTTGCCGGATAGCCGTAGCGGTAAGACAGCGTCGCTTTCGCGCCATGCGCCTGCGCGGTCAGCGTGCCGATTTCATCCAGCAAGCTCCGTACACGCTCCTGCACATTGGCATCGAAGCAGCGTACGGTGCCGCGAATCACGGCGCGATCGGGCAACACATTCCATGCCTCGCCGCCATGAATCTGCGTGACGCTCACCACGCACGCTTCCTTCGGCGAGATGCGCCGACTCACGATAGTCTGCAGCGCGATCACGACATGGCTCGCGCAGACCAGCGCATCGATCCCCTCTTCCGGCATCGCGGCATGCGAGCCTTTGCCGTCCACCAGAATCTCGAAAGTATCGAACGAGGCCATCATCGGGCCACGGTTGATCGCGAAATGGCCGAGCGGCAAGCCGGGCCAGTTGTGCAGACCGAATACCGCGTCACAAGGGAAGCGCTCGAACAGTCGGTCTTCGACCATTACGCGCCCGCCGCCCGCCACCTCTTCGGCGGGCTGGAAGATCACGTGCACCGTACCGTGCCAACCGGTATCGCGGCTTAACGAAGCAGCGGCGCCCAGCAGCATCGCGGTGTGACCGTCGTGACCGCACGCGTGCATTTTTCCGCGGTGTTGCGAACGGTGCTCGAATTCGTTGTACTCGACCATCGGCAGCGCATCCATATCCGCACGCAATCCGAGTGCAGGACCGCTCCCCCTTCGCAGCGTGCCGACCACACCGGTTTTGCCGACGCCCTCGGTCACTTCAAAACCGTAGTCGCGCAGCGCCGATGCCACCAGCCGTGCCGTCGAGACTTCTTCGAATGCGGTCTCGGGGTGCGCATGCAGTGCACGACGCCACGTCACCATCTTGTCGACCAAATCAGCTTCAATCATTGATTACCTCAAAAGCAGACCGCGGCGCGGCAAGCACCGTTGCACGTCCTGCGGTCAGAGAACTTCACCACTTCTGCTGCTTCAATCAGCCGGGCAAAACGGCGCGGGCGCGAGGAACACCGATTCCTGATGCACCAGGTACGGCAGGATGCGAGGCGTGAAGGCTTGCCAATGCGGATCGGCGGCGAGCTTCGCGCGCTGCGCCGCGCGATGCGCGTAGTCGTCATAGCCCCAGCAGAACACGACCGAATTCAACGTGCCCGAGTCTTTAGTCCAGCAGCCCTTGAGCCGTGCGTACTGACTGATGATCGCGAGCCCCTCGCGCTCGTAGATTTGCAGAAACTCACCCACCTTTCCTGCCGTAATCTGGTACGTACGCATTTCCACCAACATGATTGCCTCCTGTTGCAATTCAAACGCTCACAAACGATGGCCACCGAGCACGCTGTCACGCCGCACGGCAAACCTGTACTCCACTGCAAGTTAGAAGCTGTGTCGGATGCCCAAACGCACGGCGACCTGATTTGGCGTCGACGAGGGCGACAGGTACGTCAGATCCGCCACCGCCGTATGTCCCGTCGAATCGATCCCGCTCGCGCGTTGCCAGGCGACGATCAGATAGGTGAAAGTGCGTTTGGAAAATGAGTACTCGGAACCCGCTGCCACCTGGTTGTAATGCGCGCGCGGCGAGGACGTGTAGTCGTACGTGAGACCGACCATGACTGCCGGCGTAAAGCGATGGCTGATGAATGCTTCGTACGAATCGAGCGTTGCCGAACCCTGGAACGTGGTGCTGTTTGTCGCGACTGCGTTGTTAAAGCGCGTGTCGGTGTAAAGCGCGCCTAGCGTCGTCGCACCGAACTGATAGTTGCCGCCCACGCCGAGGGTCTGCATGCTGTGCGCGGTGGCGTAGCCACTGTAGATCGGGTTCGTCACCGGGTTCGTAAACGCCCCACCGGCTGTCGCCCCCGTGGTGCCGTCAAAACGCGTCACCGCCGGATTGTTCACGTAGAGATAGGCGGCCGCCAGCTTCAGCGGACCGTTCGCATAGCTCAGGCCGAAGCCGTACTGCCGCGACGCGCCGACCGAACCCGCCACGCCGCCAAAGCTATAGAGCGCGCCCGCCGTGATGCCGTGATACGTCGGGCTCACATACTTGACCGAGTTGCTGACGGGATACGTGCCCCAGATTCCGTCGACGTCACCCGCATGCGACGACAGCGACCCGCCGAACAGTTGCGCAGACGTCAGCGACTGCAGATTGGTCACCATGAAGTCATACTGCCGCCCGAGGCGCACGCTGCCGTAGTCGCCGGACAAGCCCACAAATGACTGACGGCCGAACAACCGGCCGTTATAGCCGAGCTTGCCGCTGTTCAGGTCATAGCCGCTCTCGAGCTGGAAGATTGCACTCGTGCCACCGCCTAGATCCTCGCTGCCCAGCAGGCCGAACTTGCTTCCGCCCAGACCACCGCTGAAGGTCTGGTAATTGGCATGTCCGCCCTGATTGTTGGTGTAGGTAATGCCATCGTCCGCGACGCCGTACAGGGTCACGCTGCTTTGCGCCTGAGCTGCCTCTGCAAGGCAGGTCAGCGCCATTAGGACAACTATTTTTTTGCTCACGAGAATTCCTGTCGAATGAAAACCACCATCGCAACGCGGACCGTCAGGCCACGTGCCCAATCAAAAATCCCACCAGCAAACCGAGCAGACCCGAACCTGCACCGACCAGCCAGACCCGCAGACCCGGTGTCGGGCCAGGTTTGGGCGTGACGGTGGACAGCTTCGTCTCGCCGTGCGCCTGACGTTGCACGCCGCCGGTCAGTGGCGCGTCGTCGGGCTGTGTCTGCGGCGCCGGCTCGATGACTTGCATAGAGTCCACGGGCGCCGCCTCTTGTTCGATGTGCGCCTTCAGCGCGCCGAAGAAGGCGTCGAGATTCTTGCCCGCCGCGGACTGAATCAGGCGGGATCCCACGCTCATTAGCTTTCCGCCGATTTCGACATCCGCGTCGTACATGAGTACGGTGGCCTCGGCTTGCGGTTCGAGCTGCACGCGCGCCGTGACCTTGGCAAAGCCAACCGCGCCCGCGTTGCCCGTGCCGACAATCGTGTAAGCCTTGGGCGGATCGAGATCCGACAACTCCACATTGCTCTTGAAGGTCGCCGCCACCGGACCCACGCGGATCTGCACGGTTGACTCAAAATGCCGCTCGTCCAGCATCGCGAGCGATTTACACCCGGGCAGACACGCCTCGAGCACGGCAGGATCGTTCAGCGCACGCCAAACGGCCTCGGGCCGCGCGGGGAGAATGCATTGATCAGCTAGCTTCATTGCCGTTCCTCAGCACTCGTAGAGTTTGAACAGCGCCTGGGTGCCGTTGCGCGTAAAGCCTTGCTCAGCGAGCTTCTGATAAAGGCTGCGCACCAGATCCAGACCCGGCAACTCACGTCCCATGTGAGCGGCTTCCTCATGCGCAATCCGCATATCCTTGATGAAATGCTCGATAAAGAAGCCGGGTGCGAAATCGCCTTTCGCGATGCGCGGCCCCATGTTATTCAACTGAAAGCCGCCAGCCGCGCCGCCGCCGATCGCGCTCAATACGGTCTGCGCATCCAGTCCAGCGCTGTGCGCATAGGCCAGGCCTTCGCACACGCCCAGCATCGTCGATGCGATCACGATCTGATTGCACAGCTTGGTGTGCTGACCCGCGCCCGGTCCGCCTTGCAGCACGATGTTCGTGCCGAGGCAGCGCAGCATCGGCTCGACGCGTGCGAGCACATCGGCCGCGCCGCCCACCATGATGGACAGCCGCCCCTCGCGCGCGCCAACATCGCCGCCCGAAACCGGCGCGTCCAGCATGTGCACGCCGCTGGCTGCAGCGTGCGCGGCTAGCTCTTCGGCCAGTTGCGGGCTTGAGGTCGTCATGTCGATCAGCACGGCATCGCGCCGCGCGTTCATGATCAGACCGTTGTCGCCGAGGTACAGCGCGCGCACGTCGTCGGGCATGCCGACGATCGTGATGACCACGTCGGATGCTTCAGCGAGCGCCTTCGGGGTAGCGTGCCAGGATGCGCCCGCCTCGATGAGCGGCTCGGCCTTCGCACGCGTACGGTTATAGACGTGCAGCGGATAGCCGGCTGCGGCGAGTCGCGCCGCCATCGAGGCGCCCATCATGCCGAGGCCGATAAAGCCGATAGCAGGTTTGCTTGCAGATTGATTCATGATTGTCTGATCCGGTCAGAGTTTGTCGCGCAACAGGTCGCGCAACAGCATGGGAGTCAAAGGATGACGGTCGGCGACCACGCCGAATGGCGCTAGCGCGTCGTTCACGGCGTTGGTCAAAGCGCCGAGCGCGCCCATCACACCGCCTTCGGCCATCCCTTTGATGCCCGCCGCTGTCGCGCGGCTCGGCGTATGCAACGGGATGATCTCGAAATTGGGTAATTCGGTCGAAGTGGCGATCAGGTAGTCCGCAAGCGAGCCGGTCACGTTCTGTCCCGTTTCGTCGTAGCGCGTATGCTCGAACAACGCGCCGGACAATCCCATCGCCACTGCGCCATGTTGCTGCCCTGTCACCACGGTGGGATTGAGCAGCGTGCCGCAGTCTTCGGCGATCACGTAGCGCACAAAATGGATCGCACCAGTGGCCACGTCCAGCTCGATCTCGCATCCGTGCGTCGAATTCGAGTAGGTCATCGGCGGCGGATCGTAGGTCAGGTGAAACTCGAGGCCAGGCGTGAGGCCCTGCGGCAGCGAAGTAGGATCCATATAGGCACTCCGCGCCACGTCGGCGAGCGTTAGACCCGCGTCGACCCACGCGTCGCCGCTACGGCGCTCGACGCGCGCATCGACAAGGCGAAGCGAGTCGCTATCGGGCAGGTCGAGACGACCGGCGGCAATTGCGAGCACCTTGCGGCGCGCATCGAGCGCGCACAAATAAAGCGCGCCGCCGCCCGCCGTGCCGCTGCGGGCGCCGCGACTGCCCATCCCGTATGGCGCGATATCGGTGTGGCCCAGATGAATACGCACGCTCGACGGATGCACACCCAGGCCTTCGGCCACCGCATTGGCCATCGCGCTTTCATAGCCCTGTCCGCTGGGTCCGAGACCCACCGACGCGTTCACGACACCACTCGGCTCGATACGGATCCAGCTTGCCTCGTGTCCCGAACCCGGAATGCCGGCCGATTTATAAAAGCGCGAACCGTACGTCGTCGGCTCAACCACATTGCACAGGCCAAGCCCAAGATAGCGGCCGGCCGCCCGCGCCGCCTGCTGGCGTCCGCGAAAGGCGTCGTAGTCGAAGGCCGCCAGCACCGCCTCAAAGGTCTGCGACGGCGTGATGTCCGCCAGCAATTCGCCGGTGGCCGTGCGGTACGGCAGTTCTTCCGGCGTCAACAGATTGCGGCGGCGTACTTCGACCGGGTCCAGCTTCAGTTCGCGCGCAATGGCTTCCATCGTGCCTTCCATGACCCAGCTGGTGATCGACATCGGCGCGCGCATGGGTGCATTGCCGCATTTGTGACTGAGCACGACCTTCACGTCGAACGCGTAGTTCTGCAGCCGGTACGGTCCGCTCAACACCATCGCGACGACGCGTGCGAGGTAGTTCGCCGGAAAGAAGCAATACGCGCCGAAGTCTTCGCGGATCTCCAGATCGAGCGCGAGCAGCGTGCCGTGCTCATCCACTGCGGCGCGCGTGCGGCAGAAGTCTTCGCGCGAATTGGCCGCTGCGGTCAGGTTCTCGAGACGGTCTTCACGCCAGCGCACCGGCCGCTTCAGATGACGCGCGAGTGCAGCGACGGTCAGCTCTTCGCGGTACAAGGCGATTTTCTGACCGAACGCCCCGCCGACATCAGGCGAAATCACCGTCACTTGCGACTCGCTGAGCCTGAGCCGTTGCGCGAGCTGAGTGCGCAAAGGATGCGGCACCTGGGTTCCGATGTGGAACGTCAGGTGGTCGCGCCCGGCGTCCCAGACTGCTGCGCAACCGCGCGTCTCGATGGGCACATGGGTCTGCCGCTGCTGCTGGAAGGTCGCCTCGACCACGCGGTAAGCGTGCTTGCTCACGCTCTGCGGGTCGCCGTTCGAGTACGTCTGGTGCGACACCAGGTTGCCGGGCACCCCGGGGTCGACTTGCGCAGCATCGGCTTCGAGCGCCTGCCACATATCGGTCACCACTGGCAACGGCTCGAACTCGACCATTACCTGCTCCGCCGCATCTTCCGCGAGGTACCGGTCCGTGGCAACCACACACGCTACAAGATCGCCCTGAAAGCGCACGATGTCGGTCGGCATCGTCGGGAACTCGACCGGCAACAAGCCCTCGACTGGCGCGGCGACACGCATCGGCGTGGTCCACTGCGCCAGCTCCCGTCCGGTGACGACTGTCACGACACCGGGCATGCCGGCAGCCGCGGCGGTATCCACTGAAACGATCCGCGCATGTGCATGCGGCGAGCGCACGAAGCTCACGTGCAGCGCGCCCGCGATTTCGATGTCGTCGAGATAGCGGCCATAGCCCGTCAGCAGGCGATAGTCTTCGGTGCGCGGCACCGCCTTGTTGAGATAGCGAAACGCCTGCTCAGACATCGGCGCTCTCCCCACGCATCCGCGCGGCCGCGCGCAGGATCGCCCGCACGATATTCTGGTACCCGGTGCAACGGCACAGGTTGCCGGAAAGCGTCTCGCGCACCTCGGCCTCAGATGGGCTTGGGTGCTCGCGCAGATAAGCCTCGAAGGTCATCACGATGCCGGGCGTGCAAAATCCGCACTGCAGACCATGACATTCGTGCATCGCCTGCTGCAGCGGAGAGAGGCGGCCGTCCTGCGCGACAGCTTCGATCGTGGTGATCTGCACTTCGTCCATCTGAACAGCGTACGCGAGGCACGAGCGCGCCGGACGGCCGTCGATCAGCACGGTGCATGCGCCGCATACGCCGTGCTCGCAGCCGACGTGCGTGCCGGTCAGACGGCAGTCTTCACGAAGCGCATCGGAAAGGAGCTTGCGAGGCTCGCAATGCACTTCGTGACGGGTGCCGTTCACACTGAGATAAATTGCTTTCTTTTCCATGACTCACTTCGAGGTCGTGTTGGCCGACTGCGTCGCGCGTTGCAACGCGCGCGCCGTGAGCGCCTTGACGAGATCGCGCCGGTAAGCGGCGCTGATGTCCGGTTGATCGTACGGATCGATAGCGCCGGCCACCGCGTCGGCGATTGCAGCAAGCGTCGGCGCATCGACCGGAGCGCCGGTGAAGCCTGCAGCGAGTTCGTCCAGCACAAGCGGGACGTCCGCCACGCCGCCAAGGCCAATGCGCAGCCTGGAGAATCTGTTGCCGTCGAGCACGGCGGTGAGTGCGCAAGCCGCAATCGCGAAGTCGCCGTGCCGCCTGCTAAAGACTTCAAATGCGTGCCGCTCGCCCGGGCGTGCAACCGGGAAATGCACGGCTCGAATGATTTCTTCAGCGGCGAGATCGGTCGTCATCACCGCAATCAGGAACTCTGTGGCCGGCACCTCACGGCTGCCGTCCGGTCCGTCAATCTCGATGCAAGCGCCCAGCGTGCTCGCGATGAGCGGCATTTGCGCAGCAGGATCCGCATGCGCAAGGCTGCCCCCAAGCGTGCCGCGCTGGCGGATCGCGTAGTGCCCAATGGTTGCGGCCGCTTCCGCGAGCAGCGGGCAAGCGGCGCGCACCGTGCTGTTGGTGGCCACCTCGTGATGGCGCGTCATCGCGCCAATGGATAGCGACTCACCCGCAAGCGTCACGCCGCTGAGTTGCGGCAACGCGTTGAGGTCGATCAGATGCGCCGGCTGCGCAAAGCGCATGTTCATCATCGGCGCGAGGCTTTGCCCTCCCGCGATGACTTTGGCGTCGAAGCCGTGCAGCGCGAGCAGCGACAGCGCATCTTCAAGCGTGTGAGGCCGGTGATACGAAAATACCGCGGGTTTCATGCGTTCTGCGCCTTCAGGTTCACGCCGCTCGCCTGATCGAAAAGGTGCAGACGGCGGCGGTTGATCGACAGGGACACGCGTTCACCGACCTTGCAGGAACGCTCCTTGCCAACACGAAAAAACATCGACTGCCCCAAACAGTGCAGGCCGATAAACTGATCGGAGCCGACCGGCAGCAACGAGGCGATGTCGCCTGTCAGTGAACAATCGGTCGAGTCGCCATGCTCGTCGATGTCCTCGGCACGAATACCGGCCGACACTGCCCGGCCACTGCATCCTGCGAGCAGGCGCTGTGTCTCTTCATCGAGGGCGAGCGAAAGATCGCCGCTGCGAAAATGCAAACCATGGTCGCCTTGCATCAGCACGCCGTCGATAAAGTTGATCGGCGGGCTACCGAGGAAATTGGCGACGAATTTATTGGCAGGCCGCTCGTAGATGTCGTCGGGCGAGCCGATCTGCTGCACGACGCCCTGGCGCATCACGACGATGCGGTCGGCGAGCGTCAGCGCTTCGGCCTGATCGTGCGTCACGTACACGAAGGTCGTCTGCATCGACTGATGCAGTGCCTTGATGCTCGCGCGCATCGACACGCGCAGCGCCGCATCGAGGTTCGACAGCGGTTCGTCCATCAGAAAGACCGCGGGCTGGCGCACCATTGCGCGTCCGAGCGCGACGCGCTGGCGCTGCCCGCCCGACAGTTGCCCGGCTTGCGCTTGAGCAGCGGGCCGAGTTGCAGCATCTCGGACGCGCGCGCCACGCGCCGTTCGATTTCCGCCTTCGGCGTGCCGTTGATGCGCAACGCAAACGACAGATTGCGCTCGACACTCATGGTCGGATACAACGCATACGACTGAAACACCAGCGCGATACGGCGATCTTTCGGGTCGGCCCAGGTCATGTCTTCGCCGGCGATTTCGATGCTGCCGTCGGTCACGTCGATCAAGCCCGCAATGCTATGCAGCAAAGTGGATTTGCCGCAACCCGATGGCCCGAGCAACACGACGAACTCACCGGCTCGCACGTCGAGATCGAGATTCTCGATCACCGTATTCGCGCCCAGCTGGATCTTCAGATTGCGCACCGATACGTTGGCCGGATTCGACAGACCGGCCGCATCCGCCGCGTTGCCGAGGTTCGCCACGTCTGCCGCATCTGCTGCCGCGTTTGGCATCGCATTTGCCACGTCGTTTACCCCCGCATTTGTCAACGCATTTGCCCCATTCACCAGGTTTGCCATCCCTTATCCCTTGACCTACCCCTTGACGGCGCCGGACGCAATGCCGCGCACAAACCAGCGGCCCGAAATGAAGTAGACCGCAAGTGGCACCATGGAGGTGAGAATGGTCGCCGCCATATTGACGTTATAGAGCCGCTCGCCGGTCGTCGTATTGATGATGTTGTTCAATTGCACCGTCATCGGCAGGTTTTTCGTGCCGGCGAACACCAGGCCGAGAATGAAGTCGTTCCAAATGTTCGTCACCTGCATGATGACCGCGACGACGATGATCGGCGTGGACATGGGCAGCATCAGTTGCAAAAAGATACGCCAGAAACCGCCGCCGTCGATGCGCGCCGCCTTGAACAACTCCTGCGGGATCGACGCGTAATAGTTGCGAAACAGCAGCGTCATCACCGGCATGCCGAAGATGGTATGGATCACCACGATGCCCGGCAGCGAACTGAACAGATGCACGCTCGCGAGCACGCGCACGAGCGGATAGACCATCACCTGCACGGGAATAAAGGCGCCCATCAGCAGCACGCCGAACAGCAGTCCGGCCCCGCGCGGCCGCCAGAACGACAACGCGTAGCCGTTCACCGCGCCAATCACGATCGAGAAGATCGTACTGGGCACGACGATACGCACCGAATTCCAGAAGCCGACCTGAATGCCATTGCAATCGAGCCCCGTACAGGCGGATTGCCACGCGGCGCTCCATGCATCAAGTGTGAAATGCGTGGGGAAAGCGAGCAGATTGCCGAGGCGAATCTCGCTCATCGGTTTGACCGACGTGACGAGCATCACGTACAACGGCAGCAGGAAGAACAACGCGGCCGTGAGCAGAAACGCGTAGACACCGAGACGTGCGGGCGTAAAAGCCCGGCGGCGCCGGCGGCTACGGCTCGGCGTGCCGCCTTTCAGCGGAGGGCTGAGCGTGTTCATCACACCTCCTTGCGCAACGCAGCGCGGCTGCGGGCATAGAAGAACGGCGCGAGAATCGCCAGCACCGTTGCCAGCAACACGATCGACGCTGCCGACGCGAGGCCGATATTCGCGCGGCCGAACAGGTAATCCATGATGAACTTCGCCGGCACTTCGCTCGCCGTGCCTGGGCCGCCTTGCGTCATGGCGACTACGGCGTCGTAGAGTTTCACGACCATCACAAAGAGCAGCACGAAGGCGGTGGACATGGAAGGCCCGAGCATCGGCACGACGATGCTCGCATACACGCGCCAACGCGGAATCCCGTCGATACGCGCGGCTTTCCACAGTTCGTCGTCGATACCGCGCAGGCCGGCCAGCAGCAGCGCCATCACGAGGCCGGATGCCTGCCATACCGTCGCGATGACGATCGTGTAGATCACCCAGTCCTGATCGACGATCCAGTCGAAGCGTGCATGCACGAAACCAAGCTTGTGCAACACGGCCTGCGCACCCAACTCAGGATTCAGAATCCACTGCCAGACCAAACCGGTTGCGACAAACGACATTGCGTACGGATAGAGAAACACCGTGCGCAACGCGCCTTCGGCCACCACGCGCTGATCGATGAAAATCGCCAGCAACAAACCGATCACCATGCACGCAATAATGAAGCACGCGCCGTAGATCACGATGTTTTGCAGCGAGAGCAACCAGCGGTCGTTGTTAAACAGCCGCGTGTATTGCGTGAGACCCGCGAAGTCGCCGGAAGGAAACGTACGCGAGTTGCTGAGGGACACGCGCGCGGTCCAGACCATCGTGCCGAGATACGCGAACACGACGGTCAGGACCATCGGCAGCAACGCCACCCATGCCGCTATCGGCAAACGCTTTCTTAGCGGCTTTTTCAAGGGCCTTTTGCGAGGCTTGGAATCGGTGGCTTGCAACTTGAGCGCGTGCATGGTGAGCGCCTAGCTCTTCAACGCACTGGCAAACGCCTTCTGCGCGTCGTCGACCGACTGGTTCTTGTTCCAGAAGTTCGTGATGACGTCGATCAACGCGCCCTGTGTGTCAGGCGAGAGCAGCATTTCCGGATTCGGCAACTGACGCGACTTGTCCTTCATGATCGCCATGCCCTCCTTCGCGCAGATGTCGAGACTGCTGGCGTCCACATCGGGACGAATCGGAATCGAGCCTTTCTTCGCGCTGAATGCAACTTGCGCGGCCGGCGAGGTCATCACCGTGGCAAGCAGATTTTGCGCCTTGATCGCGTTGGCGTTGTCGGTTTTCGGGAACACGAACACATCACCCGCGACCAGATACGGCGAGTGCGGACCGAAACCCGGGAAGCAGCCGAAGTCCTTGCCGGCACTCTGGTTGGCCGCCGAGAATTCACCCTTGGCCCAGTCGCCCATGATCTGCACGCCCGCCTTGCCGGAAATCACCAGCGCGGTGGCATCGTTCCAGTTGCGGCCAGGCGAGCCCGGATCGACGAAATCATGCAAGCGCTTGAACGACGCGAGCACCTTCTTGAACGCATCCGACTTGACCGCGTTCATGTCGCGATCGCGGTACACCTTCAGATAAAGATCGGGACCGCCGACGTCGGCGAATACCGCGTCGAACGTGATCTTTTCCTGCCACGGCTGACCACCGAGCGCGAGCGGGATCACGCCCGCGGCCTTCAGCTTGCCGAGATCGGCGATGAATTCGTCATAGCTCTTCGGCTCGGCGGCAATGCCGGCCTTCTGGAACACCGGCTTCGAGTAGAAGAACCAGGCCGGCATGTGAATATCGACCGGCGCGGCGTAGTAATGACCCTTCACCTTGATGCTGTCGATGATCGACTGCGGGAACACGTTGTTCCAGTTCTCTTTCGCGGCAACGTCGTCGACGTTGTTCAGCAGGCCCTGGTCGATCAGGTCGTGAAATTGCCTCGACGTATTGAACTGCGCAGCGGTGGGTGGATCGCCGCCGACGATCCGGTTAATCGCGGTGGAGCGCGCCTGATCGGCGCCGGCCACTGCATTGTCGATCCAAAGGCCACCGGCCTTGTTATATGCATCGGCAAACTGGCGAATCGCGGCCGATTCGCCGCCCGAGGTCCACCAGTGAATCACGTTGGCTTTCAAGGGCTCCGCCTGCGCGACGACGCCATACAACGCCAGTGCCGCAACCACGCCTCTTAAGACCATTTTTCTGCTGTTCATTCCGTCTCCTGTCGACCAGAGTTAGCGCTTTAGCGCTTACTCTGGTCCCATGCACGATAGTTGCGCCAGGCTTTGCGCCCGTGTTTCAAGTCGACATACAAACCAGCTCCACCTGCCGTTAGACCTGTGCCTTAAACCCGTGCCTTACGCTCCTTCAAAAACTTCGCCACCCACTCCGCGCTGCGCTTGATCGTACGCTTCTGCGTACTGTAATCGACATGTACGACACCAAAGCGACGCTCATACCCAAACGCCCACTCGAAGTTATCCATCAACGACCACAGAAAATAGCCGCGAATATCCACGCCGGCCTTGATCGCCTGATCGACCGCCGCGAGATGGCGCTTGAGGAACGAGATGCGCTGCGTATCCTCCACATGACCGTCGGTCACCTGATCGTCCGAGGCCATACCGTTTTCGGTGATGTAAATCGGCGGCAGGTTGTGATACGTCCTCTTGAAACCGGTCACCAGATCGCGCAAGCCATCGGGATACACCTCCCAGCCCATCTGCGTGCGCTCGACGCCTGCGAGCGGCACGTCCCGGAATCCATGCGCGCCGTCGCTCGCAACGTTGGTGCGGAAGTAATAGTTGATGCCGAGAAAATCGAGCGGCGCGGAAATAGTCTGCATGTCGCCGTCGAGCACCAGCGGCTCGGTTCCCGGCCACAACTCGAACAGGTCCTGCGGATACGCACCCTTGAGCAGCGGATCGAGAATCCACGCATTGTGCTGGACTTCGAACAGATGCGCCGCGCGCTGATCCGCCGCGCTGCCACTATTGGCCGTGCCTCGGCCAATGTTGGCGACGATACCTTTCTGCGAAGCGGGATCGTTGGCGCGCAATACCGGCACCGCGAGACCGTGCGCGAGTAGCAGATGATGCATCGCCTGCGTCGCAAAGCGTCCGTCGGCGAGGCCCGGCGCGTGGTGGCCGTTGCCGTAGCCGAGATACGCCGAGCACCACGGTTCGTTGAGCGTCGCCCATGCGTCGACCGTGCCGGCAAGTTCGCGGCTCATCAGGTCGGCGTAGTCGGCGAAACGGTAAGCGGTGTCGCGATTGAGCCAGCCGCCGCGATCTTCCAGATGCTGCGGCAAGTCCCAGTGATAGAGCGTCACGAAGGTCGTGATGCCCTTCTCTTTCAGGCGGTTCAGGAGGCGCTTGTAGAAGTCGAGCCCTTTGCGATTAGGCACGCCTGCCGCGTCCATCACGCGCGGCCATGCAATCGAGAGCCGATAGCCTTCGAGGCCGAGCGAGGCCAGCATGTCGACGTCCGCTTCCCACCGGTGATAGTGATCGCAGGCAACGGCGCCGGTGTCGCCGGCCAGCACCTTGCCGGGCGTCGCCGAGAAGGTGTCCCAGATCGAAGGCAGGCGGCCGTCTTCATCCACCGCGCCTTCGATCTGATACGAAGCCGTGGCGGCGCCAAGCAGGAAGTTTTTGCGCCACAGCGCGGAGTCAGCGGGCGGGGTGAAGGGGTCGGCGAGCGGGTCGTTGGAAATTGCAGGGGATAGAGCGTCGGATACAGCGGATGCGTCGTTTGCCACGGATTCTCCTGCGCTGAGGTCGTTGAACCGGGTACGGCGAAACTCGATGTAGAAGTTACGCGGAACCTGCTTGACAGCAGATGTGGAAGCGCTTCCACAATGACCAGCGAACGATAGCAGTGGCGGATTCACCGCAGCAATCAGGGTTTGTCTGGAGAGGGGGCTGGGATGCGCCGCGCCTCGGGTCCGCCCTGCGCCATGACAGAGCGTCGGTCGGTTATGGCACTCAACCGTTAGCCATTTACTGTGCTGACGGCCGGTCAATTGGCTCTTGCGAGACGGTCATGTATTGCTTGATGTCAGGCTGACCCAGCGCAATCGCATTGAGCATTGCGACGCCAAGCCGACGCGCGAACTCGTCGTCAAGCCTGAAATCGAATTCGTCTAGCAGGATCGGTACTGCGAATATTCCAGTCAAGATCGGGACCAGCCTGGCTGGCTCGACCAATTGCACGTTCAACCGTTGACTGCCCTGGTCATAGTTCAGAACCACGGAACGCGGGGGATCAATCGCCATCAATACCCTCTGCACTGTTCGGCTTGTCGATTGGGTGCGGCGTGACGTTCAGGTGTTGTTTGATGTCCGGTCGGCCCAATGCAATCGTATTGAGCATTGCAACTCCAAGTTGTCGTGCTAATTCGTCGTCAAACTTGAACTCTTCATCGTCCAGAAAAAACGGCACTTCCATAATTCCGCGCACGACCGGGGCCAGCCTGGCTGAATTTACAGCTTGCATGATCAACTGCTTAGGATCTTCGGTGTAGGTCAAAACCATGGAATACGGCGGATGATTAGCCATTAATACCCTCTGCACTCTTGATAGATTTGGAATGCGCTCTGTTTACACAGTGCGACGGCCCGCGCGCCGCCCTTGCGGAAAGCAATCGCATTGCGCATTTCGATTTGAGCTTCATACTGCGCGAAGCATTCGCTCTGGAGGTCTCCGTTGGCGCGCGGCCCGCGCCGACGGACGGTGGTGATAAGAGGACAGTTCGCACTTTTCCCACAGGCCTCACCGGGCTGGTTCCTGTCCCCTCGGCGCCATGACCAAACGTCGGTCGGTCATGGCGCTCAACCCTCTGGCCAATTACTCTTCTGGCGGCCTGTCGATTGGATGCTGCGTAAAGGTCATGTATTGCTTGATCTCCGGCTGCCCCAGCGCAATCAGATTAAGCACGCCACCACCAAACCGACGAACAAATTCGTCGTCAATCCTGAAATCGAATTCGTCCAGCAGGACCGGCACTTCGAGTTCTCCAGCCAGAACTGGGGCCACCCTAGCCCGTGAAACAGATTGCACAATCAACCATTGACGATCTTCGTCGTAAGTTACTACCACAGAACATGACGGAAATTTAGTCATCGATACCCTCCGTACCCTACTGTCCTGACAGCTCGTCGATTGGCCGTTGTGTAACGCTCAAGTATTGCTTGATGTCCGGCTGACCCAGCGCAATCAGACTAAGCATCGCGGCTCCAAGCCGTCGCGCGAACGCGTCGTCAAGGCTGAAATTGTGCTCGTCCAGCAAAATCGGTGCCTTGAGCGTCCCGGCCATGACCGGTGCCAATCTGGCTCGATCAATAGCCTGCACGGCAAACTTCTGACGATCTTCGATATATGTCAGAACCACGGAATACGGCGGATGCTTAGCCATCAATACCCTCTGCACTGTTGATATACGAATAGGCAATGGGTCGTCCTCTGCCCATCCTTCGTGGTAGCTTCAAGTCACTTACCTTGAGGCTCGCTATCTCGTTGTCCTGCTAGTCCTCGATTGGCTGCTGCGTGACGTTCATGTATTTCTCGATGTTAGGCTGGCCCAGCGCAATCAAATTGAGCATTGCGACTCCAAGCCGTCGCGCGAATTCGTCGTCAAGCTTGAAATCGTACTCGTCCAACAAGATTGGCATTTCGAGTTTTCCGGCCACGAGCGTGGTCAACTTGGCTGGTTCAACAGCTTGCACAATCAACTGTTGGCAATCTTCGACATAGGTCACAATCACGGAATAAGGCGTATGCCTAACCATCAATACCGCCTGCACTCTTGATAGATTTTTGAATGCCCTCTGCTTACACAGCGGATCTGCCCGCGCGTCGCCCATGTGGAGAGCAATCGCATTGCACATTTCGATTGAGCTTCATACTGCGCAAAGCATTCGCCCTAGAGATCTCCGGCGGCGCGCAATCCGCGCCGCCGGACGGTGTTGACAAGAGAGCAGTTCGCGCTTTTCCCACGGGCCCCATCAGGCCCGTTCGCGCCCCCTCAGTGCAATGGCCAAACGTCAGTCGGTCATACCACTTAACCTCTGGCCAATTACTCTTCTGACGGTCTGTCATCCGGCCGTTGTGTCACGCTCATATATTGCTTGATGCCCGGCTGACCAAGCGCAATCAGATTCAGCATGGTCGCGCCAAGCCCTTGCGCGAATTCGTCATCAAGCCTGAAATCGAATTCGTCTAGCAGGATCGGCATTTCAACTGCTCTAGCCAAGAGTGGGGCCAGCCGGGTTGGGGCAACTGATTGCAAAATCAACTGTTGACGATCTTCGTCGTAGGTTACAACCACGGAACACGGCGAAAAACTAGTCATCGATACCCTCTACGGCTTGTCGATAGGCTCTTGCGTGACGGTCATGTATCGTTTGATGTTAGGTTGACCTGCCCCAATCAGATTGAGCATTGCGACTCCAAGCCGTCGTGCGAATTCATCGTCAAGCTTGAAATCGTATTCGTCCAGCAGGATCGGCATTTCGAGTGCTTCAGCCATGAGCAGGGCCAGCCTGTTTGGATCAATGGCGTGAACGATTAACTGTTGCAGATCTTCGTTGTAGGTCAGAACCACGGAATACGGCGAATGTTTGGCCATCAAAACCCTCTGCACTGTTGATACCTCTGGAATGCGTTCTCTTTGCACAACGCGCGGGCCCGCGGGCCACCTTTCGGGCCACCCATTGGGCCACCCATTGGGCCACCAAGCAGATCGCACAGATCCAAATCGTTTTCATACCGCGCGAAGCATTCACTCTCGCGACTTTCCCTGCCACCGCACTTTACCATTCCACCATCACCACTTCCGGTCCCAAAGAGAGCGCTATAAAGCATCGATCTCTTCGCAGAATCCGTCAGGTCCGGCACAAGAGCAGGATAAGGAACCTGCAACTGATCGCTCAGCATCAGCTCCGTTGTCTCGCCCCACTTCGGCAGCGGTTCGCTCAGTTCACTACCAAAAAGCTTCCCCGTCAACTTGGCTTTCCAGGCCATGTAACATTCAACGCAGAGGCTTGGAACGAAAGCCTTGGAGTCAGACTGAAGACCTGTGAGGTTGGCAGGTGGCGAAACAGGATCGTTACCCAACGCCCAGTTGGTGAGCCACACACCCAGTTCAGCATCGCTGATCGGCTGCTGAACGCCGCCATTCGTTGCCACCGCCGCTGTACGCGTCGACACCGTGCCGTTCGCAGCATAGCCATACCGGACCACCAGTTTGCGGGCGAGTCCGCCGTTGACCACACCTGCCTTCTCGTCGTACCGAAAAACAGATACGCGCCCGCGCTCGTCGTAACTGATGTCCGCCTGACCGCTATTGCCTGCTATAGCTGTTGCACGATTCGCGGCGTCACGGCTAAGCGTTCGCATCGACCAACCCGACACGGCATCCCGCGTCGTTGCGATGTTGCCCCTTGCGTCGTACGTGTAGGTCCAATCTTCAATCTTCGCGCCATTCTGGGATGTCGTGGCCGACAGAAGACGGCCCGCATTGTCGTAGCGTGCGCCGACCGTCAGTTGGCTCCCCGTCCCGACCGCCTGCAGCCCCTGTTCGCCTGTCAGGTCCGTCGTTTCCCGTTCTGCGTAGCCCGTGACGTTGCCGCTCGAGTCATAAATGAACGCGCGGATCTTGCCCGGTGTAGCAACCAGATTCGGACGCAGCGAGCTGGCATCGTTGTACTCAATCGTTATTACCGTCTTCTTCCCAGCGACCGTTGCAATCGCCTTCGTTGGCCGATTGGCGCTGTCCCACGTGTACTGCGTATCGCCTTCTGGAGTCGTTCTCTGCGTCAGATTCCCTGCGATATCCCACTTGCGCGATATCGTTCCGGCTGGCGTAACGATTGAACCAGGACGCCAGGCGTCCGGGAAACTGAAACTGTACGTGCTCGTGCCGTACATGTCGCTGAGTGTCGTCTTGCCGGAACCATAGTTAAGCGATGTATTACGCGTCGTGTCGGGATGGCTGACCGATATCACGCGTGCATTGGCATCGTAAGTCCACGTCGCTATCCTTGATCCGGATTCGTCCTTTACGCCCGTCAACGCCTTGGGGAAGCGTGCATCTTCGTACAAATATTGACGAATGGATCCGTCTGGATGGGTTACCGAAGCAAGATTACCTTTTACGTCGTACGCATACTGCGTGACCTTGCCCAAGGGATCTACCATGCCAACGATGCGATCGCTATCGTCATACTGAAGATTGATCTTGAATCCGTTCGGTCCTATCTGATCGACCGGCCACTGGTTGATCTGCACCATCCGCTGTCTGGAGTCAAACAGAAACTTGCGGAGCATACCCGTGCGGGTTGTCTCGGAATAGAGATTGCCGTTGCCCGAATACGCTTCCGTTGTACCGAGCAGGTCGTCTTTCAGGTAGTAGTATCCAGCGCCATCTTTCGTCAGGGAGAGCCCGCGATTTCCCAGCATGGCCCACGCCTTACCGTTCCACTTGAATGTCAGCGGTTGCTGGTTACCCCGATAAACAACGATTTGCGGCGTGCTCGCATTAACCGCCGTCAGATCAATCCTGCGCTGCCAGTTGTTGACCCAGTTGCGGCCCATCGCTATCTGCGAGGTGTCATAAAGCCTCGAAAGATACGTGCGCCCAAAGACGAGTGGGAGCGCATCGCCGCTCGCAAAATCAGTCTCGGAAAGTGTGACGATGCCCTCCGCCGGCAATACCGGGTCCGCCACCGGGCACGAACCTTCTGGAGAAGGGGGAACCGGTGCGCCACCGCAATAGTCCTTTATCCAGTCCGAAGCATTGGGACAGTTATAGTAATTCATGCTGCTGTACGGATCGTCTGCGCCCCTCGACATAGGTGTCGTGCCGGCCACCTGGATAGCGCAGGTCGGGGTCCCGGGCGTCCCGAGAGACTTCTGATATGCCTGCATACATTGCATGTAATCTGCCGCGTTGGCGCCAAACGCGACTATAAGCAGCATGAATGCGGCCAGCAGGCGAGCCGCCATGCCCGTTTGACTCTCAGTAATTTTCCTGTTTTTCATAGTCATCCTTATTGGTTTTACTTGGTTTAATCACAAGCGCCCTATAAGGAGCATTCCATCCCCACTATCCAATAATTCCTAAAATTACAATTTCCAGAATTCCCGTACACGCTTCTTTCAGACTTCCTACGTAATCCGTATGGAGTTACGCAAGAGCCCGTCAGCCATCAACGCATCGCAGTAAGAAAACCCGAACGTCAGACGTGAACCGGCTGCACGCGGTCCCGTTTGACGCGAGATATACCTGCATGAAGATTGATGGGGACCGAGGGTCCGATCTGAGACAGCTAGAAGGAAAATGACGGGGTGCGGCGGCAGCCGCCCCAAAAGAGCGATACAAAACGCTGAGCGCCGCGTTAAGCGCCCAGCGTGACCCGCCGTTAAGACTTCTGCGCCGGCAGATTAAACGCACCCCGGTCATAAGCCTCGCAATACGCCTTCCAATCAACCCCCACCTGCGCTTCGCATTGCGCCGCGAGTTCGATCAACGGCAATTGCCAATCCTTGCGATTGCCGAACGCGATCAGCTCGTCCGCAATCGACGACTTCTGCCGGCCACCGCTGCGCAGTTGCGCCCACGCGCTCAACTGGGCCATGCTGTTGATCACTTCTTCGAGCCGCGGCAGCTTGCCGTCCCAGTCGCTCAACGCGACGCGGTCTTCAGAAGGCTGCAAGCTGCGCAGCACATACGAGCGCTGATTGAATTCGACCGCATGCAGGAACGCCTGCGAGACCGCCTGATTGCGCCGTTGAACTTCAACCACTCGCTGTGCCTCGCTCTGCCACTTCGGCTGCGGTGTGCGCACATGCGGCGTCACCGAAGAAGGCAGCGCCTCTTTCAGGTCAAGCAGATAGTTGCCGTCCGGCGAGCCTTTGCCTTCGACGAGAATCGCGTAGCGATCCACGCCCAGGCTGCCGGTGCCGGCAATCCGCCGCGTCACGTCGATGACGCGATAGAAGTCCGGATTGGGTTGACCGGCGGCAAACTGATGCATGAACGCAGTGACGGCGGCGCGCGCCTCGTCACTGATCGCCAGCGCTTTTTTGCCGTCCACTTTGAGCACGCGGGTCTTGCCCTTGAGCGTGGTGCGCCGGTCGAGATACGCGGCGCGCGTGCGGCTTGCCAGTGCGTCGAACAGATCGCGCACCATGCCGACCGAGGTCTCCGCTTCGATCCAGCGCGCTTTGCCGAAGGCGAGCGCCGCGCTATAAGCGTCGACCGCGGTGTGGCAGAGCGCGAGTGCCTCCGCGCGGCTCAGTTTGAGGTCGCTCGCGCCGACCAGCACGCTCGTGAGCAGCCGCACCAGTTCGTAAAGACTTGGCGCGAGGCAGGCTTCATCGAAATCGTTATTGTCGAAATAGATGAGGTGGTTGTCGCCCCTGTAGCTGCCGAAATTCTCCAGATGCATATCGCCGCAAATCCACACCGGCGGTGCATCGTCGAGCACCTTGTCGCGCGGCAGACGCGCGTAAAACAGATGACAGGCGCCGCGCAGAAACACGAACGGCGAGCTGCGCATAAGCTTGTATTTCATCGCGAGCCGTTCAGGATCGCGGCCGGTATTGAAGCTGGCGATGGTCTGTGCGATATCGGACATGTGTTTCTCCTTCATGCGGCTCAATGTGGTTTCAGTATGGGTTCGGTACAGGTTCAATGCGAGCGGATCGAATCCGCGAGCGCATGGAGATTGAGTGGCTTCACACGAATCACACCGCCGCGCGGACTGTCGATATCGGCGACCAGCATGAACGACAGCGACACGATCAGCGGAACGATCAGCAACAATCCGGCTCCCGCTTTCAAACCGCGCGCGCCGTAGCCGACCAGCACGTTGGCGCACACCGCTATCAGCACCATCAGCGCCCACGCCGCGAAAGGAATGCGATTCCACCACGCGGCCTGCGTGTAACCCTGCGTATTGAGCACGTCGTTCATTCCGGCGACAGCGAGCGCGGCCACGGGCGTGGGCTGCGCGGCAGCGGCATTCCTCACTGTAGACCACATTGCGTCCTGCAGGCGCGATGTCTCGGCATTGACCCGGGCGAGTTCGCCGGTGTCGCGCGTCGTGTAGAACAGCACGCGCTCGTCGAGATAGGTCTTCAGCAAGCCGCGCACGGTCGCCGCATCGGCGGCGGGCAACAGATCGGCGCGGACGTATTCGGTGCCGATCGCGTTCGCCTCTTCTTCCTCATAGTTCTTGCGTTGATCGTAGCGGCCTACCGCCATCGAAAAAGTGAAACCGATGATCAGCGCGAGCAGCGTTAGCGTGGCGGCCTGAATCACGCTGAAGTCGTCGCGTGCGGCCTCGTCGATTTTTCTGAATCTCCGCAACACCGACGCGCCGATGCGCGCCGACAACCACATCGCAACAAAGCAAATAATGAAGACGAGTGGCGGATGGTCGAATAGGGTTTGCATGGGCGAGCGTTTTTCTTATCGGAGATTTGTTAACGGGAACGCTTTGGATGGCGATTAAACGTGCACAGCCACTGCATCATAAGAGACGCCACGCGGATGGGGAAGCATGCGGGCGAAGCTGAATTGGCACGTGGCCGGTAGCATGCCGGGCGTCAGGAGCCTGTCATCAGATAGTAACGTCCGTCCGCACTGACATTGAAGCCGAAACCGCATTCCGTCGGCGAGCCATGCGTCCGTATGTCGAGCGTCTCCGGTGCGGAGAGCTTGAATTCGATCAGGCATTTATCCGCTGGTTTGTCCGTGTGTTTGTCCGATGGCTTGTCCGCTGGTTTGTCATAAGGCGCGAGGTTGGTGATCCTCGCGGTGGCGTCGAGCGGCGCATCGCCGACGCCATCGGTCATCGGCACGCGCGCCACACCGTCGTAAAAACGCACGTAGGCCGACAGGCTGCCCATGTTCGCGCTCGGTTGACCGTCGGCACTAACGGTGGGATACACGAAGTCGCCGTCGATCCGATAGACGCCGCGCCGCCCTTTCACTGGCTTCACCTCGACACTGTTCCACGCGCCGAAAAACATATAACTGGAGAAGCGCGCGCCGTTCGGCGGCACGCCGTTCACCACTGCTTTGCCGGCGATCGATTCGAGGCGTTGGCGCGCAGCCGCTACGGCACGGCCGAGCAGCGCGTCGTTCGGATAATCGTTGCCACGGCTCACCGCCGTCCGGTAGTACGCGCGCGCATTCGGCAACGCGCCCAGCTTCAGTTGCACATCGCCCTGATGGACCAACGCCATCGCCACGCGAGCCCGCGCCGAACTGGTCGCTTTCGGCGAGTTCTCCTCGCCCGCCTGCATGGCGGTGGCCTCGGCGAGCGCGGCTTCCATCTCGACCAGCGTTTGCGCTTCCTTGATGCGCCCGGCTTCAAGCGCGGCCACGCCCAACGCCGCGCATGACGCGTTCGTGCGGCACGGCACGTCCTTGCCCGCCAGCAGGTTGCGGCGATAGAGTTCGGCGCGCGAATCGGCGGCTTCCGTTTGCGCCGCGACGAGCGCGGGCGTAAGCGCTGCAATAGCAGTGACGGCAACGGCAGCAGCGACGACGGCGGTTTTGGCGTTCATGAGTAAGAGAGGACGATGGCGATGATGCGTTTCGGTGACGCCTTCAAGCAGCCGTATGCGTGGCACATTTGACGTGGATTGCCACGGACGCTGGCCGTGATGCTGACAGAAAACCGGCGATTGCGCGAACCCTTGCATGCCGCCGAAGCGAGCAGTCAATCGTGCGATTCAATCGCAACGCCCGGCACGCGGCGCTCCGTGACGTTTGAGCATGCATGAAACGCATTCGGCACGTCATGCGGCACGCATCGAATGGCTTGCCATGCACGAGCCGTGTACGATTTTGCACATCGGCAAGCGCCCGTTTGAAACGGTTCACGCATGCGAGAACGGCAAGGCGAACAATGACGCGTATCTACGCGGGCGTCTGCGCCCCGACCTGCACCCCGAACTTCTTACGATACGCGCCTGGGCTCGTCAACGCGATACGCCGGAAGTGCCGCCGCAGCGATTCTTCGGAACCGAAGCCCGCCAGCTCCGCAACGCGCGCCATCGCCAATGGGACCGGCGCTTCAAGCAGTTCCCGCGCAATTGCCACGCGTTCACGCACCAGCCATTCGTAGGGCGCCATGCCGGTGGCGTCGTGAAACTGCCGCTGCAGCGTACGCGGACTCATCGCCGCCCGTTCGGCCAGCGAGCGTAAGGTGTGTGGCAACCCGGGATGGCGGCGCACCCAGTCCATCAGCTTCGCGAGGCGCCCGCCTTCGTCTTGCGGCATCGGCCGCGGCACGAACTGCGCCTGACCGCCCTCGCGATGCGGCGGCACCACGAGCCGCTGCGCGACGCGGTTGGCTACAGCGCTGCCGTGATCGCGCCGCACCAGATGCAGCAGCATGTCGAGCCCTGCCGCCGATCCCGCCGAGGTGATGATCTGTCCTTCGTCGACATATAACGCATCCGGCTGCACGCGCAATTGCGGATAACGCTGTTGCAATTTTTCGGCGTAGCGCCAGTGCGTCGTGACAGCCTTGCCGTCGAGCACACCCGCAGCCGCCAGCACGAACACGCCGGAGCAGATCGAACAGAGGCGCGCGCCGCGATCGCAGGCGGCGCGAATCTTCTTCAGCAGCGGTTCGGGTGGCAACTCGTCAGCGTCGCGCCAGCCGGGGATGACGATCGTATCGGCGCGATCCAGGAGCTTGAGCGTGTACGGCGCGGCGACGGTGATGCCGCCGGCTGCGCGAATCGGACCGGGTTCGCTCGCGCATACCGCGAAGCGATACCAGTCCACGCCGAGCTCAGGACGTTCGAGCGCGAACAATTCGGTCACGCAGCCGAATTCGAACGTACAGAGCCGGTCGTAAGCCAGCGCAACGACAAGATGATTATGCATGGCGTGATGTTACCGGAGATTGACGATTACGCCACTTACCCGTTGCGTGCGGCGTCGCGACAATGAAGGCTCCAGAATCGCTTCGCCACGCAATCACACTCGCTGTCCTACAGGAACCTTGCCATGCCCACTCACAACGCGATCAATGCAATGAACGCCGTCACCGCCATCCCCGCTGCCGATAGCGCCGCCGCCCTCGCCCACTTCCAGGCGTCACTGCATTTCGAAACCGATTGCGCGGACGTGTCCTCAGCACTCGCGAGCGGCTCGCCCGGCTTCGTGCTGCTCGACGTGCGCAGCCCGGCACTGTTCGAGCAAGGCCATGTGCCGGGCGCGCTGAACCTACCGCACGGCAAGATCGTGGCGTCGAAGCTCGCGGCGTACCCGCAGGACACGCTGTTCGTCACCTACTGCGCGGGCCCGCATTGCAACGGCGCTGCACGCGGTGCATTGCGCCTCGCGCAACTGGGGCGGCCCGTCAAATTGATGATCGGCGGCGTCGCGGGCTGGCTCGACGAGGGCTTCACACTGACCCAAGCCACGGCCAGCCGGGAGATGCTCAATGCCAATACCTAACATCTTGGAAATCAATTAAATAAACGCCGCCAACTGTCGATAACAAGTTCAGCCGCTTCTCCCCCGCGGTTGGACTTAACATGCAGAGCTCATACAATTTTTGGCTGGTCGCAATCTCGTTCGCCGTCGCGGTGCTGGCGTCTTACACGGCGCTCGATTTGACGGGCCGCATCTTCCTGCTGGCGTCGGCAGGTCTGCGGCGCGCGTGGCGCCTGGGCGGCGCCGCGGCGCTCGGTGTCGGTATCTGGTCGATGCACTTCATCGCGATGCTCGCCTTCTCACTGCCGATTCCTCTCGGCTACGACTTCGCGACGACCGCTTATTCGCTTGGACTCGCGATCGGCGTGTCGTATCTGGCGCTGGTCGTGACTACCCAAGCGCGGCTCACGCCGCTTCGGCTCGTGGCTGGCGGCGTGCTGATGGGCTTCGGCATCGCCGGCATGCACTACACCGGCATGGCGGCGATGGAAATGGAGCCTGGCATCCACTATCAGCCGGCCTGGTTCGCTGGCTCGCTTGCGATCGCGATCGGCGCGTCGACCGCCGCGCTGTGGATGGCGCGCGCGCTCAGTAACGACGGCGAACGCCACGTGGTGCACAAGCGTTTAGGCGCGGCGCTGGTGATGGGCATCGCGATCAGCGGCATGCATTACACCGGCATGGCGGCCGCCGAGTTTCCGCTCGGCGCCGTGTGCGGCGCGGCCAAGGGTGTGAACGCCACGTGGCTCGCGACTTCGGTGATCCTGTTCACCTTTGCCATTCTGATCGTCACGCTGATACTGTCGCGTTTCGATGCGCGCACCAGCTTTCTGATCGGCTCAGTATCGAGTCTCAACGGTCAGATCGTGCGGCTCGCCACGCTCGACACGCTGACGGGCCTGCCCAACCGCAGCACGCTCACCGACCGCATCGAACGCGCGATCCATAGCGCGCGCCGACAGCGCTCGCTGTTCGCCATCCTGTTCATGGATCTCGACGGCTTCAAGACCATCAACGATTCGCTCGGCCACTCGGCCGGCGACGAAGTGCTGTCAGCCTTCGCACAGCGTCTTCTGCTGTGCGTGCGGACGAGCGATACCGTCGCGCGTCTCGGCGGCGACGAATTCGTCGTGCTGTCCGAGAACCTGGATTCACGTGAAGATGCCGGCACGATGGCCGAAGGCGTGCTCGATCGGATGCGTCAGGGTATATGGACCGATTCGCAACCGCTGCAGGTGATGCCGAGCATCGGCATCGCGCTCTATCCCAACGACGGCGACACCGTCGACACGCTGCTGAAGCATGCCGACGCGGCCATGTACGAGGCCAAACGCGCCGGCCGCAGCACCTATCGCTTCTTCGGACAAAGCATGAACGAAGCCGCGACGCGCACGCTGCAAATTCAAAGTGCACTGCATGAAGCGCTCAGCGTCGGCCATTTCTCGCTGCACTTCCAGCCGAAGTTTCACGGCAGCGGCAACTCGCTGGCGGGTGCCGAAGCGCTGATCCGCTTGCATCATCCGCAGCTCGGCGCGCTGGCGCCGCTCGAGTTCGTTCCGATTGCCGAGCGCTCGGGCCAGATCGTGCAGATCGGCTACTGGGTCTTGCGCGAAACCTGCCGGCAGATTCGCCGCTGGGTCGAGCAAGGCCTGCCGTCGATGAAAGTGGCGATCAATCTGTCACCGCGCCAGCTGTCGCAACCGAACCTCGTCGCAACGATGCTCGAGATCGTCAAAGCGGAAGGCGTGCAATGCGAACAGATCATGTTCGAAATCACCGAAACCGTCGCGATGCAGGACGCGCCGAAAACCATCGAAATGATCCGCGAGTTCCAGGCAAGCGGCTTTGAAATCGCCATCGACGATTTCGGCACCGGCTATTCCAGCCTCGCCTATCTGCAACGCTTTCGCGTCAAGCAGTTGAAGATCGACCGCTTCTTCACCAACGGGCGCGAATAGCGCGAGGTAGGCCGCCGGGTCGACCGGCGCGCCGTTGACCAGCACTTCGAAATGCAGATGCGGGCCGGTGGAGCGGCCGGTCGAGCCGACATCGGCGACATACTGGCGCGGCAGCACCAGATCGCCGACATGCACGACGATGCGCGACGCGTGGCCGTAACGGGTCACGAGGCCGTTGCCGTGATCGATTTCGACCGCGTTGCCATAGCCCGATTTCTGGCCGGCGAAGATCACCCGGCCGCCCGCTGCCGCAAGAATCGGCGTGCCGGTTTTGGCGACCAGGTCGATGCCCGGATGGAAACTCAAACGATTTGTGAAGGGATCGGTGCGGTTGCCGAACGGCGAGCCGAAGCGCGCGCCGTCGGCGGGCATGCGGCCGGGAAAGGCGGAGTACGCGATCGCGTGGTCGGCGGTTTGTTGCTCGAGCGCGGATAGCGTCGCGGCGATGCAACCCAGTTGTTGCCGGGTGTGCTCGGCATCGGCATGGCCGGCCGGTTGCGGCATGACATCCGTAACAGCGACGCGGTGGCAAGGAAGGACCGCCCTCGCCTTCGCCGGCGGTAGCGGACGTGTCGGGTTCAGAGGCGGCGCCCGGCGTAGCTGGGGGGGCTGTCGTGCCCGGTGCGCGCGGCGCCGGCCGCGGTGTATTCAGACGTGCTTCGAAATCGCGCACGCGCCGACCTGCATCGTCAGGCGCGCGATGCGCGGTTCGATCTGTGCCACGGACGCGTTCAGCTTGCCGAGTTGATCGATTGCATAGTCGTGCTCGACACGGTTCGCCGCCTGGTCGCCGGAGCCGCCGTGCGCCGGCCAATGCAGGCCGATCGCGATGCCTGCTGCGAGCGCCAGCGCGGCTGCGCCGAACGCTGTCGCAACCGCGATGGTCAGCGCGGTGCGGCGCGTGACGAAGCTGACCGAGCCGCTGGAAAGCTGATTGCCGGCGCGAAACACGGAGGACATCAGCGGCCCCCGGCACGCGCCGTGCGACGCGTGCAAGGCCGCGCACGGGCGGCACAACGCACGTTCAGCGTGTTCGGCGTGTTGAACGTGCTGGGCGCGCCCAGCGTGCTGAGCTTGCTAAAGCGGGACCGGAGATCGGCGGACAAGATTGACTGCATGCGGTATCGACCGGACAACATACCGGTGGCGATAATATACAAAGGGCGCCGATTATCGCCTGGCATCGCGAACCATCATCTCAAATACAAATGGCAGAAAATGGCCGCAAGCGAATCCGCACTCAAGCTGACAATGCCGCCTCGTCCGGCGCTATCCGATCAAGCCCTTCCAATGCCCTGAGCCGCGCGACCAGCCCATCGCCGGCACGCGTCATCGGCATGCGCAACTCGTCGCGTATCAGGCCAAGCGCAGCGAGCAGGGCCTTCAGCGGCGCCGGATTCGGTTCGGCGAACAGCGCCTGGATCAGTGGCGCGAGCTCCTGAAAAATACGCCGTCCTTCATCGAGCCGGCCCGCCGATAGCGCGCGATACAGCGCGACGAACCGCTCCGGCCGCAGATGCGCCGAGGCCGCGATCGCCCCGCTCCCACCCAGACACAGTGTGTTGAAAATGTTGATGTCTTCGCCGGTCAGCACCTGCAAACGGCCGTCGCGAATCAACGCGAGCGTGGTGTCGAGCGACCCGGCGCAATCCTTCACCGCCTGAATTCGGGGATGCGCGGCGAGCGTCAGAAGCGTGTCGAGTTCGAGCCGCACGCCGGTTCGAT
Source organism: Paraburkholderia elongata (assembly GCF_013177735.1). GTDB lineage: Bacteria > Pseudomonadota > Gammaproteobacteria > Burkholderiales > Burkholderiaceae > Paraburkholderia > Paraburkholderia elongata. Next base: position 29,990 of record NZ_WOEZ01000187.1, on the reverse strand, counting down.
AGGGAATGTCGTACAGCACGACAGGCTTGTCGCTCGCATCGGCAAGCGCCATGAAATGCCCGACGATGCCCGTTTGCGAAGGCCGGATGTAGTACGGCGCAGCCATCAGCACACCGGCTATCGGCAGTGCGTTCAGTTGCTCGATGCGCTCGCGCATGCTCGCCGTGTGATTGCCCGACACGCCGACCAGCACCGGCAGCGCTTGTGCGTCTGCGCCGCGGGCGGCGGCTTGCGCTTCGTCGAGAATCGTCGCCAGTACGGCGTCCTGCTCAGCGGCGTCGAGCGCGGCCGGCTCGCCGGTCGTGCCGAGCGCGACCAGCCCGGCAATGCCCGCGTCGGCATAGCGGCGCACCAGCGCGCGCAGCGCGGCATGATCCACCTCGCCGTCGGCGAATGGTGTGATAAGCGGAACCCAGATACCCGAAAAAATAGACATGTCTTTACCTCGATGACGACCGTATCGATTCCGATCAGCGGTGCGAGGGAGGAAAAACAGGGAATGCCGCGGGTGGGCGTTGACCGGCTGTTCCGTCGCACATCTGACGGAACAGCTGCTCCGGTCAGATGAGCGGCTGTTTTTTGGCTTTGGCGCTAACGCTTGCGACATTCGCGCGCGCGGCCACGACGCTCGCAAAAGCGAGACGTGCGGTGGTTGACGGGCGGAGTCGGAGCGTTTGGCCGGAATGCATGAAACGCAGTGTAACCGCGTCCGGCACGAGTTTGCAAAACTCATCGCAAAATTACTTGACTTCTGCGACAGGGAAACTAATATACGCAGCGCGTACATATCCGGTACGTAACCCATTCCCGACAGGTGCCCGCATGAGCGTCCCGCAACAAGCCTTCCTACGCGATGCGATGCGTCGCCTGAACATGACCCGCGAGACGTTCGCAAGCCGCATCGGCGTATCGCGCCGCGCGCTCGACACATGGCTGCTGCCGGACGATTCGCAGGAATCGCGGGCCATGCCGGAGATCGTGGAGCGTTTCGTGTCGGAAATCGTGGTGCATGGCGAGCCGGGTGAAAAGCATACGCAAAGCGTAGACTCGCAGTCGCTGGCGAGCCAGATGCTGTTCGAGGGCAAGCCACAACTGCTGTCGGTCGATCAGTTCTCGCGCGACTCGGTCGAGGCGCTGTTCCGCGTCGCCGACATCATGCAGCCGATCGCGCGGCGCCGGAAAATCTCCCGCGTACTCGAAGGCGCCGTGCTCGGCAACCTGTTTTTCGAGGCCAGCACGCGGACTCGCGTGAGTTTCGGCGCGGCATTCTGCCGGCTCGGCGGCTCGGTGTGCGACACCACCGGCTTCACGTTTTCGTCGATGGCAAAGGGCGAGTCGATCTACGACACCAGCCGCGTGATGAGCGGCTATGTGGATGCGCTGGTGATCCGCCATCCGGAGCAAGGCTCGGTGGCCGAATTCGCGCGCGCCACCAACGTGCCGGTGATCAACGGCGGCGACGGCCCGGGCGAACACCCGAGCCAGGCGCTGCTCGACCTGTACACGATCCAGCGCGAATTCTCGCGGCTCGGCAAGATCGTCGACGGTGCGCATATCGCGCTGGTCGGCGACCTGAAATATGGCCGCACGGTGCATTCGCTGGTCAAGCTGCTGGCGCTGTATCGCGGCATCAAGTTCACGCTGATCTCGCCGCCCATGCTTGAAATGCCGAGCTACATCATCGAGCAGATCTCGCGCAACGACCACGTGATCGAGCAAACCAACGATCTGCCCGCCGGGCTGCGCGGCGCCGACGTGGTGTACGCCACGCGCATCCAGAAAGAGCGCTTCACCGACGAATCGTTCGAAGGCTATACGCCGGATTTCCAGATCAATCAGGCGCTGATGGATAGCGTATGCGGCCCCGACACGCTGATCATGCACCCGCTGCCGCGCGACAGCCGGCCGGGCGCGAACGATCTGAGCGTCGATCTGAATCATGATTCGCGGCTGGCGATTTTCCGGCAAACCGATAACGGCATTCCAGTGCGGATGGCGATTTTCGCGGTGCTGCTGGGTGTCGAAAAACTGGTCCAGCATTCGATGCGCGACGCCGCGTGGCGCCCGCCCGTTTATCTCGGTCCGGACGATGCGGTGTTTCACGGCATCGATTGATTGAGCGACCACGATTCGCTCATGCAAAGCGGCCTTGCTGTGAATCAGCAAGGCCGCTTTTTTACGCTGCCGCGATCGAGCCGTTACACGCTCACCCCCACGCTTGCGGCGACTTGCCTTCCACGACCGTGCATTGCAGACCCGACATGCGGCCAGCCGCGTCGATGGCCGACTCCAGTTCAGCAAACGGATACGACTTCAACTCGACCGAATCGAGCGGAATCAGCCCCGACGCCACCAGCGAAACCAGCGCGAGATAGTCGGCGCGCGTGTACATGAAGTGGCCGATCAATTCCCAGTTGTTCAGCAACATCTCCCTGTACGTAATCGGCAAGTCCACTTGCATGCTACCCATCAGCAGGAGCCGCCCGCCGCGGCGCAGGCTGCGCAATGCGACCAGGGTCGCGTTAGCGTCGGTGGCCTGGCCGACCATGTCGAACGCGAGGTCCACGCCGCCACCGCTTGCGGCACGAATCGCCGCTATGTCTTGCGCGGCGTCGCCGCTCAGCACGACGGGGACCACGCGCCCGCGCCCGTGCTCGGCCAGCGCTTGCAGCGGTTCCAGACGCCGACCGAGCGCGACGACCTTGCTCGCGCCGAGCGCCAGCGCCGCGAGTACGGCCGCCGAGCCGAAGTAACCGCTCGCGCCGTTGACCACCACCGTTTCGCCCGCCGACAGACGGCCGCGTCGCAAGCCGCCGAGCGGCACCGAGAATTTGCCCAGCACCGCGAGACGCGCGGCATCGATCTCGTCCAGACCGTCCAGTGCGATGAGCGTCGAGGCCGGGAATTCGGCCACTTCGCGCAACGTACCGTGCGGAAACTCAGCCAGCAGCGCACCACTGTCGGCGCTGATGCCGGTGAGCCCTAAAAGCGCCTGCGCGGGCTCACGCACCGTTTCGTCGGCAATCCAGTACGGATTCACGGCGACCCGTTGCCCGGCGCGAAATGCCACCACGCCCTCGCCGACCGCGACGATCCGGCCAACACCATTGGTGCCGGGCGAAAACGGTCCCGGCGGGTATGCGTACGGCAACTTCCCGTCGACATAGTCGCGCGTGTAACTCAGCAACGGTACCGCCTCCATCCGTACCAGCACGGCATTACGGCGCGGCTGCGGCTGTGCTACGTCGCGCAAGGCCAAAGGCTTGCCGGGTTCATCGAGCATCCAGGCTTTCATTTCGGTCTTCCTTCAGTTCGTTTCGGTGCTTGAACTGTAGAAGCGCGGTACGTATTCTAGAAATCAATTGCTCATATGCGACCTATCAACATGATTGATCTACGCGGCATCGATTTGAATCTGCTGGTTTCACTCGACGCGCTGCTCGCCGAGTCGAACGTTACGCGTGCGGCCGAGCGGCTGCATCTGACGCAACCGGCCGTCTCCACGCAACTCGCGCGCTTGCGGCAGATCTTCGGCGATCCGCTGCTGCTGCCCTCCGAAACCGGCCGCGGCATGACACGCACGGCCCGGGCGCTGGAGTTGATGACGCCGCTGCATGCAGCGTTGAAGAATCTCGAAGCAGTGGTGCGCCACCGACCTGCGTTCGATCCCTTGACCGACACGCGGCGCTTCGTGATCGCCGCGCATGACAACGCCACCGTGGTGCTCGGCATGCGCCTGATGGAGCGCTTGCCGGCATTGGCTGGGCCGGGTGTGCGCGTGGCGTTCGTGATCGGCGATCAGCCCACCGCCGCGTCGCGGCTCGAAAGCGGCGAGATCGACCTGCTGCTCGGTTCCGACCGGATGATTCCGCCGTCGATGAAAGCCCGCAAGCTCTACGACGAGCATTTCGTGTTCGTGCAGCGCAAGGGCCACCCGCGCGGCACCGCCCCGCTCGATCTCGACACCTACTGCGCGCTCGATCACGTTCTGGTGTCGACCAGCGGCGGCAGTTTTCACGGCTTCATGGACGAGCATCTCGACGAACTCGGCCGCGAGCGGCGCGTCGCGCTGTCGGTCCAGCACTTCACGTTGGTGCCGGAGTTGCTGTCGAATACCGACTATGTTTCGACCCTGCCATCGCGCTTCGCGGCACGCTACGCCGACCGGCTCGACACCTTTGCGCTGCCGTTCGACGCGCGCGGCTTCACGTTGTACGCCGGGTGGCATCCGCGCAACCAGGCCGATCCGGCACTCGTGTGGCTGCGGGAGGCGCTGGCCGAACTGGCGGCACGGTAGGACATCGAGCGAGGCACGGCCTGCCGTTCGATCAGAAAGGAAGCATCACGCGCTGCAAGAGCCTCTCGCGCGACGGGCGCACAGTCACCACCATGCCTCTGCAGCCTCAAAATCCACGTATTTCGCATCCATCTCCGTCCATCAACCCGCCAATTCCAGGCGGCGGCTCACGCACTCAACCCCACGTTCCGAGATTTTTTGTTGAGAACGCTTCTCAATTGCAAACATGTTGCATAGAATGCATGCCGCAAACACTTTGTAATAAACATGGAATATCCGGGTAAGGAACGCGTTACCTGCCCGGCCACCAGCACTCAACGACGGGGATAAAAATGAAGTTGCGGTCCGACGAACCGAAGCTCGGCAAAATCAGCACGACGCTGTGCAGCATGTTGGCGGCAGGTCCCGCTCTCGCGCAGGGCACGGTCGGCACGGCGCCGCCCGACAAGGAAAGCCAGCTTGCGCCGATCGCCGTGCAAGGCCAGCCGGACGACGGCTTCAAAACCGACCACTCAGCGTCGGTCAAATTCACGGCGCCGCTGGTCGATACGCCGAAGTCGGTGACCGTGATTCCGCAGGAGTTGATCAAGAGCACGGGCGCCTCGACGCTGACTGAAGCGCTGCGCACGGTACCGGGCATCACGTTCGGTGCTGGCGAAGGCGGTAATCCGCTCGGCGACCGGCCGTTCATTCGCGGCTACGACGCGCAGGGCAGCACCTTCGTCGACGGCATGCGCGACATCGGTGCGACCACGCGTGAAGTGTTCAACATCGAAAGCGTGGAAGTGACCAAGGGTTCGGACGGCGCGTACGGCGGCCGCGGCGGCGCGGGCGGCAGCATCAACCTGATCACCAAGACCCCGCATCTGGGCAATTCCGCCGACGGCAGCGCGGGCCTCGGCACCGACCGCTACCGCCGCTTCACTGCGGACGGCAACTGGCAAATGGCCGATCACGCAGCCTTCCGCCTGAACGTGATGAGCCACAACAACGACGTGGCCGGCCGCGATGCAGTCAACAACGAGCGCTGGGGCATCGCGCCGTCGTTCACCTACGGTCTCGGCACGCCGACCCGCGTCACGGCGAGCTACTACCACCTCTCGACCGACGACCTGCCTGACAGCGGTATTCCGTACTTCTACACAACCACCAACAAGCCGGCCAACGTCGACACGATCTATGCGGCCAAGGTGGACCGCCACAACTTTTACGGCCTGATCGACCGCGATTTCCGCAAGACGACCTCAGACGTCGGCACGGTGCGCATCGAACACGACATCAACAGCAATCTGACGATCCGCAACACCACGCGTTATACGAAGTCCACCCAGGACTACATCTGGACGCAGCCGGACGACAGCCAGGGCAACGTCGTCAACGGCATGGTGTGGCGCCGCGCGAATACCCGCGCCAGCGACGTCTACAGCCTCGCGAACCAGACCGAACTGTTCGGCGAATTCAAGACCGGTTTCCTGAAGCACAGCTTCACGACCGGCCTCGAAGTGTCGCGCGAAACCAGCGTGAACGATTCGTACGCCGTGGCCGCAGCCACCGGTGCGATCTGCAAAACCAAGGGTATCGGCGCGGCGTCGGGCTATAACTGCACGAGCCTGTGGTCACCGAATCCGAACGACCCGTGGGCCGGTTCGGTTAGCAAAGCGAACGATCCGAGCGAGCAGCGCACTACCACCAAATCGCTGTATGCGTTCGATACGATCGAACTCACGAAGCGCTGGCAGGCCAACGTCGGCTTGCGCGTCGACGATTACTCGACCGATTTCCGCAACACGGTGGCCAACGGCGGCAAGCGCACCTCGCGCGACGACACGTTGTTCAACTACCAGCTCGGCCTCGTCTTCAAACCGGCTTCCAACGGCAGCGTGTATGCGTCGATCGCGACGTCGTCGACGCCGGCCGGCGCGCTGCTCGGCCAGGGCAGCGAAACGCAATCGTTGACGCCGGGCCGTGGCGGTGTCGGTGCGAACGCGGATCAGCTCGCCCCGGAAAAGAACCGCAGCATCGAACTCGGCACCAAGTGGAATGTGCTGAACAACCACCTCTCGCTGACGGGCGCGCTGTTCCAGATCGACACGACGAACGCGCGCGTCACGCTGCCGAACAACGAATACGCGATGGTCGGTAACAAGCGCGTGCAAGGCTTCGAATTCGGCGTAGCCGGTCAGTTGACGAACAAGTGGCAGGTGTTCGGCGGCTACACCTACATGAAGAGCCAGTTGCGCGACAACGGCAAGACCACCTCGGATAACGGCCACCAGTTCCCGAACACACCGAAGAACAGCATCAGCCTGTGGACCAACTACGACGCGCTGCCGAAGTTCACGATCGGTGGCGGCGCGTTCTACATGTCGCAGGTGTACGGCGACACGGCGAATCTGCGTGCGGTGCCCTCGTACTGGCGCTTCGACGGCATGGCAACGTACCGGATCAACAAGAAGGTCGATCTGCAACTGAACGTGCAGAACATCTTCAACCGGACGTATTACGACCAGGCGTATCCGGCGCACTACGCGTCGATCGCAGCCGGCCGCACTGCCTTCCTGACGCTCAACGCGCATTACTAAGCACGGCATGATGGAACAGGTGACGCTGAAGGCGCTGGCGAGCGTGTCGCATGACGAGCTCGCCGCGATTCTCTCCGGGCCGCCCGCCAAAGCCGCCGCGTGGGTGGCCGCAGCCGCGCATAACGGCATCGTCGAAGCCCAGGCGGTGTACGGCCAGTATCTGCTCGACGGTCACGGCGTAGAGCGCAATGCCGAAGAAGCGTTGACGTGGTTCAAGCACGCGGCCCGCCAGGATCATCCGATGGCGATGAACATGCTGGGCCGATGCTACGAACACGGTTGGGGAACCACCGCGTGCGCGCCGGTCGCGGTCTACTGGTACCGGCTCGCGGCACGGGCGGGACTCGACTGGGGCATGTACAACTATGCGTCGGCGTTGGCACTCGGCAATGGTGTGGAATGCGATCGTGCGCAGGCTCTGCAGTGGTTTCGGCGCGCCGCCGAAATGGGTCACGCGAAGTCGCTCAACTTTATCGGCAGCTTTTACGAGGACGGCTGGGAAGTCGATGCAGACGCAAGCATCGCACTCGACTATTACCGGCGCGCAGCGGTGGGCGGTGACTTCCGCGGCCAGTTCAACTATGCGAGGCTACTGGCCGGGCGCGGCGAGATCGACGCCGCGTTGACGTGGTTGCGGCGCGTGCCGCTGACGGCTACGGCGGCGTTCGTCGAGAAAATGAGGGCGTGGCTAGCCGCTTCGCCGGTTGGTGCATTTCGTGCACTGGCTGAAGACGTCAATGAAGAGTCGCGCGCATGATGTTGCATCTGCAAGGCGTACTTAGCAAACAACAGGTCGCGCAATGCCGCGAAGTCCTCGACGCGGCCCAATGGATCGACGGCAATGCGACTTCCGGCGCACAGTCGGCGCAGGCCAAGCGCAACCAGCAATTGCCCGAAGGCTGCCCCACCGCACGCGCGGTGGGCGATGCGATTCAGGACGCGCTCGGGCGCAATCCGCGTTTCTTTTCCGCTGCCTTGCCGCTGAAAGTCTTTCCACCGCTCTTTAACCGCTATGCCGGCGGTGACGGTTTCGGCACGCACGTGGACAACGCGATCCGCCAGTTGCGCGGCACCGACTTCCGCATCCGCAGCGATCTGTCGGCCACGCTCTTTCTCGCTGAACCGGATAGTTATGACGGCGGCGAACTCTGCATCGAAGACACCTACGGCATGCACCGTTCGAAGCTGCCGGCCGGCGACATGGTGCTCTACCCGGCTTCGAGCCTGCATCACGTGAGCCCGGTGACGCGTGGCGTGCGAGTCGCGTCCTTTTTCTGGATTCAGAGCATGGTGCGCGACGACGGCGAACGCGCCATGCTGTTTCAACTCGACAACGACTTGCAGCGCCTCGCCGCCGAAAAAGGTTCCAACGATTCAACCGTGGTAAGTCTCACCGGTATTTATCACAATCTGCTACGCCGCTGGGCCGACTCTTGATTTAACGGACTCCTCATCCCACGCAAAACAGTCTTTCTATTTGTACCCAGAAAGAAGGCCCTTCCGCGTATTTACTTTCTCGTTCATGCGCGTGCGCGATCTGCCGGTAACGCTCGATAAGGTGATGAGGGTGAGGCAGGTGTAATGGGCGCATGTAGATAAGATCCGCCACGCATGCGGTGCGGTTGCGCTGCATGCGCGGAACGAATCGCCGAGGACGCGCTAAGCGCGTGATGCGCGGCCGACGATCTCGGCGGTGGTCGCGATCTGCGCATAATCCATCGCGAGGTTGGCGAGCGACAGTGCATGCACGTCTTCGGCCGCCCACACGCGACCGTTCAGATCGCACATGTCGAACGTGAAGGCTGCGTCGCTCGCCACCAAGGTGGCAAAGCCGAGGTTACCCGCCGTACGCGCGGTGGATTCGACCGAGTTGTTCGTGATCACGCCCGCGATCACCACTTGAGCGATCTGCCGTGCGCGCAACCAGCGCTCGAGTCCGCTCGCGATGAACGCATCCGGCACGTTCTTTTCGACGACATGCTCGTGACCGTTCGGCTCGAACGCCACCTGAAACTCGACGCCGCTCTGCCCCGGCCAAAACACCGAACCCGGCTCACGGGAAATGTGGCGCACGTGCACAACAGGCCGTGCGGTTTCGCGCCAATGGGCGAGCAAGGCCGCGAGATGGTATTCGGCGTCAGGATTGTTGCGGCGGCCGAGCTTGGGAAGCTGAATACCCTTTTGCAGGTCGATCAGGATCAGCGCGGCATTGTCGTCGAGACGCTTCATGGCGATGAAGTTTCGCTGTGATGTGTGGGAAGCGGCTCATTGTACGGGCACTGCCGCGAATCGCGGCACACGTCGGCCCATGCATTGCCGCTTGCCTGCCAGTGCGTTGCATCGCACAATCGGCCTCATCCTTTCTACCGGTGCCCGCCCATGGCCTACGCCTCGCTCGCTACTGGCGTGTTGCTCGCCGCCGGCTTCGGCTCTCGCTTCGACCCGGACGGCCGGCACAACAAACTGCTCGCGCGCATGCCCGACGGCACGCCGGTCGCGCACGAAGCCGCGCACCGACTGCTCCAGGTCGTCTCGCGTGTCCTGGCCGTGGTGCGGCCGGGCTCGGACGCCCTAGCCCGCCTCTTGAACGACGCCGGTTGTGACGTCATGTTCGCCCCGGACGCCGAACGCGGCATGGGCGCGAGCCTTGCAGCCGGCATTGAAGCCAGCGAAGACGCCGAAGGCTGGATTGTCGCGCTCGCCGATATGCCCCGCATCGCCGTCACGACGATCGAAGCGGTGGCCCTTGCGCTCGACGGCGGCGCTTCGATCGTCGCGCCGTTTTATCAGGGACAGCGCGGCCATCCGGTCGGCTTCGGCGTCGAGCATCGAGACGCCTTGATGACACTCGACGGCGACACCGGCGCGCGCGCGCTGTTGACTTCGCAGCGAGTGATGCGGCTCGACGTCGACGACCCCGGGATTCTGCGGGACGTGGACACGCCGGAAGATCTGCGCAACGTTTAGGTTTCGCGCGACAGCGCCGTCTGCGAACCGGCGGACTTGATCCAGGCCGGCGATTGGGCGCATACTGTATATCTATACAGTATTTTGGCCGCATAGGTACGCGCATCACGATGTGCGTATCCACGGCGCGTCAGCATGAAACGCATTCCGATCGAACCGTCTTTCGCCGTATGGCGGCGCGCCGCGCGGGCGCTGCTGCGGCAAGGTGTCGAGCCGGCGCAGATCGAGTGGGTTGAGTCTGAAGGTGAAGCGGCGGCTCCAAACACGCTGGCTACTGAATCCGCGCTCGCCACTGTAGGTGCCTCCGAAACAGGAATCGCTACTGGCCCTGCCCCAGTCCTGTCCGCTCCCGCGATTCCCCGCGAACTGCTCTCCTGGCTGAAAACGGCTGCGTGCTTCCGCGCGCCGGACCGCTGGGCGCTGCTGTACCGCGTCCTATGGCGCTGGACCCGCGGCGAGCGCGACGTCCTCGATCTGAACGACCCCGACGGCTCGCTGCTGGATCAACGCATCCAGGCTATTGAACACGAAACCGAGGATCTGGTGACACTTACGCTGTTCAGACGGCGTGATCCGTCGATGGGGCCACCCGAATTCGTCGGCTGGTATGAGCCGCATCATGACTTGCTGGAGCGTGCCGCCGCGCTGTTCGCCGCTCGCATGGGCGATTCCACGTGGATGCTGGCCACGCCGCACGGCGCGTCGTTCTGGAACGGCATGCTGCTGCGCATCGGCCGGCCGGCAGCGGGGGAACGCGAGCAAGCCGCGCACGCGTTACCGGCCAGCACCATGACCGGCGAAGCCATCACCAGCACGCCCACGGAGGCGCTCTGGCTCGCGTACTACGCCAGCGCCTTCAATGGCGAGCCGTCGTCCGTGCCGCTGCGCTACTGGAGAATGCCGCCCGCGGGTCGACCGCTGCCCGCACGCCTTGCTCGCGAGCGCAGCCGTCTCGGAGCGCAAAGCGCCGCCGTCACCGTTTCTCCCGCGCCACCGGTCGAGTTTTCGGCAATGACGCCGCCCTTGCAGGAGCCCACTGGCCCGCTCGCCACCTGCCGGCGCTGCGCGTTATGGCGAAACGCGAAACAGGCGGTTGCGGGCGCCGGGCCCGCACAAGCGGCGATCATGGTGGTCGGCGAACAGCCTGGCGAGTACGAGAACCAGCACGGCGAGCCGTTCACCGGCCCAGCCGGTCAACTGCTGGACGCCGTGCTTGCGCGCGCCGGTCTGAAACGGGAGGCGCTGTATCTGACTTATGCCGTCAAGCATTACAAATGGGAAACGCTTGACCAGCAGCGCGTTCACCGCACGCCCGCGCGGCGCGAAGTCGAGGCTTGCCAGTACTGGCTGGAAAAAGAACTGACGCGGATCACGCCGCGCGTCATCGTCACGCTCGGCGCGACCGCACTGAAAGCGCTGACCGGCGCGCACGTCAATCTGTCCGAATACCTCGGTCAAACCATCGCCCACGACGGACGCCTGATCGTGCCGGCCTGGCATCCGTCGTATGCGCTAGGAATGGCCGACGCCAGGTTGCGCGACGACATCGTGGCGACCATTGCGGCGGCGTTCGGCCGCGCAGCGGCGCTGGCGGACAATGGCGGGCGATAGCGCGTAGCCAGCAGGAGCAAAAACGTAACCGCTCACAGGTGAGTGATTAATCAGGCTAACCGCTCATATCTGAGCGGTTGCGAGTGCGCGATGCAAGCACGGCAGCGCACCCGCCAAAGGTGAACCTCTGCGGGAAGCCACGGCAGAACCGGCCCAGCCAGGCACACGGTTTGCGCCGATCACAACGATTACACAAGCCGCGCCAATTCCGCCTAAGCTGATGTGACGCCGCCAATTCCGCAACATTGAAGCGTCAAATGCGGCCTCGCGCGTTTCGAAACCACCACATGCCCCATGAGTGAAACCAGCCCACGCCTTTTCATCGTCTCGCCCCATTTCGACGACGCCGTCTTCAGTTGCGGCGCATTACTCGCCGCCCATCCAGACGCCGCGGTCTGCACGGTGTTTGCCGCGCCGCCCGAGCAGGAGATGCATACCGAATGGGATGAAAAGTCGGGTTTCACGAGCGCCCATCAGGCGATCCACGCCCGCACGCTCGAAGACAACCTCGCGCTAGAGGTGCTCGACGCGATTCCACTGCGCATGCCGTTTCGCGAAGACCAATACATGGACTCGCCGTCGATCGCCAGATTAGCCGCGGCGCTTGAAGAGACCATCTACCGCACGACCGCGAACACGCTGCTGATGCCGCTCGGCCTGCATCACGAGGATCACGTACGGGTGTTCGAAGCCTGCTGCGAAATCTTGCCGCGCCTGTCGCATCTCACGTGGTTCGCCTATGAGGACGCGATTCACCGCTGCACACCCGGTGTCGTGCAGGCGCGCCTCGCCGACCTCGCGCAACGCGGCATCGTCGCCACACCCGCCTATCCGAGCGCGAGCCATACTATTGATCTCGCGCGCCGCACCCAGCTCAAACGCGAAGCGGTCAACGCCTACGAAAGCCAGTTGCGCGCTTTCGGCGCGGGCAATTACGACGACGTTTTCGCCGCCGAGCGCTACTGGCAATTGAGCGTGGGCCGTCGCAGGAAAAAGTAAGGGGCGCGCGGCGTGCTGGATCGCCTACGCTAAAAGGAAACGGCCAGCGTGTAGGTGGATTCGACCGCCAGCGGCCGTATCGCCCGCTTTCAGTTCGCGTCTCAACTAAAAGGTGATGCAATGAGCTACGACATGCATACCAGCCCGATTCCCGATCCGAATGCCGATCCGAACCGGGACCCGGAAGCCGATCCGCTAGTGCCGCCGTCGCCGGGTCATCACACCGAGGAGCCGCAGCGGCCCGAGGGACCGCCGGACAAAGACCCGGTGTGACGCCGCCGTGCGCTTGTTACCGGATCGTTGCCGGATCGTTGCCGGATTTTTACCGGACGCGCGAATAAACGCGTGCTTTAGCGCGTCAGCTCGGTAAAGCCTTGCAGGAGACGGTCGATGTCGGCGGCGTGGATGTTGCCCATCGTCGAGATGCGGAACAGTTCGGCTGACAACCCGCCCTGACCGGCATAGGTGACGAAACCACACGCCTTCAGCGCGTCGTGCAGTTGCGGATACGACACGCCGTCCGGCAGGCGATACGCGCGCAGCACCACCGACGAGTGCTCCGGCGGCAACACACTGCCGACGCCCCGCTCGGCCAGGCCCGTGCGCGCCTGCTCGGCGAGCGCTGCGTAACGCGCGTGGCGCGCGTGGCGCGCACCCCAACCGCCCTCGCCGGCGAGTTCGCGAGTGCTTCGATCAGCGCGTAGTACGCATGAACCGAAGGCGTGAACGGCGTATTGCGCTGATCCTGCAAACGCGCGAGGCGCCCGAGGTCCAGGTAATACGTGCGGCTCGCCGCCTGCGCGAGCGCCGCACCAGCACGAACGACGCGCCAGGCACGCCATGCAGACACTTGTTCGCGGTCGCCGCGACAGCGTCGAGGCTGGCGTCGGTGAAATCGATCGCTTCCGCGCCGAAGCTGCTCACGCCATCCACCAGCAAACGCAGACCACGTTCGCAGCACAGCGCGCCGAGCGCCTGCAGATCGTTCAGACGGCCTGTCGTTGTTTCGTGATGAATCACCGCGACGTGCGTGAACGCTTTCTCCGCGTCGAGGCGTTCGGCGATTTTCGCGAGATCCGGCGCCTGCATCCAGTCGTGTTTCAGCGACTCATGCGCGATGCCGTATTGCGTGGCGATCTGCGAAATACGCTCGCCGTACACGCCGTTTTCCACGACCAGCAGCTTGCCGTTTTGCGGCACCAGTGCGGCGGTCATGCTTTCAACAGCCGCCGTGCCGGAACCGGTCATCAAGACCGCTTGCCATTCGTTTGCGTCGAGGCCGTACAGATCGACCAGACTTGTGCGCGCCTCTTCCTGCAAGTCGAAAAATTCGCTTTCGCGGTGGCACAGATCCGTTTGCAACAGGCTGATGCGGACGCGTTCGGTGAGCGTCACCGGGCCGGGATTGTGCAGCAGCATGAGCACACTCCTTAAGCGGAGCCGATGTGGCGCAACAAGAGCCCTCGGCTTCGCCTCGGCGAAGCGCCCAAGCATTCAAAGGACAAGTGCCACCAGCGAATGAAAGCGCGAACTCGCAGTTCGAATTAAACACCGGGATGTAGCAATGGCAATGGCAATGGCAATGGCAATGGCAATGGCAATGGCAATGGCAATGCTACGGCGAGCCGCGGTGCTGAGCAAAATGCGAGTGCGAAAACGTAGTAGTTGGTTTTAAGAGAATTACGTTTCGACGCGCGCAGCGCCGCCGGAAGTATGACGGCCTTGTCACTAGCGCGGAAGGTGCGAGGACACGGATTCCAGATGCTCCACTACCGCAACTGTGCGAGGGACCCGCTTAAGAATTAGCGGTGTGAAGCCGCTTTCTTTGCTTATCTTTCTTTGCGGCGGCAAAGAAAGTAAGTGCCTGCCCCGCACAGGGGCGACGCTAATAGACCAATAGAATTCAAGGAAAGGCCAACGCCAGAAGCGCACCGACAAATGCCGCTGCGCAAGGCAAAAAGGCACACATCTAATGCCGTTTCTTCCCCGCCGAAGGCGCCTCTTCCACTGGTGAGTGATGCGGATCCGTCATATCGACTGCGATCGGATCACTGGCAGGAAAGCTTTCTTCAAGAGCCTCGTCGAGGCGGCTATCTGCGGACTCAGCGGGCTGCGCCGTTTCCTTATGGTGAGGTGCCTGTTGCTTCTGCTTGCTCATGACGTGCTCCGTTAGAAGAAGAAAGTCAACAATTCAGCATAGTGCAAAGCGGGCCCGCGCGAGCATCGGCCGAACGACCAGGGCACTCGCACCGTAAGCATTTCCTTCAAACCCCAAAAACCAGATCAGAAAACACCGGGAAAAAAGCAAAAATTAAAACCATCCCGCATCAAGTCGTTTTCCGAATGTCGCCTGACAACAAAAGCATCCGCCGGCCGCACCGATCGGCAGACCACACGGCACACCGCACGGCACACCGTGAACGGGCAACATCCAGCTCGGGAGGGGAGTAAACAAAAGTAGCGAACAACAAGGCAGCGAACGACATGGACCGAACAAACCCTGCGCGCGCGCAGCGCTTCAACGCATCACACGTGGTAGAAGCCGAACTGGAACATCTGGATTGGGCGACACGGCAACCGGCGCTGCGCATGCTGGACGCCCGGTACTGGCGGCGCCGCGTGCTGGCGGTCAAATGCGGATTCGAGCTGACGGACTTGCAGGTGATGAGACTGGAGAAGATTTTGCAGCGGCTCGGCTATCCGTCGGAGTAGCCGGCCGCTGCGGCGGCGGTTTATTCGTTGCCGCCGCTGCTGGTGCCACCGTTACCACCATTACCACCGTTGCCACCATTACCACCGTTGCCACCATGATTGCCGCTGCCATGGTTGCCGCCGTCGCCGCCGCCCGTGCCGAACAAACGCCGGCGGCGTGTTACGACCACCGGACCCTCGGACGTGCTGCTGCTACGATCGGACGCAGGGCGATCCGAGGCCGGCGCGCCGTACGACTCGCGCGGTTCGCGCGACTCGCGATGGTCGCGCGGTTCACGCGAGCCGTGCGGGCCACGCGTGGTGTGCTCACCGTGCGAAGGCCTTCCGGCGCGCGGCGCCGGACGCGTGCCGGTGTCGAGCTGGATCGTCGAGATGGCGCGCTTGTAGATGCCTTGCAGGCCGACAGGCGTGCGCAGCATCACCAGATACTGATCGAACGACTCGATGCACCCGGTCAGGCGAATGCCGTTGACAAGGTAGATCTCAACGCGCTTTCGTTCTTTGCGCGCAGCGTTCATGAAGTCGTTTTGCGGATGCGATTCTGCGGAAGCCATGGACAATTCAGGTTAGTAAGACGGTTGTTCGCCGCGATTCTACCCTGTGTGGGGGCGGAACGCGTCGGCGGCCGAACTGCGTCCACTATAACGGCTTGCGCGCACATAAGCATCTGATAACTATTCACTGTAACGTTGAGTTACGAATCTGCGGACGAATAGCGTCTTCTTCAGCCACGTTCGAGCGAACCCGCCGGGGATGGCGTAAAAAGAGGGTGCCTGCCGCTGCCCCGCGTGGAATAAATCACGGCCCACTCACGTTAATTCAGACATGGCGGCGCTGCATATCGCACGCGGCCGATCGGATCCCCGGCTCGCAGGCACCGGCCGGACGCTCATCAGGAGACTTACCATGAAAGTATCGAGGATTCTTTCCGCCGCGTTCGTGCTGGTGGCGCTTGCGCTAGGCTCGCTCGCAACGAGCGCCTGCACCTCCGCGACTGACAACGGCGCCTCGGGCACCAGTGGTAACACAGGCGGCAGCGGCGGCGGCTACTGAGCGTTGCCACGCCAGGTGAGTTTCGAAGCGGAAGTGATTTCGTGGCTCCCGCAGTTGCGCCGGTATGCGCGCGCACTGACGGGCGACCGCGCCTGGGCCGACGACCTCGTGCAGGATACGGCGGAGCGCGCGCTTGCGCGCTGGGCGGCGTTTCGTCCGAACAGCAACCTGCGGGCGTGGCTCCTGACGATCCTGCGGCATCTTTACATCGATCAGTTGCGCGGCCGTCGCGAGATTGCCGTCGACGACGAAAGCGCTCCGTGGCGCAATCTCGAAGCGCCGCATGGCGAAGTCGACGGTCTCGTGTTGCGCGATCTGCAGCGCGCGCTGTATTGCCTGCCGGTCGAGCAACGGGAAGTGCTGCTGCTCGTTTGCGTGGAGGAACTGTCTTATCAGGAAGCGTCGAAGGCGCTCGGAGTACCGATCGGCACGGTGATGTCGCGGCTGTCGCGCGCGCGGGAACACATGCGCGTGCTGATGACGGAGGGGCCGGTTGAAGGGGGCGCCGTGGGGTTGGCGCTTAAAGTCCCGCCGCTGAAAGTAGTGAGAAATCCGTGATGAACAACGACCACGATACTAACCTGCCTGAGGGGCTCGATTTGCGAGCGCTGTCGGCGTTTGTCGACGGCGAGTTGCCGCCTGTCGAGCGCGCCGCGATCGAGGCCCAACTGCCGCAGCAGCCGCAGGCTGCTGCGAGAGTGGCCGCGTGGCGCGCGCAGAAAGCGGCGCTGCAGGCGCTGTGCGGGGCATCACAGCGCAACCGCGAGCGCGACGAGCACAGCGGGAGCGTCGGGGGGATGGGCCAGAGCGACGCCGACGAACCGGCCTTCATCGTGGTGCGGCGGCCGGCGCCGTGGTGGCAACGCGTCGGCCTCGCGGCGTGCTGGCTCGCGGCCGGCGCGGGTCTCGCGCTCGCTCTGGGGCCGCTCGCGCCGCGTCTGACGGGCGGCGCGTGGAATGGTCTGGGCGGCCAGCCGCCGAGCTTTGCCGAGCGCGCCGACATCGCCTATGCGGTGTACACACCTGAGCGGCGTCATCCAGTCGAAGTGGCCGCGAGCGAGGAAGAGCATCTGATCACCTGGCTGTCCAAGCGCCTGAACCGGCCGCTTTCAGTGCCGTCGTTGCAGGAGTACGGCTACTCGCTGGTGGGTGGACGTTTGTTGCCCGGCGAAGCGGGACCGGCCGCGCAGTTCATGTACGAGAATCGCAGCGGCGCGCGGCTCACGCTGTACATCACGGGGATCTCTCGCGACGAAACCGCGTTCCGCCTGTTCCGCGACGGTAACCGCCGGACTTTCTACTGGGTCAGCGACCGCATGGGCTACGCGTTGTCCGGGCCGATTGCGGAAGACAAGCTGCGCTCGATTGCCATCGAGGTGTGCAGCGCGCTCGGCGGCAAACCGGAGACCTGGCAGTAGCGCGGAAAGCACGGAAAGCACCTGGGCAGCCAAAACGCCGCCCATAAGATCTCGCTGCAACACCCTGTAACAGAAACGCCTTGCACTCGCGCGCGCCGTCGGAATAGCGTCGCGCAGCGTTTCGTTTACTTGCTGCAGGATCGTGCTGTCCCGCCCTGCATGCGCGCCGGGACGGCACGGTCTCGTGCGAGGCGAACCGACGGGGTCTTTACGGTGGCGACACGCTTTTTGCAAGTCGCAACACCGGCGCGTCGAGGCAGCGAAATCATGTTTACTTTTCATCAGTTCGGCACGGGGCTGTGTTCCGGCGTAGCGTGTCTGTGCCTGTGCACCGCTTGCGCGGCGCCGGTCGAGGCGCAATCGGACGCGAATGCGCCGTTGAACGACACTTCGACGTGCCGCTTAGTCGTGGGTCAAGCGGAAATTGACGGCGTCATGCAGCAGATTACCGGCCGTGCATGCTTGCAGCCGGACGGCAGCTGGCAGATCGTCGAAGACGATGGCGCGGTGCAGGTCTTCGGAGCGGCACCGGCGTATTATTACGATCAATGGTACTGGGGGCCGCCGGTGATATTTGGTGCTGGCGTGTCGGTTGTATTCGTCGACCGCTTCCATCATTTTCATCACATGGACCACGTGCGTGATGGACACGGATCACATGGAATGGGTGCACACGGCAACTGGCATGGCGGCGGGTCGACTCACATATGGAGCGGCATGTCGCACGGCGCCGGTAGCGGCGGGGGGATGCACCGCTAGCTTGCCGTCGCCCGCACGTGTGGCCGCAAAGGAGACACCTTGACGCGCAGCTTGCCGCCGAAAGTTTCCGCCGCCGGGTTCGATCGGGCGCTCGCCGGCTGGCGCTCGATCGTCGGCGAGCCGCAGGTGATAGTCTCGGCGGCGGGGCTCGCCGCGTATCTCGATCCGTTCGCGCCCGGCGAGCGCGAAGCGTTCTCCGCGTCCGCCGCGTTGCTGCCCGCATCCGTCGACGAGATTCGCGCGGTGTTGCGGATTGCCAATCAATTTCGCATTCCATTGTGGACGGTCTCGACCGGACGCAACTTCGCGTACGGTGGCGCCGCGCCGCGGCTGGCGGGTTCGGTGGTGCTCGATCTGCAGCGAATGAACCGCATCATCGAAGTGAACGAAACACTCGCCTACGCGCTGGTCGAACCGGGCGTCAGCTACTTCGATCTCTACACGCATTTGCGCGACAAAGGCTACAAGCTCTGGGTCGATCCGCCCGCGGCGGGTTGGGGCAGCGTGGTCGGCAATACGCTCGAGCGCGGCTTTGGCTATACCGCGTACGGCGATCACGCGGCGGCGCAGTGCGGCATGGAAGTGGTGCTCGCCAACGGCGACGTGCTGCGTACCGGGATGGGCGGAATCGAAATCGGTACCACGTGGCAACTGTATCAACCGGGCTATGGGCCTTCCTTCGACGCGATGTTCATGCAGTCGAACTACGGCATCGTCACCAAGCTCGGTGTCTGGCTGATGCCCGCGCCGCCCGCGTATCTGCTCGGCGAAATCCAGTTTCGGCACGAAGCGGATCTCGAAGCGATCGTCGAACTCTTGCGGCCGTTGCGGCTCGATGAAACGATCCGCAATAACGCGGTGATCGAAGGCGGTTTGCGCCGGGCCGCGGGACTGTCGGCACGTCAGCAGTGGTACGAAGGCAAAGGCGCGATGCCCGAGAACGCGGTGGCGGCGATGCTCGACAAGCTGAATGTGGGCCGCTGGAATCTGCATTTCGCGCTGTACGGGACGCCTGAATTGATCGACGCGCGCTATGCGATTGTGCAGCGCGCGTTCGCCCGCGTGCCGCAGGCGAAACTTTTGGCCGCTCGCTATGCGGGCGATGCGCAACCCACCGCGGGCGGCGATCGCAACCTGGCCGGCATCCCGGCGATGAGCGCGTTCCGCATGCTCGACTGGCGCGGCGGCGCGGGCGCGCATGTGGACTTCGCGCCGGTGTGCCCGGCGACCGGGCGCGACGCGCTGCGCCAATACACGATGGTCAAGGCGCGCGCGGCGGAATACGGCTTCGATTACTACGGCGGTTTTACGGCGGGCGTGCGTCATCTGCATCACATCTTCGCGGCGATCTTCGACCGTAACGACGCGAATCAGGTCGAGCAGGCCGGCGAGTTAGTGCGTTCGCTGATGAGCGATGCGCGCGCGGCGGGTTACGGCGAATATCGCGCGCATCTCGCGTATATGGATTTCGCCGCGGCGCAGTACAGTTTCAACGACGGCGCGTTGCTGCGGCTCTCGGAAACGATCAAGGACGCACTCGACCCGAACGGTATTCTCGCGCCGGGCAAGCAAGGGATCTGGCCGGCGGCGTGGCGCGACCGGCGGGGTTATACGTGAGGCGCGTGAGGTACGTGACGGATGTGAAGTGTGAGGGAGGCAAATGCCGTGAGTGACATTCGAGACCTGATGGCGTGACCAGGCTATGGACCGCCGCACTTTCATGATGACCGGAGCATGGCTTTCGACCGCGGCAGGTGGTGCGTGGCCGTGGCTCGCGCATGCAGCCGCTCGCCACGACACGCTCGCCGTGATCGATTCCACCCTCGCGGGCGGCCCCGCATTCGCCGACTACGTCGCCCACATGAAGCTGCCTGTTTTCGAAACTGGCGACGACATCGGCGTGCTCTGGTACACCACACTTGCGCCGCGTCTCAGGCAAACGCCCGCGCAATCACCGGCGTCGCTGATCGGCCTCATACGCGCATCCGATTATTTCGTGCTCAAGGAACTGGCCACCCGCGTAGGCCACATGGGCGAGCACAGCTACGAGCAGGGCGCGGGGCCCATCGCGCATGTCGCCTTCGCGCTGACACCGCGCCTTGTTCGCTAGAACTTATAGGCCTTGTTCTTCGGATCGAAGGTCGAGTCGTCGAAGGTTTTCGGCGTGATGCTTTCGAAGACGATCTTCTCGAAGATCTTGCCGTCATTGTTATATGACTCGACCGTGCGGAAATACGGATGCCGCAGATCCAGCCCGAGCGTTTCTTTCTTCGCATAGAACTGCGGCTGGCCGGTCGGCGTTTCGAAGGTGAAGGCCACCACGCGCACGCCGTCGATCGTTTTCACTTCCACCTGGGTCGAGTGTGACAAGCCGGCCTCGATGTATTTCTTGTCTTCGGAGAGGTACTGATTGGCAATGTACTCGGTGCCGAGATCGCGCACCTGGTGGTTCGATTGCGCACGGGCGAGGGCGCCGTTAAGCGAGGTCCACAGCGGCATCACGTTCATGATGCCGCCGAGGTGGCCATACATTTCGTCGGTGCGTCTTGATTCGTCGTAGATGATTTCCTGACCGGCGTGCGCACCGTCGGGCAGCCACTTGGCGTAGATCCGCAGAGGATCGTGGGCGATGCGCACCAGCATGTGATCGGGCTTGTCGGGCCACTGGCCGTGAATGCGTTCCGAGCGCGACATGATGAACTCGTACGACGGGTAACCGTTCGGCCCTTCCTTGATGTAACGCGGCAACGCAAGCGGATCGAGCGACTGGAACAGGGCGACCAGTTGCGCGTCGTCGAGCTTCTCCATTGCGCCGCTTTGTTGCGCGGCGCGCAGCCACTTGACCTGCTGATCGAGCGTGAGCTTGCCGACCTGCGAGGACGGCGTGGTGGGCGCTTTCACGGCGCCGGCGCTGGCGGTATCGAGCGCGGGCGGCGCATCGTCGTTCTGCGCGAACGCCGGCGGCGTCGCCATCGCAGCAGCGCTGGCCACCAGCGCGCCGACCAGGAGTCCCCGCGATGAAACCGCACGTAATGAAGCGGTCAGGGACGCACTCAATGTTGCGGTCCCCGACGAAAAACGGGCGAGGCACATGAAGGCCGGCGAGCGGTTCGAACCACTCACTCGGCCGGATCGGCACAAACGGCGTGAGCGTGCGGACATGCTGTGCTTCATGAATCTCTCCGAAAAGTTGGCGCCAGGCGCGGTATCGAGCGCCGTGCCTGTCAGGCAGGTTTTTGCTTCGCGAGTTCCTCGTCGCGCAGCGCGCGGCGCAGAATCTTGCCGACGTTGGTTTGCGGCAGCTCGTCGCGAAACTCGACGAGCTTCGGCACCTTGTACCCCGTGAGGTTCTTGCGGCAGTGGGCGATCACCTGTTCGGCGGTCAACGACGGATTGCGCTTGACGATGAACACCTTCACCCGTTCGCCTTGCGCTTCATCGGGCACGCCGATTGCGGCGACTTCGCGCACGTCCGGAAGCGCCGCGATCACGTCTTCGACTTCGTTCGGATAGACGTTGAAGCCCGACACCAGGATCATGTCCTTCTTCCGATCGATCAGACGGATGAAGCCGCGCGAATCCATCACGCCGATGTCGCCGGTGGCGAGCCAGCCATCGTCGTCGATCACCTTGGCGGTTTCGTCCGGGCGATTCCAGTAGCCTTTCATCACCTGTGGCCCCTTCACGCACAGTTCACCGGCTTCGCCGATGTTCGCCCACGTACCGTCGTCTTTCTTGAAGCGCACTTGCGTGGACGGTGCGGGCAAACCGATCGAGCCTTCGAAGTCGCGCAGATTGGTCAGGTCCACCGGATTCATCGACACGATCGGCGAGCACTCGGTCAGCCCATAGCCTTCGATGATCGGCTTGCCGGTGACCGCCTTGAAGCGATCGGCGACCGACTTCTGCGTGGCCATGCCACCGGCCATCGCGAGTTTCAGGTTCGAGAAGTCGCGCTTGCAGAACTCCTCGTTGTCAAGGAACGCTTTGTAGAGCGTGTTCACCGCCGTCATGCCCGTGAATTTCTCGTGACGGATGATCATCATCACGCGCTTCATGTCGCGCGGATTGGCGATCAGAATATTGCGCCCGCCGAGTCCCATGAAGATCAGCGCGTTCACGGTCAGCGAGTAGATGTGATAAAGCGGCAGCGGCGTGAGCACCGTTTCGATGTCGCCGCTCAATTGGCCTTCGGACCACACCTTCGCCTGCAACAGGTTGGCGATGATGTTCCTGTGCGTGAGCATCGCGCCTTTGGCCACGCCGGTGGTGCCCCCGGTGTATTGCAGGAAGGCGACGTCGTGGTGAGTGGGGCGCACCGGCGTCAGCGGCCGCGTGTAACCGATCGAGAGCGCTTCGAGCAGCGGCACCGCTTTCGGCAGGTTGTACTTCGGCACCATCTTCTTCACGTGGCGCAGCATGAAATTGAGCAGACGTCCCTTCAGATTCAAACCGTCGGCGAGCAGATCGCCAAGACCCGTCACGATGACGTTCTGCACCTTGGTGCCAGGCAGCGCGTCTTCAACGGTCTTCGCGAAGTTCTCGAACACGATGATGGTTTGCGCACCGCTGTCCTTCAGTTGATGCGCAAGCTCGCGCACCGTGTAGAGTGGATTGACGTTGACCACCACGCCGCCCGCCTTGAGCACACCGAACAGCGACACCGGATACTGAAACGTGTTCGGCAGCATGATCGCGACGCGCTCGCCGGACTTCACGCCGATGCTCTGCAGATACGCGGCGAACGCAGCCGCCTTGCGGCCGAGTTCGCCGTACGTCATGTTCGCGCCGACGCTCACATACGCGACGCGCTCGCGGAACTGCGCGATGCATTCGTCGAAGAACTGCACGACCGATTCGTACTGGTTGACGTCGATCTCATGCGGCACGTCTGCCGGATACGAGGCGTACCAGATGCCGTCGGTGTTGGGCGCGTGATTCGCCGCCTGACCGGGTACCTGGTCCGCTGCATTCGCGAGGGGTGTGGATCCGGCGTCGGACGGGAGCGGGGCTTGCGTGGACTGTGTCATCGGTCGTCTCCTGAAGCAGGGGCTTCATCTGTTTGTGTGCGTTCCAAAATCGCCACCACGCCCTGGCCGCCCGCCGCGCAGATCGAGATCAGCCCGCGCGCGGTGCCGGCCGGCTTGTCGAGTTGGGCGAGCATTTTCGCGAGTCCGGCGACAATGCGGCCACCCGTGGCGGCAAACGGATGGCCGGTGGCGAGCGAGCTGCCGTTCAGATTCAATTTTGCCCGATCGATCGCGCCGAGCGGCCCCGGCAATCCGAGGTGCGTGCGGCAATACTCGTCATCCTGCCACGCCGCTAGCGTGCACAACACCTGCGCGGCGAAGGCTTCGTGAATCTCGTATAGATCGAAGTCCTGCAAGGTGAGCCCGGCGCGCGCCAGCATGCGCGGCACGGCATAAGCGGGCGCCATCAGCAGGCCTTCTTTCTTGTCGAAAAAGTCGACGGCGGCGGTTTCGGACCAGCTCAGATATGCCAGCACCGGCAGCCCATGTTTGGCCGCCCATTCTTCGCTTGCGAGCAGCACGGCGGAAGCGCCGTCGGTCAACGGTGTCGAATTCCCGGCAGTCAGCGTGCCTGCGTCGCGATCGAATACTGGCTTCAGACCGGAGAGTTTTTCGAGCGTCAGGTCGGAACGCAGATTGTTGTCGCGCGCAAGGCCACGGTACGGTGTCATCAGATCGTTGACGAAGCCGCGCGCATACGCCTCGGTGAGCTTGCGGTGGCTGTCGTAAGCGAGCACGTCCTGCGCTTCGCGCGAGATGTTCCAGCGCTTGGCCATCAGCTCGCAATGCTCGCCCATCGAAAGCCCGGTGCGCGGCTCGCCGTTGCGCGGCAAAAGCGGTTTGAAAAACATGCCCGGCCGCAGTTTGGCCAGCGCACCGACGCGTTGGCCGGTGCTCTTGCCACGATTCGCTTCGAGCAGGATCTTGCGCATGCGCTCGTTGACGCCGATCGGTGCATCGGATGTCGTATCGACGCCGCCCGCGATACCCACCTCGATCTGCCCGAGGGCGATCTTGTTGGCGACGAGAATGGCCGCTTCCAGCCCGGTGCCGCAGGCCTGCTGCACGTCGTAGGCCGGCGTTTCCCTCGCGAGCGTGGTGGACAGCACGGATTCGCGCGTGAGGTTGAAATCGCGCGAGTGCTTGATGACGGCGCCGGCTGCCACTTCGCCCAGGCGTTCGCCGTGCAGGTTGTAGCGGTCGATCAGGCCTTGCAGCGTGAAGGTCAGCATATCCTGATTCGACGCGGTCGCGTAAGCGGTGTTCGAGCGGGCAAACGGAATCCGGTTGCCGCCGATAATGGCGACGCGGCGCACGGCGGGCTGCGGGTTGGACATGCTCGGCTCCTTTGGGTCGTTCCCTGGTTATTGAACGGTGCGAATGATGCGATTGGTGAGTAAGGCTTCTTTGCGTTGGTGTGTCTGTTAGCTCAACAACGATTTTCGGGCGGCTTCAATTCCATGCGGTGACGAAAACATGAAGGTGCCTGCGGGTGCGTCAAAGCAGCTTCCACTGCATACGGCCGCGCAAATGCGGTTTTTCTCCAGCAATGTCGCGTACCTCGATGTCGCGTTCGATCAGCGAGGGCGACGCGCTCCACAGCGACGCTTCGCCCGGCAGCAGCATCGGCAGCTTGAATTCGGCGGAAAGCGTGGCTTCGGCGAGCGGTTTCGGCGGTTGCAGCGCGGAGGCGGCGCGCGCCAGCGTCCACATGCCATGCGCAATGGCGCGCGGAAAACCGAATGCCTTCGCGGACAGCGCAGTCAGGTGAATCGGGTTGTAGTCGCCGGACACGCTCGCGTAGTCGCGGCCCAGTTGCGGCGCCAGTTGCCAGCGCGAGATGCGTTCCAGCGCATCGTGCCCGAGTTCCAGCGGATCGAGCGGACTGCCGCTCGCCGGCACGCCACGTTTCAGATAGATGCTGTCACCGTCCCATACTGCTTCGCCGCGGCGGTACATGCGGGTATGCAGCACGAACGCCTGGCCCTTGTCGTGACGCAGCAGCGCGCCGAATTCCACCTCGACACGCAACATGTCCTTGTAAGCGAGCGGCCGGCGCAGCCGCACGTGGTTCGCCAGATGCACGAGGCCGAGCGCCGGCCAGGGAAACGCCGGGTCGGTCAGCATCAGCAGATGCAGCGGGAAGGCCAGCAGATGCGGATACGTGAGCGGCACACCGTGCTCGGGGATGAAGCCGCAGACCCGCGCATAACGCCAGATCGGCCCGGGGTCGAGGGCCACGGCGGGGCGCACGAGGCGCAGCGCCGGCAAGTGCGTGTCGCGCCCGCGTTTGACGATGCCGGACAACGCGCGCCCATACAGCTTCGCCGGCGCGGGCAACTGCTCGATGACGACGGTCTTCGGACGGGCCGCGCTCGCTCGCTGACCACTCGTGAACGGATCACCCGGCTCACCCATGCTCACGCTCCAATCAGGCTTTGTCCGCACACGCGCACGATCTGGCCGCTCACGCCCGCCGATCCCGGATGCGCAAGCCACGCGATGGTCTGTGCGACGTCCACCGGCTGGCCTCCCTGGCTCATCGAATTCATCCGGCGGCCGGCCTCGCGGATGGTCAGCGGAATCTTCGCAGTCATCTGCGTTTCGATAAAGCCGGGCGCGACCGCGTTGATCGTGATGCCGCGCCCGCGCAGATGCGGAGCCATGCTTTGCACCCGGCCGATCACGCCGGCTTTTGATGCGGCGTAATTGGTCTGGCCGAGATTGCCGGCAATGCCGCTGATCGACGACACGCCGATGATGCGGCCGCCGTCGCGCAAGATGCCGGCCGCGAGCAGGGCGTCGTCGATCCGTTCCTGCGCGGACAGGTTGATGTCGATCACGCTTTGCCAAGCGGCGTCGGTCATCTTCGCGATGGTTTTGTCCTTCGTGATACCGGCGTTGTGCACGACGATATCCACGCCCTGTTCGTCGAGCGCCGCGGCGATCTGCGCGGGCGCTTCGGGCGCGGCGATGTCGAAGGCGAGGGCGGTGCCGTTCAACTGGCGCATGGTCGAATCGAGCGCGTCGCGCGCCGACGGGATGTCGATGCCGATGACGTGCGCGCCCTCGGCGGCGAGCACGCTCGCAATCGACGCGCCGATGCCGCGCGCGGCGCCGGTGACCATGGCACGCCGACCCGCGAGCGGCTGATTCCAGTCGAACGCCGGCAAGGCATCGGCGCCGGCACGCACGCCAATGCGCACCACCTGGCCCGACACGTACGCGGAGCGCGGCGATAGAAAGAATCGCAACGTCGCTTCGATGCCGTCCTCGGCGCCTTGCTCCACGTAGACGAGATTCGCGGTAATACCGCGCCGCGCTTCCTTGCCGAGCGAACGCGTGAGGCCTTCGAGTGCACGCTGGGCGGTCCATTGGCGCGGGGTCGCGCAGGCTTCCGGCGGCCGCCCCAGCACGATGATGCGGCCGCACTTGCCGAGCGAGCGCAACGTGTCGTGGAAGAATCCGTGCACTGGTTCAAGCTGGCTGCTGTCTTCGATACCGCTCGCATCGAACAGCAGGGCGCTGAGCTTGCCGTGCGAACCGGACTCCGCGGGTTCGAAACGTCCCGTCATCAGACCATGGCGATTCGCGAGCGGCACCCACAGCCCCGCGCTTTCATGCGCAACGCTGGTCATGCCGACGCTCGTCACGAGATTCGCGAGCGCGTCGAGCAGATGCGGTTCGCGGCCCGCGCCGATCGCGATCAGGCCGTCGAATTCGGGCTGGTCCGCGCGATAGCGGCGCAGTACCTCAGGCTTCGGTAAGCCTAACGAGCGCGCGAGGCGCGCGCCGAACGGCGAATTGACGAAGTTCAGGTAAGAGTCGTTCATATTTTTCGTTGCTCCGCTGGCCACGCGCCGAAGGAAGTCCCGCAAGGGTACGTCGGACGTGTGTCAGTGTGCACCCAGTTTGGGGCATCTGAGTGTGCCCCGGCTGGATGTTTTTTTAAGGCGCTCACGCCGCGAACTCCAGCGTCTTTTCGAGCGTGTCCTTGCGTTTTTGCAAGTTGGCGAGCATGTCGAAGTCGGGCGGGAAGTCGTCGACCTGCACGACTTGCGCGCCATATCGCGCGTAGTCTTCGAGCACGCGGCGATCGTCGGCATCGATCAGGCCTTTTAGCTGGGCCGCTTCGGTCCACGCGGCCAGTTGCGGCAGGCTCTGCGGCATCGGATCGAGCAGACCTTGCTCGACCGCTTCACGCAGTTTCTGGTCGATCTGCGTGAAGCGCGGATTCAGCTCGAACACGAGCTCGCCGTAGCCGAGCGCATCGACATCCGGATGCGGCACGTACGAGTCGGA
This sequence comes from Paraburkholderia elongata, assembly GCF_013177735.1. GTDB lineage: Bacteria > Pseudomonadota > Gammaproteobacteria > Burkholderiales > Burkholderiaceae > Paraburkholderia > Paraburkholderia elongata. Next base: position 2,260 of record NZ_WOEZ01000187.1, on the reverse strand, counting down.
CACGAGGCGGTTGCGCGCCGCGCCCGGCGTTTGCATCAGCTCCGCTATCTCGGTGCCGAGACGATCGGACGGCTCGCGATACGGCAGGCCGAATGGGAATGCCAGCACGCGCACGAGACCCGCGGCGAGGCGGTTCGGATAGTTCGCGAGCACGCCGTCGAGCGCGTGTTGCGCCTTGTACAGCGAATCTTCGACGCCCCAGCGCACCAGCGGCAGATCTTCTTCCTGACGGCCTTCGTCTTCGAAACGCTTGAGCGTCGCGGAGATCAGGTAGAGCTGCGAGAGCACATCGCCCAGACGCCCGGAAATGCGTTCACGCCGTTTCAGATCACCGCCGAGCACGAACATGGAGACGTCGGCGAGCAACGCGAATGCCGTCGAGAGACGGGTCGCCGCGCGGTAGTACGACAGCAGCGGCGCGTACGCCGTGCGTGGCTTGGCGATGAATGCGCCGCCCGTGACGCCATAAACGAAACTGCGCACCACATTGGAAAGCGTGAAGCTGACGTGGCCGAAGAAGGCTGCATCGAAATCGCGCAGCGCCTTGGTGCGATCCGTTTCGCGCGTGGCCGCCATTTCCTTCAGCACATACGGATGACAGCGAATCGCGCCCTGACCGAAGATGATCAGGCAACGCGTGAGAATGTTCGCGCCTTCCACGGTGATCGCAATCGGCACCTGCTGATAGGCGCGCGCGAGAAAGTTCGACGGCCCCATGCAGATGCCCTTGCCGGCGGCGACGTCCATGCCGTCGTTGATGACCATGCGGGCGCGTTCGGTGATGTGATACTTCGCGATCGCCGAAATCACCGACGGCTTTTCGCCGAGGTCCACCGCATGCGCGGACAGGCGGCGCGCGGCGTCCATCACGTAGAGATTGCCGCCCATGCGGCCGAGCGCTTCCTGCACGCCTTCGAACTTGCCGACGGCGGTGCGGAACTGACGGCGAATCGCGGCATAGGCACCGGTGCCGCGCACGGCGATCTTCGCCATCCCCACATTCGAGGACGGCAGTGAAATCGCGCGGCCCGCCGCGAGACATTCCATCAGCATGCGCCAGCCGTTGCCGACTTGCGCGCGGCCGCCGATCACCCAGTCGAGTGGAATGAAGACGTCTTTGCCCGAGTTCGGGCCGTTCTGGAACACCGCATTCAGCGGCCAGTGACGTCGGCCGATGTTGACGCCCGGATGGTCGGTCGGAATCAGCGCACAAGTGATGCCGGGTTCTTCATTCGAGCCAAGCAGATGGTCGGGATCGAGCGCGCGAAACGCGAGGCCGAGCACAGTCGCGATCGGTCCGAGTGTGATATAGCGCTTGTCCCACGTAACGCGAAAACCCAGCGTTTCGCGGCCTTCAAACGTGCCCTTGCAGACGATGCCGACGTCGGGAATCGCTGCCGCATCTGAGCCCGCGTAAGGGCTCGTCAACGCAAAGCAGGGAATATCGTCGCCGCGAGCGAGGCGCGGCAGATAGTGGTTCTTCTGCTCTTCGGTGCCGTAATGCATCAGCAACTCAGCGGGGCCGAGCGAGTTCGGCACCATCACCGAAACGGCTGCGGCCGAGCAGCGCGTGGAGAGCTTCATGATGACTTGCGAATGCGCGTAAGCGGAGAACTGCTTGCCGCCGTACTGCTTCGGAATGATCATGCCGAGAAAGCCGCGTTCCTTGATGTATTGCCAGGTTTCCGGCGACAGGTCCTGCCACACCATGGTGGTTTCCCAGTCGTTCGCGAGATCGCACAGATGCTCGCATTCGACATCGAGAAACGATTGTTCCTCAGCGGAGAGCGTGGCCGGGCCGTAGCCGAGCAGCGTGTCCCAATGCGGGCGTCCGGAGAATAGTTCGGCGTCCCACCAGACGGTGCCGGCTTCGACTGCGTCGCGCTCGGTCGGCGACATCTCCGGCAGGATTCTGCGGAAGATGTCGAATACCGGCTTCGTGAGCCACGCACGCCGCAGCGGTTTGATCGTGAGGACGAGGGCGGGGAGGACGAAGACGATCGCGAGCGCTGCCGTCGCCACCGGACCCGCTACTCCGCTAACATGCGCGGCCGCCACCCAGACGATCATGAAGGCAAGCCACCATGAAGCGCGCGCCTGAATGTAGACGAGCGCGAGAGCGGCAATGACGAGCACTAGGAGACCGTCGGAGTTGAGGTGAAGCGTAATTCAAAACACTTCAAGGTCCGACTGAGTTCGCGCCGGTTTGCGGACTCACTTCGTCGTCGACACGCAATGAAAGCAATTTGAAGGCTGATTG
>NZ_WOEZ01000186.1 GCF_013177735.1 Paraburkholderia elongata | reverse complement strand
CGGTCTGACGATCAACGGGCACGAAGCGACTCATCTATGGGCTCTCTCAGTGAACTGGCTGATTCATTAACGCCCAACGTGCCCGCCCGGATGACCAACCTCGGCGCAAACTCCGACAACCTCCTAGGGTGAACCACGACATAACGTTTCCTCCTGTTTCGATGGTGCGTGCGAACGCATCCACGGGTCGCGGACGGCTCGCGTTCTGTTGATCTTCGCTTTTTGTGTCGTCTCTACAGTTCGACAGCGTGACGTCGCTCAGGTGCGGGACTTAGACGTACTGCTCAGGTGTGCGTTATTTATGATGTTTGCGCGCAGACGGCCTATGGCAGCGCCGCCCGCGCCGCTCGGTTCAAGCCGTTCCGTGCAACACGGGCAGAAACGGACTCGCCTCCACGTTGCCACCGCGGCGTTCACCGTCCGAGGCTGCCGGCGCCGACGGTTCAAACCCGCCTGTCGCCGGCTGCGAACCCGCAACCCCCGCAGCCGGGTTCGCGCCTTCCATCTGGCCTTCCGGCCCGCCTTCAGTGGCGTCGCCCAGCACGGCGGCGAACGTGGCCAGTTGCGAGCCGTCGGGCAGCGGTGCTTTCAGCGCGGCCACCATCAGTGAAGCGAGACGCGCGATCAGTTGCAGGTCGTTCATCGACTTGCCTTGCGAAAACTCCGAAATCAGGCTGTCGGTATCGGTGCCGGCGAGCACCCCGGACAGTGCGCCGATCGCGAAGTGCAGACGCCAGCCGAGCTCTTCACGCGGCAGATGCGGCAGCGCACGCTGGAAGGCATCGAAAAAGCGCACTGCCACCGACTCGTAGTGCGCATTCAGAAAGTCGCGAATGAACGACGACGGGTCCGTATAAGCGCGCCCCAGCAAGCGCAGAAACGCCTTGCCGCCGACGCGCGGATCGCGCGACAACCGCAGCGCGGGAATGAACATGGCGCCGAGCACGTGCTCGCAGGTCAGACGTGGGCCGAGCATTTCGTCGAAGCGGTCGAGCAGCTTGAGCCGCTCCTGGTTGAGCCGGTCGAGCCGGCGCGACAGCATCGAGTGAATCAGTGATTCCTTGCTGCCGAAGTGATAGTTGACTGCTGCGAGATTCACTTCGGCGCGCGAAGTAATCTGGCGCAGGGACATGGCCTCATAGCCGCATTCGATGAAGAGTGTTTCGGCGGCGTCGAGGATGCGGGACTTCGTGTCGCCGGCATGCCGGCCTGTTGTGCGAACTGCCATTTTGCGTCTCCCAGTTGCCGGGCATCCGGCCCGCAAACAAGCGATTCAAATGACTATTTGAAACAGCCGTTTTTTTCAGGATAAAGAAGGATGGGGATTGCGATCAAGGGCTCTATGTGGACTAACTCCTCTAGAAGACCTGACGAAGGTCCATCTTTCCAATGCGCGCGGGCGCGTCAAACCGCGCGGAAATAAAAAAGGCCGTTCCGATCGAAATCGGAACGGCCTCGTATTGCTTGCTACCTGTGTTTGGCGTTGCGTTTGCTCTGGTGAGCTTTTCTGAGTTTTTCTTTAAGGCGGTTCGAGCCGCCTTTGTAGCTATTGTGCCCGATAACGCGCCGGCGAAATAGCTGTTTAGTTCGAACGCTTAAAGCTGCGTTGCGACCTCTTTCGCCGACTGCGTCATGTCGATGCCGCGGCGTTCGCGGCTGAACGGAATCAGCGCGGCGATCACCACCACCACGATGCCGATCACGACGGCCATCACCATCGCGTAGTTGTTGCCATGCGCTTCGGCGGCGCTCGCCTGCAGCGGGCCGTTCACCGACGCGATCAGATTGCCGAGCTGGTACACGAGGCCCGGGAACGTCGCGCGAATTTCATCGGGCGAGATCTCGTTCAGGTGCACTGGAATTACACCCCATGCGCCTTGCACGGAGATCTGCATCAGGAAGGCACCGGCCGCGAGCAACACAGGCGTGGACGAGAAAGCCCACAGCGGCAACACCGGCAACGCGATCAGGGCGGCGATGAAGATCGCGCGCTTGCGGCCGATCTTCTCCGAGATGAAACCGAAGAACAGACCGCCACAGATCGCGCCGATGTTCAGGACGATCGTGATCCACGAAACGGTATGCGCGTCGAACCCATGCTGCACGCGCAGGAAGGTCGGATACAGATCCTGCGAACCGTGTGAGAAGAAGTTGAACGCGGTCATCAGCACGATCGCGTAGAGCGACAAGCCGATGTTCTGCTTGAGCGTGGCGACGAGACCCAGATGCGCTTTCTTCTCGAGTGTCTTGAAAGCCGGCGACTCCGGCACGTGCGCACGCACGTACAGCACGAGCAACGCCGGCAGCACGCCGACGAAGAACATGCCGCGCCAGCCGATGTATTGATAGAAGACGCCGAACACGACCGAGGCGAGCAGGTAGCCGCTCGGATAACCGGCCTGCAGCAGACCCGAAACGATGCCGCGCGATTTCGGCGGCACGGTTTCCATTGTCAGTGCGCCGCCCACACCCCATTCGCCGCCCATCGCGATGCCGAACAGCGCGCGCAGCACGAGCAGGGTAGTGAGGTTAGGCGAAAAGCCGGACAGCAATTCCAGCAGCGAGAAGCACGCGATGTTGACCATCAGCGTGGGACGACGGCCGTATTTGTCGGCGAGCCAGCCGAAAATCAATGCGCCGAGTGGACGCATCATCAGGGTCAGCATAATGCCGACGGCAACCGCGGGGATTTTCGTATTGAATTCCGCCGCGATATCTTTCAATACGAACACCATTAGAAAGAAATCGAATGCGTCCAGGGTCCAGCCTAGATAGGCGGCGATCGTGACGTTTCTCTGTTCCCGTGTCCAGCTCATTGATTGTTCTCCTGAGTCTCCAATAACCCGTGTTCGACGACGGGCGGCTCTGCAGCCCCGTGTGCCCTGTGCTGTGGGCTTCGAGCGAGTGTACGCCGAGTGTTAAACGCTTGCATGATTGAACCCGCGTTTATCCGTATTAATCCCTGGGGCGGATTTCACGCTGAATCTCACTGCATGGGGAATGTTTGGTAAATGTAATTATTGTATTAATCGTGTTTGATTCTACGTTCGTTGTTCGTAATGTTGGTTTCACGTCTGCGGGCGGTAATCCGGTCAATCCGGCTTCCGGGTTTCGAGTGCCGGTAGAGGCGGCACTCGTGGGATTCAGGTTGGCGGTGGCGGATAGAGGCGGGTATAACAGCGGCTCGCGGCATTCGCGCCGCGCATACAAGGAGACTGACGAATGACGATTCCGCATCTATGCCTGCTCATCGTGATGGTGCTGCCGTTTCCGTGGACCATGCTGTCGAAGGTCAGCAAGCGCTACGACAATGGCGCGCCGCGCGCTTATCTCGCCGGCCTCGAAGGCTGGCGCGCGCGCTCACGCTGCGCATCAGAACGCGTGGGAAGCACTGGCGATGTTCACCGCGGCAATCGTCGTCGCGGGGCAGGCAGGCGGTTCGAGCCCATGGATCAACTGGCTGGCGATTATTTTTGTCGTCACGCGCGTGCTGCATGGCGTGCTGTATGTGGCGAATCTGGCGTCGTTGCGCTCGCTGGTGTGGTTCGTCGGGGTCGCGTCTGTGGCGTCGATGTTTTTCGTATCAGTGAACTGAGGTAAGGCGAAATGTGGGGCGGTGCCGACGGATGCGCGCGCCGTCGGCTTCAACGATCCGGACGGTCTCAAGCGCTTACGTTTCCGTTGAAGGAAGCTGGTGCATGCCACATATGCGCGCAACGCATTAGTCGAGCAGAAAAATTAATTAGATTCATGTTGCGACGCGGAATAAGATGTTCGCCGTCCCATTAATTCCGCCTCTGTCGACGCACCATGTCAGTCAAATCAATCACTTCGGGGCCACGGCGGCGCGCGCGCAACCCCCTTGCGGCAATGGTCGCGGTCACGTTGCTGACCGGCATTGGCGCCGGTCTCGGCGGCATGTTGCTCGCCTTGCTGCTGCACGGCATTCAGCACCTTGCATACGGCTACAGCGTGACGCACGTGATCAGCAGCGAGAGTTTTCTGCAAGGTGTTACCGATGCCGCGCCTGAGCGTCGCGTGCTCGTCCTGACGATGTGCGGACTGGTGGCAGGGCTCGGCTGGTGGTCGCTGTATCGTTTCGGGCGGCCGCTCGTGAGCATTCGCCAAGCCGTCTCTTGCAGGCCGCATCGCGCGCGGACAGCGCCTGTTTAGTCCTACGAAGCAGGCGACGGTACGGGCGATACCGCGTGCAAATCCATGCTCCCGAGGTTATCCCCCAGGATTTTGTTGTCGGGCGAGTAAGGAAACAGTAACTCGATCTTGATCCCGTTCGGGTCTTCAACAAAGAGCTGGTGCTCCGAAAGTTCCGGAACGACTCGTTCCTGGAATGGCAAACCCAGTGCGCTGAGGCGTTTCTGATAGTCCGCCAGACCGATACAGCGCATCGCTATATGGTCAAGCGAGCCGCCTCCGGGCGACACCGCGCGATCGCCCAGGTATGCCGTCATCTGCGCATTGTTTGCTTCAACGTTGGCGATATGGACCAAGGGCCGGTCGCCGGCATACATCCATCTGCCGGGGAACCTGAATCCGGGGCGCCAGCCTTCTGTCATTCCAATGGCGTCACGGAAGAACGCAGCGGTCTCGTCGACTTTAGCCGTGCGCAAGGTGAAGTGGTCAAGCCGCAGAATGCTCATGGAATCTCCAGAAAATTGGTCGATCGATAAATATCAGGCCAGCAGGTTAAATCTCTTTTAATCGTATCGAGGGAAAACATGATCAAGAAACGTGAGGTCAAGTCGTCGGTCGGTGCGGTCCTGCCTGTCGAGGAATCGCACCCAGCCTTACGTTCCATGCCGTGTGCGAGCGCAAGCGCAGTCCTTGGTAGGCTACAAAGCGCACGTATGTTGAACGACATAGGTGCAACGATGCTAGACCAGGCCGGCTTCGATGAGAGCCAGCATTTGGGCGGTTGCGTCGCCCGCGCGTTTAGCAATCTCTTCCTCGCTGGCGCTTACCACGCCGAATAGTGCCTCGTCGAAAAGGCCGGCCTTGAGTAGCGCCGCGAAGACCGCGGCAGCTCCGTACCTGTCAGCTACTTTCCAGCCCGTGACAGGCAGCCACCGGTCGAGGTAGCGCGCGAACAGTGCATCACGGACGCCCGTGACTTCTTCGCGATAGCGGCGAGCTAACTCCGGGAAGCGGGGCGCATCCCGGGTCACGACGCGATAAAGGGCCAACTGTTCCTCCGAAAGCGCGTGCCGCAGATAGTCGCTGCCTGCCATTGGCAACGCGACGGCCGGAGGTTCGCTAAACCAGGATGGCTCGTCCTGTTCGGCAGATTCCGACGTGTCGGACGGCTTCGTGCCGGACGGCGAGCAGGCCGCCTGCATCACCGCACTGAACAGATCGTCCTTGCTCTCGAAGTGCCGGTATAGCGTCTTGATGGATACACCGGCGTCCGCCGCGATGCGATTGACCGAGCTTTCGGCATAACCGTTTTCAAGGAAGGCCCGCAGCGCAGCGTCGACGATCATCGTTCGCTTGCGCGACATCAACGCGGCTTTCGGATTGTCATCCGACCAGGTCTTGACCATAAGTGTCCCTCTTTTATCTGCTTGACGGATGATACGACAGCGACCACTATACCACAAACGACAGCGATCACTGTCGTTGTTGTGCCGGGTCGACTTTACCTCTTGGGGAAAGGACTCGGTTTCCATGTGACCGTTTCCTGATGGACATTCAGATGAGTAACCCTCTTTCACAATCGCTGCGACTACCCAGCGGCGCGATTCTCGCAAACCGCCTCGCCAAGGCAGCCATGAGCGAAGGCATGGCCGATGCTAACAATCATTCGACGCCGCGCCTCGAAGCGTTGTACCGGCGCTGGGCGCGTTCTGGCGCCGGGCTGCTTCTCTCCGGCAATATCCAGGTCGACCGGTGGCATCTCGAGCGCCCGGGCAATATCGTGATCGACGACGAGAGCGGACAGGAGCAGCTCGCACGGCTCGCCGCTGCAGGAACGTCGGACGGCGCGCATTTCTGGGCTCAACTCAGTCATACCGGACGACAGGTGCAAAGTGTGATCAATACGTCGCCGCTCGCGCCGTCATCCGTCGACATCGATGTGATGCGGGGCGCCGGCTTTTCGTTCGCCACGCCGCGCGAAATGACGGAAGAGCAGATTCAGCAGGCCATCGGGCAATTCGCCTTCGCTGCCGGGAAAGTGCGCGAGGCCGGCTTCACCGGTGTCTCGCTGCATGGGGCGCACGGGTACCTGATTTCGCAGTTCCTTAGCCCGCTCGCCAACAAGCGCACGGACCGCTGGGGAGGTTCGCTTGAAAATCGCTCCCGGTTCGTACTCGAGGTGCTGGCTGCGGTTCGCTCTGCCGTTGGTCCCGACTTTCCGGTTGCACTCAAGCTCAATTCATCCGATTTCCAGAAGGGCGGCTTCACCAATGCCGAGTGCATCGAACTGGTGAAGAAGCTCAACGATTCTTCGCTCGATCTGCTCGAGCTATCGGGCGGTTCGCTCGAGCAGCCGAAGATCGCGGGCCTTACGCTAAAGGACGAGGGAGAAGACGCGCCGCGCGAAAGCACCGTTAAGCGCGAAGCATTTTTCGTGGATTTCGCCGCCTCCGTTCGTGCGGCGGCGAAGATGCCTGTGATGGTGGTCGGTGGATTTCGCACGACGGCAGCCATGATCGAATCGCTGGAGCGCGGCGAACTGGATCTCATCGGGCTCGGCCGTCCGATCATTGCAGATCCTGAAGTTCCGAAGCGCATTCTCTCCGGCGAAGTCGATCGTGCGTCCAGTCCTGAGGCTGCGCTCCATCCGTTTCATCTGCTTCCGTGGAACAACATGCAACTCGAACGGCTGGCAGACGGTCTCGATCCGGATCTGTCGCTAGGTGGCGAGGATGCCGTGGCGCAGTTCACCGAACTCGAGACTCGCGTCATCACAACGCTGCTGCAGCACAGAGCCATGGCCTGATGTTCAGACAACGCAATGGAGTATCCAATTGACCACGGAGCTATGGAGTTGAAGAGCATTAAAATACCATGTGATATTTGAATTCTATATGGTATTGTTTGGATGTAATCCAACCGTCGTTCGCGAGTGCGCCTCGACTACCTCGAAGATCTGGTAGGCCAGCAGAGACGTAGCGGTACGAAGAAGATCCACTGGGGTGCGGGGCGTCTTTCGCGGGCGCGTGCCATGCGCACCGCAACTTTCACGGACATGGAGTCAGCTTTATATGCAGCCTATCGCCACTTACAGCACGCCGCAAAGCCCTTCGGACATTCTGAGTCAGCCCCTGGCATTACCATGCGGCGTGACGCTACCAAATCGCCTGGTCAAGGGTGCAATGTCAGAGTTCCTTGCCGATTCCCGCAATCGCGCGACGGAAAAGCACGCGACACTCTATCGCACGTTCGCGCGTAAGGGCCCCGGACTGCTTTTCACTGGCAATGTGCAGGTGGATCGGCTGCATTTGGAGCACGGCTCAAATGTCGTGATTCAAGGTCCTCAGGACGCCAAAGCCCTTGCGGCACTCAAGGCGTGGTCATCGGCCGCAAAGGCATTCGGCGGTCAGGTCTGGATGCAATTGTCGCATTCCGGCCGACAGACTCAGAAGTCGATCAATCTTGCGCCCAAAGCCCCTTCCGCCGTTAAGGTGAACTTGCCCGGCGATCGTTTCGGGACGCCGGTCGCGTTGACCTCGGACGAAATTGAGGACCTCGTCGAGCGGTTCGCTCATGCCGCGGGGGTAGCTCGTCAGACAGGCTTTGACGGTGTGGAGTTGCACGCCGCTCATGGTTATCTCGTCTCCCAGTTCCTGTCGCCCCTCACCAATCTACGAAGCGACCGCTGGGGTGGTAACCTGGCCGGCCGAGCTCGCTTTCTACTGGAGGCAGTTAGACGTATCCGGGCCACCGTCGGGGCCGACTTTCCAATCGGCGTCAAGCTCAATTCGGCGGACTTTCAGCGCGGCGGTTTCAGCTTCGAAGACAGTCAGATTGTCGCGGGCTGGCTTGATGAGGCCGGAGTCGATCTCATCGAAATATCCGGGGGCAACTATGAGCAGCCCAAGATGGCAAACATTGAGGGGCTTGAACCCTCCTTTGATCCCACTATCAGCAGATCCACTCAGGAACGGGAGGCCTTCTTCTCTCGTTTTGCGCCTGAGATCCGCCGCAGTGTCAGTCGGGCCAAGCTCATGGTCACCGGAGGTTTCCGCACGGCGAAGGGCATGGCTCAGGCGATTACCGACGATGGTATCGACTTGATTGGATTGGGGCGACCGCTATGTCTCTATCCGGAAGCTCCGTCCGAGCTATTAAAGGGTGACCTTGATCAATTCGAGCCGTGGGAGCATCGGCTGCGGTTGGGGCCTGGCCTTCTCGGGCCGCAGTCCCCGATCAAGATCCTCAAGGCAATCAATGGGTTTGGAACAATGAATTGGTATAACGAGCAACTTCTTCGTTTAGCCGACGGACTTCCTGCTGATCCCAAGATGAATTTCCTGATGGCATTCGTTCGGGGCAGCAATCGCGAGCGTCGGGTGGCGCGAGCTTTGGAGTCTGACCGATAGTCTGTCGGGGTCACTATCGTAAATACCTAATAGACCTCCAATACCATTCGGTATCTTTGATTGGTACACTACCCATCAATCCATCGACGGGTGACGGACGACATTGAAAACGGAGGATGCACATGGATAAGTTGAACGGCAAGGTAGCACTGGTAACGGGCGGCGCGCGAGGTATCGGTGCGGCTATCGCATTCGCTATGGCGAGCGAGGGTGCCACGGTTGTCCTCACGGATATTGATAAAGCGGCGGCGGAAACGGCGGCTAATGCAATTCGCAAGGAGGGGTGGGGCTGCATCGCGATGTTGCACGACGTTTCGAACCCTGCCAGTTGGACAACGGTTGTTGCTGAAACGGAACGTCAACTGGGGACTCTGGACGTACTGGTGAATAACGCCGGGATATTGGTAGTGCGGTCTATAGCACAAACTAGCCTTGAGGACTTTCATCGTGTGTCCGCGGTGAACACCGATGGCGTGTTCCTTGGCATCAAGTACGGTTTCGCTGCAATGGGCACGCGTGGGGGATCCATCATCAATCTGTCTTCGCTCGGGGGGATGATCGGCGCGGCGAATCAGATTGCTTACGGCGCATCTAAGGGCGCAGTCAGATTGATGACCAAATGTGCAATGGCCGAGGCCGCGAGTTTGGGGCTGCCGATTCGTTGCAATTCCATCCATCCTGGGGTCATACATACGCCCATGACAGAAGCCCACTACGGTTTCGGAGCCGGTACAGGTGTGGATGAGATGTTCGCTTCAGCGATACCGTCAGGCCGACTTGGAACCCCACAAGACGTGGCTGCCGCAGCTGTCTACCTTGCATCGGATGACGCGTCGTACGTCAACGGTGCGGAACTGATGGTCGACGGCGGCATATTTGCCGCTCCGATTCAAAAACCGAAAGTACCTAACTGATCGGAGTGCACAGCAATCGTTTCGGCGTCTGGCGCCACTTTGGTAGGTGCGTGGCTCCAGATGTGCAATCTACAGATGCGGTGTCCAATCACTGTGTCTATCGATCGAGCCCAAAAGTTCGGTGGCAGTGGGGCGGAACACTAGCCTCACTGCTACCAATCACCATTGCTCGGTCCCGGAAGCTAAAAAAGATGTATTCGCACGCTGAATGTCGGGTACTTGAATCAGGTTGCGTTAGCTTCGACACCACATCCACAGAAATGCACGCACAAAGCGTCTCTCCACGGAATCGTCGTGTGCCCGTGTACCCGTATGTATAGGGTTTTATCGAGTGCGTGAGATCGATAGCGTTAGGTGGGGCGTCGAGTCGGAACTTGCCACTTGCGTCGAGATCAAGTGACCCGCACACCACAAGTTATGCAAAGGAACCCGATGAAAACCTCGGCATCCCAATACGGTCTGAAAAAGACATTCAACCAAGGTCATTTGGACCGCGTGATTGATCGACTCTCCGCCAGCAAGCGTGAATGGGCACGACTTCCGATCAAGCAACGTATCGATCTTCTCCAGCAGGTACGTGCAGGCGTCGTAGAAACTGCCGAGGCGTGGGCGCTACTCGCCGTTACGCGGAAAGGTCTGGCGGTCGACTCGACACTCGCGGGCGAGGAGTGGATGTCAGGACCATGGGCGATGTTGACGGCTATCGACATCTTGCTTCGTACGCTTCAGCGCATCGACGGCCATCGTTATCTGAACGGAGTGAAGGTGCGTCGCACCGCCAACGGACAAACGGCCGCAGAGGTCTTTCCGCTGACCATCACCGACAGGCTGCTGTTGAGTGGTGTGAGCGCGGAAGTGTGGATGGAACCGGACATTTCGCCCGAGACGCTGAGGCAATCATCAGCCGGCAGTTATGGTGCTGAACGTTCCTCAAACGAGGGGCGGATAGCGCTCGTACTAGGTGCCGGCAATATCACCAGCATCGCACCGCTCGACGCGCTTTACAAACTCTATGCGGAAAACAGCGTTACAGTCGTCAAACTCAACCCTGTCACAGACTATCTCAAGCCGATATTCGAGACCATTTTCAAACCGCTGATTGACGCGGGCTACTTCGCGATTGCGAGCGGTGGAGTTGACGTAGGAATCTATCTGACTACGCATTCCCTTATCGATACGCTGCACATCACTGGAAGTTCCGCTTCGCACGACGCCATTATCTTCGGTGTAGGAGACGATGGCGTGGATCGCAAAAAGCGGAATCGGCCTTTAAACAATCGCCCCATCACGAGTGAACTGGGCGCGGTCTGTCCGACAATCGTGGCTCCCGGCCCTTGGACGAAGGCTGATTTGCGATTTCAGGCCGAACACGTCGCCACTCAGAAACTTCACAATTCCGGATTCAACTGCATTGCGGCCCAGATACTCATCTTGCCGCGGGAATGGCCGTTGAAGGAGGCATTCCTCGAAGAATTGCGTCGTGCCCTGGCGCGTGCGCCCTCGCGGTCGCTTTACTATCCGGGCGCGCAGGAACGGCTCGCCGGGTTTTTGGCAACAAATCCCGAAGCGATTGAACTCGGAGATGCTGCCGACGCGTCACGCATTCTTTCCTTTATCAATGTCGAAGAGAGTGAAGAGCCGCCCAGTTTTTCGACTGAAGTTTTTGGCCCCGCTCTCGGCGTGGTGTTTGTTGAGGGGAACGATCCCGCGGGCTTCTTGCAGAGCGCGATCGCTTTCGCGAACGATCGCCTGCACGGCACGTTGGGGGCAAATGTCATCATTGACCCGGTGACTGAAAAAGCGCTTGGAGTGAATTTTGAGCTTCTGTTAGCTGAACTGCGCTACGGGTGTGTAGCGGTGAATGCCTGGAGTGGGCTGGGTTTTCTGCTCGCGCACACCCCTTGGGGCGCATTCCCTGGCCACCCGCTTAATGACATTCAGAGTGGCAAAGGATTCGTTCACAATGGTTTTCTATTTGATCGGCCGCAGCGCTCGATCGTTCGCGCGCCCTTCAGACCATTTCCTCGCGGAATCTTGCACGGGAGCTTTGCCATGCTGCCAAGGCCGCCGTGGTTCGTGACGAACCGTACTGCAACCGCCACCGCTCGCAAGATTGTTGCCTTTCAGGCGAGTCCTTCCTGGCTAAAGTTGCCTGGAATTTTCCTCAGCGCGCTTCGCGGATAACTCACTTGGAGAAGAATTAGCATGTCTGTACGCTTTGCCACACCTGCATCCAGCGCATACCGTCATCAGTTGCTCATTCGTCACATTCTTGAGGGATCGATAGCGGCAGCGGCAGAGCAGGAAATCGTCTACCGAGGCGAGCATCGCCAATCATATACGGATCTCCTTGAACGGGTAAATCGGCTAGCCAGCATGCTGAAAACACTGGGTGTCAGGCCTGGTGAGACCGTGGCGGTAATGGATTGGGACAGTCATCGTTATCTGGAAGCTTACTTCGCCGTGCCTATGATGGGTGCAGTTCTTCAGACAGTTAACGTCCGCCTGTCCACCGAACAAGTAGTTTATTGCTTATGCAGCTCGACTGCGTCTGTATTGCTGTTTCATCGAGATTTTGCGCCTCTGCTGGACGCGATCCTTCCGCAATTGCCCGGTATTCGATGCCGTGTCCTGATCGCCGACGGTGAAGAGTTTTGCAAAGACGGTACCGAAGGCGAATATGAGGAATTGCTCTCCGCCAGTCACGTACGCTTTGATTTTCCGGAGTTTGATGAAAACGCGCTTGCGACCACGTTTCATACGACCGGTACGACAGGAAACCCAAAGGCGGTGAGCTTCAGTCATCGGCAGCTTGTACTTCACGCACTCTCTTTGACGGCGACACTGGCCTCTCAACCGGATGGACAAGGTTTTCGGCGCGGCGATATCTATATGCCGCTCACGCCGATGTTTCATGTCCACGCTTGGGGAATGCCCTACGTAGCGACGATGGCAGGTGCGAAGCAAGTCTACCCAGGCAGGTATGAGCCCGAGCTGTTGCTTAAACTTAAACGCGACGAAAAGGTGAATTTCTCGCACTGTGTCCCTACCGTATTGCAAATGCTTCTTGGCGCGGCGACTGTAGCAGGACATAAGTCCATTGGTCCGTGGACGTTGCTTATCGGTGGTTCCGCGTTGTCTTCGTCCCTGCAGGAGACCGCGGGAACGTTCGGTATCAATGTTCTGGCTGGATATGGCATGTCAGAAACAGCACCGACGATTTGCATCGCTCGGCATGACAGGAATGCAGCCGATGACCGAGGCGCAGCGCTTCGCCGCGCGGGCATGCCGATTCCTCTGGTCCAAACCATGATCGTCGACCCGGATATGAATCCGCTCCCAGCCGACGGTCGCAGCGAGGGCGAACTCGTATTGCGCGCCCCATGGCTCACGCAAAGTTATGAAGGTGACGTGGCCGCAAGCGAGGGGTTATGGCGTGGCGGATGGTTGCATACGCAAGATCTGGCGGTCATCGATCAGAACGGTGCTGTTGCGATTCGCGATCGACTCAAGGACGTGATCAAGACTGGTGGTGAATGGGTATCTTCAACCCAGGTTGAGGACCTGATCATGCTTCACCCGGATGTCGCAGAGGCCGCCGTGATAGCAATTCCGGACATGAAGTGGGGCGAGCGTCCGTTCGCATTCGTTGTTCCGATTGCGTCGGCGGCAGCGTCGCTTACTGCTGACTTGTTGCGGAATCACTTGGTAGCGTTCGTAGAGAAGGGATTGCTTAACCGGATTGCCATACCGGGGAACATCGCCATTGTGGAAAACCTGCCACGGACGAGCGTCGGCAAGATTGATAAGAAAAATTTGCGAACCCAATTCGAAGCGAGTGACGCAAGCAAGGCATGAAGTCAAGTGTGATATGCGTCTATTAACGAGGCGTAACGGCCGGTGTCGTTTCCGCGGGCCCAGAGTACGGACCGGATATCGACATAGGAGATGTCAATGATGCAGAGCAATGCAAGAGTCAGTCGGCTTTCGCGGATTGAGCAACAAGCGCTCACACGCAGGCGACTGATTAGCGCCGCTGAATTTGCATTTTCACGGTTTGGCTACGAAGGAGCATCTCTTGAATTGATTGCAGCGGAGGCCGGCTACACCAGAGGTGCTCTTTACTTCAATTTTTCCGATAAAGAGACTCTCTTTTCCGAAGTACTGCGTCTCCATATGGAAAGCAATATCGCGGCGTTGGAGCGGATTGATCGCCTGAAGCCAGAGAAAATTTTTGACGCAGTGGCGAGTTGGGTCAAGACGACCCAAGCCAGCTCACAGCTAATTGCGGAACTGATGCTTCACACGCGGCGAAGCATCGAATTCGCGACCCGCTACCATACGTTTCAAAAGGACTTAATTGACACGCTGGCACGTATCCTTGAGCGCCACTTTGACGCGCAGTCCACAGCTATTCCGGTCGATGCAGTGCACCTGGCGGATGGAATTACCGCTTTGGCTCGTGGACTGAGTCTGCAGGCTTCTGACCAACCAGCGGCAACGCATTGCGAGTCGGACACCCTCATTGACGAGATGCTGAAGGTCCTTATCCGCGCCTAAGCCGTCGCTTCGGTACTCCCTTGCGTTCCTCGGCAAACTCACAGTGACTGCAGGCCTGCCATAGATCGAGCGACGAAGAGCCAATAGCATAGACATGCGTTCCTACGTTCGAACGGACAATTGAGTGACAACTCCCCGTATCGCATCGACAGATGCGGCTGCGGGCGCGACTGCTTCAGGCCTTGCCTAACCGCCAAGAACGCTTATCGAATATGGATTGCCCTGTCCGGATCGAGAGCTATGCGCACTTTTGGCGGCCTCGTTGGCAGCTACGTGAAGGCGACGGCCCCTTCTCCGTCACGCGTCGCACCTTTTCAGGCCGGAAGCGAGCCAGCCGGCGGATTCGACCAAACTCCTCCATCAATACAAATACCGATTGATATTAGAAGATCAAATGGTATGCTTTCCATCAGCATGGCGTTACATGCGACTTTGATGTTTTCACGTCTTGTTCGGTGATTCCGAAACCTACTAGATATTTGGAGGAAGACTTATGGCTCGGCTGGAAGGCAAGGTAGCGATCATTACTGGGGCGGCGAGCGGGCAGGGAGCAGCGGAGGCACGGCTGTTCGTTGCGGAAGGGGCTCGAGTTGTGATTGCGGACATTCAGGAGGCTGGCGCCCAGGTTGCGGCTGAATTGGGTGAGGCGGCCTTTTTCGTAAGGCACGATGTAGCGGATCAGGGCTCCTGGGAGCGCGTGATCTCGGAGACGCTTGATCGGTTTGGCCGACTCGACATCTTGATTAACAACGCCGCCATGTTCGACCCGAAACCGTTGATGCAAACGGAGCCGGCAGAACTCGACAAGCACTATCGAGTCAACCAGCTCGGAGTGTTCCTTGGTATGCGCGCAGCGGTCGAACCGATGAAGTCCTCTGGCGGGGGCTCGATTGTGAACATCTCGTCCGTTTCCGGATTGCGCGCCCTGCCTGGTCAGTTTGCATACTCGTCTACCAAGTGGGCCGTTCGCGGTATGACGGGTTGTGCGGCAGTCGAGTTGGCACCTTTTGGCATACGAGTCAACTCGGTCTTTCCGGGCCTGATTGACACACCTATGCTCGCAGGCAACTCGCCGGAGACCAACGCGTTCTACGCAAAGATGGTGCCGCTGGGACGGATGGCCAAGCCGGGAGAAGTGGCCGAAGCGGTCGCCTTCCTGGCGTCAGACGCAGCCAGCTACATGACTGGCGCGGAGATTGCGGTGGACGCTGGCGCAAGACTTTAGTCAATCGAATCGGTGCGCGGCTTCACAAGTTGCCGCGCGAATGAATGACTGGAATGCGCCGGTTTTTCGACAAGCCGGCGCATTGCCAATACGAAAGCGAGAGAGCAATGGGCATGAGTTTGCAAGGCAAGGTCGCGGTGGTAACTGGCGGAAGCTCTGGGATTGGCCTTGAAGCAGCGAAACTGTTCGTTGACGAAGGGGCGTTTGTCTTCATTACGGGTCGGCGACAGTCTGAATTGGATCGTGCGATGTCTGAGATCGGGCATCATGTTCGCGCCGTCCAAGGCGACATCTCCAACTCTGCCGATCGCCAACGCCTCTACGAAATAGTCGCGGCAGAGGCGGGCTACATTGACGTACTGTTCGCCAACGCTGGCGTCGGTGACGTTGGGCCTATTGGCACGATCACCGAAGAGCACTTCGATCATATTGTTGGGGTCAATTTCAAAGGAACGTTGTTCACCGTTCAGGAGGCGTTGCCGCTCTTCAGAGACGGCGGTTCAATCATCCTGACCGGCTCGATCGCTGGCGCAAAGGGTTTTGGCGATCTGGTCGTCTATAGCGCGACTAAGGCGGCATTGCGTTCGCTAGCCAGGACCTGCACAGCAGGGCTCAAGGATCGCAAGATCCGGGTGAATTTGTTAAGTCCAGGGACGACAGATACGCCGATCATCGCACCGATGCCGGACGACATGAAGGCCGGCTTTGCTAGCTTGGCTCCGGCGGGCCGACTGGCTCACCCGGCGGAAATTGCGACCGTCGCCTTATTTTTGGCATCTGATGCATCCAGCTTCGTGACAGGTGCCGAAATATTCGCGGACGGTGGAGCGGCGCAGGTGTAGATCGGCATGGAGCGGGCTGATTGATCGAGGCCGCCCTTACGGTGAAGTTCCACGAGCCTATGTTTGGCGACTAACTGGTTTGGTGGGGAAGCTTTCGATCTACGAGCTATCTTGCATTTTTCGATAAGTAATACTGTTTAATTGATGTGGTCACGTAGAGCATGACGGCGAAGGGCCAACCACCCGGCTGACACAGCTCCAGCGAAAATTCACGCAGTTGTGAGAAACGAAGATAGGGAGTGTCATGGTTATCAGTAACCCCTTCGAAATTTGCTTTCTTCTTATCGTTTTCTCACTGCTCGGGATAATTCTCGTCGGGAACATACTTAGAGCGCTCAAGCTGGAGCGATGCCGTCCGAGCCTGGCTGGTGCCATCATCGGGGTGGCGACGGGGCTGGCAATCATTGAGGCGCTCCCGTGGATTTCTTGAGTCGATGCTACGGGTCGAACAACGCGCACTGGTCTCTCAGCGCCGAGCGTGTCGTTCGAAAACCGGAACAGACGGTTTCTGTGGATGTGCGACATAAATTTAAATACCGATTGATATTTAAAGTCACATTGGTATCATTGGTCTCAAGCTACACATTTGCAGTAGGTCGACTGACGGACGCAGCGGCGCAATGGACGAGGTCAGCACTATGACTTGCGGTTCACTTGACTGTGAAGGTGGCAATCATCTCACGCGTGGTCGGGGGTGGAGCTGGGATGGTTGTGGCCACGGGGCCTGTAGCTGTTAAGAGTCTTCAGCGTGGCTGATGTTGCGATTCCGGTTGGGTGCACAGTCCATGAAAATGTAATCCTCGCTTCGTAAGAGAGTTGGCGAGTATCAATTGATGATAGTTAGGAATGCAATTGATATAAATGGCTCGGGACGAGATGTTTATCTGGACATAAATACTAGACGGCTGCGTTGAACATCGCGGCCTTAAGCAAACAGGAGACGCCGGAAATGTTTGATGCTAGACCGCAAGAGACGCTGGCTGGGCGACTGAAGGGAACGATTGCTCTCTCAGCGGTGTTGATGGCTACAGTCCCCACCGGTGCCTGGGCATTTTCATTCAACATGCCATCGGACTGGCAGGTCAGTTGGGACAATACGCTGACCTACAACCTTGGAATGCGCGTTAACGGCGTCGATCCGCTCATAGGAAGTAACCCAAACTATGACGAATCCGACTATAAGTTTGCGCACGCGGGCGACATCGTCACCAATCGAACTGCACTGCTTTCGGAATTGAACGTGACGTATCAAGGGCACGTCGGCTTTCGTCTCTCTGCGTCAATATGGAAGGACTTCGCGTACGGAGGTGGAGACGTCTCAAATCCCGGGATCTATGCGCCCGCAGGTGGTGGGTTCCCGGCTATCACGTACCACTCGATCGATTCTTATTCGGACAGCAAGTATTCCTCTTATACGAATCGCTACTACGCTCAGGGCGAGCAGCTGCTTGATGCATTCGTGTTTGACAACTTTGACGTGGCGGGAAAAAACGTTTCCCTGAAGCTTGGGCAGTTTACGGAATACTGGGGTAACGCTCTGTTCTTTCCGCTCGAGGGTATCTCGTACTCTCAGGGCGCCATTGATGCCATAGCGTTGTCTGCAAGTCCCGGCGCGGAGGTTCAACAGCTATTTCTGCCTCGCCCGCAACTTAGCTTGACCGCGCATCTCACGCCTGAAGTTTCGCTTTCAGGTCAATATGCGTTCGTTTTCAATTCAAACCGCTTGCCTGCCGGGGGGACATTCCTCGCTCCCGCTGATTTTCTCTTTACTGGGCCGTCCAATTTCTTCGTTGGTGCCGTGCCGAGCAGCCAATTGGGCTTGCCGGCCGGCGGATATCTGCCTATCAACGTGCCGGCCGGCGCTAGCAATACACCACGGAATCTTGATAATAATTTCGGCGTGAAGCTAGGTTGGACACCAGCATTTCTAAATGGTGGGATGGGTTTCTATTTTCGACGCTTCGACGAAACGCAGCCTTGGGCTCCCTTGCTGGATTTCGGAGCCGGCGGAGTTCCTACGGATTACCATCTTTCGTACAACCGCGGGGTCCAACTATTCGGATATTCCCTCGATACCACAATAGGAAATATCGGCACCGGTTTCGAAGCCTCATACCGAAGAAATACCGCACTGAATAGTACAGCTAGTCCGCTGGTGCCGGTTGAGCCGCAAGGTGCAAAGGGAAACACGCTTAACCTGATCGCGAACGCGATTGTCCCGTTGTCGCGGTCATTTCTGTGGGATACCGGAACGCTGACTGCCGAACTGGCTTATACGAGACTTTTGTCCGTCACCGCAAATCAGCTTCTCTATAACGGCGTGGGTTACGCCGGTTGTAGTACCGGCAAAAAATGGGACGGATGTTCAACTCGCAACTATGCCGCAGCCGAAATCCTGTTCCAGCCGCAATGGTTGCAGGTTTTTCCGGGCGTCGATCTGAGTATGCCGATTTCGGATGTGTTTGGTATCTACGGAAATAACCCGCAGGTAGGTACTTCGCAGAATGGGCAGGGGACAAACTCGTTTTCGATTGGTGTGCAGGCAACGATCCGGCAGAAAACGACAGTTACGCTCGCATACAACGGGTACCACGCTCATACCAATGGAGTCGCCTTTACACCAAGCGGTCTTGCCTACTATTCCAGCGGCAACGGACTGTTTGGAAATAACGACCGTAACTGGGTTTCACTCACAATGCAAAGCTCGTTCTAGTAATACTTGTTGGAGGAGACGTTATGAAGAAGGTATTTGGAATTATGGCGGGAATGCTTGTCGTTGTCTCGCATTCAGGAGTTGCGCTCGCGGCGGTATCGGCGGACGAGGCCAGGAAACTAGGCACCTCGCTTACAGAGTTCGGCGCCGAGAAACAAGCAAGTGCCGATGGCGCGGTTCCCGCGTATACGGGCGGGCTTACCACGCCGCCCGCCGACTTTGATCCGAAGAGCGGCTTGATTCCGGATCCGTTCAAGGATGAAAAGCCGCTGTACAGCATTACTGCGAAGAATATGTCGCAGTATGCGGATCGGCTGACGCCTGGGGTGCAGGCATTGCTCAAGCGCTTTCCGACTTATCGTGTTGATGTCTATCCCACACATCGGACCATGCACTATCCGAAGTGGGTGCTCGACAACACACTCAAAAATGCCATCACTGCAAAGCTCGTTGGGAAGATTCAAGGGGATGGCGTGGAGGGTGCATTTGGCGGCCTTCCGTTTCCAATTCCGAAAGATGGCTATGAAGCAATGTTCAATAGCAGTCTGAACTTTCAGCGGACTCAGTACGAAGATCAGGCAAAGTCCTGGTTGGTCGACAGCGCTGGAAATCGCAGCGAACTTCCCGAGAATGACGCGAACGATTACCGACCGTACTACGATCGGGTGCTAGGGCAAGGGAAGGCGCCGCATAACGCTTACGACATTTATCACGTTGTCCAGGTATCTCCGCCGACCGGAGTTGGGACAGCGATCCTTGCGTACACTCCCATTAATAATTCGGTAGACGATCAAACGACGTGGCTATATATGCCCGGGCAGCGGCGGACGAGAATGGCTCCCGACTATAAATACGACACACCAATTTCCCAATTCGGTGGCGTTATGTTTTGGGACGATCTTGGACTCTTTCATGGGCGGATGGATCGGTTCGATTTCAATTTGATCGGTAAGAAGGAGCTGATTGTTCCGTACAGTTCGTATAAGTATCTGTCGATGTCGCCAGACCAGTTGTTCGGGAAAGAGCATCTAAATCCAGACGCAATTCGTTGGGAGACGCACCGTGTATGGGTTGTCGAAGCAACTCTGAAACATGGGGAGCGGCATGCCTATTCGAAGAGAACGTTCTACGTTGATGAGGATAGCTGGGCGATCGTGGAAGCGGACGCGTACGATCCCGAAGGGAAGCTATGGAAGGTTGGATTTGACTACACATTTAATTTTTACGATGGGGGCGGGGGAGTGTTTAGCGCAACCTATAACATTTACGATTTACAGAAGGGCAACTATTTCGGGACAAATTCTGGCGGTCCTGTCGATGGCCGTCCGTTGATCAAGCCTTTCGATACGCATCAAAAAGAGAACTTGTTCACCCCAGCAGGCATGGCCGGAACTGGTATGCACTGAAGAAAAAGCAGAGCGGCGCATCGGTCCGCGTTTCGGATGTGCTGCTCTGCAAATGGATTGGGATAGTGCGTTATTTCTCGAATCGGTTTTTGATTAGGTTTACTGATATGGTCATCTTCGAGAAGGTGTTGGACGCCCACGGTACGAGGAAGTGGACCGGTGTCGCTGTGGCTATCGCGATGGCGTTTGTGGGACTGGGCAATCAGGTCGCAACTGCATCAACGGCAGCATCGGACGGCTCGACGAATCGAGCTTTCGTTGATCCTCTTGACGCGCCGGCGCTGATGCGTACGTCCGTTGCTGGGCGACCCATAATGTCAGTTGTGGGTGCGGGCCGACGCCTTGTTGCGGCAGGCATGCGCGGCTTGATCGCGATATCCGATGACGGTGGCAAGACGTGGACGCAGGCTTCTGTGCCGGTCCAAAGCGATTTGCTGGCGCTCAGTTTCCCAACGAACCTCGAAGGCTGGGCAGTGGGCCACGACGGGGTGGTGCTGCACAGCGGGGATGGCGGGGCAACGTGGAGTCGGCAACTGGATGGGCGCGTTGCGGCGCGCAGCCTGTCTGCCATATATCAACAGAAGGTCGCGGCCGGCGATCAGTCGGTACAACCCTATCTGGATCAGTTGAATCTCAACTATAAAAGCGGCCCCACGTTGCCGTTCGTCAGCGTGGCGTTCGAAAACGCCCGCATGGGGTTCGCGGTTGGTTCGTTTGGGATGATCGTAGCAACTGAGGATGGCGGAAAGACTTGGCAACCTTATCTGGACCGTATTGATGACCCTCAGTTCCTGCATCTGAACTCGATTCAGTACATCGAAGGGAATCTTTATATTGCCGCGGAAAAAGGGACCGTCTTCAAATTCGACCGCCAATCTGGACGGTTTGTCGCCGCGACGACGGGGTACCCAGGAAGCTTCTTCGGCATTGTGGGCAATGCCAAGGTGCTATTGGCCTACGGATTGCGCGGCACCGTCTATCGCAGCACGGATTCGGGCACTACGTGGACACCGACGAACGTACCCATGCACGGCGCCATTACTGGCGCCGCCTATCTTCCGCAGCGCCGCGCGTTTGTTTTGGTGACAAGCGCCGGAGAAATCGCAACCGGGGATGAGATGGGCGACAACTTCCAGTCGCAGGTAGTCGGGAACCCGACTGTTTTTACGGCCGTTCACGACATGGGAGATAGCGCTGTGGCGTTGTCCGGATTAGATGGCACGCGCATCTTAGCGCTTCACTGACTTTAGCGGATCGCCCCTGGTAGGGCCCTTGCTTCGAGATCTTGAGAGTGTCTTATGGAAAGCAATATCGGAAGCGGTGACGGGATGCCTGTAGTACGGTCGCAAAAAGACTTCGATCGCCGTTCAGGATCTCGTCTGGAACGGCTGATTTTCAATCACAGACGGTTGATCATGATCATCAGCCTACTGTTGATTGCTATTTTTGGATTTGAAGCATCAAAGTTGACGATAGGCGTGAGCTTCCACGACATGATGCCCCAATCGAGCGAATTCATTCATAACTACCTCGAGAATGCTGATTCTTTGCGTAGTCTGGGTAACTCGGTGCGCATTGTTGTTGAAAACAAAAAGGGGAGTATATATAGCCCGCAGTATCTTCAAACACTGCGCCAGATCAACGACCGGGTTTACGTGATTCGTGGAGTCGACCGCGCTTTTGTCAAATCTCTCTGGATGCCCGTTGTCCGATGGACGGAAGTCACCGCTGACGGGTTCCAGGGCGGTCCGGTTATGCCCGACGATTACGACGGTTCCCCGGCAAGCATTCAGCGCCTTCGCGTCAATATTGCTCGTGCGGGCATTGTCGGTTCCATCGTCGGGGGCGACCAGAATTCCAGTACGATTTTTGTGCCGTTGTTGACGACGTACGGCGACAGCGGAAAGCCCATCGATGACCTTGCTGTTCGAGACGCGATAGAGAAGATCCGCGCCGACTATTCAAATGATCAGATTGCGATCCACGTAATCGGCTTTGCCGAGCTCACGGGCGACCTGATTCATGGCCTGAGGCAGGTCGTCGTTTATTTCATTTTTGCTGCACTGATCGCGATGGGGATTGTGTTCCTGTACACGCGATGTCCACGCAGTACATTGCTCGTGAGTTTATGTTCTCTGACAGCGGTATTGTGGCAGCTTGGGATTATGCGCCTGCTCGGTGCAAAGCTTGATCCGTATTCGATACTCGTACCATTCCTGATCTTTGCGGTGGGCGTCTCGCACGGTGCTCAGAAAATGAATGGCGTTACGCAGGGCATCGGTCGTGGAACAGACAGATATGTGGCAGCGCGCTATACGTTTCGCAGATTATTTGCGGCGGGCCTGACTGCGTTGCTGGCGGACGCCGTCGGGTTCGCTGTTCTGATGTTCATCGACATCCCCGTTATCCGCGGGCTCGCGCTGGCAGCTTGTATTGGCGTGGTAGTGCTGGTTTTCACGAATTTGATATTGTTGCCCGTATTACTGTCATATACGGGTGTGAGCCAGGCTGCGGCTGAGCGCAGTTTGCGGACGAGCACTAATCACCCGTTTATACGACTTCTCGCACCATTCTCACGCCGACGCGTGGCTAGCGTCGTCCTGCTGCTCGCGGCCGGGCTGACTGTTGGGGGCCTTGTCGTAGGCGAACATCTCAAGATTGGCGACCTTGATCCGGGAGCGCCGGAATTGCGTGCCAATTCGCGCTACAACCGTGACGCGGCCTACGTCACAAATCACTACGGATTGTCGACGGATCAGTTTGCGATCATCGTGAAGACACCGCAAATGGGACTTACCGGCTTTCGGACACTGTTGGAGATGGACCGGCTCGAGGAAGCGTTGCGCGATGTGCCCGGGGTGCAAACTACGACGTCAGCCAGCAGCCTCGCACGCTTGTACACCGCGTCTGGTTACGAGGGTGACCCGCGATGGATGACGATCAATCGGGATCCTTATGTGACAAACGATGCGATCAACAATGTTTATGTTGCAAACCCGGAACTTGTAAACAACGATCGTTCCGTGGCCCCCATTATTGCGTTTCTTTCGGATCATAAGGCGGAGACCCTGGAACGCGTCGTTGCAACCGCGCAGCAATTCTTGTCTACGCATAACACAGGCGATACGAAATTCCTGCTCGCGGCGGGCAGTGCTGGTATCGAGGCCGCCACGAATATCGTGGTTCGCAATGCGAATAGACGCATGTTGTTCATGGTCTACGGCGCGGTTATGTTGCTGTGTTTCGTTACCTTCCGCAGTTGGCGCGCGGTTGTCGTCGCGCTGGTTCCGCTGATGATAACGTCGATCCTTTGTGAGGCACTGATGGTCGTGCTGGGGATTGGTGTAAAGGTGGCCACTCTGCCGGTTACGGCACTCGGGGTCGGTATTGGAGTGGACTACGCCTTATATTTTCTTAGCGTACAACTGGCAATGCAGCGTCGAGGTTACTCCCTGGAGGAGGCGCATCTGTCGGCTTTGAATTTTACGGGAAAAGTGATCGCGCTCATTGGCGTCACATTAGCCGCTGCTGTGGTGACTTGGGCGTGGTCGCCAATCAAGTTCCAGGCTGATATGGGTATCTTGCTTACCTTCATGTTTCTCTGGAATATGGTTGGCGCCTTGGTCCTGATCCCAGCTCTCTCGCATTTTCTATTGAGGGACGTGTCGAAATTGCCGTTGACGGAGAAAAATTCAGGCTCACCGGGGGCGAAGTCGCGCGTTGCTTCCAGTTGAGCTGGCGAGTTGATTTTGTCCAGATATCTCCGGTCGCCGTGTAAGTGAGCGATCGGAGGCTACCGGCTTCTGTTCGACGTGATACGCACGGATTCAGGACGGAGCCGGTTCAGTAGCGCGTAGAACCGCAGCGCCTTCACTGGCGAACGCGCGGAGCAGATGGTGTGCAATGGCGAAGGGCTTGGGTGCGGACAGTCCTCCAGCGTGCGTGCTGGACAACATCGCGGCGACTTCCTCTCGTGAAAACCAGCGCGCGTCTTCCAGTTCTGTCGTGTCAACGATGATTTCCGTATCATTCGCCCGAGCGAAACAGCCGATCATCAGTGATGATGGAAACGGCCAGGGCTGAGATGCGAAATAGGCGACCTGAGAACAATGCACGCTGGTTTCCTCAAGCACTTCGCGACGTACCGCGTCTTCCACCGTTTCGCCGGGCTCAACGAAGCCAGCAAGCGCCGAGTACATTCCTGTTGCGAACTGACTCTGACGTCCCAACAGACAGTGATTGTCGTTGATGCCTAACATGATCACGACCGGATCGACTCGCGGAAAGTGTTGCGATCCGCAAGCGTCGCACGAACGTCGCCAGCCTGCGGTCGACGCCCGGCTTGGTTGGCCGCAATTCGCGCAGAAGCGATGGCGCCGATGCCAATCGAGCATTGCTTTTGCCTGAGCGAGTGCGCCCAGTAGACCGGGCGAGGCCAGGCCGCCAACGGCAATTGAACGCAGATCGATCAGTTCGAAGCGTGTCGACAGTGAAGCGGGATCGAACACACCCTGATCGAACCCGAGGGCGAAGCATGCCGACCCGGTGTCAGCCTGTCCTAGAAAAACGACCTGAACAGGGGGGCCGAACTCAGACACTTCGCTTGCCGAGAAAAGAATGTCATGTTCACTGCCGCGCTTCAGCACTGGGATATCCGCGGAGAAGACAATAAAGCGCGTTGACGGATCGCTTCGCAAACTCTCGATGAACGCGGCATCGTCGCGTTTTTCGTTTCGCCGGTCGAGCGGGTTGAACGCGAAGCCGATAGCGGTGGACTGATCACGGATGGACATTGGAGTATCTTTCGGTACGGTTACACCGGGTTGGCGTTGGGTCCCGTGCGATGCGTTTTACGGCACCCGGACGAAGGCGAGGCGAAGACGGCACATGCAAAGGGCTTTCCTAAACGGCAAAAATAAGTTACAACTTACAGTAACATTCTAAATACTGGTTAAACTTCAAAATGCAAATGGAAGTCCAGCGTCCAGTTCGCCGTAGTCGTGCTGAACAGCAAGCGCTCACGCGTGAGCGGCTGCTGGCCTCGGCCGAGAGCGCGATCGCCCGGCTCGGCTATGGTGGCGCCTCGGTCGACATCATCGCTGCAGAAGCAGGCCTCTCGAAAGGCGCCATCTACTCCAATTTCTCGACGAAGGAGGACTTGTTCCTCGAGTTGTTGCGACTCAACATGGAGCGCGACATGGCGGCGCTGGAAAAGATCGTCGAGTTGGAGCCGCAGGAACTCTATCAGGCGATCAGCCAATGGCTTGCCACCATGCATTCGGAAAGCGATTGTCCCGTTCTTGCCACGGAGCTTCAGTTGCAGGCTCGCCGCAGTCCGGAGTTTGCAGAGCACTATTATGCGCTTCAGGAGCAACAGATACGGACTCTCGCCCGTATTCTGCGCGCGTACTTCAAGGTGTCTTCAGCCAATCTTCCGATTGATGCCGCGGATCTTGCGGCGTGTATTATCGCGCTGGCCCATGGCCTGAGCCTCCAGCGTCCGATGGGTAAATCCAGATCCCGTAATCAGGCAGGCAGAGTGATCGATGAACTTCTGCAGGTCTTTCTGACGAAGTAGCTGGCGCTGCGAGCAACGCCGGTCTGGTGCCTGTGGTGGGCCGCCGCGCAAGCAGAGCTTGACACGGCGCCGTTAGCATTGGCTTCGAGGAGGGGGATTGCGGTTTTCTGCTATCGGTGCAACCGCAACGAACTCAGGTGGCGTACGACCCGAACTCGATGTCGTGCAGGATGTCCGTGCGGGTCGGCGACCAGTCCAGCAGATGTCGCGTCTTTTCTGACGACATGCGCTTGTTCAAGGAAAGACTCACGCCGATCGGGCCGCCAGTCGCGAACATTTCCCCGAATTCAAGACTTGCCGTGCGATCGCCGGCGCCGATCATGCGGCTAACGGCGGCGGCGAGTTCGCGCTGGCTCACTTCACCTGCGACGCCGTGCAGCACCGCACCCGCCGGCGCGCGTTCGACAGCGAGACAATACAGCTCGGCGAGTTCATCGACATGAACGTATCCTTGCAACGTAGCACCGGATCCGAGGTGTGGAGCGACCCCTTGAGCGCGAGCCATCCTGATGAGACCGGGCAGGTCATAGCTGCCGCCGTGTCCGTAGACGAGGCCCGGACGTATCACGATGCCGCGGACGCCCGAGGCGTTCGCTACTTCCTTCTCCGTCTCGACGCGCGCGGCCATGGCTGCGCCGAACATTTCGACCATCACCGGTGGCACATTTGCTGACGCAGGCGCAAAGACCGAGGGTGGCAAAGGCAGATCCACATCTTCATCAAAGACGTTGGGCGTCGCCTCGCCTCCATTGACGATGCCAAGAACCGCCGAGCCGCTGGTGAAGATCAGAGTCTTGCCCGTTCCTTCGATAGCGCCGAGCATGGCGCGAATCGCGTCCCGATCCTGCGCGAACGTTTCAGCGCTGCCCGCCAGTGAGCCAATGCTTGCCGTGCTGACAATGGCATCGACTTCGTTGGCCGCTTTGATCAGACTCGCGCTGTCGGCAAAGTCGCCGGCAACCGGGGTGATTCCGGCAAGGCGAAGCCTCCCGGCAGAATCTTCCGATCGCGCGAGGCCGAAGACCTCGTGTCCACGTTTGGCGAGCGCCCTGGCGGCAGCGCCACCGATAAAACCGGTCGCGCCGGTCACGAGAATCTTCATTGCATTTCTCCTTGATAGTTCAGAATTCTTTCCTGATGTCTCATATCCACAATCCGTTGGATCTGAGAGTTAAACCCGCCGTCCGGATCCGGCGAATCGTTGAGTTGAGTGTGCTCCGGGTCACGCGATAACTGTGTTGTGCGCTGCTCAGAGTCCGGGCTTCGACTATATGGATGGCCGTGTCTGATATGGCGGTGCAGATGGCTTGAGTCAAGCTGCTTCCTCAAGAATACCATTATGAATTCAAAGATCAAATGGTATTTTAGGTGGCCAGGTAGTGGCTCGCACGCTTGTCCGTCCAGGATAGGCGACAGCTTTTCTCTGGTCGAAGGCCTTCAGGGTTTTTTGAACGACCGATTCCGGCCACGTGCAGCAAGCGCTTCCGCGAAGACCTTCCCTAGTCCTTTCGACGCACCGGTAATCAGGGCGGTCGAGCCGCGATAAACAAACATTTTCTGCCCCTTGCATTGGGAATAATTTGTAATGCCATTCCGCACGTTTTGAACTAGGCGCTAATTGCTAGTTGTGTGGCTCTGTCGGAAACTTCGACTTCCGGCGACGCTGAATAGTCGCTGTAGCCACGCTCATCGCCACCAAACAGCGTGCTGCCGTCGAAGGTGCTTAACGGCAGGCCCTCGGCGAGCCGGCGCGGGAGGTCTGGATTGGCTACAAACGGTCGGCCGAAGGCGACCAGGTCGGCATAACCATTGGACAGAACCCATTCGGCGCGCGCCTCGTCGTAGTTGCCGGCAACTATGATCGGCCGCGTGAAGCGGGCACGGATGGCCTGGCGGAATTCCGCGGTGAACTGCGGTGCGTCGTCCCAGTCCGCCTCGACCAGATGTAGATAGGCAACGCCGCGTGCCTGCAGGAATTCGGTGGCTTCGAGGATGGTCGGCAGAATGTCCGGGCAGGCCATGCCACGTGCGGTCAGGAACGGAGCCAGGCGAATGGCCGTGCGCTCCGCGCCAACTTCGTCCGCTACGGCGTTGACGACTTCCTTAAGAAAGCGCAACCGGTTCTCGCGTGAGCCGCCGTATTCGTCGGTGCGCGTGTTGGATGTCGTACGCAGGAACTGGTCGACGAGGTAGCCGTTGGCTCCGTGGATCTCGACGCCGTCGAAGCCAGCAGCCAATGCGTTACGTGCAGCCTGGCGGAAATCGTTCACTACGCCCTTGATTTCGTCACAGGTCAGTGCGCGCGGGGTCGGGCAGTCGAACATGGCGCCGACGCCGGTGGCCGGGTCAACCTTCCAGATCTGGGCGTCGAAGGGGACGGCGGAAGGAGCGACCGGCAACTCGCCGTTGTGGAACTCCGGGTGGGACATGCGGCCCACATGCCAGAGTTGCAGGAAGATCCGGCCGCCGGCGGCGTGAACCGCATCGGTCACCAGTCGCCATCCGGCGACCTGTTCGGGGCTGTAGATGCCCGGCGTGAAGGAATAGCCCTTGCCTTGTGGCGAAATTTGGGAGGCTTCGGTCACAATCAGGGCGGCCGAGGCACGCTGGGCATAGTAGCGGGCGTTCATTGCATTGGGCACGTCACCGGGCTGAGAGCTGCGCGCACGCGTCATGGGAGCCATGATGACGCGGTGAGCGAGCTTGCGGCCGGCGACTGTGATCGGTGTGAAAAGTGGCGAGGCGGTAGTAGTCATGATCGCGGATCTCCAGGCTTAGTCGACGATGATTGAAATGGACCTGCTTAACTGGGTTACGACTTCGATAGCAACGCCAGGTGCCAGCGAGACGAAGAGCTGAGGTTCGTCTGAAAGCGGTACCTCGGAGAGCGTGTAGGAAACGTTGTTTGATCCCATCCGATCGACGAGCGCCGCCCACTCCGCGACGTCATCGACACGCAAGGCGATATGGTCGATACGAGGTGAGGCTTTCCCCGCGAGGGCGGGAATGGTCGCTTCGACCAGATGGATGACCGGGCGACCGTCGGCGTACAGCCAGTAGCCACCTACTCGGATAGGAGGTCGCGGACCATCGCTCAGACCGACGATGCCGCAAAGGAAACGCCGCGTACTTTCGGGGTCCCTGGTAACGATGGTTGCGTGGTCGAGCTTCATGGGGGCGCTGGCTGATTACCGATGTTGCACATTGTGCAAAGCTCAGCGCACTTTGATAATTGGCGTACGATTTGAATGATCTTCAAAAAAAGCAGAAATATCGTGGAGAACCTCGGCGACATCCGGCTTTTTGTCGAAGCGGCGAACCTGGGCGGGCTATCGGCGGCCGGACGCAAGCTCGGGCTGTCTCCCGCTGCCGCGAGTGCACGCGCCCGGTGAAACTGGGGACGACTCTGCATACGCGGCTTTTTGAACGCACGACGCGCCAGCTAAGGCTCACAGAGGAGGGGCGGATTTATCTGCTGCATTGTCAGCAGGCGCTTCAGTCCCTGGAGGATGCTCATGCGGCGCTGCATGCCGGTCGGAGCATTGTTCGCGGAAAGGAGCGGATTTCGGCTACCTCGGATTGCGGCCGTCATGTTTTGGAGCGGTTTGATTGCATCATTCTCGCGACGGCATCCGGGCCTGCGAACGACTGGCGGTTCACGCGCGGCGGTGAGGTCGAGACTTATACCGTGCCCGTTGCAAATGCCAGGGAGACCAACGACGGTGCGCTCGCGCGCGAGTGGGCAGTGGCAGGAAAGTGAAATTTTCCTTCTTGGCGTGTCAATTTTGATGGTCTTCCCTCGTCGTCTCAATGGCAGCATGCGGCTTGCCTCCGCATTTAGCCAACACTGACAGGAGATTTGCCATGACGATTCAGAAGATCACGCCTTTTCTTTGGTACTCCAAGGAAGCTGAGGAGGCCGCTGCTTTCTACGCGGATATCTTTCCAGACTCGCGCGTCATTCGGGTCATTGCGGTGCCGAGAACCATTTCCTGATTAACGCGTTCGGCGAGAATTACGACGAGGTGAAGGCGTCGAGCCTCGTGAAGATCGACGTCGACGGCAAGGTGGTTTCGGGCGCGAACAGCGCGGTGAACTACGCGGGCTTCGTGATTCATTCGGCGATCCACATGATGCACGAGGCGGGCAATCTGGTCGTGATGCATATCCATTCGCGTGCGGGCATGGCGATCGCCGCGATCAAGGAAGGCCTGCTGCCGATTTCCATGTTCTCGACCGTGTTCTACGAAAACATCGGCTATCACGATTACGAAGGTGCGTCGCTGTATCTCGACGAGCGGGAACGCATCGTTCGTTCGCTGGGCTCGGCGAAAGCACTGATCTTGCGCAATCACGGCTTGCTGGTGACAGGCGCATCGGTCGCGGAATGTTTTCTGCGGCTATACCGGCTGGAGCGGGCGTGCCAGATTCAGGTTGATGCCGCTGCCTGCGGTACGCCAAATCTGATCGGCGCGCCGGTGGCGACCAGATCGCGCAACGACCTCGGCGAATTCCAGGGTATGCAACGCGTGCCGGAAGGGACGATCGAGTTCGCGGCACTCAGACGCAAGCTCGACCGGATAGATCCCGGGTATCGGGACTAGACCAGCGGCGTTGCTGCCAGCCGCACGCGCACGATTCGACGGCTCGCCGGGGCCGCCAACAACCGCTGTTTTGATTCGTTACGGCATATCCGTGCAGAGGTGATCAAGGTAGTCAGCCCATTCCTGCATCACTTTGCGGCGGTCGTCGTCAAACGTTGTTCTGTCGTACGCCTTTTGCGCCTGCGAGGGCTTAGCGGAAGCTGTCTGCTCGAGGTGTGGATGCGGGAGTGGCGGCGCGACGCGTTGAAGCTGTTTAATGCAGATCGTGCGATACCAGTGCGTCGCTCGATGCGCTACGCGCATCGGGCCCCTTCGGCGCCTTCTGGACCGCAGGCTTTGCCTTGCGCGGCGCGCGCCCGGCGTGCGCCTTGGTTTCGGTGCGAAAGCGGTCGCGGTATTCGGCGGGATTGATCTGCAGTCGGCGCGCGAATACGCGGCGCAGCGCATCGGTGCCGTCGAATCCACAGCGCTTCGCGATCTCGCGCAGCGACAGATCGGTGGCTTCCAGATAGCGCCGCGCGGCGTCGATGCGCGCGTTGCTCAGGAACGTGATTGGCGTCACGCCGCATTCCTTGATAAAAGTCCGCGCGAGATTGCGCGAACTCATGTGGACGCGTTGCGCAAGCGACGCCACCGTGTGATCGACATGCAGGTTGTCGAGAATGTACTGCTGCAGCGCAGTCGTCTGCGATCCCGGCGCCGCCTGCGACTCGAGCAGCGGGCTGAACTGTGACTGCCCACCCGCGCGGCGCAGATAGACGATCAGGTATTTCGCGACGTCGAGCGCCATCACCTTGCCGAAATCTTCCTCGATCAGCGCGAGCGACAGGTCGATGCCGGCGGTCACGCCGGCCGTCGTGTAGATGCTGCCGTCGTTGACATAGATGTGATCGGGCTCGATGCGTGCCTTCGGGAAGGTCGCCGAGAGCCTCGGGACGTCCATCCAGTGAGTCGTGACCACGCGGTTGTCCAGCAGACCGGCGGGCCCAAGCGCGAACAGGCCGTTGCAGATCGCGCAGACCCGCCTCGCGCGCCGGTACTGCTGGCGCAGCCATTCGCTCAGCGCGGGGTCGTCGAACGCATCGAAGATGCCGAGGCCACCCGGCACGATGATCGTGTCGAACTCGGGGCATACGTCGAAGATCGTGCGATCCGGCACTACCGTCAGCCCACTGGAGGATTGCACGGTGCCGCGCGTCGTACCCACGGTGAGCATTTCGTATTCGCACTCGCCGCAGCTCAGGATCCGGACTTCGGCGAATGCATCGCGCGGGCCCGCGATGTCGAGCAGCTGGAAGCCGGGAAATACCACCATGCCGATCTTGATGCGCTTCATCGAAGTCACCCGCGGATACGTGAAACGGTTGAACGCTAACGTGGATCGTCGCGCGGCGACCTGGCGGCGCGATATGCCGCGCGACGCGCCGGTCAGGCCGTGGTGACGTCCCGATCGTACCCGTTGAGTTTATAGAGCAACGCGGAGACGATCCAACCGACGATAAAGATCCCGACGATCGCGTAGCCGAGCATGCCGAAGTTGTCGTTGAGCGTATCGACGAAATGCCAGAACGGTCCGGACAGGCTGAGCGCCTGACTCGCGATGCCAAGCGCTTCGATCCCGCCGATCAGCAGCGCGATGACCGTCGAGATCAACGTGATCGTCACGTTATAGTACAGCTTGCGTAGCGGCCTCACGAACGCCCAGCCGTAGGCGCCGAGCATCAGGATCCCGTCGGTCGTGTCGACGGTCAGCATGCCGGCGGCGAACAGGCAAGGAAACACGAGGATCGTCCACATCGAAAAGCCTGCCGATGCCTGCGACGCCGAAGTGCCGAGTAATGCCACTTCGGTCGCGGTTTCGAAGCCGAGCCCGAACAGAATGCCGAGCGGGAACATTAGCCAGCTCGAGCGAACGAGACGAAACAGCGGCTTGAAAACGCGCGCGAGTAGATTGCCGTCGAACTGCAGCAGCCGCGGATCGCCGATCGGCTGCATCGATCCGCTTCTCATCCGACGGAAGGCCCGCACCAGGTCCGCCAGCAGCACGACGTTGACCGCGCCGATCCCAAGCAGGAACGACGCCGACACCACGGTGCCGATCATTGCTCCCGTTTCCCTAAACGCATTGAAATGGTGAACCAACGCGTTCGTTGTCATCGCGACAACGACGGCGCCGACGACCACCATAAGCGAGTGCCCGAGCGCGAAGAAGAAGCCGACGGAGACGGGGCGCTTGCCATCGTTCATCAGCTTTCGCGTGACATTGTCGATCGCGGCGATATGGTCCGCATCCATCGCATGACGCAGGCCGAAGCTGTACGCGAGAAACGCCGTGCCGACCAGTGCCGGCGACGTGCGCAGGACGACGCATGCCCACGCCCATGCGAACAGGTTGATCAGCCCGAGTGCCACATACATCGTGACGATCCTGCCTCGCGTCGAAGCGGCGGGGCGGGCGGTTCCGGTTAAGGTAGTCATGGCGGGTTTCCTTTGCAGTCTGTGCTATTTGATGTCGTGGATCAGCAGATGGTGGCGGACGCTGCTTGGCGGGCGGCCAGCACAAGCTTGAGTTCGGCCGCGGAGAGCGTGCCGCTCGACTCGATCACGCTCAGCAAGGCCTCGAGGAAGCGCTCGTAGTAGTCCCAGCGCGGCTGGTTCGTGCAGTCGAGCGCCTCCCATCGGGCGATTGACGCGATCAGGCATTGCCTGAACGCTTCCCACTCGAAACAGCCTGTTTTGGAGAGCGACAGGGCAAGCCCGAACACGTCTCGTTCCCAACGGTTGGTGAAGAGCAGCTTGCCGTCGAGGCGAGGCGGCGAGTCCGGATCCCCGAGCATCGATGCCGTGGCGTATTCCTCGAATCGCGTGAACATTGCGCGCTCCTAGGCCAGCGGTGCCGTGACGAGCGCGACGCCCATCATCGATTCCGGTGTGACCAGCGCGGCAAGTTCATCCTCGCTCATGCCTTCGGTGTTCGCCGGGCGTTCGGGAATCACAAACCAGCGGATCTGCGCACTGCTGTCCCACACCTTCACTTCCTTCGTGTCCGGCACGTTGACACCGAACTCGCGCAGCACGGCGCGCGGTTCGCGCACGCCGCGCGCGCGGAACACCGGGTCCTTGTACCAGTACGGTGGCAGGCCCAGCACCGGCCACGGGTAGCACGAGCACAGCGTGCAGATAATCAGATTGTGTACCTGCTCGTCATTGATGACCGCCGCCATGTGCTCGCCTTCGGCGCCGGTCATGCCGGCCGGCAGATCCAGTTCGGCGATCGCGCCCGGCGTATTCGCGACGAGCCGCTTCCTGTATTCGGGATCGACCCACGCACGGGCCACGATCTTCGCGCCGTTGAATGGCCCCGCGACGGTTTCGAAATGACGCAGCACCGTGTCGACCGAATCGGTGCCTATCACGCCTTTCTCGATCAGAAGTGCCTCGAGCGCGCGCACTTTCGCTGCGCTGGTTGCCTCGCGATCGTCCCGATAGCCAAAGATTTCACCCATGTCGTTTCCCTCCGGTCCTATGAAAGATAATTGCGCTCAGTTGGCGGCCTGTACGTAGGCTTCGTACAGGTCGGCATAGATGGTCGTGTTGGGTTCGCTCTTACCCGAGCCCCAGATGTCGGCGGCGTCGAATGCGATCCGGTAGACAGGCATCGGCTTGCCGATGCCGTCGGCGCCCGTCGACACGAAGTACGAGAAGCTGCCCGGATAGACGACG
The DNA here is from genome assembly GCF_013177735.1 of Paraburkholderia elongata. Taxonomy (GTDB): domain Bacteria; phylum Pseudomonadota; class Gammaproteobacteria; order Burkholderiales; family Burkholderiaceae; genus Paraburkholderia; species Paraburkholderia elongata. Next base: position 30,580 of record NZ_WOEZ01000186.1, on the reverse strand, counting down.
TCGACCACGCCGGTCTTGTTGCGCAGATAGCCGGGAAGGCGCGTGTGGTCGACCGCCTCCGGATCGGCAATGCGAACCTTGTCGCCTGCTGCGAAGCGCGGCGCGCGATCGGGTTCGTGATAACCGGAATCTCCCTGCTGCAGATACGCGTTGATCTGCGCGGCAATCGGCGCGCTCGGACGATCCGGTAATGCGGCATTCGGTTGCGCGCGATAGAACGCACTTTTCTTTTCGAGCTCCGGCGCACTGATATAGCCCGAGTCGACGAAGAACTGCGCGATGCCCCCGAGCCACTTCTCGTAATAGCGATACTTGAAATATTCGAACGGATGCATGTCTTCCGCGCCGGTGCGCAGCGACGCCCACGTCCAGTCGCTTTTGAACGTGGTAGGCAGGTCCTTGATGGAATAGGCGGGCAATGCATCGGCGAGATGCGCGCTCTCGGCCATCATCGCGGTGTGAATCCCGAAGATGCGCTGCTCCCATGGCTCGACGAAGACCCGCGTCTCGAGATTGACGGGTCCGAGGTTCTCGATGCCTCCAAGATGATGCTGTAGTTTCACGGTGTACTCCTAACGGATGATGAAGGTCCTGCGCGGAGAAGCGCATTGGTCGCGTGACGCTGGAAGTTGGTTGCGCTCGTGTGGCGCGGTGTTGCCGTTAGCCTGAGAGGTCTGCCAAAGTCGGGTGCGCAGCGGACTCCGGCAGGCCGGCCGAAGCCGGTACGGTCGCTGCGGCGCCGGCGACACAATCGAGCAGACCTGCGCGGAGCGCGTCTGCATCGAGCGCGCGGCCGATCACGACGAAGCGACTCTCGCGCGCCTCGTCTGTGGTCCAGGCGTTGCCGAAACTTGTCTCCATCAGCATGTGCACGCTGTGAAAATGCAGGCGCCGCGCTTCACCGCTCACGTTCAACACGCCCTTCATCCGCAGCAGCGCCGCGCCATGCGACTGCACGAGCTGGTTCGCCCAGCGGTTGAAGCGAACGCCGTCGAGCTCGCCGGCGATATGGAATGCGCAGGACGCGATGCTCGTGTCGTGCTCGTGATCGTGCTCGCTTTCGGTGAGCAGGCCGGGCTCGATGGCGAGCAGGTTGTCGATCGAGAAGCTGCGCTGGCCGAGTAGCGTATCGATCGCGACGGCGGACCGCATCGCGAAGTCGAGCGTCGCGGTCGGATTCAATGCGCGGATGCTCGACTCGAGCGCGGCGAGGGCGGACGGTGCGACGAGATCCGTCTTGTTGATCACGATGCGGTCGGCGAACACAATCTGCTCACGGGCGGTGTCGTCGCTCAGCTGGCCGTGCGCGTGCCGTGCGTCGACGATCGCGATCACCGATTCCAGTTCGACGCGCTCGCGCACGTCGGGATCGGCGAGGAACGTCTGCAAGACCGGCGCGGGATCCGCGAGACCAGACGTTTCGACGATCAGCCGCTCGAGCCTGTCACCGTAGCGCGCCAGTAGTTGCAGCACGCTCGCGACGAGGTCGCTGCGGACCGTGCAGCACACACAGCCGTTGTTGATTTCGATGACCGCTTCCTCGTCGGCGACGATCAGTTGCCCGTCGATACCGACTTCGCCGAACTCGTTGACCACGATGCCGATCGGCGTCGGCCGCGTGCGGTCGAGAATGTGGTTGACGAGGGTCGTCTTCCCGGCGCCGAGGAAGCCGGTAACGACGGTGGTTGGGATCTTCCTGATACGCATCTCGCGACTCCGTGGGCGCCTCGCAGCGCTGATATATCAACAAAATAACGGCTTTTACGCGGCAAAACCGCCGCTGTCGCGCCGCGTAACAACGTTGGCAGAAACTGCATGTGCGGATGGCGAAAAATGTCGAAACCATCCGATACGGACAGATCGGCTTCTTCCTGTGGTTGCGTGCCGGGCGCGAGCGGCCGCCCGCGAAGCTAGTTGAGGCGCACTTCGCGCTTGAACGTCAACGCGTTGCCGATTACCTCCGACACGAACCCGAACACCGCGCCCGTCATGAGCGCGGCGGCGGCGACCAGCGCCGGGTTGGACAGGCCCGCGGTGGTGATCGCCTTGCCGGTGGCCACGGTGGTGCCGACGGTCGAGGCGAAGCCCCAGACGATCGCCGGCAGGACGTCGAGCAGTTTGATCTTCGACGCCTGCACTATCGCCGCGTTGCCGATGCCGACGCATATGGCGATGGCGATGGCGGTGTTGCTAGTCGTCGCGATCGCGAACAGCGTCAGCGAGCTGATCAGGAGGCCGGTGAGATTCGACGCGACGCTCTTGACGAATCCCGCCGTACCTCCGCCGAGCACGAAGAACGATGCCCACGCGATGAACGTGACCCAGACCGGAACGGGGAAGACCGTGCCGGTCAGCCAGGTATCGACGACTGCGAGCACACCGATGCTGAGCGTGTATGCCTCGGGCTGTTTCATGACTCTCTCCTTTGGACGATCGATGCGTTGATGGATGCGGACATGCGTTTGCACGGCGCATTTCTAGCGACTTCCAGGCCGGACTCGCGTCGCTGTCCGTGTCGTACACACGATTGACCGGAAACGAAGGACCCGATGTCCGAAATGGAATGAACGCTGCTTGACGGACAGCAAAGCCCCAAACGAACAGCTTGTGGCGATGACGCGATCTCTGGCGAAAGGGCTTCCGATCGATCCAGTGTGGTGCGCGCGTCACTTAAACCGTGCGTTGCGCATCGATTTGGACGCGTGCGGGTGCGCCAGGCAGTGCAGTGTGGGATGTCGCGAGCTTGCCCTGCTCGTGGGGCGGCCGTCGCATGCGCAGCTTCTCCGGTACTGCGTCTCGAACAGTTCAACGTGACAATGCCCTGGGAACACAGCGCTACCGAATGAATCTTTATTTCATTTTTATTTCATTTTCACTCTCGAGCTTTCACAAGGGCGTGAGAACAATGGCGAGACTAGAAGAGTCTTCGTTATCTGTCTTGCATGAATTTAATTAATAAGAATTGTTTCACGAAATTGACTTAAAAAATACCGAAAAAATTACGAAACTCCTTAGTGAGATGTCAGGAAATCCTGGCGGACGTTTGACCTGTTTGGGGCGTGTAAGGCTTTCAATCCTTGGGTTTCACACATCGTTGACTTTCGTACCAGGCGTCGGCAACCCGTTGACAGCGATTCATGGCGCAATACGAACACTATGCTGCATCACACGACGCAGTACAAAGGCGAATCCGCAATAGGTTACTGGTCCACCAATTGTTAAATTTAGTAATGCCCAGATATCGCAAAAGGCTTTTTGTAGACAAATGAAAAGACCTATGAGAAAGTTCCCAACGAGCACTTAACTTTCTTTCCCTTACACGGTTTAATAATGGGAGATGCCGAATTCGATGCGAATAGCTCGGCGGCCTTCGTCTCACATAGTGCTCAAGATGTCGCCAGAAAGAAAAACGGTGCTTGCCGCCTGGCATAGGACTATTTGCCATGCCGTGCGCCGACGAAACGGTTGCAACGGGCTACTAAGGGGCCGGTAACTATGAGTATTCCAGGCGGAACAGGGCGGGGCAAAGACTCAGCGACAGAAGAACATCAGTCAGGCAAGCAATTGGCGCGTCGCAGTGCGATCGCCATTCCTATTCAGGGACCCTTCGGACCTTCATAACCCACGACCCGGAGATCGTTTGAACGGTGCGGCCGCCGGAAAACTGGCTATCTAGCCGATCCTCATCGATCACCTGGGCGCGTAACCTCCTTCGTCAGGAGGACAGATTCGTGCGCGCTAAGGATTCGCCATCCATCGGGGGCGGCAGCAAGGTGTTGCAGTTTCAACGGTAAAGCGACGCACGCGGCAGCCAAAGCTTTCGCTTGCATAAATAGGTATCCTTAATAAATAGAGGTGCGCGCACACGCTCGTGCTTAAGAAATTCGCATTGCCACATTACTTCTTGAGGAAACGATCATGAACAAGGTATATCGGTCGATCTGGAATAAAGCGCTAGGTGCCTTTGTAGCCGCGTCGGAGTTGGACAAGTCGCGCGGCAAGGGGAAGTCAGTGGCGGCTGCCTCCGTATGCGATGGGCGCAGCGGCGAGCATGGTGAACATGGTGCTTCGGCGCTGTACGGTTTCAATCCGCGTGTCCTGACGGTTCTGTTGCTGATTGGCGCGGGCGGATGGGCCGCGCAGGCGCAGGCGCAGGTGAGCTGCTCGGCGGCACCCTTCAACTTCTATAGCGGCAGCACCACGTGCGTGGGCTTTCAGTCCACAGCCTCTGGGGGTGGAGCCACTGCGGTAGGTTACGCCGCCAACAGTACGGGACTTAATGCCTTGTCCTTCGGCTTTCAAGCCATTGCGGCTGCTACCAACGCCATTTACGTGGGCGCGCGCACTGCTCCGGGTACCGGCGCGACCGCGCAGTCGGCGATTGGCATCGGTACGGATGTCACCTCTAGCGGCTCGTCGGCCATTGGTATTGGCACTGACGTCGTCTCTAACGCCGACTATGCCACCGCGATTGGCTTTCAGGCGGTGGGGAGCGGGCCTGCAGCCGTCGCAATGGGTTATATCGCCACTGCCTCCGGGACGCATGCCGTCGCTCTCGGCTTTCAGTCCATCGCCAGCGGCCTCAACGCCGTTTATCTTGGGCCGCGTTCCGTCGCAGGCACGGGTGCAACGGCGGCGGGGGCGATTGGCATTGGCACGGATGTCACTGCTTCCGGTCCCTCTTCGCTGGCCGCCGGCACAGTGTCCACAGCCTCGGCACAGAATGCAGTGGCATTGGGGGCGGGCGCCGCCGCCACAGGGCTCAACTCGCTCGGCATGATGAACGGCTCCAAAGCGAGCGGTGCTAATGCGATAGCGTTGGGCGGAGCGGATTCTGTCGCTGAAGGCGGCTCGTCTGCCCCAGCGACGGTGGTTGGCGCCGCGGCGTCGGGCATTCGCGCCATTGCGATTGGCTCTGGCGCGAGCTCGGGTGGCTCCTCGTCCATTGCGATAGGCGATTCGGCTCAGACGGGAGCCAACACCGACGCCATCGCCATGGGTACCTCAGCGACGGCTAACGCCACAAATGCCTCTGCCATAGGCAATGGCGCACGTGCGCTCGCCGCCTCCACGGTCGCCATCGGCGACGGCAGCACCGTCGCTGCGGCAGCCGGCGCGGGTTCGTTCGCCGGCGGACAGAACTCTTAGGTGCTCAGCGGGACGGGCGCGGTGGCGCTCGGTCAGGCGCAGACCGCCAGCGGCAACGGCGCGGTTGCGATTGGCGATCCCAATACCGCGACCGGAAACGGTGCTGTCGCCGTGGGCGCGAACAATACCGCCACGGGCGATGGTGCGGTGGCACAAGGCAACAGCAATATCGCCAATGGCCAGGGCGCGGTTGCGCTGGGTAACGCGAGCAACGCAACCGGCGCCAGCGCGCTGGCATTCGGCGATACAGCGGTGGCCAATCAGGCTCATGCGATTGCGCTGGGTGCCGGCGCGTCGGCCAGCAACGCGAACGCGGTTGCGTTAGGTTCGGGCAGCACAACTGCCGCCGCGGTGGATACGGGCAGCATCACGGTGGGCGGCATCACGAGCACGGTAGCAGGCGCGACACCCGGCAGCACCGTGAGCGTGGGTTCAGTGGGCAGCGAACGCACGATTACCAACCTCGCGGCGGGCCGCGTGAGCGCAACCAGCACGGATGCGGTGAACGGCAGCGAGCTGTATGCGACGAACCAGGCCGTCAACAACCTGACCAGCGGCACCGCAGGCCCGTTTGTATCCAATAGTTCGGTGACGTCGACACAGCCGGTATCGTCGGGCGCGAACGCTGTCGCCGGCGGCTTCGGTGCGACGGCGACAGGGGCCGCCTCGTTAGTGGTCGGCAATCAGGCAACCGACAATGGGGTCGCTGACTCCACTGTGCTGGGCCAGGGCGCGAGTATCGCCGGCGGCGTGACCGGCTCCAACGTGGCACTGGGCCAAGGCGCGTCGGTGACCTCTGCCGCGGTGCCGACGGCTAGCGGCACGATCGACGGCACGACGTTTACCTACGCGGGCGGCACGCCTGCCGGCGTGGTCAGCGTCGGCACGTCGGCTGCGCCGCGCCAGATCACCAACGTGGCGGCCGGCCGCGTGACGGCGGCGAGCACAGATGCGGTGAACGGCTCGCAGTTATACGCCGCCGATACGGCGATCACGTCGGTCGGTACGCAGGTCACGAACCTGGGCAACAGTGCTGCGTCGGGTCTCGGTGGCGGCAGTGCCTACAACAGCACGACGGGTGCGCTGACCACCAGCCTGAGCTATGGCGGTAACACCTATACCTCAGTGCAGAACCTGGTCAACGCCTTGACCGGTGGGGGCACGACGCCGGGCATCAAGTATTTCCACGCTAACTCGAGTGCACCGGACAGCCAGGCGCTGGGCACCAACAGTGTCGCGATCGGACCGAACGCGACGGCAAGCAACGCGAACGACGTTGCGCTCGGTGCGGGAAGTGCGACCGCGGCGCCGCATACGGGCACCACTGCGCTTTACGGCGGCACGGCGGCCGGCATCGCGAGCGCGGCCAATGGCGTGGTGTCGGTCGGCTCGGCCGGGCAGGAGCGGCAACTGCAGAACGTGGCAGCGGGCGTGATTTCGGCTGCCAGCACCGATGCCGTCAATGGCTCGCAACTGAATACGGTCTTCACCGGCGTCAACAATCTGGGCACGTCGACAGCGAGCACATTGGGCGGCGGCGCCAGCTATAGCGCGGCTACCGGCAATCTCACCGGCTTTAGCCAGCCGGTCAACAGCGTCAGCAGTACGGGGGCCGTGACCGGACCCACGGCGCAGACGACGGTTGCCGGTGCTTTGACCGCGCTGAATACGAATATCGATAACACGGCAAATATCGCGGTCAAGTACGACGCGGCCGGTGGTACGAAGATCACCCTCGGTGCGACTGGCGGAGCGGGAGCAGGGTCCCCGGTGACGATTACCAACATGGCGCGGGCTGCGTTGAACGCAACGAGCACGGACGCTGTGAATGGCTCGCAATTGTTTGCAACGAACCAGAATGTGACGTCTATCGTCAACGGCCAGTCTGGTCCATTTGTATCGAACAACAGTGTGACGGCAGTACAACCGGTATCGAGCGGAGCCAATGCCAGTGCCGGTGGTTTCGGAGCGCGCGCAACGGGTGCATCCTCCACGGTGCTGGGCAACCAGTCTACTGACAACGGTAACGCCGATGCGACGGTATTGGGCCAGGGCGCGAGCATTTCGGCGGGCACGACCGGCAGCAATGTTGCGCTGGGCCAGGGCAGCACTGTGACAACCGGCGCTGTCGCCACCTCCGGTGCGACCATTGGCGGTACGGCCTATACATTTGCCGGCAGTGCGCCGGCAGGTGTCGTGAGCGTGGGCACGACAGGCGCTGAACGGCAGATTGCAAATGTGGCGGCAGGGCAACTGAGCGCCACGAGCACGAACGCGGTGAACGGTTCGCAGCTGTTTGCAACCAACCAGCAGGTAACGGTCAATACCACGGCGATCTCCAACATCAACAATGGCGCCGGGATCAAATATTTCCACACCAATTCGGTTCTGGCGGACAGCGTTCCGAGCGGTACCGACGCGATTGCGGTGGGGCCAGCTGCCAATGCTTTCGGCAACGATTCAATAGCACAGGGTCTGAATGCGGTTGCCGGCGTTAGCGGCACACCGGCGACGGCCAACGACATTGCCCTGGGTAATGGAGCCCAAGCCACCGGCGGCAATTCGATCGCCCAAGGTACTGGGGCAACTGCGAATACGGCCGGCGCCATCGCGATAGGTCAGACGGCAACCGCGACAGGCGGCAAGGCCGTGTCGATTGGCGTGGGCAATACTGCCAGCGGCAATGGCGCGGTCGCCATCGGCGATCCGAACTCGGCGACCGGCACCGGTGCGATAACGATGGGCGCCAACAATACCTCCAACGGTCAGGGCGCGGTTGCGCTTGGCAATGCCAACACGTCGACCGGCCAGGGCTCTGTCGCGCTGGGCAATGCATCGCAAGCGAACAATGCCGGCGCCATCGCCCTGGGTGACGCTGCAACGGTGTCGGCCGCGGCGACGCAAGGCGTCGCGATCGGCTCCGGAGCCACGGTCACCAACGCCGGCGCGGTGGCCCTGGGTGCAGGAAGTACAACTGCTGCGGCGGTGGCGACGACCGGCGACACGATCAACGGCACGGCCTACACGTACGCGGGTACTGCTCCGACGAGCACGGTGAGCGTGGGCAGCGCAGGTAACGAGCGTACGGTGACCAATGTGGCGGCAGGCCGGGTGAGCGCGACCAGCACCGATGCAGTGAACGGTTCGCAGCTGTACGCGACGGATCAGGCGGTCGACAGCCTCGCTAACGTGGTGACGGCCAGCAAGACGCACTACTACAGCGTCAACGATGGCGGCACGCAGGGCGGCAACTACAACAACGATGGCGCCACCGGCGCCAATGCGCTGGCGGCGGGCGTGGGGGCGACGGCAAGCGGCGTGAGCAGCTTCGCCGGCGGCAACGGCGCCGCCGCGCAGGCAGACAACGCGCTTGCACTGGGCGCCCTGTCGAGCGCCTCGGTGGCCGGCGGGGTCGCGATCGGCTCGGGATCGGTGTCCAATCGCGTGGTCCTGTCCGGCATCGGTTCAATTGCGAACGGCACCCATGCGATTCCCTTCAACACGTCGGATCAAACCTTGCTCGGCGCACTGTCTTTCGGCAGCGCGGCCGGCAACACCTATCTCCAGTTGACCAATGTCGCGGACGGCACGCAGGCACAAGATGCGGTCACCATCAGGCAGCTTGCCGGTGCGCTGTCGTCGTTCGCCGTTACCGGACAGATGTACTTTCACGCGAATTCGACGGCGGCGGATTCGCTGGCGGTCGGTGCGCAGTCGATTGCCGTCGGACCGACGACGGTGGTCAACGGTGACAACGGCGTGGGCATCGGCAACGGCGCCATAGTCGACTCGACGGCACCGGGCGGCGTCGCGATCGGCGAAAGCTCGAACGCGGCCCAGGCCGATGCGCTTGCGCTCGGCAGCGGCGCTATCGCAAGTGGCGCCCAGTCGATCGCACAAGGGGCGAACGCAAAGGCTGCGAACGCAGGCGGCATGGCTATCGGCTCGGGTGCGCAAAGCAGCGCCGTCGATGCGGTCGCGCTGGGCTCAGGCGCGAGCGCGTCGATGGCGAACAGCGTCGCGCTGGGCGCGGGATCGGTGACAACGGTTGGCGCGTTGAGCAATTACATCGCGTACGGGTTGAGCAGTCCGCAGTCGTCCGCGGGCGAGGTCAATATCGGCAATCGGCAGATCACCGGCGTGGCAGCCGGCAAGGCCGGAACCGACGCGGTGAACGTCTCGCAACTGGACGCGGTGTCAACCCAGTTGACCACGCTGATCAACCAGCGGACCACCAACACCGGCGGCAGCTTCTCGTCCACGCCTGGGACGCCGACGCCACCGGCGTCCACGGGACCGAATTCGTCGGCGGGTGGGCAAGGCGCGTCGGCATCCGCCTCGAACAGCACGGCGGTCGGCAACAGTTCGCAAGCCAGCGCGACGGGAGCGACCGCTGTGGGTGTCGGCGCAGCCGCGAGTGGGAATAACTCGGTGGCGCTGGGTGCCGGTAGCACGGACGGGGGGCGTAGCAACGTGGTATCCGTCGGCTCGCTTGCCGACACGCGGCAAGTGGCGAATGTGGCTGCGGGAACGCAGGGGACGGACGCAGTCAACGTGAACCAGCTCAATGCCGGGCTCGCGCAGGCGAATGCCTATACCGATCAACGGGTGGACCAGTTGCAATCGGGAATTAACTCGGTCGCGCGCAACGCTTATTCCGGTATCGCCGCAGCGACGGCATTGACGATGATTCCGGAGGTCGACAAGGACAAAACGTTGTCGTTTGGCATCGGCACGGCGGGCTTCCGCGGCTATCAGGCCGTCGCGCTGGGGGGAACCGCTCGTATCACCGAAAACATCAAGATGAAAGCAGGCGTTGGCATGAGCCCTGGCGGCACGACCTTCGGGATGGGCGCGGCGATGCAATGGTAGGGCGCAGACGCCTTTGCTCAAATGCGGACAACATCGTTCTGTTCCGAACCGGCAGTACGAAAAACAGTATGGAGAACACAATGAAGCAACTCTATGGATGGGGTTTATCGCTGAGCCTGGTTTTTCTTGCCGGATGTTCGAGTGCCTCGGGGCCGACGTTTAACGCTTATACGGTCACGACCGCGGACGGTTCCAGGCTTCATCAGGTCGAATGTCATGGGATCTTCGAGGGACCTGCCACATGTATGAAGGTGGCCCGGCAGATATGCCGCGGAGAACCTGTTCGCGCGGTGCAGAAGATCGGGCGCCTCCAATCGGATAATGACGAAACCGATGTAACGCGGCGGCTCACCTTCGCGTGCGGTGGCGCACCTGATACCGCGCCTGCAGCGGCCTCGCAGCCGGTCGCATCCAAGCCGCAAACGGTCGCCCAGTTCGTGCTGCAAACCGATACCCTGTTTGCTTTCGGGCAGTCCAGCCTGGCTTCAATATTGCCGGGCGGAGCGGCCAACCTCGAGCAGGTCATCGCGCGTATCAAGCAGCGAAGGGGTGTTCAGTCCATTTCGGTCGTAGGCCATACCGACCGCCCCGGGCCGGAAACGGTCAACCAGCCGTTGTCACTGGCGCGTGCACAAACGGTACGGGAATACATGATCAATCATGGGCTCGACGGTGAAGTGATTCATGCGACGGGAGTGGGGTCCCGTGATTCAACAACCCAATGTCCGGTCGGCGAGAGCAGGGCAGTTATCGCTTGCCTTCAATCGGACAGGCGGGTCTCCATCGAAGTTCGGGCACAGTGAGATGGCTCAGTGCCGAATCGACTCGCGATGAACGAGTGAACGTTCGGCGCTGGGCGTACACGCGCGGCCCTGCCAAGGTACGCTATACGCTAAGCTTGCGTGCACGTCGCGCCACAGCCGGCGCGACGCCCCAAACCATCCCTCGCATGTCCACCGCATGGTCGTCCAAGACGGCTCTGGTGCAAATAGCGGAAATAGTCGAGGAGGTTGATTTTGATAGGATAGCTTATTGACCAGAGGCGACCGCATTCCAAACGGCCGGTGTAGCGGTGTCTTGGAGGTCGAGCGTTGCGAGATTGAACTGACCCTTGCGAATGCGATGCATCAACTCGATGCCTGCAATCGTGGTTGTGGCGCTTGTGAACCGCCTGAAGCCAAGCATGACCTTTGTCCGGGACTTGATGTTGCGATGGTCTTGCTCGATCAGGGTGTTCAAGTACTTCGAAGATCTGATCTCAGTGTCCGCGGGCAGCAGGCTAAGCTTGTAGGGCAGGTACCAGCGAACACACAGAAGGATGATCTCGCGATCAAAGTGTCGCCCATCGAACAGCTTGTCCAGGCTCTTCGACTTACTCATCGTCCGTCATCAGTTCGTGTAGTCCGACGACTCGAACCCATTCACTGTCTCCAATTTGCACCAGAACCCTCCGCACCATCACGAAGATCGGCGAAGACCACCGACGCACACTTCCAGGCGTCGACGGCCGTACACTCCTAGCCTGCGAGGAGTTCAGTAATCAGAAAATAGATTCGTAGTACAAATTTTCGATGTATGTTGCTGCAACGATTATAGGTTTCCGTGAAGGGTGCGACAAAGACCTTGTAAGCAGGGCGGCATGCGTCTCGGGCATGGCAGGAGAGGGCATGCCATCCCTCACGGGGGCACGAGGTTGTTCGCGCAGATGAACCGGGCAACCGGTTGGCATTCACCCAATCTTCAGGGCCAGACCCGGCAGCGATGCGCCCGGTTCCTGACAGGCATCAATTAGTCGTCGCTTGTCCGCATGGTCGAAGCTGCGTTTGCCGCCGGTATCAACGCGTGTCATCCGAAAGGGTAAAAAGGAATCCAGGCTCGGCTGCACGCTCCTCCCGTTCCGATTTCTCGCTTGACAAAGTAACAGACCTGTCCGTAATATTAAAATTACTTACAGGTTAGTCACTTTACTGTGAGCAGCCATGCGGGTGATAGAACCAGAGACTTTCTCAGGCTGTCCCAAGACATCGTCAATGTCGAAGGCGGCTGCATCGCCGGTAGCCACCCGATCGGGGCAACAGAGACCGTGCTCACCACCCGTCTTATCCATTCGATGCGCTGTGATGGTTTCGAACGAAGCATCGTCACCTTGTGCATCGGCGGCGGGGAAGATATTGGGCTCGCGCTCGAAACCATTGCATAAGGCTGGGACGGGATCATGGATCAGTTGAACGAGCAGCGCTATCTAGAAGATTTTGCAGTGGGGCAGACGTTCGGCTCAGGGCGGCTGCGCATCGACAAGGAGCGGGTCCTCGCGTTCGCTGCCGAGTTCGATCCGCAGCCCTTCCATCTCGATGAGGCGGCGGCACGCCACTCGATTTTCGGTGGTCTGGCCGCCAGCGGCTGGCACACCGCTGCCGTGACAATGCGGTTGTTGATTGAGACCGAACTCAAGCCGGCTGGCGGCTTTATCGGCGCTGGCCTTGACGAGTGCCGCTGGCCCCGGCCGGTGCGTCCCGGTGACGAGTTGCGCGTCGAGTGCGAGGTGATCGAGGTGCGACCGTCAAAGTCTCGTCCGGAGCAGGGGCTGATCAAGCTCCGAACGACCACGTTGAACCAGGACGACGAGGCCGTGCTCGTGCATGTCGTGAACATGGTTGTGCCGCGCCGGAAACAACATTCGTCTTGATACCGGAAGGCGGGATATTCATGGACATCGGTTTCATCGGCTTAGGCGTCATGGGACAGCCCATGGCGCTCAATCTGGCCCGCGCTAGCACACAACTCGTTGTCTGGAACCGCTCCGCTGACAGATGCGAGTCGTTGCGAGCGGCCGGCGCAACCGTCGCGACCCATCCTGCCGAGGTATTTAAACGGACCCGAGTGGTATTCCTGATGCTGGTCGACGGCGACGCAATCGACGCCGTCCTCGGCCGCGGCACATCGCAGTTCAGCGCGAACGTTGCGCACCACACGATCGTCCACATGGGGACGACCTCGCCCGACTACTCGCGCGGACTCGAGGCCGACATTCGCAACGCCGGTGGCAGCTACGTGGAAGCGCCCGTCTCAGGCTCGCGCAAGCCCGCCGAGGCGGGCCAGCTCGTGGCGATGCTGGCGGGCGAAAACGCGGCTATCGAAGGCGTCCGCCCTCTGCTCGAGCCAATGTGCCATCAGACGATGGTGTGCGGCCCGGTTCCGAGCGGGCTTCTCATGAAGCTCGCGGTAAACCTGTTTCTGATGACCACGGTCACCGGCCTTGCGGAAGCGGCTCATTTTGCCGAGCGGCATGGTCTGGACATGCCGCAGTTCCGTGCCATCGTCGACGCCGGTCAGATGGCGAGCGACATCTCACGCTTGAAAATTCACAAGCTGGTGACGCGTGACTTCGATGTCCAGGGGTCGATCACCAATGTGCTGGAGGTCAATCGATTGATCGCGGAGGCGGCGAGAGAAGCCGGGGTCGCGTCGCCACTATTGGATGTCTGCTACACGCTATTCGGTGAGACGCAGGCATTGGGGCACGGACAGGCCGACATTGTGGCCGTCGTCCGCGCGCTCGAGGCAAGAACCGATTCCGGCAAATGATCGCGTTCGACTAGACCAGCAATTTCGTGGCAGCGTCGATGAGGTCGCCCCTTAGATCACCCGACTCCGCTATCAAACCGGTGACGTAGGCGCCGTTGATGACCAGCGCGATCTGAGACGCGGTGCGCCTGGGATTACTCACGCCCACCCTGGCAACGATCGCTGCGAGCCTCGCCCGCATTTCCGCCTTGTTATCTCGGGCGATAACCCGGCCTGGATAGTCGTCGTCGGGAAACTCCGTCACCAGGTTAAGAAAGGGGCAGCCGCGATAGGCTGGGTGCGCAATCCGTTTCGCGATTCCAGATAGCAGCGCGTTTAACAAGGCGCGCGGGTCCTCAGCGTGCTTCTCTTCAACGTCATCCCACCACACCCAGAACAACCGGTCTTTCTCGGCGGCGAAGGCGGAGATCAACGCGTCCTTGGACTCAAATACGCGATAGAGGCTCGTCTTCGACACCCCGGATTGCTCGACGACCGTGTCGACGCCGATGGCACGGATGCCCTCGCGGTAGAACAGGTCGCTTGCCGTCGCGAGGATACGCTCGCGTGCGCTGACTTCGCCCTTTGGTGGGGCTCCCCGCCGGGGTCGGGCTCCTGCCTTCATATCCGCAAACTCCTTTCATTCGGATTATCTGATTGACAAAGTAACAGATCTGTACCTAGTATGAAAGTTACGTACAGGTATGTTACTTTAAAGGGTGGTACCCATGCGTGTGATTGAAGCGGAAACCTTTTCGGGCTATGGCGGATTGCGGCAGATCGAACTACCCAAGCCGCAACCGATGAAAGACCGGGTGCTGGTTCGCGTGACGGCCGCCGGCGTCACGCCGCTCGAATACACGGTCCTGTCGGGTGGACACCCTCGAGCCAAGGCGCCGCTGGTGCTCGGCAATGAGGGCGTCGGTGTCATCGAGAACGCAGGCGACTCCGGGCTTGCGGTGGGAAGCCGCGTGATGTTCACGGGACCCTATGGCGTTGGTGAGAATGGCGCATGGCAGGAATGGCTGCTGGTGAGGCCGGAACATCTTGCGTCGGCTGACGCGATCGGGGACGTCGTCGCGGCTAGCCTTCCGGTGGCCTATCTAACGGCGCAGATCACGCTGACGCAGGCCGGGTTCAAGCCGGGTATGACGGTGTTGGCTCCAGGAATCGGCGGGTCGGTCGGCAACGCGACCTATCAGCTCGCGCGGGCGCAGGGCGCCGGCAAGGTGATCTCCACGGCTGGCAGTGCGGCGAAGGCCGCGAGAGCGCGCGAACTTGGCTTCGAGGACGTGATTGACCTCACCGCGGAAGGTCTCGCCGACGGCGTTCGTCGGATAACGGCCGGCAAGGGCGTCGATATCGTCATCGAGAGCATCGGCGGCACTGTGACGAGTGAGGCGTTGAACAGCCTGGGTCTCGGCGGTGTCCTGATCACATTGGGCTATTCCGCAGGACGCAAAACCACGATCGATGTCACTGACCTGATCTGGAAGCGCGCGCGGATGGCTGGCTTCTCCCTGTTCGCCCAGTCACCGACCACAATCGCCACTGCGTGGCAGGACATCATCCCGCTAATCGTAAGCGGATCAGTCAGGCCGATCGTCGAGCGGGTCTACCCTCTCGTCGAAGCAGGCGAAGCCTTGCGTCACCTGATAGAGGATAGGCCGTTTGGCAAAGTCATTTTAACGATGTGACCGACATGACAAGCGGATATTCGCGGCTCCCATGCGCGCCCGTTTCATTGAGGCGATTTGCTTATCCTGGCTCCAGGCAGTCAGACGTTGCGCGGACGAGATTTCCTCGACGCGATGCAACCATCAGGAGGACGTTATGCTGAATTGGCAGGTGGGCTCGGTGAAGATAACCTGTGTGGTCGAGATTTTGATGTCGCTTCCCTACGATCCGGAGAGCTTCTTCCTGCGGGACGCGACGCCGGACGCGCTGAGGGCCAGCCCCTGGCTCTATCCGCACTTCGCCAACGAGGATGGTTCGCTCAACGTCTCCGTCCAGGCCCTGCTCGTGGAGGCGCCTGGGTTGAGGCTGATGGTCGACACCTGCATCGGCAACGACAAGCCGCGCGGTCTGGTGGGCGGAAACCCGCTGGCGACGTCGTTCCTGCAACACCTGACGGACGCGGGCTGGAGCCGCGACGATGTTGACGCCGTGATCTGCACCCATCTGCACGTGGACCATGTGGGCTGGAACACGATGTTGGTGGACGGCAAGTGGGTTCCCACCTTTCCCAAGGCCCGCTACCTGATCGGCAAGCGCGAATTCGAACATTGGAACAACGAGGGCGACGAGGAGCAGCAGGCGATCATGGGCGACAGCGTGCGGCCGATTTTCGACGCCGGCCTGGCCGAACTGGTGGAGATGGATCACCGCATCTCGCCTGAGGTGCGCCTGAGGCCAACCCCTGGCCACACGCCGGGCCATGTCAGCGTGATGATCGAATCGGAAGGGCAGAGCGCGGTGATCACCGGCGACATTGCCCACCATCCCTGCCAGATGGCGCACCCCGATTGGGCCACGAGCCTCGACAGCGACACCCAGGCCGCGACGACCACCCGCGCGAAGATGTTCGCCGAATGGGCCGACCAGCCGATCCTGGTCATCGGCACCCACTACGCCGCGCCGACAGCTGGACATGTGAAGCGCGACGGGGCGGCGTTCCGGTTCGAGGTCTAGCCGCCAGACGGCCAAGGAGAGGATCGACTGACTGGCCGGCGTTGGTTGATACGCGCAAACCACCCTCGAATGCAGCCGCGCATGGGCGTCCGGCTATTTTTTGGCAGCTGACCGCCAGCCCAGAGGCGCTGCCAACCGGAATTAGCAATCAACGGAGTAGTCGCTATGGATAGGTTGCAGGGAAAGGTGGCCGTCATCACCGGCGGCTCGTCAGGGATAGGCCTCGCCGCCGCGAAGCTCTTCGTCGCCGAGGGCGCCTACGTCTTCATCACCGGCCGTCGCCAGAAGGAGCTCGACGAAGCCGTGAGGGCCATCGGGGGCAATGTGATCGGCATCCATGGAGACGTCGCCAATCCGGATGATCTTGATCGTCTCTATGAGAACGTCAACGCGACAGGGCGAAGAATCGACATCGTCTTCGCCAACGCTGGCATCGCTGAGTTCGCCACCTTGGACAATATTACTGAAGCGCATTTCGACAAACTGTTCAATACCAACGTGAAGGGAGTGCTCTTCACCGTCCAAAAGGCTCTGCCGCTCTTGAATAACGGTGGATCGATCATTCTCACGGGCTCCGTCGCGAGCGCCAAAGGGACGCCTGCCTTCTGGGTATACGGCGCGACCAAGGCCGCCATCCGCAATTTCGTACGAGGATGGACTGTGGAGTTGAAGGACCGTCGCATCCGTTCAAACGTCCTTAGCCCGGGGCCAATTGATACCCCGATCATTGGCCAGCAGCCTCCGGACGCTATTGCGAGGATTTTATCTACCATCCCGATGGGACGCATGGGGAAAGCCGACGAAGTTGCCAAAGCTGCTCTGTTTCTCGCTTCGGATGATTCGAGTTTTGTCACGGGCATCGAACTCTTCGTGGACGGGGGCAGAGCGCAGATCTGACCGTCAATTGATTCGCTCCGAGGGACACCGCCGCCTTGTTCGCTAAAGATAGGGTTGTCGAGCTTCCGTATCTGGCGGGGTCTCGGCATGCAGTGGCAATACACGACATTCCGCAACCCGATGCCCTATCAGGTATGTCCGGGCGCCGTATCTACTTAGGCGTCCATCGAAGAGGAGTTTCATCATGAAAGGGATTGTGCTCACCGCATATGGCGAACCTGCAACGGGACTTGAATTCCGTGAGTTGCCCGAACCCGGCGATCCGGGCGCGGGCCAGGTGATGGTCGCGGTCGACTATGCCCCAGTCAACTTCAGCGACATTCTCGTCGCGCGGGGCTGGTATTCGGTGCATCCCGAGTTGCCATCTGTTATCGGCAACGAGGGTGCGGGGCGCGTGCTGGCTAATGGCCGATACTGTTGAAAAAGTCGTAGCGCGTCGCCCTAACACCACGAGCGAAATATTCGACCTGTCTGATCGCCCCACAAACCGCTCGGGAGCATCGGTTAAGGGTAAAGCGACCCATGAAAACCGGGTTAGAACGACCATCACCGACTTTTTCAACAGCCTCGGCCATGAGCCGTCATTCACCTATGCCTTCGCTCGGACATTCAAACGGCAGTTCTCCCCTGAAGCGGTCCGTCGATGGGGCCCTATCAAAGCACCGATGATGAGACACGGCTCCTTCGCCCTTCCGCGCGCTGCCTAGGACAATAGACGCCGGGTGACTTGGCGCGCGTCTTGTCCGGCGCCTGCGATTGGTGGAAAAACGCTTGCAAATAGCTTTCATATAGACGTTCACTATGGGAGCCACCAACCGCGCAATCTTCACGCAGGATTTTGGTATTTCGATACTGCCATCACGTTGACACCGACTGGTTTGGCGCATTTCGCGACCACAGTCAGACAGATGGAGATATCGATGTCGAATCAAGCACGTTATTGCGTAATTGGGGCGGGCGCAGCCGGTCTGGCGGCCGTGAAGACGTTGTCGGAGCAGGGTTTCGCCGTGGACAGCTTCGAAAAGAGCGACCGGGTTGGCGGCCACTGGCACGTCGATTACGACGCCTTGCATCTCATCACGCCGAAGAGCAGCTCGTTCTTCGACGGCTTCCCCATGCCGGACTCGTACCCGATGTATCCGAGCCGCGAGCAAGTCGCGGCCTACATGGTCAGCTACGCCGAAAAGTACGGGCTGACCCGGATGATCCGTTTGAACACCGCGGTCGAGCGCATCGAGCCGCTGGGCGAGCGAGGCCGTGACGGTTGGCGCGTGTCGCTTTCGGATGGCTCGCAGCACCTTTACAAGGGTGTCGTCGTCGCGAACGGGCACCTGTGGGACCAGAACATTCCCGCAGTTGGAAAGGGCTTCACGGGCCGTTCGATCCACTCTGGGTCGTACAGGAACACGAGCGAAATCGAAGGCCGCGTGCTGGTCGTGGGCTTCGGCAACTCCGGCTGTGATCTCGCCGTCGATGCAGCGCAAAGCCGGTTCGACGTCACGATTGCGATGCGCTGCGGCCAGGTGTTCCAGCCCAAGACGTTCTTCGGCCGCCCGCGTGCGGAGCTGCCGTTCCTGAACGCGATGCCGCCCGAGATGGCGAACATGGTCACTTCGACACTGATCAACACCGTGCTCGGCTCGCACGAAAACTATCCGGGCATGCCCGCACCGGAGACCTACGACCTCGAGAAGCAGCCGCCGGTGGTGAACTCGCTGCTGCTTTACTGGATCCAGCACGGCCGCATCAAGGTGGCGCCGGGACTGCGTGCCATCGAGGGCAAGCGCGTGTTCTTCACCGACGGCACGGACGCCGAGTACGACACGATCCTGTGGGCAACCGGCTTCAAGACGACGCTGCCGTTCATCGACAGGTCACTGCTCGAATGGCGCGACGGCGTGCCGCTGCGCACGGCTGCGATGACGCTCCCGACGTCGCTCGAATCCCTGTACTTCGTCGGCCTGGCGGCGCCGCGTGGCGCACAGTGGCCGGTGTATTGCGCGCAAAGCCGTCTGATAGGGCGCCTGTTCGCCATGCGTGAGCGCGGCACCAAGAATCTGGCGCAGCGCTTCAGCCAGATGCAAACCCCGGATTCGCGCATCGACATCGTGCGCCGTTTCTGGCAGGCGAACCTCGACGAGAGCAATCAGCAACTCGATACGCTGGATCACAAGGCCGTAGCTGCGCAGGAAGTGGAACCCGACCTCGCAATCTGATCACGACTAGACCTGAGAGATATGGAAATGACGACATTGAAACAACGCTCACCCGAGAAGAGCGTAATCGTGACGGGAGCGAACTCGGGTATGGGCCGCGCGACGGCGCTGAAGTTTGCCAATGAAGGCTGGCATGTCCTGGCGGTTGACGTGGCGCACTCCGCCCACGAGGTCGACGAAAACATCACCACTGTCATCGCCGACATCAGCGACGAAGCGGTCCTGAGCGCGGCGGTCGAAAAAGCTCTGACGGGCAAGCCGCGACTCGCTGCGGTTGTGAATGCAGCGGGCGTGTTCCCGACCTCGTCGCTCGACAGCTACGACGCGAACATCTACCGGCGCATCTTCGACATCAACGTGCTCGGCACGCTGAACGTGGCCCGTGTCGGTGCGAAGCATATCGGCCCGGAGCAGGGCGGCACGATGGTGTTCTTTGCATCGGTCGACGCATTTGCGGTGTCGCGCAACCAGTTGCTCTACAGTGCGTCGAAGGCTGCCGTCGTGTCGATCACGCGTTCGCTGGCGATCGAGTTGGCCGAGAGTCGCATCACGGTGAATGCGATCGCCCCCGGCTGGGTAGATACTGAGGGCACGCGCAAGGGCGGACGCATCGAAGCAGCGCTTCCGGGCATCCCGCTCAAACGCGCCGCTTCCGTCGAGGAGATCGCTGGGTGGGCATGGAACCTTGCTCACGAGCCGTCCTACATTACCGGGGAAACCGTCTGCATTGCCGGCGGCGTCTTCATGCGTTGAGCACCCGCCATACCGAGACGTGCAGCCGGTCGGCGACCGTGCTGCATCGGCATGGACCGATGGAGGAGATTCAAGATGACTACCAAAAGCATGACACCGCGCGACATGCATGAATTCGACGCGCCACCGAGCGATCATCACACGTCTACGGCTTCGCTTAGCCGTGCCGTCGTGGGGGTGACTTGCGGCAACATGATCGAATGGTTCGACTTCGCGCTCTATTCGTCGCTTGCCACGACGATTGGTAGGGTGTTCTTCAAAAACGAGGATCACGCCACCCAATTGCTTTCGATCTACGCGACATTTGCGGCTGGTTTCCTGATTCGCCCAATCGGCAGCTTTGTCTTTGGACCGATCGGCGATCGCTATGGCCGTCGGATCGCGTTGACATTGAGCATCGCGTTGATGTCGGTCGCGACCTTCTGTATCGCCATCCTGCCGGGATATGAACGTATCGGCTTGGCTGCCCCGATTCTCCTGCTTTGTATTCGCCTGCTTCAAGGCCTTTCGACCGGCGGCGAATACGGCGGCTCGTGCACGTTCATCGCCGAGCATTCGCCCGACAAGAAGCGCACCTTCATGACAAGTTGGCTGGAGTTCGGAAACATATCCGGCTTCCTTCTCGGAGGAGCGCTCGTCAATCTGCTTACGTTCTCTTTGGGTACGGCGAGCATGGAAGCTTGGGGGTGGCGCATTCCGTTCGTGGTCGCCGGTCTCGCAGGTCTCGTCGCGCTTTATCTCCGGCTTAACGTCGATGAGTCGCCGGTCTTCAAGCAAATGCAAGAAAACGAGAAGCATCAGAAAGGACTCGCCAAGAGCAAAAGCATCGTGCAGCTTCTTATCGAGGAGTGGCCGCAACTTCTCAAATGCGCGGGACTCACCGCCGTGTTCAATATCACCTACTACGTGGCGCTTGGTTATATTCCGGGCTACCTTTCCGATGTGGTCGGGCATCCCGTGCAGTTCGGCAATCTTCTGGCAATGATCGCCACGCTCGTCATGCTTGCCTTCATTCCCGTTGCCGGATGGCTGGGCGATCGTGTAGGCGCTAAAAAGATGATCGGCCTGGGCTGCGCGGCGATCATCTTCGGCGCGATTCCCGCATTCAAGTTGTTGAGCAGTTCGAGCGTGGTGATTGTCTTCGCCGGCCTGATGATGCTGGTTCTCGCCCAACTGCTTTTCGAGGGCGTCATGCCGGCGACGCTTGCTTCTCTATTCCGCGCTCCCGTGCGATATAGCGGCCTTGCCATCAGCTACAATGTATCGGTCTCCTTGCTTGGAGGAACCGCGCCACTCATCAATACCTGGCTCATCCACCGAACAGGCAATCCGGTTATCCCGGCGTGGTATCTAATGGGCGGTGCAGTGCTCGGCCTGATTGCGCTCAGATTTGTCAAGGATATGACGGGCAAGCCGCTTCCGATGTAATTCCTCCGCGCAGATCATCCTGCGCGATTCGAACGCAAAACGCAGGTATCGGTGCAAACCGATGCCCTGGTGCTGCGTGTCAAGTACGCTTTCTTGTCGTCTTTGAGTGACAGGAGAGTAATGACGCCTGATGCGTTCACTCGATAAAAATGGAGTTCAGTGATGCGTATATGCTGGGTTCACCCGACGGCGAAAGTGCCCGAGATGGAGCAACTTTGGAGCACCATCGAAAGGACGATGAATCCAGTGCTCGCGGCTGGGAACGAAATCGAATATCGATTCTGCGACGGCAGTGCCAATTTCACACGGTCTTCGTACGCGGAGCACATGAACTCCGTGCTGATGATGGATCAGGCGATCCGCGCCGAGGAGGACGGTTTCGATGGGGTATTCCTCGGCTGCTGGAACGATCCGCTTTGGGAGACGAGAGAAGTCCTCAGCATCCCGGTGGCGTCAGTCGGCGAACAATCGATGCTAGCGGCGATGGCGATGGGACATCGGTTTGCGGTGGTCACCGTTTCACGGAAGACTGCGATCGCGATCGAACGAGATGTGCTGGCGTATGGCTTCGGTGAACGCGCCATAGCGCGTCCGGTGCGGTCGATATCGCCGGAGTCCGACGGTGGCCTGCTGATGAGCGCAGTGACGGACCCTGTAAGGGAATTCATCCCCCGTTTCGAGCAGGCCGCACTAACCTGTATCGCCGACGGTGCAGACGTGATCCTGGTGGGTTGCGCCTACTTCGGCCCGTTGCTGAGACGCGTCGGCTACACGCACGTGGCGGATACGGGTGTTCCCGTAGTGGATTCGACGACCGTTGCAATCAAGTATCTCGAAGCGATGATCGGAATTGCACGTACGACAAGCCTGACCAAATCGATGGGACCGACCTTCAAGACACCAGATCGTGACAAGGTCGAGCGCGCGCGTCAGGCCGTTGCTGGTGCGCGTACGTGGTTCTGAAGCTGGATCGTTCGACGGCAAGGTTCAGGTAGTCGATTAGCCAAGAGAATCGTTCGGTGCTGGTGTCGTTAAAGAGAGCCGAGGCGTTGCGCCTCGGCTTTTTTTTCGCGCTCGCTGCGGGATTTCCCGAGCCTCGATGCTTCACATGCGATTTCAAATCGCCTCTGGAAATCTTCCATAGCCAATGCCTTTGGGTGGTACCGGCAACCCTATCCTTCACGCCGCATTTTGGCCTTCCGATACTGCATTCAACGTGAAGATAACGAAGTAAAGAACCCAGTTCACGAGTTGCTTTGCACCATCCACAAACCACCCGTATGACTGCATGACCATCGTGCGGAAATCGCTCTGCGATCGAAGTCGCGAGCACCGATGAAGTCGCATTAATTGAGGATATCCAAGTATGAATTCGAAAGTCACTGCTCGCCAAAAGATCTCATCAGGCGGCGCCTATGAGAGCGTCTTCGGTTATTCGCGCGCCGTGCGAGTAGGGCCGCACCTGCACATCTCCGGCACCTGCGCTCCGCCGGCACACGAGAAGAGCGATGCCTACGCGCAAACGCGGGCAATCATCGAAGTGATCCAGAAGGTGCTCGTGGAAGCGGAAATGCGCTTTGAAGATGTGGTTCGTACAGTGGTCTACGTCCGCGACATCAATGATGCGGAAGCGGTCGCAAAGGCGCATCTCGAGACGTTCGATTCGATTCGTCCGGCCAGCACGCTAATTCAAGTCGATTCGATGCTTCGTCAGTGGCAGCGCGTAGAGATCGAAACCTTTGCGATCAGGGAAGAAGCTTGAAGGAACGCCGCCGACCGGTCGATGCAGCGTCATAAAACAGAAATATCTAGACCGGGCTTGATGGTTCCGTCCGGGCGACTTTCGACATTGTTTGGAGATTGGGTAATGAAAATCAACAGAAAGCTAACGGTCGTCGCGGTGTCTGCGCTCGCATGCGGAGCAGCGCATGCACAGTCGTCGTCGGTCACCCTGTACGGTGTCATCGACGTAGGGCTCGACTTCACGAATAACAGCGGTGGCAAGCAGCTCTATCACATGCAGGACGGAACCTACGACGGAATCTATGGAAGCCGCTGGGGCCTCAAAGGCGAAGAGGATCTCGGTGGCGGACTCAAGGCGATCTTCAGGCTGGAAAACGGCTTTAACGTGGTGAACGGTTCGCTGGCGCAGGGCGGACGCGAATTCGGCAGACAGGCCTGGGTCGGCGTGTCCGACGCCCGGCTGGGTACGGTCACGCTGGGCCGTCAGTACGACTCAGTTGTTGACTACTTCCAGCCGGTCACCATGACGGGCAACTGGGGCGGCGTGGCATGGCATGCCAACGATATCGACAACAGCGCAAACTCGTTTCGGGTCAACAACTCGATCAAGTACGCGAGTCCGGACATTCATGGACTGACGTTCGGCGGCTTGATGGCGTTGACGAACGCGAATACGGAAGGCACGAGCAAGATCGGACTGTGGAGTGGCGGCGCAGGCTACACGGTCGGCAACCTGAACATCGGAGCGGCATACCTGTTTGCGAAGTCTCCCGGAACGTTCCTCTCGGAAGGAAGCTATCAACCGAATACGACTGGGGCAGCCGTAGGCGCAACCGGCATATTCAGCTACATAGGACAGCCTTCGAACGAGCAGGTTGTCGCCGTCGGCGGGACATACAAGCTCGGCAGCGCCATGTTGGGTCTGGACTACTCCAACGTGAAATTCGACCGTGCCAACGGCTCGAGCGCGACCGTGAAGTTCAATACGTACGAAGCGTGGGGACAGTATCGGTTCAATCCGGCCACCACGCTTGCGCTCGGATATGAATTCACGAATGGCGACATCGGCTACTCGTCCGCCGCGCCGAAGTACCACCAGATCAACTTGATGGTCGACTATCAGTTAAGCAAGCGCACGGAGGTCTACCTGTCGGGGGCTTACCAGATCGCGGCGGGCGCGTCGCAGCCTGCCGACATCTTCGAAGGGGTCACGGGAACGGCCTCATCCACCAACCACCAGGTCGCCCTCCGCGTCGGCATGGTTCAGAAGTTCTAAGCGGGCCGCTTTCTCACATCGATCGCCTTTGCAGCCACTCGTCGAGTCGCTTGCAGTTTCACATCCGGAGCATATATGAACATCTTGACCCTTCGAATCAGTCGTGTACCCGTACGCATCATGATCGCAGCCGTTGCTACCTGCGGCTCTCTGACAATCCAGACCAGCGCACATGCGGAAGTGCAAGTGGGCAACACATGGCAGAAAGTTCGGGAGACCGGCGTTCTGCGGTGCGGAGCCGGAATTACCCCGCCGTATGTCACGCGCGACGCCAAGACTCAGCAGTACGGTGGTCTGTTCACCGAGTTGTGTCGCGGGTTCGCGCGAGACGTCCTGCACGTCAAGCCGGAGTTCGTCGACACGAGTTGGCCGAACATGATTGCGGGCGTGCAGTCGAACAAGTGGGATCTCGCAATGTCGTTGAGCTATACCGAAGAGCGAGCCAAGGCGATCAAGTTCTCGGCCCCGGTTGTGTATTCGAGCGTGACGTTCGTCTACAACAAGAACAACCCGAAACTCAAGACGCCACCCAAGACGGTTGAAGATCTCGACAAGCCGGACTTCTCCGTGGCGGTCATGTCGGGTTCGATCGCTGACAAGGCGGTGGGCGCTGGAATGAAGACGACGAACGTCATGCGGCTTCCGGGCACCGACGAAACACGGCTCGCTCTGATGTCGAAGCGCACCGACTTCATGGCCGATGACAGTGCGACGAACCTGATTGTGGTCGCCGCTCACCCGGATACATTGTCGGTGTTCCAGCCGAAGCCCGAACTCGTTCCGCAACCCGCTTGCTTCGGGATGAATAAAGCCATGTCCGATGCCGACATCGACGTACTGAACAAGTACATCGAAGAACAGAGAAAAAATGGCTCGAATGACAAGCTCACCAAGCAGGCCGTTGATGCAACCGTCGCGTCGGATAAGTAAAGCGTCGGGAAGCGGCGTCGCCCCAAAAACGCGGGCGGCGCTAGATACGGTAACGCAATAGTTGTGCTGGAGCGACTGGAAGTTGTTCGCGGAGAGATGGAATCTCCGTTGCAGCCAGTTTCGAAGGCAAGACATTAAAGTTGGAATGCCACCATGAATGTTCAAACCTGCATCGAACTCGACCCGGCCAGTGTAGCGTGTGAGACGACGGGCGAGCCGGCGTTTGTCGAGTTCCGCGACGTCTATAAGTCCTACGGCGAGAATCTGGTCGTGATGAACGGCATGACGCTCGACATGCGCGCCGATGACCGGCTGGTCATCATCGGCCCTAGCGGTAGTGGCAAAAGCTCACTCCTGCGCGTAATGATGGGGCTGGAAGGCATTCAGGGTGGTGAAATCCGCTTCCAAGGTGAGCGGTACATCTACAGTCCTGATCGGAGCAAGCCCAGCAAGCTCGAGAAGAAGACGCAAAAGCAGATTGGGATGGTGTTTCAGCACTACACGCTTTTCCCTCATCTTTCCGTGCTGGGCAACCTGATTATTGCGCCCGTAAAAGTAGGCGGGTTGTCACGGAAGGAGGCGACCGAGCGGGCCCGGAAGTATCTCGCGAGACTCGGACTCGAAAGCAAGCTGCACGCGTATCCGAGCCAGCTTTCGGGAGGACAGAAGCAGCGTGTCGCCATCGCGCGTGCGTTGATGCTCGAGCCGAAACTGATGCTCTTTGACGAAGTCACATCGGCGCTCGATCCCGAGATGGTGGTGGAAGTACAAAGCGTGATGATGCAGCTCGCCGAGCAGAAGATGGCGATGATCATCGTGACGCACGACATGCACTTTGCGAGGGATATCGGCACGCGGGTCGTCTTTTGTGCAAACGGCTCGATCGTGGAACAGGGGCCGCCAAATGACCTGTTCCGTCAGCCGAAGGAAGCTCGCACACGCGAGTTTCTCGAAAAAGTCCTGCATCTCGACTGAGGAGTTCACCGTGGACTATCACTTCGATTTCGACTTCCTCCATGGCAAGCTCGGCCTTCTGTTGAGCGGACTGAAGATCACCCTTGAATTGACCGTCGCGTCCAATTTGATGGGCCTGACGCTTGGCTTTCTCCTGTGTCTGGTCACGATGAGCAAGTGGCGATTCCTCAGGTGGCCCGCGCAAATGTTCATCGAGTTCTTTCGGTGTACACCGGCCCTGTTGCAGATCGTCTGGTTCTTCTATTGCATCCCGATGATGTTCGACTTCTTCATCGCTCCGGTGCCGCTCGGGATCCTGGCTCTGGGCCTCAATGTCACGGCGTTCAACGCGGAAGCGTATCGCGCCGGCGTGCAGGCCGTACCCAAGGAGCATCTGGACGCGTGTGTTGCACTTGGGCTTCGTCCCTGGCAGCGGACACTCTATGTGGTGTTACCGCAGGCGCTGCGCATGGCCGCACCGGTCCTGATGACCAATGGCATCGGAGCGCTTCAGCAAAGTGCGCTGGTCGCGATCGTCGCTGTGGGGGACCTGATGTACGTCGGCAGCCAACTGGCGACGGAATCGTACCGGCCGCTCGAAACATACAGCCTCGTTGCTCTGATCTACTTCGCCCTTTCGATTCCGGCTTCACAGATCGTACGGATGGTCGAGCGTCGGCACGATCTGTCAATTCAGCGCTGAGGAGAATGCAGATGTCCCACATCAACGTGGTCTATCCCTACGTCGCCGTCCTCTTGCGTGGACTCGGCATGACCCTGGCGTTTACGACTGGGTGCGCAATCGTCGGAAGCCTTGGGGGTTTCGTTCTCAGCTTGCTGAGGATGTCTTCGAATCGCCTCGTCAAGGCGGCGACGGGCTTTTACGTCGAGTTCTTCCGGGGGACACCGCTGCTGATTCAACTGTTCTGGATGTTCTTTTGCCTGCCGGTCGTTTTTAACGTCTCGATCGCACCGGCCGTTTCGGTTTTGCTTTCATTGACGCTTTATATGGTCGCCATTACGAGCGAAACATTCCGCGGTGCGTTGAGATCGATCGCCTCCGAGCAGCACGATGCATCGGTCGCGCTCGGCCTCACTCCGAGAGTCAAGATCCTGTATGTGATCTTTCCCCAAGGCCTGCTGCGGGCGACGCCGCCGTTGCTTTCGAACGTGGTCAGTCTTTTCAAGGAGAGCGCGCTCATCTCGAGTGTAGGTATCGCGGACCTGATGTTCGTCGGTCAGAACATCTCGAACAACACCGCTCGTCCGCTGGAGTTTCTCACCGCAGTCGGCGTGATCTACTTTCTCGTTGCGTTTCCACTTACGCGGCTGGTCGGTGTGGTCGAAAGCCGCCTGCTGCGCCGTTATGCATATTGACGCGCGAACGATTGCGAGGCGATTGGCACACGCGTTGTCGGATGGATTTTGTTGCAAGCAACCACTTCATCGAGGAATCATGAGTCGAATCACGAGCAGTTTGCCGTACCAGTCCGCTGTTGTCACTGGCGCATCGAGCGGTATCGGACGCGCCGTTACCCGAAGGCTCGTGGGCGAAGGACTGCGGGTTCACGCGATCGATCGCGATGCCGAACAACTGAAAAGCCTGGCGCGCGAATGCGATGTCGCGACGACCGTCATCGATCTTCAGGACACGACGGGACTCGCTGAACTGTTCATGCGGGAGGAGATCGACGTCGTGGTGAACAACGCGGGCGTGTTGCCCGGCACGGGAAAATTTGGAGAGAGACCGGAGACGGATATCGATTTGATGCTCGGCATCAATCTGCGGGCGCCGTTGCATATCGCGCACATGGCCCTGCAGGGGATGCTGGAGCGAAAGCGCGGCCATCTGTTTTTTGTCGGATCGAGCGCTGGGCGGTATCCGCATCCGAATTGCGCGGGTTACAGCGCCACGAAAGCGGGTATCAGCATGTTCTGCGATGCCTTGCGCTGCGATCTGCTTGGCAGCGGAGTCCGTGTGACGGAGATTGCACCGGGACGCGTACAAACGCACTTCTACCGGACGGCGCTTGGCGACACGACAGCGAAGGAGAAACTCTACGACGGTTATCGCTCGATTCAGCCGGAACATATCGCTGAACTCGTAGGCCGGGCGATGACGCTGCCCGACTACGTCGATGTCTCTCGTATCGAGGTGTTCCCCACGGATCAGGCGGCCTGTGGATCTCAGATCGTGTCGTACGAGAAATAGGGCTCTTTATCGAGGGCGCCCACGCGGGCGACGCGGAGCCGTGCCCGCTTTTTGCGAAGTGAAGTTCTTTCGCGGCAGCCGCTCTGCGAGCACCGCTCGTTAATCGAGCCGCTATTTTGGCAGGGACTACAATGCTGGGATCATCCGGGCTTCCGTGAGCTCGCGGCAGGTTGCACCGATGAGGCCGTCGAGGGTTCACGACGCATGGACTTGCACGCCGTATCGAAACCGGACAACGCGACGGGTGGAATCCATCCTGAGTTCTGTCCAGCGGTCGAGTCGATCGGCTTGAAATCCGACTTCTTCAACGACCAAGACAGCGATGACGCTCCAGCAGCTCCATTACTTTCTCGCCGCTATCGAACACGGCACGCTTTCCAAGGCAGCGGAGCTGCTGAACGTGGCGCAGCCGACGCTTTCTGACCAGATCATTCGGCTGGAAGAGTCGATGGGAACTACGCTGTTCATTCGCACGAACCGGAAGCTCATGCTGACCGAAGCGGGTCGGCGGCTTCAGCCATTCGCCCAAGCGACCATCACCGCATCGCGACAAGGCTACGAGGCGGTCCAGTCGGTTCGAGAACTGAAGGGCGGCGTCGCGAGCTTTGGCACATTCGGAACCGCGCACCACTACTTTCTAACGGACCTGATCAAGGAGTTTCGAACCCGTTTCCCCGAGATGAAGGTGAAGATCGTGGGGAACAACTCGTCTGAGATTGCCGAGGCGGTGAGCCGCGGCGAACTTGAAGCGGGGCTCGTCATGATTCCGCTGAATGAGCGGAACCTCGCGGTCAGCGAGCCGGTGTGGTCGGCACGCGTGGGCTATATCAGCGCGGAGCCGAGCAGAGTCGAACGGCCGAAAACCATCGAGGAGATAGCGGCCGCGCCTCTCATTTTGACGGAGGCCCGCTGGAATACCTCCGATTCAATTCGCACGACGCTCACAGCCCGGGCGCAGAAAGCCGGGGTGATCCTCAATCCGATCATCGAAGTGGATCATCAGCAGACAGGGTTCGAGCTGGCTGCACAAGGCGTGGGCGATGTCATTGCGTCACAACCGATCCTTCATCAATTGGGGTACGCAGATCGCCTTGGGTGGACGCCCCTTGATCCGCCGCTTTACGAGGTCTTTGCGTTCATTCATCGCTACGACGCCCCGTTATCGGCATCGACGCGTGTGCTGATTCAAATGATGCGTGACCATCTCGCGCGCATTCAAAGACGATATGCGCACCTCGATTCGGACACGCATTCGGCCGAAAGACACGGTGACAATACGCGCGACATCCCCTGATGTTGGCCGGGAATGGGCCTGCTGTCATTTGTCTCGATGGTCGCTGGAACAGCTTGAGTTGCGGGCGGCGCGCAGGCCCGATCGTACCGCGATCGTTTTTTTATGAATGTGGTGTTCCTGCCGACGTCTTCATCTGAACGCGGGCAACGGTCGATCATTTGCTTGCGTTGTGGGTTTGTTAATGGCCGTTTCGACTATGATCGCGTTGAAAAAGGGCGTGACCTGACGGTATCAACCTCCCAAGCCGTCTTGAGGGGTGCGTGGCTTTCTTTTTTTAAGGCGGGCGGCGTTGACCTTCCAATGCGGCGCCCCTAAAGCCGTTGAGTGCCCGGAAGGAATGCCGGTATCGCTGACGGTATCGGTGGGCGCAATGGGACCCGAGCGAGGCACAGCGTTGGGTTTGCGGCAGGTGGTTGTCAATCGAGTGGGAGTAGAATTCCCGCTAGGAAACATCATTCGCTAGTTGATTGGCTATTAAGTGTTTCGAGTAAACGAATTTCACGATATCAAGTCTGATGGGTAACCGAACCCGACGACCTGCCGATGAAATACGTTGTTGAATTGAGCGAACCGGAGAAGAAGACCTTGCAACAGCTGTCGCG
>NZ_WOEZ01000185.1 GCF_013177735.1 Paraburkholderia elongata | reverse complement strand
GCGGGCGGCGGCCTGTGGCTGCGCGACCGTGTGCACGGCGGGCTTCTCGCGCCGGCCGTCGTGCAGCGCGACCTTCCACTTCGCCGCAGCGAGCTCGAGTGACACCGCCAGTACGACTTCTTCACCACTGGTGGTGAACGTCTGATCCGTGCGCATGATGTTCTCCTTTGAACAGGACTCGACACGCTGATATTACGTATCAGTTCGTCGACGCCCCCTGCTCATAGGATCTGCGACGATCATCGTCAAACGTTGTTCTATCGTAGGCCTTTTGCACATCGCCACGTTTGGCGTGTGCCAGTTGGGCTTCCAGAACATCGATATCCATACCGAGTCGTTCTCGTCCGACCGTACGAAGTAGATGTCTTGAGGTTTACCTCGTCCCACGGCACTGCGGCAACCACTCCGGGGCGCAGGCCGGTCAGCATGGTGAGCTTGAGAGTGGCGCGTGTAATGGGCGACTTGTAGGCATCGATAGCAAGAACGAGCGGAGCGATGTCCGCTGGCCTGGCGATCGCTGGTATGTGGCCTTTCTTGTGGCGTGGCACAACGCCGCGAAGTGTCAAGGCGGCGCCGTCTTCGCGCAGTCCGTTCTGGACCGCGTACGTCACGATGCCACCGACATACTGGCGTGCTTTGGTCGCGAGGTTGGGTGCGTGGGAGGCGATCGCCTCGAGTACGGGCTTGACCTCCGGCGTGGCAAGCGTCGAGATGGGCTTGTTGCGGAGCGCGGGAGTCAGGTATTCGCGAACAACAAACTCTGCTTTCCGGTAGGTTTGGTCTGCCCATTCCTTGCGTTTGAAGTTGAGCCAGCGCTGGGCCACGAGATGGAAGGCGCCTTCGGCTGCGCGTTTGCGTGGCGATGGACTCGGCCCGGCGATGTTCGACCGGATCGGTCCCTTCGCATACAGGAGTGGGGCGGGGCAAAGCTCGATAGACTTTTTGCTTGTGCAGGACAGCCCAAAAACAAAAAACCCCGTGAAGCGCTAAGGCTTAACGGGGTGCTTTGTTTCACTTGAAGAGGGGTGGTGCCCAGGAGAGGACTCGAACCTCCACGGTGTTGCCACCGCTAGGACCTGAACCTAGTGCGTCTACCAATTCCGCCACCTGGGCACGTCTTCAAGCTAGACCGCTATTTTAGCGTGATGATGCAGCGTGTCAATCCCTACATACAAACAAACTATCGCTTCATCAACCGCCCGGTTGTGCCATGCAGCAGAGCAAAACTCCACTGCTCGACAGCGGCCAACTCACGTCGACCCAACCGTCCTGCTAGCTACGTATTCCGATCGAAAAAACCTGAATCGGACCACATAGCTTCACACAAAAAGTAAAGCCGCCCGGAGGCGGCTTTACTTTTGAATCTGGTGCCCAAGAGAGGACTCGAACCTCCACAGTGTTGCCACCGCTAGGACCTGAACCTAGTGCGTCTACCAATTTCGCCACCTGGGCAGGTGATGAACAGCAAAGAACGCCATTATAGCGACAGAATCAGGGCTGTCAAGCGTTTCTCAAAAGTCACTTAAACATCGCCGCAGCGAGCCTGCATACGGCTCACAGGGACTATTGAGGGGCCGCGTGGCGCGCGAGACGGGTGTTAGAATGCCTCGCAGTAGTTCGTTGGCACGGTGCACACGCCCGTCGGACTCAGACTTGAACGAGCCGGACCCGAGCAGTCATTCCAGTGCAATCGCAAGTGCAACTTAAGCGCAACCTAAACGCCTCTAAGCCGAGCGCCTCTTAAGCCGAGCCACATCGCCGACCGACGTCCATGCAACGAGAAAAAATCATCGATGGGTCCGGTACATCGGGAAAGCGCCTTTGTTTTCATATGGTTAGGTATTTCGTCTGGGCTCATGGCACCTTAATGGCACCGCGAGAAACTAGCGAGGCCAGTGAACCCTGGAGCCTGACAAGTGAAGGAAATCCCCCTTAACCGTGGCTTCGTTGCGCTCGTCGATGACGAAGACTACGAAGACCTGTCGCAACATCGGTGGCGTGTAAATGGAGATGGATACGCTATTCGCATGGTCCCACATCCGACGAGGCGCGGCAGGCAGATTTGTATCTACATGCATCGGCATGTCGCCGGACTTTCCCATGGCAATCCACTGCAAGCCGATCATTGGGATAATAACCGGCTGAATAATCGTCGCTTAAATCTCAGAATATGCGAGAAGGTCAAAAACGCCAGAAACCGGGTGCGCTCATCACGCAATACCAGCGGATATAAAGGCGTTTCGTGGAGAGAAAGAGACCATAGCTGGCGAGCGGTGATCGGGTTTGAAGGTCGGTCTATTCACTTGGGTCAATTCAAAACAGCCGAAGAAGCCTATGAGGCATATTGCAAAGCTGCTATTCAATATCACGGCGAGTTCGCTAATTTAGGCGGAAAGGCCGCGTAGCGCTACCCAGGTAAGGCGCGGTACAGAATGATACGATGTGCGACAAATTGAGCGGGAGTAACGATGAAGGTCGCTGATTTGGAAGGGCTGGACCTGGACTATCTGGTATTCAAAGCGGAGCATCCCGAGACGCGATGGACGCGGGCCGATTGGGAGACTCAATCCATCCCGTACTCCGTGGCTTGGCAATGGGGAGGCCCGATCATCGAGCGCGAACAAATCACCGTGATCTGCGATGACGGAAAGTGGGAGGCCTTTTCATATTGGAAATCCGGGGAATATGAGGACGATCACGAGTACGGCGTTCGCATGGAAGGCGAAACCGCGTTGATAGCGGCCATGCGCTGTCTCGTTGCCAATAAGTTCGGTGTGGGTGCGTTTAAGGATGAGTTGCCGGATTCGGCTATAGACGCACCCCAGAACGCGGGCGATTGATGCGCTAAGGCGCGGGAGGGGGTGGGGATGGACGACGGAAAAATGCGAATCGCTTTCAAGCCACTCGGCGACTGCAAGTGGTGGCGGCTCACACGGTGCGGATACGTGCTTGGGCACTATTCCTCGCTTGCTTTGGCGTGCAAATATGCCGCGATCTATGGGGAAGTGGTTTGATTGATGTGCGCTCAAGGGCGCGGGGAGGCGGGATGACTGCAACAGCAGGATTGCTGAAAAAGATCGTTGATTTGGGGTGTTCGATGGCGACCGAGGAACAACTCGGACTGCACCATTTTCGGCTGACGGTCGACGATGAATACGTCGAGGCGGCGAGGAAACTGGTCTATGAAAGCGTGCCAGTGATTTTCAGGGTAGACGTTGTCGGGGCGAGCGAGCCGAGATTGATGGCGATTGCCCCTGGTGACTGGCTTAAATTCAAAGAGCACTACGACAACGAGACACCATGCGAGGTCGGTGGGCGCCTATGGCTGGTCCGCAGTATCGAATTCGAGACTGGGCCGGTATGGCGCGGTCAGGTAGGCTTAGTGCCACACCGACCGGTAGGCCACGAATGGCGCGGGCCGGTGGGCGAAACGACTACGCAGCCACCAGACGACACCAAGCCCAACCATGCGCGGGATGCTGTGCGGGCGAATCAATAAGGAGCCGAGATGGAATTCGAAATGAAGCTGGCCGGATTGAGCGCTTCACCGCTCGCCGCAGAACACGCGAAGATCGGCGTCATTGAACTGCCGCCCACGAACGCGCAGAGATTGCGTCAGATTGCCGATTCGGTGACCGGCGATCATGCGTTTATTCTGGCTGGGATTCTGCGCGGGGCGGCTGAGGAGTTGGAGCGGAAGTTCGATATCGAAGCGGCGTTAGCGAAGTTGACGCGCTATGACGATGTATACAGGTACGGCGAGACGGTTATGCTGGCTGTTGGCGAGGACAATCCGCGCGGCAGTGGCGAGTACGTCAGGTTTGACGATGTGCGGGAAGTGCTGGAGGGGATTGACGCGGCGAGACTGGCCGGGAAGGAGGGAGTGTGACCGAAACCGAATTCATCGCCCACATGGAGGCGGAATTACAGAGGCTGCTGCTTGCGCCCGGTCCCGCTACCGTAGAAGCATCCAGGGCAGCAGCAGACCGGGGCGAGCAATGGCTACTGGACAGGATCGCCGAGGGGATTGTTACGCAGGCACGCCAGAGCCCGCGATAGCCTGAAGCCGCGCCTGATACCGGTCAACATCGTGATCGGCAAAGACCCAGCCATTGGGCCATTGCGGGCCGGGAATCATGGTAAATGCGCCGGGATTGGCTTTCAGCCAGACATGATCGATCGGCGGTCGAGTCTGCCAGCGGTCATCAAACCATGGCCACGAGCACCATCCGTCCTCGCCGTTCAGCACGCAAACCATCCGCGCCACCACGTCAGCATGCGCGGCAAAGAAGTCCGCAGCGATGAACTTGGGTGCGGCAAACGAATGGATTGTGCCAAGGCGAGCAGCGTCGATGAATGCTGGTGATGCCTGGGCGCGAATTCCGCCCAACGAATGGCCGTTCACATTGACCACGTCGCCAGCCGGAACCGTTGCCAGCACCCAATCCCACATCTGCTGCATGCCTTCGACAACGCCCTGCGTGATCGTGCCGCCAGCAATCTTGACTGGCTCGAGCGACACGTCAGCAAACACGTCCATCAACTTCAGCGAGCCCGCCCGGGTGCCGCTGATACTCAGATGGGTCTCGCCAGCGGAATCAGCGGATAGGACGGCCTGATGCGAGGCGTTGGCGTACTGGCCTATCCACGTATCGCCAAGCGCCTCAAAAGCCGAGCGCGAATCAGCCTCCGGAATGAGGTACGCAGCGTTCGAACGTTTGCAGGCGAGGGTGGCAGCGGACCAATCCATTTATGCACTCGCCGGGACAGCAACCGCAGCCGGCGCAAACTGGAGCAGTGCCGAGTTGAGCGCAGCCTGGAACGCGATGAGCGCAATCTGGATGTCGATCTTCTTCGTCTGGTCGAGCGACGAGGCCGAAACCAACTTGATCGCTGCCGGGATGGCCGTCTTCGTGAAGTCGGTCACGCTTGCAATGGAGACCGAATCGTGAAGGGCGCAGAAGTCGTTCAGGCCTTTGTCGACCTGGCCAATCACGTCTTGCTGGTCTGCGGGCAGTTGCGATTGCATGGCGACGACGGAGGCCATGGAGCCTTGGGCGACAATGCAAGCCTTGGAGACGTCGGTATGGACGACAGCGAGGATTTGGGTGGGCGTCTGATTCGTGGCCGGCACAGTCGAGGCGCAGCCAGCAAAAGCAACGCAAATAGCGGCCGTAGCCGCGATGAAAAGCGCTTTCATGGAAATCCTTCAGGGCTTGATAGAGAACTTGACTGCGGCGTTGGCGGCAGAGGTGACGGCACCGGCCACTGCGGAAACGGCAGCGGTATTGGCCGAGATAGGCGCAGACGAACTCACACCCGATTCGCTGAAGTGGATCTGATAGTCATCGCCGGTTTTCACGGCGTCGACCGTGACGGTAGCAATGTCGCGCGAGGACGAAACAACCGCTTCGCAACAGACCATCTTCTTCAGGTCGGGGCTATAGAAGGGCTTCACGCTGTAGGCCGCCTGTCCAGCGCACCCAGCCAGCGAACAGACGAGCAGGGCCAGCGCGAGGCGGATCATGGGGTGGGCGTGGCGGGTTTGGCGGTGCGCGCAGCGATCTGCTGCCCGACCCAGTGAGCCGAAGCGACAACGCCGACAGCGAGCGAAACCTGTGCGTCAGCGGATAGATCGATGTTGTAATGCTTGACGAGTGCCGCGATCAGCGTGACGACTGCGCCGGTTACTGCGCCGACCGCGCCGGTAGTGACGGGGGATGTACTGTTCATGGTTGCTCCGTTTCTGCGTGACAGATGACTTCTGTCGGGGTGAATTGATAGCCGGCCTTCATATACCGTTGGGCCAGGTGCAGGGGCTCAGGAAGCATGTGAATCCCCGTCCCCTTTGCGATGTGATGATCCGGGCACAGAACGCGACCATTCACCAATGCGTTGTCGACGAAGGCATAGACGTCGCCGTGCGACCAGAACGCAGCCCAGTCAAACGCCTGTGCGTCCGGGCCATACATGCCAGCTTCGCAATCTCGCTGGACCAGCTTGAAATCGATTCCCGTTGCCAGCGAGCGCTCTACGGGCCGGTGATGAACTTGCGCAGGCTTGCCGGTCTCTTCGGGATTGCGTCCGCAGGTCCAGCACCGATGCTCCTCACGCGCGAGCAATTGCGCTTTGGTGTGGCGGAACAGCGACGTTTCCGTGCGTGCTTCATGGCCCGGTATTTCCACATCAACGGAAATCGTCAACTTCTCTTCATGAACTTCGGTAACGTTTGTCATGGCTCAGAATGCAAAAATCCGGCTGTGGCCGGGTTAGGTAGGCAGGAGGGCTGGGGTGCAGTTACGGCGTCCAGCGGTAGACGACGATGCTCGTCCCGTTGTAATCATCCTTGGTGACGACGTACTCGCCGTTCGACCGCAACACTGCGCGTATCCCGTACATCGAATCGACGTCGTTGCCGACATAGACATTGTTCGGATTGCTGTTGATGAACGTGTTGTCCAGGGTGCCGGTCGTCAGGTTGAACGCATCGACATTCGGCACGGTGTGGACGTAGCCGACGAACAGATAGTTGCCTGCGGCTGCGATCGACTTCGGGTTGGTGCTCGTCAGGTTGATGACAACCGGGTTGGTCTGGTTGCCTGCAACCCAGCCGTGATAGACCTCAACTCGAGTCCCGATCGACGTCCAGTCCGTGCCGATGATGTTCGCGAGGATCAGCGTGTCCGTTGCCGGCAGATAGATCACGCGGCCGAGCGTGCCGATCGTCGCCGGAATCGGCCAGGACTGCATCGTCCCCCACTGGGGTGTTCCATCAGACGCGAAGCCGGTCAAAGGCCAGTAGCAGATAGCCGCAGAACATGCGCCCTTGTCCTCGCTTGCCCATACGCCGCCCTGGTCATCAAGCGCAAAACCCTTACGGATGTGCGTCGAGGCCATGCCCAGCACATTCGTAATCCAGCCTTGCGGGATCGCAATGTCCCCGTTCGCTGCATTGAAGTGATAGAGGGCGAAGTTGTCGGGGTCCTGATCAGTCGCCAGAAGGATCTGATTTACGCCGTTGTCGTAGACCATGCCAAAGTCCAGGCCACGCCCCGCATACACCGCGGGATCGGTGACGAGCCTCAGGTCACCGGGGTAGTCGAAAGGATCGACCGTGCTGGCAACGTAGTTCCCACCGGAACAGGGGTAAGCGGCACATGAGAAAATGTGGTAACCACTGTAGAACTTCTGCGCGTCGGTTGCCGGGTCCGGTGAGCCGATACCTTCGAAGTTCAGGCCCTGTAGGTTATAGAGCAGCGTGCCGGTAGGCGAGTAGGCGTACAGGTTCGTCCCGGTGCGGCCGTTATCCCAGGCCGCGCCCCACGGTTGCGAGAGGATATAGATGTTGCCGGATGCGTCCTTGCCGATGCCATCGATACGCGCAAAGCGCAGACTGCCCGTCTGGCCCTTCGTGCCTGTCGTCGTGTCGAGATAGCCGCCCGGTGTCCCGAACGTACTAACCAGCGTGAAGGTGCGAGTGTCATAAATCTTGACGTTCTCGTCCGGACCTGCATCCCCAATCCAGAGGTATTGCGTGGTTGGGTCGAAGTAGAGGGAGTGAGGAACTTCGCCAGCAGGCAGCGTGAGCGTGTGCAGGATCGTCGTGCCGGCCTGACTGATCTGCAGTACCGCGCCTTCGGCTTCCTGCGCGACTAGTAAGTTGCCGTTGCGGTCAAACGCAATCGCGCCCGGATCAGTTGCGGGAATGTCGCGAATCCAGGCGTTCGCGGTGCTGTACAGGCGCACTCGCTGGCATACGGAGTTGTTGTCGCTCGCCGCCCAGACGTTACCCCATGTCGCGATGCCCTTGATTACATCCGACTTGCGTTCGGTCGTGTCGCACGACACCTGCAAATAGCTCTTCGCGTTGCCGCTTGTGCGGTCGTAGTCAAAGACCAGACCACTGGTGAACGAGCAGGTAGGACAGGGCCGGCCGAACTGACGAGGAGACCAGATATCCGTGCCATTGGCGGTCAGTGTGTCGCCCTGGGCTTCACCGTGCGCGCCGATGCCTTGCGTCACGTGCCCACTGGTGTACTGCTCGATGCCGCTACCGTTTTCATCCCACATCGAAGCGGTGTAGAACACGCCGGTTTTCCCTGGGTCGACCCACAATGACCGGGAAGCGTTCTGCACGTGAGTGGCGCTGGTCCCGTAGGTGTTGCCAATCCAATCGGTGGTGTAGTTGGCATTCACCGCATAGGCCGCACTCGCGGTCATCAGAAACGCGGCTGCCACCGCTTTAGTCCATCGTTTCATTGCTATTTCCTTCGCGAGCGTAGCCAATAAAAAAGCCCGCTCGAGGCGGGCATCAGAGATGAAGGGATCCGGGATTCAGGCGACGTGGAGCACCTTCTTGGCCGCGCCGTACAGCGCAAGCCGTTGCGAATAGCCGTTTGGCATGGCTTTCGAATTCGGGCTGCCGAGGTTGATTGCGCGGCTCACGGCGAGGAAATTGCCGGTATCCGCCAGTGCATTCAGATTGCGATTCGACCAGTACCAAGCTGCTGACAGGGCGGCGTCGGCGGGTTGCTCGAGCAATTCCGGGTGAGCGATGAGGTCAAGCTCGAGCCCGATGCCGCAGAGCAGGTAGTTCCGGCGTCCGGTAATCTGGATGAGTCCGCGGCCCATGAACAGCTTGCCGTCACCTGGCTGGGTATTGCCGAGGTCAGCACGTCCCTCGTAACCCTGTTGCGCCTCTGTTGGTCCCCATATTTCCTTCGTGTAGACCAGTCGGCCCGACTCAACGCCAACCTCAGCCAGGAACGCTGCGGCACGCAACGGCGTGTTGATTTCGTACTTGTCGCATGCTGCCTGGAGCGGCGAAACCCATTGCGAGGAACGAAGAACCGTGGCTCCGCATGCTGCGGCAACGATGCTTGAGTCGAGATTCATGGCAACCTCTACGCGATCTTGCAGGGGATCTCGGCGTCTTCGCTGACGCCGTAGGCGAACGACAAACGATGGAAGCCGTCGCAAACGATCAAGGGTTGTCCGCGCACCAGCAGGATCGGAGACAACCGCTTTCCGCTCTCGACCTTTTTCCTGTTGTGCTCGACATGCCGGTTGTCGGCGGTCAATAACGTCAGTCCACTAGCGCGGAAGATATCCTTGGCAGCGAACTGAGTGATTTCCGACTCGCGCAGAAGATCAACCAGCATTTCGACTCGCCGCTGGTCGAAGTGGAGCGAGAGGTACGAATGGGCGGCGTCGTAGTCGTGATCCTCAACGTCGTCGAGCCATTTGATGGCATGGGTCATGGCTTATCTACCTTGCGATCTAACTTTTCGTCGATTCTATTCAACTTGTCGAACACGGCATTAATCGACTCGCTGAAACGATCAATGGCCTTCTCCAAGGCGCTTGACGTCACATACGTTTCCGCGCAGTGCAACTTGAAGGCGGCGAGGTCTTTTTCATTTGCCTCTACGCGTCCGTGTATCGAGCGAAATGTCCACCATGCGACCGTGCCGACTGCCGTTGCTACTGCGCCGCCGATGTAGAGAACCGTGTTATCCATTGATGCCCCGAAAAGAAAAAGCCGCTCGATGACGGCGATATGTTTTGCTTGACGCCTAGGCACTTTGCGCCTAGGATGCTCAGTACTGGAAGCGCACTCGCGCGGCCACAATCTCCGAGAGGAAAACCATGAACCGCTTGTTTCGCGCCTTTACTGGCGATGGATTATTTCGACATGAAGTACAAGGCACCTTCTGCGAAAGAGCTTCAGCGCCTCAAGGACGAACTCGGTCTATCGAGTGCCCGGATGGCGAAGTTGTTCGGCCTTTCGAGCGGCCGACACTGGAGGGGCTACACGGAACAGGGCGAGAAACGGCGGGAGATCAGCGCGCAGACGTTATTCTTCGGGCTGGCTCAAAAAGAACTGAGCGCCGAGGCTATCGAACGAATCCTCGCGCGCATGCGCCGGGCAGGGGCTACGATCGATCTGTCGGCGGACGTTGGCGAGCAGGAGTAATCGCGGCTCTGTCGGTTTGCATCGCGGCATGCGGCGGCAATACGCCCGACACATCGCCGACTAGCAAAGCCCAGCCAGTCGCGCCCGTTCAGATCGTGGCGTCTTCGCCTATAGCGGCATCTGCGCCGGTATCGGCTCCGGTTGCTGCGTCAGGCCCGGAGGCGGCTTCTGCGCCAATTCCGGCATCAACTCCCGTTGCACCGCTTCCGGCGTCAACGCCAGTCGCACCGCCGCCAAAGACAGTCCTGATCGAGGTCCACGGCGACGATGCGATGTTCGGCTCTTCGCCACCGTTCTACACATTCAACCCGCAAAGCGAGCCGGCCGACACGCAGGCCATCTTGCAAGCGCAATTCGGGGATGCGATAACGCTCGACAATCGCGCTGAAGGCGGATCGGCATCGACGCTTCTGAACATGATGGCCGGCGTTGACGGTGGTGGCGCTCCGTTCGCACAACGCATTCAGTCATCGAAGGCGCAAATCGTTCTGGATGCACATGCGGTCAATGATGACCTGTCGCAATCTCTCGGACCATATTCGGACGCGCTTGTGGCATGGGTTCAGGCGGTGAGAGTTGCAGGAAAAATCGCCGTTTTGGAAGAGCCGGGTCCCGTTTGCGACAATAGCCGACCATACTTGGCGAACTACGTCTCGGCGATGGATAACATCGCGGCGCAGTACAGCGTCCCGCTCGTGAAGCAGTACGACTACCTGCAAACGATCCCGAACCTGTGCTCGCACTATACGGCTGGGATATTTCCAGACAACGCCATTTTCCAAATCAAGGCGCAACGCGAGGCCGCGATTCTCGCGCCACTCACTCGGCAGTTAATCCAGCAGCCCGAATAACGGCAGCTTTCCCCCTCTTTCCAACGAATCGACATGGCGCGCGCCGTCATAGGATTGACGCGCCCGAAGGAATAATCATGCTCAAAAAATATGCACTCGCTGCGGTACTCGCTATCAATCTCGCAGGCTGCGGCGGTGGCGGCGGAAGCGGCACGCCGACGCCCACATCGACTACGGCCGCAGGGCCAGCCCCTGCACACAAGACCCACGCCACGATCTATCTTGACGAAGACAGCACGGGCTACGGAGCCGATATTGATTCGCCTAACAAAGTGCAGTATCCCGGTATTGGCAACGGTATTGCTGGCCGCGTAGACCCTTCGCCTGCACAGATGATGCAGGCTGATTTTGACGCAGCGCTTGGCGCAGGCGTGGTCACTGTGATCGACGGATCTATTCCCGGTGGCACATTGATGCACAGCCTGCAAGGCTTGGCGCCAGACACTGCGCCGCTTGCGACACGCCTTGCGCAACTCACAACGCCTGCCGATATCGTCATCACCAACAGTGAAATCAATGACCAGTATGTACTTGGCGAGAATGTTTCGACCTACATCACCTGGATGCAGCAGTGGATCAGCACAGTTACAGCAGCCGGCGCGGTTCCGGTTTATGCCGAGCCTAACCCGATCTGCCGTTCAGACATGAACCTCGCCGACCCACAAACCGGCACAAACGCGCTTGTCGCGGCGGCTGACCAACTATTCGGGGCTTCTGGCTACACGGCGTTACCGAATCTGGCGAACTTCGAGAACTACACGACGCCGCCCAACCCCCAACCGTGGAACATCGCGTTTATGAGCAGCGATTGTGTGCACCCGAACGATGCGGGGTATGCATTCAAGGAGAAGAATTACTTTGCGGCGCTGCTGCCAGTCGTGCGGAAGATGCTGGGGCGGTAAACGCTATACTGTCGCGAATCTTCCGCGCATTACTATTTTGTAAATAACGCAAGTGCGAGGTGCGTTAAATGAAAACCGTGATCAAGCGTATTGTTCGAGCCTTGACCGATCGGGGAGACCTGGCTGAGATTGAGCAAACCCCGGCCTATCAGGAAGGATGGAAATCGAATGCGGGCGATCTCAATCGATACGCTCCCGGCACTGATGCGTATCGAAGCTGGCAGAGGGGCCATGATGCGGCCGTGCAATTCGAGCAGTCTATCTGGTGAGGTAGTGTTGCGAATTGCAGGATGCGGATATACGAAGGCTTGAGTAGAGTGAGCCAATCGACCGGTCATGTTCCTGCTGGATAAGCTGGCCTGGCTGGTAACGGCTGCGCTGGATCCCCGGACGTCGCGCTGATGATCGCGCGCAACGCCTTGCGGTAGGTCGCCCATGCCGCAGGCACCGTGACGCCATTCTCGTAGCACCGCAGAATCGTCTTGTCGGATTCCGTCAGGACGCTCTGAGCTTGCGTCTGATAGTTGGCCCACAACTGCGCCGACGAGACAACTCGAGGCGAGTACGGCGTAACCGTGACATCGTTATCAGCGATTGCTGCTAGCAGGGCAGCATACACATCCGGCGTCGCGACCGGATGGATGTTGTATGGAAATCCACCGAATGTTCCGTCATATCCGTCCGTCGCAGGCGTTGCGGATTTTGCGGTGACTGAGGGTCCAAAACCCATCTGCAAGAAGGAACTGGTCATTATGCAATCCTGTAGGCAAAGCCGTTTGCGATAGGAAAAGACGTCGAATTATATGGGCCGTATACGTTGGTACCGCCCGATGCAATAGCG
The DNA here is from genome assembly GCF_013177735.1 of Paraburkholderia elongata. Lineage (GTDB taxonomy): Bacteria > Pseudomonadota > Gammaproteobacteria > Burkholderiales > Burkholderiaceae > Paraburkholderia > Paraburkholderia elongata. The sequence continues at coordinate 162,907 of NZ_WOEZ01000185.1, read as the reverse complement.
GTTGCTCCACCACTGCCTTGAACGAAAGCGTTATATGCCCACGTCCCGCCTGCGGGCAACGTCAAAAATGTACTTGCCCCTGACCCGGTAACCGTTAGTGCCGACCATTGACCTACGCCGGTTGCGGACTGCGGACGAATGGCGGTACCAATTGCTGCAGAACCGCCAATGCCATTGTACGAAGTGCCATCGTATGTCAACTGAACTGTTGAAGCAGGAGGCAGCACGATTGACGTGACGCCAGACCCATATGCGGTATTAAAGTTGGCTGCCGTCAGCGTGAGATTGCCTGTCGAACTGTTAAAAAAGCAGATAGTTTGACCGCCGTTACCGACAGCAGATAGCGTAATCGTGTAGCCGCCCGCGCCACTTACAGTCTGGTAGAACTTGCCAAACGAGGTGCTGTTTAGCGTCAGGTTGCCCGAAACCGACACGACAGCCTGGAAGTTCCCCAATTGACTGAGCTGCACCGCATGCTGGCTCTGCGTGGCGGGGGCGATCTGGAGGGCGTCGTTCAGTACGTTGGTGCCGTCGCCGCGAACGAACGCTGCGCCGCCCTGCGCAATGGCGATGGGTGTGCCGGATGCGGTCAGCAGCGAGGCGGTGAATGCGCCAGTCGTGCTGTTGACGACGTACCACGTCCCGACGATCTTCGGCATCGTCAACTGGACGTTGCCGGTCAGCGTGCCGGCCAGGACGATGATCGGCTTCGAGAACTGGGCCGGAGTCAACGTGACGTTGGCATTGGTCAGGGCGATGTTCGTTGCGCCATAAGCGTCGATCGGTGCCCAGTTCGCCGCGCTGCCGTCCGTCGCGTCCGGGTTGGTCGCGTTGTTGTCGGCCAGGCATAGCCACATCCCATCGTTGGTCGAATTGACCAGCACGGCGCCCTTCGGATAGCCACCCACCGACGTTGAGAACGCCGAGTCCCACTTGAAATTGCCGCCAGCCGATTGCCATTGCTGGATGGCCGTGATCAGGTTAAGAACCCCGTTGAAGTCCGCGCCAGCAGGAGGCACACCGCCAGACGCGAGCGGCGTGAAGGTGAGCGGAGGAAATCCATCGGTCAGTGAAGCGGCCCCAGGCGTAATGCCGATCTGCGATGCGGTCGGGATCGTGTTCTTCGTGCCCGAATTGGCGAACGGAAGCGGAACCTTCGACGGGATGTTTGAGGCTTGCATGTGTATCCTGGCAACAAAAAAGCCCGCCGGAGCGGGCTTGATGCGGAATGGACGAGAGTCAGGCTGCGTTCAGCAGGCCAGTCGACGCGTTGAAAAATACGCCGTGGCCAAAGTTTTGGTAGATCCCGGCCTCGTTGAAACCGAAGGTCGTCGGGATATCCACTTGCAGAATCTTTGCGTTCACGGCCGCAGGACGTGGCACCGCGCCCGACTGCGTCAGGATCGAAATCTCATAGGGATAGAGGGCGAACTCAAACGTGAAGCGCATCTGCATGCCACCCGTGTCGCTTACATAGCAACGGCCGCGGCCAGCGAACAGGTTTTGCAGCAATTGATTCAGGCTATGCGCCGTGCTGCTCGAGATGTTGCCGAGCGCCTTGACGAGAATCAGCGTGCGATACGCCGGATCGGACAGGATGTAAGTGTTCGTCGCGGGCGTCCCGGCATAGAACGGCGCCTGGCCGAAGGGTTGATAGTTCAACCCTTCCTTGAAGCCCAGATCCGTGATTGCACCGGGAATCTGGATGTTTCTCGACACGCCGACAATGCGCCCCAGAATATCCAGCCCCCAGCTTTGTGCGGTCTGTACGTTGAAGACGAAGCTGTAGAACTGGGCCAGGTTCGCGCGCGGGTCTATGTACTGGTTCATGTTCGTCACCAACTGCGTGATGATCGAACTATTCGCGTACTGCGAGATAATGGTTTGCTCGAGATTGACCATTACACCAGCGCCACAGAGATATTGCCGGCCGCGGCCGTGGGGACGTTGTTGATCGGCACCGTCAGCGCATTCAGCGTGGCCGCAGTCGTGCCGATAAACACCGAGAGGATTTCAACGAAGGGTGAGATCGTCGCGATCGGCGCGTAATAACGACTTGCGAAGATCGTCGACCCGATCCGGGCACGCGAGCCGCCATCACCGCCGATAAAGGCGTTCAGGATGGCTGCTTGCACCAGTGAAACGATGTTCGACGGTAGGCTGCTGTTGTTGGCAAGCGTGACCGAAAAGAGAATCGGCAGCGCGGGCGGCACCTCGAAAGTGACCTGATACGACGGATACGGGATGTTGTAGCCGCTCGTATCGGTGACCGTCTGCGGCGTATTCCCGTTGTAGTTCGCACCGACACTCTTACGCTGCCAGATGGCCGTTGCGATTGCCGACGCACTTCCGCCCACCGCTGCGACATAGATCGAATTCTGCGCGAGCGGAAGTCCGCCTATTGCTGCGGTGAGCGTGGTCGAGCTCACCGTCTGGCTGATGCCTACGGTGTATGTCCCGGCCCCGCCCGTGCCCGTGCCAAGCGCCGTGATGACCGTTCCGACTGCGACGCCCGCTCCGGTGACCATCTGGCCGACCGCAATCGTGCCCGATGTCATTGCGGTGACCGTCAGCGTTGTGGTCGCAATGGACCCAGTAAAGACCGCGCCACTCGTTACGCCCGACGTATTTTCGGCCACATACACATCCAGCACGCCAGGCACCGCGAACACGTTCGCATAGATGCTCGGCAGCGAACCAGTCGCGTTGATCGCAACTGATTGCTGGCGCCGAAATTCGAATGCCGAAGGGGTCTCGACGTTCTGACCTACAACACCGGAGACGAATGTCGCCGTGTCCCAGCCAGGAATCGACTTGTAGATCGAAACACTGGACGGCACAGCGATCGGCCCAGTGACCTGATTCGCGAATGCCAGCGTGATCGACCCACCAGCAGGAATCGTCCCGGCCTGCGTGCAAGCGTAGATGTTTCCGTTCGTATCATTGATCAGCGCACCGATCGGAATCACGACGCCAACCAGGCCAATGCATGTCACTTGCAGCGTCGTAGGCAGTGCCGGATTGCGCGCCAGAAAATAAAGCTGCGCGAGCGCATCCTGCATGATGCCGGTCGAGTACCGCGGGTCGACGGCATTGACGTATTGAGCAAACAGATCATTGCAATCGCCGATGATCGCGGCGAGGCTTGATGCAAGCTGGCCCTGAGGCGTGTTCAGTCCGGGATTCAGGCCTCCGCCAAACGCGGCATTGATATCCGCAGTGACACCCGTCAGGATGGCGGATTCGGCGGGCAATACAAGGCCTGTCGCGCCAAACGTAACGCTCGGAACGTTGGTGGAAATTGCCATAGAGTGGACGCAAAAAAGCCCGTCGAAGCGGGCTTGGTTATTTCGGTGTGCGCAGGCTAGAAGCTGGCTGCCGTCGTGTTTCCAGAGCTATCCGTTACCTGCACCTGTCCTTGCAACTGGCGATTGACGACACCGGTTATGAATACCTGAGCGGAATCAACATCGGGAACTGTCAGTGCAGCATTGACCAGGTCGGCTTTTACAAGAGATAGGGCAGGGAATTGACCCAGTATGTCTTGCCAATAGGGGACTCCGATGACGGTGTTGTAGTACACCTCACCAAGAAACGTGCGACATGCGGATGCCGCGTCCTGAGCCAGACTGTATGGCTCAGACGCCATGGCAATGTTGCCGGAACTGTCGATCGTCAGGTCCCACAAAACCGGGTCGAGAAATAACGTATTCATATTCAGTTCGGCGGATTGGTGTTGCTGCCCGCGCCGTTCTCATGGTGCGTGTGCGCGATGAACGACTTGCCAGCGATTACAGTGTCTACCGTGACCGTCAGCGTTCCCGCATAGGTAGCATTACCTGCGTACGATCCGCCGCCCTGGGCGACGGGACCGTTGAGAACAATGGAAGGCGAGTTGACCGAGAAAGACGTCGAGGCGTCGGCCTCAATGACCGGGGCCTGAAGCGTGATCTTCGTGGGCGACACGACCGTAATCCCACCGCTCGCAAAGGCGATGTATTGCGTCGGCGTGCCATTCAGCATTCCGCCGAAATAAACTGCGTCCGCCATGGAAAACATGCGTTTGCTGCCCGGGTTAGCCTGTCCTTTGTTAGCTACCACGCTCGAGATATCCCGATCAGCGAACCCAGCCCAACCGATATCTCCCACTTGCGGATCGATGATGATCGCGTTCGCTCCACCTTGAAGGCGAAAGTACGGGCATTGATGAATCGTCCCGTGCGGCACGGCGTGGTTGTAACCGTCAAGCTGATTCACCAGCGGCAGGAGGTCCACGAAGCCAACCGGTGCAATTCCGCCCGCGTTTGTGACCTTCACCACCTTGACCATTTGCATGGTCCGCACGCGCGCCAGAATCGACCAGACGAGGAATGTCGTGGCGTTGTAGTCCGACCCATTGGATGTCGCGTCGGCGGTGCCCAAATATCCGGCTTCAGCCATTGAACGGCACTCCAAGAATGTGCGTGAACCATTGCCCGCCAGGCGTCTCGCTTTCGAGCGAGTGCGAGATCTGGGTTGCTATCCACTTTCCGGAAGCCGGAGTGATCGAGCTTTGCACCTGTATCACGCCCCCAATGACGACAGACGGGTTAAACATCGTCGTCACCATCAGGCCATTGCTTGAGAAGGTCGGATAGCCAACCATGCCAGTCGACGGAGAAATCAGCGGGATGGTGCTGTTGCGCGCACCACCTTTTGGCCAGATCTGCAGTGTGCCGTTGTCGATCGTGAAATAGATGTCGGCCGCGCGCGCGCACTCGCGAACCTGCGACAGGGCAGTGCCGGGGAAATACGGATTGGACAGCTTGACCGATACGCCATTGTTCACGAAGTTGATGCCCATCGTCTTCGCCAGGTCCTGCATGATCGCGGCGACATCGGCTGTGCCTGGATAACTTGAGGCCCCGACCGGCTTCAGGGATGCGGCCAGGCCGCCAACCGCGGAGATGTTCAGTGCGGTATCCGGTAGCTGGTTGTAATCGCCCCAGGCCTGCCAGATGGTGCCGTTATAAATCGTGGTCAGCGCCGACCCTGAATCACCGGCTGCGATCAGAACTGAATTTTTGTATAACACCGCATTGTTGATCGATCCGATCGCCGTCAACTGGTTAATCATTGCAGCCGGCAGGCCATAGACCAGCAGCTGAACCTGCGGCATTGCATCGCCGCCGAACTGCTGGATTTCGGCCCTGACTCGCAGTCCGGTCAACGTCACCGTATCGGCGCCCGTCTCTCCGAACTGCCCCGTACCAAGGCTGATCGTGAGCGCTATCGCTTTCTGGGCAAAGGTCATCAACCCACTCCAGGACCGAGATCCGTAGTCGACAGGTAGCAGAGTAGATAGCGGGAACCGAGACCGGGCGACGAAGGATCAAGACCGGTACTAGGGATGGTGAGACTGCCCTGCGTATCGCAAAACATCAGATCGCCCACAAAACCCATGTACAGCCTACCCACGATACGGTTCAGGTTCTGGCAGATTCTGCCCGTGATGATCGGTGCATTGTTGATGTACAGGTCGCAGTAAAATCCGGTCGACTTCTGGTAGAGATTGATCTTGCAATTCTGCCCGGCGAGCTGGACCGCAGGTATGGTCTGTGAATAGACGTCCTGGATCGGAATGATCTGCATGGCTTACCTGAAAGAACCTGCTGCGGCGGATTGCGCCGTGGTCGGGGGCTGTGGTTGCACGCTGCCAGTGCTGACCGGATCGGCCCCGCTCGGCGCTGTTGTGTTGGCAAATGTCGCAGTTGCGGTAACTCGAATTTCCTCGAGCTCCAGATCGATCAAGATCAGGCCGACGCCATCCGTCGATGTCCGGTGGATGGAATAGTCGACGAAATTGACGTTCCGTATCAGCGTTCCTTCTGGCATCGCAACGTTAAACAGTGTCAATGATTGGGCCACCGTCGCTACCTGGGTAAGGAAATTGCTCCGATCGGCATCCGTTCCGCCTTTTGACAGCCGGATTCTCGTGTTACCCGGTAACGCAACCTTGTTGTAGGACTGGAAAGATCCCTGTTCCACCGGATAATTCGGGATCTTCCACTCACGCTTGAAATCCAGGCTAACCATCGAATCCGGCTTGACCGCGATACTTCCATCCTGATTAAAGATGCCCCACTTCGGGCCGGAAAACAGGTTGAGGATGTTGGTGGCGTCCGCTACGACCAACAGGCCCACAGTCGCGACATTGGCAACCTTCCCAAGCAGCGCCGGAATTCCGTTTACCATTACGTCAACCCTGTATTTGCCTGCGGCACCGTGAAGCTATATTTCGCGACGGCCTTGCCGAACTCTTTTGCGATGCCTTGCGCGTCGGTTGCCTGCGTATGGATCGTGATCGGCCCGTTGATGTTGGTCTCTGCGCTCGAGGTCATGTGCGAAATGCTCGCGGCTGACTGGCCTGCAGAACGCGCGTCAACCGATTGGGATGCGATCTGCGAAGCATTCGCCTGGCCGAGGGACGCATAGATGCTGTTCGCATAGGCCTGGCGCTTGCCAATGTTGGCTTCAGCAGTGCCCGGACGCTCGTAATACTGCGCATGAATTGCCGCCGCTTCTGCTGCAGTCTTTGCGCCCCGTAACCTACGGCCGGCCGCCTGCTCGTTGCCCTTCGTCAATTCGTATTGCATGAAGGCAAGTTGCTCTTCGAGACTTGAGCCTTCCAGATCGTGACCGGACCATTTCCTGAAGTCCGCAACGCGACTACCGAGCCACTGACCCGCACCATATGCGCCAGATTGCTTGTTCTGGTTGGATGGATCGACTCCACTTTCCTGTACCAGGCTACCCGTAATCCCAGCCGCCTGCTCAGACGTCCATCCCTGGCTCCTGAAATAGTCGAAGGCGGCGCGCTCACGCTGTTGTTCGGCGCCACTCGTACGGGAAACGAACTTCCTTTTATCCATCGAGAAAAACTCTTTCGCACCTTTCTTGATGTCATTCCAGAGCGATGCGTTCGTGTCCTGCGGGCGAATTTCATTACCATGCTTTGAACCGGCGGTGCGGCCCACAAAATGACCGGGCTCCGTTGAATCCTTGATCGTTTTGATCGCCACGCCAGCCGCAGCAGCCAGTATCGCCAGGCCGGCAACCGGGCCCGCAGCAGCCAGTCCGCCAAGCGCACCGCCTACCCCCGTCAGCGCGCCAGCCAGACTAAGCAGGCTGGTGGTCATGGACAGGATCTTGATGGCCGCCAGTGCGATCAGCACGTTCTTCCAGCCGCCAATGGAATCTGCGGCCTTATCGATCGTGGTGATGAACTTCTGCACTGACGCGACAGCGCCATCAACCCACTGGGCAATGTCCGCCTTGTGATCCGCCACCCAATCGGCCAGTTTCTGAAGCTTCTGGAGCCACAGTTCGAACGTTGGCATGAGCTGGAGCAGCACCGTCGTACCGACATATTCCAGTCGGTCCCGAAGATCAAGCCACGCATTCTTGAGTTTCAGGGCTTGTTCAGCTTGCTTCTCGGTGATGGCCGAGTTCTTTTCCTGAGCGGCAACCAAGGCAAGAATCGCTTGCGGTCCCTGTTTGATGAAGTTGAACTCATCACCGCTGATGCCCATTGCCTGAGCGACATATTTGGCCCGAGCCGGATCGACTTTGAACAGATCCTGAACGATTTTGGCGCGCGCGAGCAGATAGGTATTTCCGTCTTTCAGATCCCCGGTCTTCCCGCCGAAGCGGAGAAACATCTGGATCTGGTCGGTGACCTTGCCCAGGCGAAATCCGGCGATCTGCTGCTGAGAGTCCTGTAATGCACTGGTGATGCCTTCCGCGCTGCCACCGGCACGTTCTGCCGCGCGCTGCCATGCGGACAGGTCCTGCGTGCTCATCTGCAGATTCTTGGCCATATAGCCCAGATTCACCGCCGATCCAATGGTGCTTTCCGTGAAATCCTTCAGCCCCATGCCGGCGGTGAAGATCGCGAGCAATGCCAATACTTCATTGCGGACCTTCTTGAATGACTCGGCTGCGTTTTTATTCAGTGCCTCCATCTCCTTGGCTGCTTTCGTTTCTTCGGCCGACAGCTTCTTGGTGGCATCGGTTGCCTGATTTTTGCCGGCGAGAAAGCCTTTCGCATCAAGGCCTAGGCTCACAACGAGCGCATCTATCACCGTAGCCATGTTAATCCCTTAGACTTACCACCACTCTTCGCCCTGAATGGCGACATTTACAGGAGCAAATCTGATGAAAAATATGTTTGTTTTCGTGACGCTACTGGTGCCTTTTTCTGCCTTTTCGCAGCAGGCTCCATACACGCCGGAGCAGCAGGACCACTGCATGAAGCTCGGAATGGCCTATCAGATGGTCGCCGAGGGTCGAGATAGTAACTGGCCGCCGAAAACCGCACTGAACACGATCACGGCTTCATCTGGCTGGGGTATTTCGGTGGAGCAAGGCAAGCAGATCGTCAATTCGGTCTATTCCGACCCAGCATTTGTGGATGCTGGCGGCCCTGCGCTGGCCAATCAAATCTATCAAGCCTGCCTGTATCCGCACGGCAAGCCCAAGCCATTCCAGTGAATGGCGGCTATTCCTTGCGTTCGCTCATGATGCGCGCGTTGTAGTCATCCACGATGATCACTTCGAGCAGATCGTAGAGATCCTGGGCACCGTACACGGTTTGCAGTTCATGCAGCGTGGCCAGTTTGCGGGAAACGATCACGCCGATCGAGCGCGGGATATTCGCGTATTCGATCAGATCTTCGCTACTGCCGCCGCCGCTTCTTGTTGCGAGGGGGCGGCGCTTCGAAAAAAATCCAGATGCAGATCAAGCACCGCTTTTCGTAGCGTCAGGCGGGTCGACACTTCCTCGATGTCGCTTTCCACTAGCGCACGAATCACGTTCGGGATGTTCGGGTCAGGCTGAATCCTGATGCACTCCCACATCTCGTCAAAGAGCGGCTTGGCCATCTCATAGGGAACCCGCGACAGGGACTTGATGCCGATCGCCGCGATGCCAGCTAGGCCGGCAGACAGAAGATCGTCCGGAATATCGACGCCGCAGTTCATCATCACGAAGAGCGCGCGCGTGGCCCATTCTTCGCTTTGCGCGGACGAGAGTTCGGTGATGTGAAACACCTTCCCGATATCACGCCCACGGGTGCTGATCGTTACGATTGAAGTTTTTCTGGCCATATCAGATCGGCGCCCAGTTCATGGATTCGAACGTGATCGAGAACTTCCGCGGCTGGAGTACTTTTGCCGCTTTGGGCAGCGGGCTGGCCGACGTCAGAATCCCCTTGTTGAACGTGTACGCTGCGCGCACGGACGGCAAAGAGATGAAGTTCGTCATCAGGAAGATACTGCGTGTGGCCGCCTGCGCCGCTAGAAGGGCATCGAACAATGCGAGCGACGGCGAGTCAGCCTGGAACGTGTAGTCCAGCTTGACCGGGTAGGGCACATACCCGCCTGACTGCTTGCCGTCGACGCCCATCATGACTTGCGCCGGCGCAACATCGTCGGCTGCGAATGCATCGTCGGTGCTGTAACCCTGCAGGATCTGCGCGACAGGGAACAGGCCGGTGATGATCAGAGCCGAGGTTGAGTTCGCGGAGGTTATATCCATGTGTTAGCTCCCACTGCAATAAAAAAAGCCACCCGGAGGTGGCTTTAATATTCAAAAAGTATTTCGGCTAATCGGCGTAGCGCCAATGGTAACCGTACGCAAAACTAGACTTGATCTTGCCTTGACAGCAGTAATAGATATGACCGTGCGAAGCTTTAGGTCGGCCATTGGCTCTAAGCCAGTCTATAGCGGCCTGACCACTTATAAATCTCTGGCCTGTTTCTATACATATGACAGCGCGAGCACGAGGATTCTTCTCGCCAACTTTTGCGGCTGCAATATTTGCGCGGGCTTCAGCACTCCTTCTCTCCCCCGTCCTCTGGGATAGCGCCCTTGATACCGCCGCGCGATGCTCTATGGTGAGCTTCTTTCCTTTTTTCGCTTTGGATAATTTCGCACGGGTTGCGTCCGATCGCCTGGTTCCTAAGGAACTTCCGGCAATCTTCTCTATGTTGTATTCCGGGCGCAAAGCATCAATTCTCGCCTGCTCGACGGCCAGCAAATCGGTAATCGGGCAGAGTGCGATCTTCGCAAAGGTCATTGCACCTTCGCCATACTTGTTCCATGCATTCTGAAGCGCGGAACTGTGATGCGTGCCGCGGCGCAAATCCCCAAGATGGACTGCCCAGCGCGTCTTAAAGGATTTTGCGGAACCGACATACTGGCCACCGCTCGGACTGGTGATCGTATAGATCCCGGTATCGTTGTTCATCGTTTGCCCCTAAGCAAACCCTAGTGAATGGTGCGGGAAACCAGCTAGGGAACTGGCTTGTCGGATGCCTCCTATCCCGCACACTTACATCATATCGCGTTATTGCACGTCTATCGAGGCCAAATTAATGGTCTGGATACTGCCTCCGTCGGTGTACCAAAAAGTGCAAGCCGGGGTCGTGCGCGCGCCGCGGGCTTGTGCGCCCGGATCGAGCACTTGCAGATACCAGCCGCGGGATGAAAGAGTCTTGTCGATTGCCAGGCCGGCAGCATTGTTGACGTTGGCGATTTCCAGAGCCGAAAGCGCCACACCTGAACGGATCGCGCCAAAGTTCAGTGCCTGGTTGATCGGGTCTTGCAGTGCGGCGCTGATCAGCGCATAGCCCTGGGCGTTGTAGGGAATGCTGCCCACGCCCGTGACCAGCGTCATCAATGCGAGCTGGAACTGGCTGTTCATCCAGATCTGGTTGATGTATTCATCAGCCCACTGGAAGATCCCCGAGATCGAACCCGGATTGAAGAACTGGAATTGCTGGTTGGCGGTTGCGTAACTCCCGTAGAAGTTATATCCATTCGCAATCAAAATCGCGCCGGTCGTCTGGTTCGTGCAGTTCGGCGTGATGCCGGCCTGCGACTTGAACGCAAACGTGATCCGGCCGTTCTGCTGACCGAAGTTGATCGAGGCAACCGAGCCAAGGAAGAAAGCTGCGATAGCCAGATTCAGCACGGCGAGCGTGGTGCCGGCCGCAGTAGCTGCTGCAGGATCGCCAGCGATCGGAACCGTGCCGCTAGAACCATTGGCGATAATCTGCGGACCAAAGGCCGTTGTGTTGTTCGCCACAATCGCGTTCACATCGGTATCCCATGCGACATAGGCGTACCGGTTGTTCTGCGAATTCACCCATGCCGAGAACGCCAGCTTGTCAGCGAGCACCGGCTCGAACGTGGTCATGAACGCCGCCCAGTTCTGCGTGATGGCGGTAATCGCAGGCATCGCAGTGGCGGGCGTCGAGAGTGCGGCGCCTTGCGACAGGACCGCGCTGGTCGCCTGCGTCAGATTCAGACCCGCCGAGAGCGTGCCGGTCGCGAACGTCATCGACGACGCATTGGCCGTCATCCCCTCGCTCGATACGTTCTGCGATGCCGAAATCGTGTACGTGCCGATCCCGCCCGTGCCAGTACCCAAGGCAGTGATATACGTACCTGCAGTAACACCAACACCCGAGATCACCGAACCGACTTGCAACGTGCCGGAAGTGATGGCCGAGACAGTGAGGGTCGTCGTGGCGATCGCGCCAGTGAAAGCGGCACCCGCGCCAGTCGTGGGCGACGTGAGCACGAATGCCGAGCTCTGGCTGTCGAACGTCACCACCGGAGGGTTGGTCGTGAAGCCGGCCTGAATCAGCGCTGCTGCATTCGAGAAGCTGGATGCCGCCGACAGGTTGATCGTGCTGGACGTCTTTGATACTCCGTCGACCGTGACCGTCAGGACGCCGGAGAGTGCCTGCAACTGCGTCAGCGTCGTCGCAGCGAGCGAGCCGCCGCGTAGATATGCTGCAACCGGGTTTTGCCATACGTATTGCACGAAGTAAATCAGAGCCGGCTTCACGGTCGAGTTCGTGTAGCCGCTGAAATAGTTCGCCGCAACGCTCGCTTCGGTCGAGAGGGCGCCGAAATAGTTCTGCACGGCAGTCAGACTCGAGAACGGCAGGATTGAGCCGACCGGCACGCGCGTGCTGGCAGTCAGAACGACGCCATTCAGGATGAGCGCGGACCCACCAGCGCTGACGACGCCAGGAGTTACTTGCGCAATCGCGCTGGCGGGTATTGTCATGTTTGCTCCGGGGAAATGAAAAAGCCACCGCAATGGGTGGCCTGGAAACGAAAACCCGGCGCTTGGCCGGGTCAGTAATCGGGAGTTACGCTACGTCGTTGATGCCGCTGAGCGAGACTGCTGCGGCGAACTGTTGAGGCACGGTGACGATGGGATTGGTCTGCATGACCGCATCAACCACATACCTTTCCTCCACCTGCTGCTCGCCGTTAAGAAACGGCATCTGGCGAGGGTCACTCGTATAAAGTGGCGTCACGTCAAACCCGGACGAAGCAAAAGCGGTCACGCCGTATTCGTCGCGAAAAAGTGTCGTGATGATTGCGGCGTTGTCCGCGCTCGCCGGCCCGTGCACGTCGAGCTGCACAGTCACCTTCGCGGGCTGCAACATCGACTTCACACCCGCCGCGATGATCTGGCTGGCGACTGTCTGCGACGGACTAACGGTGTACGCTCCAACTCCACCCGTCCCGGTGCCGAACGCGGTCACTACGGTGTTTGCAGCGAGGTTGTTGCCAAGCAGCACACTTCCAACAGTGAGCGCGCCTGTGCTGACTGAGGTGATGGTTAGGGTCGTGCCAGCAATAGAACCGATGAAAGCGGCATCCGTGTATGAGTCGACGTTCGTGCTGAGCCGATCGCGCAGGATCGGCGTCATCTCAACGAAGTTCGCACCCTGCGGTTCCGGGACCCGGTTATCAAGACCACGAATTACCTCCGTGTTAGCCGGCAACACTGCCAACAGGAAGTTGCGCAGCGCTGTGAGCGTCTGTACTTCGGTTAGAGATAGTGTTGCGCTCATGCTTCGTTAGACAGCCAGTGAATGCAACCAAACTTCGGTCCAACGTAAAGACCTTGAGAAACCGGAACGTCCGTCCAGACATCGACGCCGACCTCGGAACATTCCGATCCTTCGTCGCGCGGAAAGGCTCTGTCTTCAATAAGCCCGCATGTACCTGCGAACTTGAATCGCCCCTCTGGGTCGCCTGGCGCATAGTGCGCGCACCCATCGCATGTGTTCATGGCTAGCCCCCGTTCTGACGAACTACAGCGACTTTGGTCCAGCCGTCCTGATAGCCCCAGTTCTCAAGTACCTGCACGACCAGCCAGACTGACCCATCCAGCAGCGTGATCAGGTCACCGCCGCGTCCGTCCGGCCTTGCAACACCTTCCCACGTGCCGTTGATGTACATCGAACGCTTTTCGCCGTTGATGTTCAGCCCCTCGATCTGAACGAGGTCGCGGTACGTCATCGCCTGCATCTGAACCTGAATCGAGGCCGGCGATGCGTAGGACGGCACGCGATCACCATCCGGACTCGTGGAATAGCCGGTCGACGCCTGGATCGAAGCCGTTACCCACGGATTGACCGCGGCGACATAATTGCCGACGATGCCAGAGAGGTTCATGCTTAGTTGTTGTACGCAATATCGAACAGTTGACCCACCACATCATTCGCAGCGCCCGTGGTCGGGCTCGAGCCGGTGATCGTGATGTTGATCACGCCGCTCTCGACAGCGGTCAGCGTCGCTGGCGCGGACGTACCGAGGTGCGTAGCACCAGCCACAACGGCGGCGCATGTCGCAATCTGCGTGTTCGATCCATTGGCACCATACTTCTGGACCTGAACGCTTGCCGACCATCCGCCGCCGTTGGTCGTTGCAACGCCTGAGTCGGCGATCAGTGTGCCGCCAGCGACAGCAGCGCCCACGGTCTGCGTCGTGGTGCCCCACCAGATCTTGATGCGCTTGTTGTTGGCGGTCGATGCGAACTTGCCAGCGGCAGTGATCGTGATCTGACGGCCCGCGGCGTCCAACGCGTTGGCGGGAAGCGCATACGTGAACAAGACGTCATCGGTTGTGTCTGCGCCATTGCCTTGGCCGGCAGCGCTGACCTGTACACTCGCGTTGCCGCAACTACGGACAAAGCCAGCGGCTTGGCCACCCTGGAGAGCGGCGGACGACTGCATCGTGCCATTCGAAGAAAACGGCACCTGGACGTCGCCAAGCGAAGAACTAAAAACGGTGATGCCCATGAGATGGATGCTCCTATTCGTTGACTTCGAAGTCGGCGCTGTTCAACATCACCGATTTTTCGACCAATGGCTTATCAAAGCCTTTCTTTGCAATGGTGGATTTAGCGTTCTTCGGATCGCTGAAATCGCGGATCGATTCCTGCAACTGCTCTTTCACCAACTGACCGAGCCGGCCCAGCGCAACCGCCGAGTCATAATCCGCGCCCTTGATGATCTTGCCGAGTTGCGGGCCCCAATCACCTTTGTTCTTCTGGATCATTCCGCGGAAGTAGGGGCGCGCCGGAATCGTGATCGTGTAGGCCTCGACGTGATGCACCGTGTCATAGTTTGATCGGGACGTCTTGACAAACTGGCTGGCGCCGATTCGATTGCCTTCCTCGTCCAAGGTGCCTGCGGCGAAATTTCCGTTCTTGTCTATCTTGCGATGGAGCGTAACGTCATGCTCCGGAACGTTGACGGTGCCGCCATACTCATTCGTGGCAGCAATAAGGGCGACAGGAGTGCCGTCAGAGTAGGTCGCATCTTCAAGAAATCCGACTTTCACTGTATTGGCCTTGCCGACCTTCTCAGCAATCTCTCGCAATTTCTGCTCGAGTTTGTCGCCGCCCTTGAAGTTGATACCCATCAGAACCCCCGCGATCCGCCCCTGCGGCCCCATGAGCCACTACCCCAAGGATTGAATTGGGAAGTGGCGCCCGGCGCATATTGCATCGATCGGTACTGCGCCGTCGCCTGCCAATATTCGGCACCGTACTTCGTCTGGTTAAACCATTGCGCGGAGCCGGGCGGGAAATCCATCTGCGTCTGTACGGACACGCTGCCCTGCGTCGCATTGCTGATGCGCCCGACCAGCGGCGATGAAGCCTGCCCATTGAGCGGGGCATTCAGCGCGGCTATGTGGGCGACCAGCATATTGAGCAACGTCTCGCGCTGGCCGCCCTGACTTGCGTCGATGACGATGCTTGTAGCGGTGTTATCGCACATCAACTGCGCGCGGTTGAAGTATCCCTGCGCCTGCGGCTGGGTGACATAAGCCGCCAACTCAGGATATGCAGCACTCCAATCGGCGTACGAGAACACAACGATATTGCTGGCCGGCGTGCTCATGACGCGCGGCGCATTTCATCCGCCGTTTCGATGCCCTTCGGAAGATTTTTCGGATCCAGCCGTTCAAGCCCCGACTTTTCCTTTTCCTTCTCTTTGGCCTCTGCCATCGTGCTTGCTGTTTCTGCGTGGGCGAACAGCATGCCGTTCACGACGAAAGCGGATTCGCGGTTCTGTTCCAACCACTCATCCCAGAATGCCTTGGGGATGCCGTGCGTGATCGCGTAACCGCAGTTGATCTGCTGATGCGGGCCCTTGTTCTGCGGCCAGCTATTGCCCTGCACGATGAAATCTTTACTGCCGTGACGAGGTTCCGCAATCTTGAATTCGCGCTGGCCGCCGCCCATTACGGGCTCATAGCGTTTGACAAAGTCAAATAGACGCAGCGTGAAGTCCATCGGGAACTTCGAGGCGACCGTGACCGTTGCATTGCTCGGAACGTCGTTATTTTTCTTCAGGGTGATTGTCGATTCTTGCGTTGCCATGTGACCGCCTATCAGAAGTGACCGAACAAAAGAGGGCGCGCCACCAGGCCGATACGGTCAGGTCGGCTTTTTGGGAATGACCCTAGGGGCGCGCTTTACTGCAATCGGTCAGACACCGATCATCGTTGCCATGGCAAACGGCTGGCGAAGGATGAAGCCGTTCGTGCCTTGACTCATTTTTTGCTTAAAGGACGACATGTCGGGGATGATTCGGCCTGACTTCAATTTCATGTTGAAGCTCGTATAGCCGGAGTCCTGCCCGGTTGCACGGGGCGCCCAGATTTGGACGATCTCGCCAAGCGCAGAACCTTGTGGATTCTGTGCGGTGAGAGCGCCGTACTGGATCGCAGTCTGAACGCGAAGGTTCGGGAAGTTCTTGCGCAACAGGTCCGACATGTTCACGTTAAACGAGTTGGTGAACGTCATCGCCATTTCGCTCTTCGGCGACATTGCCAATACAAACTCGCTGCGCACGTCGATCTGGCCACTCGACTGGTTGATCAATTGCGTGACGAGCTGCTGGGCGTCTGCGAGCACTTCGTTCGCCGATGCATTCGGCGCCGTGCCATTCAGCCACGCGAGACCGCCATTCGCCTTCGGAATCGGAGCGACGGCCGGATAGAGCGACGGGTCATTCAGCGCGCCATAGTTCTGCAGACCGGCAACGCCCTTGAAGTACGTCAGGTTCTGGAACTTGTTCAGACCGTCGATTGCTGCTTCTTTCTGTTCGGCGACGAAACCGATTTTCGCAAGGCCGGCGCGCTCGATTTCGAGGTCACCGTACTCGCAGATGGTCTGGTAGAGATACGGTTGTCTCTCAGGAAAATTCGTGTTGATACCTGCGCGCCCGTTGTTGTTGTAATCTCCATAACTTGAGATTTCGTACGAACGCTCAACAACCGGAAACAGTAGCGCCGACGAAGTCCAATCGCCTTTCTGCTTCTCGCCGAAGATCTCGGTTGCCTGATTCTTTGCGGTCAGAACGTGCAAAACATCCGGGTCGAGAAAATATGTCAGGTAAGCCGGAATACCCGAGTTCGCCACCGTCACGAGTTGCGGCTGCGCATCCATCGCGAGGCTGATATTCTGCTTCCATTCGGGACGGCAGAACATCTGCGCATCGCCGAAGTCGATGAACCATTGTTGCCTGTGATACTCGATCGCTGCGCGTTGGTCTTGCGGCGACATGTCATATGCCATCTTGGCCATTTTGAATTCCTTTGAGCAATAAAAAAGCCGCCCCAAAGGCGGCCGCATGCGGTTGTCAGTTTTGCGTTAGCCGTTCAGCCACGAGACCATCTTGACGAGCTCACCCGGTGCGCCGATCGAAGCGGCAACCCACTTCGTTTGTGTACCGGCGGCAACCGTGATCGTCTCCGATGCAACGGTCTGGCCGACGCTCACAGCGTAGGTACCCGTGCCGCCGGTACCCGTGATGAAGGCGGAGATATAGGTACCTGCCGTCACGCCTGCGCCGCTGATTGTGTCGTTCAGTGCCAACGCACCCGAGCCAACAACCGTGACCGTCAGCACGCCACCGGATGCAGTGATGGTCGTGCTCGAAGTGGTCTGTGCGATGCTGACCGCATACGTTCCTGCGCCACCCGTGCCCGAAATCAGGTTCGTGATGGTCGTGCCAGCCGTGACACCCGCGCCCGAAAGGGTCTGTCCGACAGCGAACACACCCGTCACCGTGCCGCCGACCGTGAATGTTGCGCCGCTCGAGGTGATCGTGGTGCTTGCCACGGTCTGGCTGACCGACACCGTATAGGTGCCCGTGCTACCGGTCGTGCCGGTGAGTTGCGAAACGATGGTCGTGGCTGGGTCGACGTTGGTGCCCGACAGCGTCTGGCCCGGAGCGAGTGCGCCGGTACCGACCACCGTAACGGTGAGCGTCGTGCCTGCGATCGAACCCGTAACGCTGTTCAGTGCGATCGTGCCGGCCGTGGTTGTGTTGGCCGCAATCGATGCCGTCACACTCGCCGAGGTCGGGGGCGAACCTGCGGCACCGAAGGTTACCGCGCCCGTTGCGTTGTTCGCGTACGCGTTCTGGCCGACCGCCGAGGTCGTTGTGCCACTATTCGCCACCCAGAAGCCACCGGCGTTGAATGCGGTAGCCTGATAGCCAGCCGGGATCGTGAGCGAGTCATCGCCGAGGAACGCCGTAATCAGCGCTTGCTGGTCGCGGTGAATGAAGCCGGTCGGCGCACCCGGGCCGAAATTGTTCAGAATCGTGTTGGTCGGATCGGCCCATGCGAAGAGACCCACTGCCAAGCCGTTGGCGCCGGCAACAAAGGCACCATAGCTTGCATCGACGGTACTACGGGGATTGGAATCGCAGAAATCGCCGAGCACTGCCGGCGCTGCGAGTACATTTACTTGACGCGGGAAGCCCATGTCTTACTCCTGATCTGAATTGGATTAGCCGATGCGGTGGACGTTCGGGAAACACTCCGCCATGTCGGACGGAGGCGTAGCGCTATCCGATGCGATGACCCGGCGCGGTTCGTCGCCAGGCTTTGGCTGGGCCATCAGCACGGCCTTGTATGCGCTCGGATGCACACCCTTGACGTCGACCTTCAGAATCTCGAGCGCTGCCTTGTAGACCGCATCGGCGCTGTCCATTGCGGCCAGCTTGCCGACGTATGGCTTGACGGCTTCTTCGGCTTCCTGAATGCCATGCAGGCGGGCAATCGTGGCCTGCTCAGTGTCGCGGCGAGCCGCATCAACCGCCAACTTGATCGCCTTGTCCATCGCGGCCTTGTCCATCTTGTCGTCCTTGTCATCACTGGCACCCGGAACCGGCGCCTTGTTCGTGCCGTCCTTGGGGTTTGCGTTTGCGGCATTGGCCGTTTGCGAAGGCTCATCCGTAGCCGCGGGGGCGGCAGCTGCGGGCGCGCTCAATGCGGCCTGTACCTGTGCCAGGTCTTCGTCGCTGATCTTGCCGCGGAGCATCGCGAGAATCTGTTCGCACTTCGGATCGACCGGATCGTCCATGGCGACGTTGTCGTCGTCGGGCGTTTCCCCATCCAGCTTGTCGAGCAGTTCGACGATCTGACCGAGGTCGGCATCGGCTGCGAGGTGCGGCTTGATTGCGGCCAAGATCCCTGGCTTCTTGTCCAGCCAGTTCTTCTTCTTCACGCCGGCAAGGATCGGATTCAGATCGATCGCGGCGTCGGATGCCATCATGGGCCGCAGGACAGCCAGCAAGGCCCCTTTGGCTAAGACGGCTTTCTTGCTGAGGGACTGCTTGCTCATTCGGATAGCTCCGTTTTGGTTGATTGAATCTGCAACAAGGACATCCGGGCCTGCTCGGCCCTTTTCTACCAGGGCAATGTGATTCGCCCTGATATTTCTCATGATCCCGTCGTGCGCAACACCCTCATAGGTGCCCGGCGTCATGTCGGGGTCGTAGTAATAGGCGCACGATATTTCTTGCTGACGCCCGGTCTCGACTCCACGAATGGAGTCTTGCGCCCAAATGACGAGAGAGTTGTCGAGGTAGGGCGGATTGAATGCGGCATCGCTGCCGGTTGCGCCAACGACCGAATCGGGTTTGTGATCGGCAGCACTGACTGGCACATGCTCATTGAGCAGGGGAACGCTGTTCCATGTAGGAACCGACTTCTTCAGTTCCTCCGGATCGCGAAGCAGCATGTAGACGCGATCCGGGGTGAGGCCGAGTGATTGATACTCGGGGATCTCACTGCCGAGATATGGGCACACCATCGCTTTCGACAGGTGGCTAATCTCCACGCGCATCCGGCCATCTTCGTCCACGGTACGCACGCTTGCGCGATCGAATGCCAAGCCATCCATCGCGGCCTTTTCGACCTTCACACCGAGCGCCATATTCACAACTTCGCGCACGCCGGGGTGAAGCGGCTCAGGAGGATTTTTGAGCGAGGCCCAAACGAACTTTGTATGCTCACCCGGGTCAAGCTTCGGCTTGAACTTGTGCCGGATGAATTGCCGGAATGTGATGAAGTCGACTTCCGACCCGCTATCGTCTTTGCTCGACGTGTCGGCGATCTTTGTCAGTTCACCGTATGGGCGGCTTCCGATCTCTTCCTGGGTCTCGCGGATGGCGGTTTGCTCTGGTGTTTCGTCGGCATCACAGCGGCCACCAGGAAGATCCCATTCTCCAGGGTGATTGGCACCCGGTGCGCGCAGCAGAAACAGGACTTCATCCTGCGGCGTAATCAGCATGATGCCGGCGCCTTTGATTCGCTCGGCCATTTCAGTCCTCTAATCCTGGGATGATAGATTGCGCCGTACACCTACAGTTAGGCAATTGCCCCGGCCAGATGTACTCGCCGTCGATCTCGCAACCTTTCGCGGTGTCGTAGACCTTGCCCTTACCGCCATCGGCCTGACTGGCTGCGATATGGGATTGACGGGGTTTCTTGCCGCCGTGCGAATGCCGCCAGCGAGCTTGGGTGATGCCAAGTTCCTGTTGACGCGTGCGGTTGATGACAGCCGTCATCTTGTTAGCCTGGTCGCGCGCTATAAAAGACGCACGTTTCTTCGTAATGTCGTACCGCTTGGTCAGTTCTTCTGTCAGCGTCCCGAGATCGCGCCCTTGTTGCATGGAGCGCATCACCAAGCCTTCGACCTGAGTCAGATGCTCGGATGCGATACTTTTGATCAGCCCTACGTTCTCGCCGATTGCCGCTTGCATGGCGTTATTGACGTCATACGTCGCACGGAACTCAACTGTAAATCCGGCCTTCTTCAGCACATCCTTCAATTGCAAGTCTGTGGCGCCGGCCGCTTTGTCGACGAAATACTTGGCCAGATCTTCCGAACCCTTGCCGAACGCCTTCAGCCATCGTCTCGACATGCGGTGCATCGCACGACGCATTGCATTGGCTGGGCTACCATCGCGGAAAGCCTCCCAGCCAGCATCCTGCGCGAGTGTAGGCGGGGGATTAGCCCGGTACTGCGCCTGGATGAAATACACGAGAGACCTGTGCATCATCTCGATCCAGCGCTGCAACTGCTTGTTGTATGCCGCCTCGACCCCGGCATTGGGTCGAACCGGTCGGAGTAGAATAGGTTTCCCAGTCGGCGAAACGAGTTTCGGAGCGGGCATGAAAGAAGGTATCGAAGTGGATTACGTGGGCTATGACCACGAAGAGCCGCAACGCGTGGTTGTGTACGTTGGCGAGAACGATGAGTATTCAGCCCGGTTCAATCTGTCCGACCTGCTGGACACCGAACTCGATATGTTCCTGCTGAAAAACGGCTTGACCGATAGCGCAGGCAAACCGCGGTTCGATGCGATGGAATTGGAGCTAACCGAGATGGTTAGGCGGATCAGGGCGATCAAGTACGGCTAGGTCAGAACTTCGCCCAAGTCGCCAATGCGACCGAATACACGAAAGTATTTCCGGCGAACTGGGCAATAGTGGCGGTCGTGGCCGCTACGGTGTCGATATTTCCTGTGACGCTCAGGCCACCCGCCCCCATGCACTTGAGCATGTGCTTCTGTCCATCAACGAGCCCGGTCGTAGGGAGCGCCTGGGTGATCGCGGAGGCGCTGTTGTAAATCGTCAACTGCGGGCTTGATGCCGACAATGCGACTGCCGCTGTTACTGTCTGGGAGCCGCCCGGTGTGCCTGCGTACATGGATTTTCCTCAGGACAGGGTTGCACCGTAGGCTGCGACGACTGCTCTCAAACCAGTTTGCTGCGAGGCGATTTCGGCATTGACCGCGAGCTGCAACGGGTGAATGCCATCGGGCGAGCCGTTCGCAATCCACACGCCGGGCGTCACGATTGACTCCATGCTGATTGCCCGATCCAGCAGATAGATTGCCGGATGCCCGGTTTGCCCAATCCGGAGAATTCCCGCACCGCTCGAGCCGGTTGCCGCAGCAACGAAGCCCGTCGCCAGAGTCCCAGTTACCGCGGCGCCATCACGCAGCCATGCGTTGTAAAGCTGGGCAGCACCACCCGCCACCCACGCCGACAGTGGCGTCTGATTGGCCTCTGTTACCCATCCATCCGTTGACGTCGACTGGGGTGTAACCGTCAATGGAATGACTGCGGCTTTCCTACGCATGCAACGCGCCCACATTTCCAGGTTGTTTGCCTGTACCTGGGCCAGCGTCTGGCCATTGTGGAAGTCATTCGTAGCCTCGGCAACGGTGACAATATCGGATACGCGGAACAACCGGTCACGTGATTTCGAGCTATTTCCGAGGACGGCAAACTGCATCCGTTCGCTCGGATACCCGAAATTCGCCGTATTGGCAACGCCATTCAGCATCTGGCCGATATCACCAAGGCCCAGATTGTTCGTGTAACCAATTCCATGCGTAATCGAATCACCCATGAAACCAACGGAAGGCACGCGCTGGAGTCCGACGCCGACGAATCGGTTTGCGCTGAAAGCGTAGAATCCCGCGGCCACGTTAGCCGGCCATGCAAATGACAAGGCCTGTGTTTGATCCGTTTCGGTCGTGGTCGAACTGACCTGCGCACCCGGGAAGATCACGCTGTTGAAGTTGAATCCACGCGGAAGCTTCTGACCGTTGGCGACCTGCGCAAATAGTCTCAGGCGCCCCCATGTTCCTGCGGCGGCCTCGAGTTCGATGTAGTCAGCGGCATACCCGATTGCACCAGGATTTAGCGTGCCTGTCGTCTGGCCCTGGAATGTAAGTACGGTATGAATTGTTTCCGCATTAAGGAGCGGCGTGCTGGTAACGGACTGCGAGATGCTGACCGTATAGGTCCCCGCCCCACCAGTGCCGGTGCCAAGGGCCGTAATCGTCGTACCTGCCGCAATCGTTCCGCCTTGCAACGTTTGCCCAACGG
The DNA here is from genome assembly GCF_013177735.1 of Paraburkholderia elongata. Classification (GTDB taxonomy): domain Bacteria; phylum Pseudomonadota; class Gammaproteobacteria; order Burkholderiales; family Burkholderiaceae; genus Paraburkholderia; species Paraburkholderia elongata. The sequence goes on along the minus strand of NZ_WOEZ01000185.1, from coordinate 140,343 downwards.
CCAGCGCGCCTTGTGGAGTGCCAGTCACCGTCAGTACTGTGGTGGTGATCGAGCCTGTAAAGCACGCGTACGGATAGCAGAACACACCAGTAATTGCAACCGGTGCGGTGATGTCCGTTTCCGATTGCGTGGTAATGCCCGGATCATACCGGCCGTCAAATTCAGGCCGGAATCTCGTGGCTCCGCCAATGAACTGGATCGGCTGTGCTGTATTCTGGGCCTGGGTAGTTGCCGCAGTTGGTGTGTTCGCGTAACAAAGCGCAGGGCCAGCAATGAGCCGTTCCTGCGATTGCGGCGTTGTTGTGGCCGTTGATCCGCCACCGCCACCAGCGTTGATTGTGTAAGGCATGGCGTCAACGATAGTAACTAATGTTGGCAATCGCGCCAGAGGTCACCTGGATCAACTGGATTGCCGACAGGTTGCCGTTGTATTGGAGCTCGTTACCAGTCGCGATCGACATGCCGACCGTGGCAGTAGGAGCTATACCATCATCGCGCCAGCTAATAGCTTGCGTGGATGCCTGGATGACGGCCAGCAAGGCACCAGCCGGCACGGTCAAGGACTGCGCAGTCGACAGGGTGGTGATCTGCTGGAATCCGAGCGGCGTTGCCGTGATGCCTTGAGGGCCAGCCTGGGCAACCCATGGGGTTGTCGGACCAATCTGGAGATTCATTCGTCACCTTTCGTTGATTGCTGTCCGCTGATTTTCTCGGCGCGATTGAGCGGACCCTCTTCGGGTTCCGGCACGTCGGGCAGATCGACGTTGGTCTCAAGCCCGTGATACGGCGAGTCTTCCTCATTCGCAATACGCGTACGGGATTCTTCGGGCGTCAGCACACCAGCACCAATGAGCATGTCATCGGTCTCCGCATCCACCTTGCGAATCGTTGAACGCTGCTCAGGGCTCATCGTGCGCAGCGGCACCCACTCAAATCCGATGCCTGGATCAATTTCGGCGAACAGCGACAACTGAACAAGATTCAGAATCTTCGACAGCGCGGGCGTATAGATCTGCTGGGTTGCGCCAACATTGTCCTGCCACACCTCAATTTCGCCTTCCGAAGTCGCATTCAGGCCAGAAGGCGTGATGCCGGTCAGGTGTACGAGAGGCAGACCTGATGGCGCGCACATCTGCTCCTGGCTTTGTGCCTGAAGCTTATCCAGACCCGCCAAGGATGCCGAGACGTTGGCGAAGTCTTCCGTCTCCTTGTTGACCACGTTCACGCCGTGGTTGTCCCGCGCCAGGTTGAACACCTGCAGGCGGTTGTAGAGGTTGTCAGCGCCGCCTGCACTCAGGATGGTAGCCATGTCCGTCTTGAGCACCCAGACGGTGAACGCGTGTACCAAGTCTGACACGGACTGCCGTGTGCGAATCCAGTTATCCACGTACGGCTTCATCATCTGCGACAGCGACAGCCCAGCGAAGGCATATGCTGGCTTGAAGATATCCGGCACGTCGCGCGTGATGATCGTCAGGAGGCGCGAGGAGTGAATCTCCTTGCCCATGACAAACCAGCTCGTCGGCTTGTAGAACGTCGGATCAAGCGGGTCGTTCGCGTTATACCGGTTCGGGTATGACCAGTTGGCCTCAACGACAGCCAGGCGTTTGATTGAGCCGAGTCCAACCTTGGCCGGCGACTCGACCAGTTCCGTCATCAACTCCTTCGAATCGATCTGGTCGGACTGCATGCCGAGGTCGATAAAGATCTGCGAGCGGCCGAACTTGCAATCCTGCTCGATCGCCTCGCGAAACACGGCCTGCACATTCAGGCGCTTGAACTCGGCTTCGATGCGCTTGATCTTGTTCGACTTGTCTTCCTCGCCAACCGCCTGGAGTTTGATCCACTTGCGAGTCATTTCCCGCGCGTACACCTCGGCGGGACGGCGGAACTCGGGGATCTGCGCCCATGACGCAAGAATCTGGAACCCGGGGAACGCATAACCCTGATCAAAGACAGCATTGACGTTGTCGAGCAGTCCGAGATTCGTCGACGCGTTGTTGGCATTGAAGCCGGCGTCCATCGCGATCTGTTTGCCGCTACTGCCAGATGGCAGTACGCCTTTCATCGGCTCATACGGCGCGAACAGCTCGAGCGCAGTCTTCCGCGGTTTCGTGGCCGGCTTGTGGCGCATGCTCATCACCACGTCGGACGACACCCTCATGCCCGCAGGCTTCGCCGGCACAGGAGCCACGTGCTGCGCGGCCATCTGTGCTTTTTTGCGTTGGCGGCGATTCATCGGGTCTTACCCATGTGGGCGAATTGTTTAAGTGCGTCTTTGGTGATGACCATTGGTCGCTTACTCACCTCGGCGAAGCGATATGCAACGCTGTCAGCAAGGTTCGGGCTTTTCGTGCCATCAGGAGCTTTGTCGACCAGCACCTTGCCTACGGTATTAATCGAGTACGTCGGCTGACTCAGTTCCGTCATCAGCTTCCGTCGCAATGGCATGTCGCTTGAGATGGAGATGATTTCGTCGGGGTCAAAGGGCTGCTTTTCGACCACTGCGCGATAGGTCTTCTGGAACCGTGTCCGCAACGCCCACCAGGCTTGTGCCTTACGGTTGGCAAAGAAGTCCGCGTTCTTGCGGCCCTTGACATCCTCGCCATCAGGATTGAACGGGGCTTCGGATCCGCGAAACGGTTCGACCTCAATCAGTTCGATCTTCTTCTCGGCCCGCTTTTCATTAATGATTCGCGCATCACCGCGGCATCCAGCACCCAGACCATCGGCGTCGTACTTGAACCGGCGATATTCGTGCAGGTCGCTCAGATGGAAAGCCTTCTCGACCGTGGCGAAAATGTCACCGCCCGAGCCAGACCATTCCTCGATCATCTCAATCAAAATGCCGTGCGCGCCGCAGAAGGCATTGTTGTCGCGACCTTCGTCAGCCACATCAAGCGCACCTTCGCGCGCGCCGGTCGGCTCAATTCCCAGTGCCAGATGCGCATTGACCGCTGCCATCACCCAGGCATTCGGAATCAGGACGCCTTCAACCGATGCCGCATAGTTGATGTCGATTTCCTGCGCCACATGGACCGCGTCCATCGTGTCAATCTGCTTCTGATACCAGGCGTCATCTTTGCGCGGGTCGTCACGCCAGTTGAACGTGAACACGGGGATCTTGCCGCCGTGCCGCTTGGCATAGAACGGATTACCAATGCCGTTCGGCGTCGAAATGTCGATCTTGCAGTTCGATGTCTGGCTCAGCGCCGCGTCGATTTTCTCGGGCCGCTCGTAATAGGCCGACTCATCCTTGAAATAGATCGAGGTCCGGTTACCGCGGCCAATGTTGTCGCCTGCCTCACCGACGATCATCGCCCCGTTTTCCGGGTTCGAGATCTTCATGAACGGCGCGTGCGTCTTCTCGACGTAGCCGGCCGGCCTGAATTCTTTGGGCAGACGAGCAATGAAGAACCGCACCTTCCAGAACAGCGACTTCGGGTCGCTCGAGTCGTCTACGTATGACTCTTTGCGACTGCCGAACCCAATCACGGCGCCAGGATGGAATGTCCACATCCACACCGCAAAGGCCGCGCACAGCCAGGACAGTCCCATGTCGCGCGACTTCTCGGCCAGTCCGTCACCGCGCGCGAGCCATCTGTCCCGCAACCATTCTATGAACTCGACCTGTTTGGGGAACATCAGGAACGGTATCGTTCCCGGCAATCCCACTTCGATATTGCGCGGGTCAAACGTCATTCCGAACGTCGAGATGAACTCGACCGGATGCGCTTTGTAGAACTGCTTCAGATTGGCGAGACTGACCTCTTTGTTGCGTATCTTCGCAATCAGCCTCTTGCGCTGTTCGTAGATCGGTAGATAGTCCGGATTGCGCCAGTCGATTGTTATTTGATCGTGCGCCATCTCAGCCTATGAATTTCAGATACTCCTCTTCTGGAGTCAGGCCGCTCTCCGGAGTGATGTCGATTTCCCGCAAAGGATTGCCGCCAGCATCCTTGTTCGCGCGCAACAGATTGAGGCCGATCTCGCTCGACTCGTTCGCCATTCGCGTAAGGACCGCAATGCCCTTCAGGGTCTGGGCGCTTTCTTCGCCTAGCGGCGTTGCGTCATCGATCTCCATCACCTTCCCGTGAGCAATGCCCATGAGCCGGTGAGAGATGGCGGCGCCATATTGCGCAGCGCCTACCGTATGCGTTGTGATGGCGCGTAATTGCGCGGCATAGTCATGCGCACTTATCTGCGCACTTACTGGGAGTGCCTTAAGCGCTACTTCGGTCGCAACTATTTGATTTGCAACGTCTTTTATTTGCTTGATCTGCGCACCAAAACGCTTGCGGATCGCCGATTCAGCGACTCCGAATTCACGCCCGAGTTCGCGGCCCACCTCACCTGCGAGAAGGCGTCTGCGGATTTCTTCCCACTGAGCATCCGTCAGCTTCGATGGTCTGCCCATATCTACGCCTTTGAGTAATTACCACTTCCGACAGAGCGAGCGACCGCCACTTTTCACTCAGACATGCAAATAAAATAGCCCAACCCACTGGGCAAACGCCGATGAGGTCGGCGCGAGGAGATTGGGGAGAGAGCTAATGCGACCGGTACGCATGGCGCTATGGCCTCCGATCGGAGCGCGCTACCGGTGGTGCTTCACCTTCACGACTGACGACTGACGCCGGCAAGTACTGGCATCCGGCCGGAATGCCCCATACGGCTATCTCAATCGTCATGCGTGAAGACGCCAGGCTTCGAACCTGACTCGCCGGCCTGCGTACCGGAGCTTTCCTCTGGCGGGCAGCGGACGAATCGAACGTCACCCGGCTCGGATTTGGAATCCGGCCTGCTCCCTGAGCTACCACCCGTGTTAGGGCTCACCATCGTCCGTCTAACGCTGCATGGCCGACCCATGCTGACGGTGGGAGCGGGGGAATCAGTCGAAACTGACGATCACTTCTCCGACTTTCACGAAATCTTTGGCCATGGAACAGGCTTTCTCGTACACCTCGTCACGCAGTTCCGTGGTGCATTCACGCCCAACCAGGCCAGCGACATACAACTCAATTGCGGCCTGGTAGCCATCTCCGTCGAAGCCGAGAGGTACGTCCATCCTGAATGTCTTGTCAGTCATCACAGCACCATCCGACGAAGTGCATCCAGTTTTGCGATCATCGACGCCTTCAGCGCATCGTCAATCCGCATCCTTTGGATATCGGCTTCGAGGCTGTCGATTAACTGTTGGGCTTCGGTCATTGTCTTGTGCTAAAGAATGCCTGCGCGGCTTCGGCGGGTGTTAGGCCAGCTTCGCGATATCCGCGCAGCACACCATAGGCGTGATCAGTCGGGCGCCATGGCGGGGTGACCAGGACAGCATGCACTGCGGCATCGAACGTATCCAGAGTCCACTCGGCGATGATTGCCTGATCCCGTTCGCTCATGTCGTCCATGGCTCATGCACCAAGCGGCGCGAGATACTTCACGCTATCAACTTCGGCAATCCCGTCGTTAGAGTAGTGCGGGTCATGCACCATCTCGCCCTTGCTGTAGATGACGGCATGATGCACGCCACGCGGCGACCGGCCCACAGCAATATAGAACTCAGGCAACTCATCGACGGGGTGACCGTCTTCCCAGACGAGTTCAAGCTTGAACATATGGTTGAGCCATTCGATCATGCGCGAGGTGTGATCGCCGCGCCCGAACATGTCTTCGAAGGGCGGGACCATCCACAACGGCAGATCAAGCAATGATGCGATGCACGCCGCAAGGCAATTGCCGTTGTGTATGCCGTCAGCGCTATACAGCTTTGTCTGTTTGACTGGTTTCATGCTCACTCCCCCGCAAAAAGCGATTCCGCCGCCCGCCGTGCAGCACTCGGCGCGGTGCGTTCGTCGGCCATGCCGGTGAACAGTTGTTCTGCTCGTTGGCGGGCGGGGCTCCACTCTTGCGATTCCCAGCGTCTCGGAAATTCGGTGATTTGACAATTTGTCACCTCACGCCGCGGCTCTTTGGGCTGGCGACGCTCGCGGGCCTGACTGGCAGCGGCAAGTTCCATCGGGTCCCGGCCAAACGAGTTCGACTGGAAGGTAATGGATGACATGGCGGGCACCAAATAGAAAAGCCCGCGAGGCTTCCACCTGGCGGGCTATGAATTCTGTAGAGGCTTTTTGGGCTCCACAAGTCAAGCATGCCAGAAAATTTCAGGGTTTACAAGCACTTTCGAGAAATATTTTTAATCTGCAGTGCTCCAAGGCTCTTCGAGCACCCTTCTCAGGCATGCCTCAAGGGTAGATGCGGCTACGGCATAGAAGCCTATGGGAGTTTGCGGGTACCAGTGGATTTCCCAGACGGAATTCGTCTCAGCAGCCTTCTGGCATTCTTCGTCAGAAACCCAATCGGCATGACCGTATTCTCCTTCTTCGATCGCTCTTCGGGCATTGACATAACCGGACGCATGACTATTGAACGAGATGGTCATGCTTGAGAATTCGCCCTCCATCAGCCCGCGCAACTGCGACTCCAGCTTTTCGATTTCCCTCATACTTCCTCCGTCACCTTAACCAGCCCGCGCATCACAAATTTTGGATACAGGAGCGTTTTCGCTTCCTGATAAAGCTCGTGCGACTCCTCCGCGCTAATCCGGGGATTCGAGAACACGTCATACCCGACGCGCTTATTGTGCATGCTCGTTTGGATAGCGGCACGGTGCGTCCAGTGCAGCGTGTCAACGAGAACATCCACAATCTCCGAATTGGCCCGCCAGATTTTCTGATCGGCCAGTTCCGCCTTCTCTTTCGGGGTGAGCCACTGATTGCCGGTCTGGTATCCGCGGCATGTCGGATCGCAGCGCGGGGTGCCAAGGGCAGGGAAATAGGCGCTCTGCCAGCGGTGCCACTCCACTAGCAGAGTTTCGACTTGCTGCGATTCGTCTAGCGTCATTCAACACCCCGATCCAGTTAAACAAAGCTTGCAAAATTATACTACGAATTTAGTACGACTTACGACGCTACCCCGTTGAATCCCCAGCGGTTTCACTCATCTTCGAGGCCAGTTAGATTGACTGATTTTCTTGCAAATGTGCCCAATGCTTTCCTGATTTGATCTCATAGATCGTTGTGTTACCAACTCCATACTCCTTCGCTAAGGCTGTCCCAAATTCTCCAGCAGACAGCCTCCTCAAAATCTCAATGACCTCCTTTTCCTTCAATTTCGCCTTACCCGACCGTTCGCCCCTAGTATTCCCTTGACGGCCCCGCTCAACCATGTCCCTTGAGTTATCTTTATGCGTCCCTGGAACCAAATGGTCAGGATTCACCCAGGCTGGGTTATCGCATTTGTGCCTGATCACGATTCCGGCTAGATCTTCTGTGACCAACCCATTGGCTTCTGCGTAAGAAAGTCGATGAGCAAGAAAATTCTTGCCGTCGATCCGCCGAACCCCATACCCTTTTGCGTTCTTGCAATACGAAGTCAAAATACATTGAGTCTTCATTGTTCTTCCCCAGTAACCCCCAGAAACTGATAAGCCACACATCCCGCCTCGACCACCGGCATCTGCGCCACCTCTGGCGGGGCTGGCTTTCGCCTTCCATACAGCGTTGGCGGTGTCGGGCGGAAGGCGAGGAACACGCCGCATAGCAGAGTGCAAGCGAAAATTCCGAGGATTGCTCCAGCAAGGAGAGCGATCAGGTAGAGCATGATTCCCCCGTCCGCCCACAAGGGCACGCCATATTCCCATAGGGATCGGAGCGGGAGCCGCAACTAACGCAGACCTTCAAATAGGCGCGATGGCAACCCCAAACGATGCTGTCGGCGGTCTCTTTGTGCTCGATGCGGTCTTCGCGGTTTGCGTCCTGGTTCATGCGGGCTCCTTGCTCAATAAAGGTTCTCGGAATACAACGTGCCGCCGTTCGTATCATCGCCACCGACGCGACGGATGATCTGCCCAGCGGCCTCGGCGACTTTCCACGCCTCGATGCGAAGCAGGAAATTGCCGCGGTTATCCACGAAGCCTTGATCGACAGGATCGCCCTCTGAATCCAAGGCCTCCGACATGAACAAGTCCCAATGGCGGATGCCAAGCACAATTTGTCCGGTGAAGCGCTTACGGTTTGCGGCACAGACGATGCGGTGGATGGTCATGACTGGTCCTTTGCGGCCAGCGCCATAGCGTTGTCGATCATCTGGCGCAGGTTTAGGCCACGCCGCTCAGTGAAATGCCTATCGCCGAACTCGTCATAGTCGGTCGTCAGGATGCAACCAGCGTCGAGCCTCGCCTTATCCTCCCGGAGTCTCCGCACCTCGGCGATCAGTTCGGCTACCTTCCCTGGCGTGATATGCCCATACCGGTCTCCGGCGCGGTTGATGCGGTCTAGTTCATCGAGGTCGATCATGCTGCCTCCATCATTTCAAGCGCCCGATTACGAAGTGCAAGTGCTTCGTCGGCTGTCGGCTTGCGCGATTCCGGGTAGTCCATTCGTGCTCCTTTGCGGAGATAAACGGTCGACTTCATAGTGATGTCGCCGAACTGAACGAGGCCCAGCAAGACGGGCGCATGCGGGACAACCAGCGTGTGGATATCACTTGTGCCGCACCAGTAATCGCTACCGACGTCGTGCAGGTCGCGGCTCCTTATTTCAAGGTCGCACTCACCGAGGCCGGACCGCGTTCGCGTTTCCGGTGAATACTCGGAGACGTCATAACGCGAGCCGGCGCACTGGCGGAATGTGAGATGCTGAAGCTGCCCGGCGAGAACGGTGCTCTCGAACGAATACCGATGCGTGTGCGGAGTCACCAGATAGGCGTTTTCCGGGCGCGCGATGTTCGTTGGATCGATGAAATACAGCTTCACCGTGAGTTTGTCGGAGCGGTGCAGGCACAGATACTCCATGCCATTCACGTGGTGATTGATGACCGAGTGTTCCGCTGCGGCGGCATGGTCGAGTTCGATTAACATTCTCTTGAAGCAGTTTGCTTTCATGCTGCCTCCTTCGCATACATGAAATCCGGCACGATGAACGTCACCCAGTAATACCCGTCATCGCATGGGCCGACGATTCCGACGTCATCAATGGATGGGTCATGCGCTATCTCGCCGCCACAGCACACTACCGTGTGATTCACGCCCGTCAGGCTGGTGCCGCCGAGCAGGTAATAAGCGCCTTTGTTCTGCGCACCGATTGCCGCCAGCACGTTATCGAGCGAGTCGCCGTTATAGACAATGATCGCCGTTCTGAGTCCGCGACCGGACAGCCAGTCCTCAAAAGCCTTGTTGAATCGCGCGCCATCGGGATCATTGAAATACAGTTCACCGAAGTGCGGCACCGCTTCCGGCTCCAGGTCGAGTAGGCAAGCAATGGCGGTGCGGTGACAGTCGCCAATGGTGCCCTCGGCGGGGCGATGGCGGAAAAGTTGTTTGCGTTTGATCATTCGACAGCCTCCAGTTGATTAACTTCACTCTTGGCTTCAATCCGCTTCTCCAGCCTTCGAGCCTTCTTGTTCATGACCTTCTTGAGTCGCTCTAAGTACTCCACGGACCACTTTGCAGTCCACTGCATGGATTCGATTTCCTCGACGCGGTTGATGCCGATGCGCTCGACGAGGCCCTTGCGAAAATTAACGGCCGAGCCTCCGAGGTCTCGATTACAGCGAACGCATTGCCCTCTAATGGCTGGCAGGTAGTAGCGCATGTGGGGAGCACTACCCACGCTCCTGTAGTGACCCGCATCAAACGTTCCGCCGAACTTCTGCTGCGGGCGAGCACCACACGAAATGCACCCATGCCCAGCCAGTAGATCGCGCAGTCTCGCCACCTTGTTCACTGCAGCCTGTGCTTCGGCAATCCACTCGCGACGCGTCTTAAGCTTGGCTTTCCGCTCCGCGAGAGATTTCCGTTCGTCCTTCGCCGCCCTTGCTGCCGACTTTGCCTTTGCCGCATCATTCAAAGCCATCGCGCACGGCACGCTGCACGCCTTACTCATGCTTGAGATGGGATTGAAATTCGCGCCACAAGACCGGCACCGCTTGGGCTTCAGCGATTTCTTGAGGGGTAGGGAGGTGCGGATCATGCTGCGTATTGCCCAAAGAAAAACGAGACTACGGGCATACCGATGCACAGCAGTAGCAAAGTGCCACGGACGCGCCCGGAGAGATAGATCGGCCACGCAATGGCGTACAGGGCGAAATAGATGATTGCGAGGATGTGACTCACGCTCCACCTCGCGCCTGCATAAACTTCATGTACGGACCGCGCACGAACTTCTCGAAGTTCTGTTTTGCAATCATGCTGTTGTCGAGCTCGGCGCGGCTTTCAATGAGGCATGTCGTCCTGATCCACTCAGCGGCATCGTCAGCATTGTCGACATCGCAGAATTCCCAGAAGTGCGTGGCGTTTGACCACATGCCAGCGAGCTTGGCGAGGGCTCCGCCCCTGGGCTTCTCCGGTTCCGGCTCGCGCTGATCGAAAGCGGTTGCCGCCTCATTCGTGATGCGCGCGAGCGCTACCGGCGTACCGGGCGATCCGAAGAGGGCGAACGCCGCTTGTGCGTGGCGCGGCTCGATGTCTATCGAAAGCCTAAAGGTTCCATCCGCGAGCGTTTTGATCGTCGTCGTGGCACCTGAAACAGCAGCGATATCACTCATACCACTTCTCCTTTCGGCGTATCGATGCCGGGACGCATATCCGTTTCGCCGCACATGTTGCGATGCCAGTTTGCGCAAGCGGCTGCTGTCGTGATTACGTGGTGCTCTGCCTTATCCGCATTGCCAGCGGCATACGCATGCAGAGCCTTCCCGCCCAGGTAACCAAGTAGCCAGAACCAGTCGGCCGGCGTTTTCCCCGCATCGTGCTCGCTACCCCATCGTTGACGCTGGTGCTCGGCCTCGGTGCTGACGGCACGCAGGAAGTCGTTCGATTGCGGCGAGTTGATAATCGCGCTCAGCCGGTCAACCTCTGAATCGGCCAACTTAAGCGACGACTCAAGCGCAGCGATGCGAGTGGCTTGATCTTCGATCGCGTCGGCGGCTTCGTTGGCAAAAATAGCGCCCATGCCATCACGCAGCCTTGTCACCAGTTTGTCGTATTGGCTCATTCCCCCACCCCCACATCAATCACCCTGACCTCAATCGCCGGCCCATCTGCCGACAGCGTTTGCGAGATGGCTTTTTGCTGGAGGGCTGCGGCGAATCGTTCCAGTTTGTCCATACTTCCCACATGAAGCCCATGGTTGCTGGCGAATTCGTACAGTTCGGCGGGGCGGGTAAAGCCTATTACGGGGTAGGGGGTCATGCGGCTTCCAATGAAAATCCAATCTGAATCGGCGCCGACTTGCGATCCCAGAAAATCGGCGACTGTTCTTTCTCAATCCGCTCACGCATGACCATCGCGCGGGATTCTTTGGTGGCTGGGGTATAAGTGCCGCGCCATGCAGAATCAATTCCGATGTTCTGGCCGATGTTCGTGCTATCGGCGCTCGCGAATGGAAAGCGGGTGAACACATCTGGGTTCAGCATGCGCAGGCCGTGGATTTTGCAGATCGGGCGTCCGTCGCGGTCACATAACACATCCATTGCCTCGGCCATACGGATGTACCAGGCTTCGGTGCCGACCGTCGCGAATTCCCCCGAGCTGCCAAGACAGATGCGAGGCCACGCAAAAGCGAGACGCTCAAGCCGCTCAAGGCTTTCATTCAGGTGCCAGACTGGAGCGCCGACCCAGGGTGCATTAGTTCGCCAAGGCCATTCTTCGAGCAGCGCATCGTTTTCCGCTTCTGAGCCGTCGATCACGTCTGGAATAACGGCGAAGTCAAACGGTGGATAGCGATGCAACATTGCAATCCATTCGTAATAGAAAGACCAATCGGTGATGGGCTCACCACTCTTCCATGCAGAGAAGCCGCCATGATCAACCGCAATTGATTGCGCAATCTCCAGCGCGAGCGCTAGCTGATCGGGGTAGCGAGCCGAAATAAACGCGTGACCGCCGAAAATGGCGCGCGCCGCTGCTGTCGCTGGTGTTATTGGTAGACCGTGGTAAGGGATCATCGCGAAACCGCCTCAATCGCAAATTTCGCCTCAACACCTTTCTCGTAGACTGTCGAACCAACCTGAACCCGTTGCATCAGACGCCCGCAATCCCGCAACTCAAAGCCGCGGCGAGTTTCGACGTCTACGCCATGGTGATGGGCTGTGATGACTTGCCGGCCACCGAAGCGGGCGAACAGGTCGTCAGCGATTGCCTCATGAAAAGCTCGCTTATGGAGCGCCGTCGCGGTCGTGATGTGCTCGACATAGATCACCGCATCCGTTTCGATTGTCAGCGCATAGATAATCGCCTGATCGTTGTTCGGGCAATGACTTACGAACTGGTGACGGTGGATATTCATGCCGCAATCTCCTCATCCCGCAAATGAACAACCATGTCCTGTTTAAAAACCCGGCCCGTTGTGCCAGTGGGGGCGGAGACCTGGTTCATTGCGACCGCGAATGGGTTGATTTTTCCGCTCGCGATGTTTTTACGGGTCCGGTACTCGCGGCATTGCATTGAGCGCGGCTTCTTTTCGGGCTTGGGAGCATCGGGTTCTGTGCCCATCGCCCAAATCGCAGTCCAACATCCGCTGCCAAGTGGATTGCTACGCAACCATCCCGAGATTCGATACTTGGTCCCGTGACCGGCGCGCAAAATCTGTGTGGCTCTCTCGTAAGATGCAGGCGTGCGGGCCTCAATCTGACGCGCTGTCATCGGATAACCCCGTTCAAGTTCTCGAGTGATGACTTCTTCGGCCCACGAATACTTGGATACGTACTCGCTCGCCTTGCGTTTAGGGAGGCCAAGTACACGCGCGCGATCAAGAGCCGATTTCCATGTTCGATTCGGCAGGCGATGGAGTTGCGATTTCAATGAACATCCCATCGTCCAGACTCCGCGAAGAACGGCATCTTCCTCATCGGTCCACATGTTGTATCTGGAACCCAGCTTGAGATATCGGGCGCGAATCTGTGCAGCGTCGACAGTCCGTCCGGGAAGTTTCGAAAGGTGCGAAACGATCTCGCCACCGCCTTTCCAGAAACTCGCAAGAATTGCGTCTTCTTCTTTGGTCCAAAGTCGTCCGCCCATTACGCTGCCTCCAGATGACATTGCTCAGCCGCATACATGTGCCCTTCGTTCGCCCGCTTCACAATTGCCTGAAGCGCCGCCTTAATCTCGGCGCGCGTGGCGAGGGCGCACTGTTGGTCATGCAACTCCAGGGCGCGGCGCATAGCCTGCAAGCCGTCGCCATCAAAGGCCCAACGTCCGGTACGATCGGCTCGATACTTGCAATCCATCAGGGATTCCATCGCGGCCTTGACTTCGGGGATGTACTCGGAGCCGTAGTCTTTCTCGGCGAGAACGAGTGCGACGTTCATGGTCGACGCCAGGATGTACCAATCTTCCTCAGAGCCACGCTTGAGCATGTTCTCGAAGGCGATGTGATAGGCGAGGCCCAAGTCACGCCGCTGGCTCGGCATGAGTGGGGACTTGTCGACGATCCGGTCAAGTAGCTTGTTGGGGTTGTACTTGCGTCTCGGTTTTTGGCTGCGGCTCATATAGCCTCCTCAGTATGTAAGAACCAAGCCGCAGCGCTTGCACTGGCCTTTGGCCGGTGACAGCCAAATCTCTTCGCCGCACTGGTTTTCTTCGAAGCACTCACTGCGCGTTTCGCCGGTCCAGTCGTCTTCGACGTCGCGCCAGACTTTCACGGCGCGGTATGGGCATGCGAATATCTTGGCGTTCTCGTCGCGTTCTGCCTGGCAAGTTATGTGACTCATTTCCGTTTCTCCCAAAGAGCCTTGAGGCCCTGCTTGATCTGTTCCGCCGATTCCGGCCCGAATGCTTTACTGATGCTGGCGGTCATCAAAATGGAATCCAGTCGTCGTCTCGCCGGAAAGGTTCGGCACGCTCAAGCACTGCATCCACGCCGGAACCGACTTCGCGGCTGTAGCCGTCATCGTGCGTAATGAAAATTCGCGCAGCGGTCTTGCTGGGTTGCGGATCCAGCACCGGGCCTTCATCGCGGTTGCACACATGGATGAAGTCGGCACCAAAGCTCACCAGTTCGCCATCCATCATGTGGTGGATGCTTCCCTTGTAGTCGATCAGGCCATCAAAATACGAACCCTCAAGCTTGTCGGTGATCGATTCGACTTGCCGCCAGTTCGGCGCGCCGTCCCAGTCAACCTGAATGGATGCACCATTCGCATACGTGCTGCTGCGCACGCGAAATTTCACGCCTGGAAACGACTCTTTGAGAATCTGGCGAATGATCTTCGCGGTCTCGGCACAGTTAATAAAGCGGCTCACGCTGCCTCCTTCTGGACTTTGCGCATGCTGTAGGTATTGGGCAAAACATTCTTCTTATATGGTTTGTAACGTCCGCAGATGTGGTCGTAATCGAACTCGACCATGCCGACTTTGCCGTTGGATTTCTTGCGGACCTTCTGCACATGCACCTGTACCGGCGAGCCGTGCTGCACCATGTCGCGGTAGACCGTAATGCAGTTATCTGCCTTGTTGCGCCAGTGCGCCGAGCCGCTTACGTCATACGGAGTGGGAACCGGATAGGCGCCGGAAGTCTTGTCTTTCTGCAATTTCGTCGGGTGAGCAACGAGCCACACATGCACTTGATTCCGGCGCGCGAATGTGCGGATCTTCGTCAGCGCCTGGCTGATATAGTCCGTTTCAGTAACGTTACCGTCACGGGCCGGGTTGATCTCGTTCCACGGATCGATAATCAGGCCGCGTATGCCGTGGCGAAGCACCAATTGCTGAGACGTATCAAGCAAGCCGTCGACGGTCGGATAGTCCGGCAGCATGAAATGGAAATGATCGTTGACGAACTTCAACGCCTCGCCCATTTCCTTGAACGACATGCGCTCCGTAAATCCTTCGGAGAAAGGCTTTCCTACAATCTTCTCTGTCAACTTTTCAACGTGGTACTTGAGCGGCTGGTTTTCGGGCGAGAAGATGCCGAAATTCCAGCCGTAGTGTTTCGACAGGTTCAAGGCAAGGGCATCCAGCCATTCCGACTTGCCATGCCCTGGGATGCCCGTTACGAGCGTCCATTCGCCAGTCATAACGCGGTACGTGTCGTCCATCTCTGCCCAACTCGTCGACACGCCGCGTTCCGGGCCGTATTCGTAATCGTTGAAGATCGATTCGATAATGTCGTCGACGCTGTACGTTCCTTCGATCGGCAGCGCGCGGGCATTGGCGATGCAGTCGGCCAGCGTCTCGACGCCATGCGTCAGCAGGACTTCGTTAGCATCCTTGCAATCCTTCGGCCAAACGACGATCAGGCATTTTTCGCGACCCAGCCGGCGCACCAGTTCTTCCTGGAGCCGAACGCCGGGCTCATCGCTGTCGACGGCGATGATATGCAGCTTGACGGCTTCAAGCGCCTTCTCGGTCAGGAAATCGAATTTGTTGCTGTACGACTTCGAATCAGCAGCCGGCGCACCGTCAGGGACGGAAACGCAGCTCGTCAGGCCGGCCATTTCGACGGATAGCTTGTCGATTTCGCCCTCAACCCAGACCAGCACTTCTGGATTGATATCGTTGATGCCGTACAGGATTCGCTCGGCACCAGAAGCCATCCGGAACAATTTGTCACGCGTCCGGTACTTGATGTTGATGACCTCTTCGCCACGGAAGTAGGGGAACAGCACGCAGCCGCGCTCTTCCTCGACTTGCGGGAAATATTCCTTACCCAGCGTGATCTGGTTGCGTTGCACGACTTCGGCGGAAATGCCGCGCGTATCGAACCACGCCTGCAGTTCATCAGTTTTCTTGTCGACCTTGACGAAAACGGGCTTGGTGTAGACCTTGCGCACTTCGGGCTTCTGCCATTCGCCGCCCTTGAGCGTGCCGCTCCACGAGCAATGCCAGCAGTTCCACACACCCTTGTCCACGTTGACGTTCAGAACCTTGAGGTTCTTTTTCTTCCGCGTGTGCGAGCATTGCGGGCAAAGCGCCTTGTGTTCCCCGGTCGTGTGGCCGCCAACGTCAATCCCAAAATCGATAAAGTTTTTCATAGCACGAGCTTCGGTCGATTGTCTTGTTCATTCCCGCCGCCTTGCTTCGGGGCTTTGTCTTGCGCCCGGGTGAGCCAGTTCGTCAGGAAACGCGCGTAGTTCGATTTTTTGTTTTTCGGATTGGCGATGATCCAAGCGGAGGCTTTCGAGAGCTCCGCATCCAGGCTAAGGGCCGGATAGGCTTGCTGCCATTTCGCCATGAGACGGGTAGGAATTCCGACCCAGTCACCTTCGGCATCGAGCGAGATTTTCCCGCTCGGTGCAATCTCTTTTGGAGTTGTCTTTTGGGTTGTCTTTTGGGTCGTATTTTGTGGTTGCTCATTCAGCAACCCTAAATGTGCTGATTCGGCAACTCCCCCAGTGCTGATTCGGCAACCCCCAGTTGCTGATTTGGTCACAGTTGCTCTTTCAGCAACTGTTGCTGATTCGGCAACCCGTTGCTCTTTCAGCAACCCCCACTGCGAATGTTTCTTGTTGATGCTCAGGCTATGAGCATGGGTTCCGACTTGACGGTGGATCACCTTGGCGGCCTCCAGTTCACGGACCGTGCGGCTCAGGTGGGTCTTGTCGATGCCAGTCATAGCGGCCAACTGAGACAGGCCAATCTCGTCTGCCTTCTTGTTGAAACCATATGTCTTCCGTATGATCGCCATGACAACCGCCCATTGCCTCGCCGTTAGCCCCGCACCGATAAGCGCTTCCAGTAGCTCGTTTGCGAGCTTGGTGTAACCGTCTTCCAGCTGCGGTGACGCTTCTTCCACACGACCGCCTTAGTTTTCAAACCGCGTCGACTCACGAATTTCAGTTTTGGCGCCAATGGCCTGCATCATCCATTCGCACACGAGAGGCACCTGGTCAGGGTGCAGGCAGACAATTTGGCCCTCATCCCCATCCTGTTGCGAAAGGAACAGGTAACCGGCTTCATCGGTCGTGACTTCGATTTGCATCATTTCCATCTCAGAACTCCTTCAGGTCAAACTTCTTCATTGCCCATGTCACGATGCTCGCCGGCACCAGTGCATGGTTGTGTGCCCACATGAGAGACCGCTTAAGCGCCGTTTTCATCTCAGCCCCTTGTCCGACTCCATGCGCTTTATTTGAGCCGGCGTACGAGCCTTTATTTCGGCGCGTAGCTGGCTCCAGAGCGCAATGCGTTCCTCGATCGTCTCGGCGACGCACAGCTTCACGCCGAGTTCCTGTATGCGCTGCTCGCGGGCTTGGTCGGCATTCATAGCGCACACACCTGATGCACAACTCCCACTACCCACGCCAGAAGAGTCAGGAGTAGTGCAAGGGAGGCGAAAACGATTAATCCGCGCATGATGGTTCCTTCATGTCCTCGGTGACGTCTTCATCGACCGGAACACCGTTGATAGGGCGAAGCTTGCGATCCGGGGCGCATCCATAGAAGGCTTTCCGTGAGCGCATGTATTGACCATTCAGCCCCACAGGAGCATCTACCGGAGAGCCCACAAACTTGATCACCCACTCATATTCCTGGGCGCATTGCGTGAACCCGTCCGGAAGCGCGAAAGAAACACCAATCGGTGCGCGCGAAAGGACTTCCACGATGCGTCCGGCGAACTTGGAGCCGCCGACAATGAATGCCAGGTCGCCTTGTTTGACGTTCATGCGGCCTCCGCGCCGTACTTGCGTTGCAGATAGACTTGCCCACGACCCGTGACGACGGTTTTGAATGTCGGGTGCGTCTCGCCTTCGGAGTCGCGCCAGACGTTCTCGATCACACGGAAATATTCGCGGTCGAGGTATTGCTGATACGGGCGGTTGTTCGACATGAGGATGTGGTCATCACGCAGGCGCCGGAACAGGCGGTTCTGACCGGTTCCGAGCAGCCGCGCCATGTCGCCAATGCTGATCGAGTCCTCGGTGTTACGGACTGCGTGAGCGAATTCGACGGCCGGCGCCTGTTCAGTGATCGTCTGCTGCAATTCGATCACCTTCTCGGTGTACTGAAGCAGGGCAGTGCGCAGGAATGCGGGGTCGTTGAGGTTGATGGCGGGTTGATCCACCTTGGCCTCGAGTTCTTGCCAGCGATCAATGATCTTGGCGCGCAATTCGACGCTGTAACCGGACACCACAACCATCGTGTCGCGATAGTTGAGATGGAACTCGAAATAGGTCTGTTTGTTCTGCGGGTGAACGTAAGGGGTCTCGTTTCCGAAAACGACACCCTTTTCGACCAGCGCGCGGACGGTCTTGAGTACGTTGTCGTGCGAGCTGCCAGTCAGTTCCGCGATTTCGCGGCTCGACATCGTTTGTTCGAGATTGGGGATAAGAGCATTCACGCTGCTTTTCCTTGCAAGAGTTGACGGAGCAGCTTGTTTTCCTTCTCGGCCTCTTCGCGCTTTGCCCGCTCCTCTTCGGCGCGACGCTCCGCTTCAGACTGGATCATCACCAGCGTGCAACCTACCTGGTAGGCGAGCCACTCGGGGTAGATCTGGTTGCCGACGATCTTGCAGAACTGCACGAGCAGATCGGCGTCGAGCGTCGCCATGCCTTTCTTCATCTTGGAGAACGTGCCGGCATCGATGTTGAGCGACATGGCAATCTCTTTGTCTTCGAGCCCGCTGGCATCGCACGCAAGGGTGAAGGCCGCGCCCTTGCTGCGTTTTGCCCGGATCATCTCGATAGGCATCTCAATCATTTCCGGCTTCCTTGAAAGAGGCAGTTCTGGCTGATCCTCAACCAGACGACAAAGAGTTGAACTCACTTGGATATCCCCCAAACCGCAAAAAAAGGGACTATTCGTCCCATGCTGCAGTGCCACTTAACGCGGCTTATCGATCCAACAACTATGAAAACCGTTATGCCTAACTCAACCACTACTTTTCGCAGTACTAACGCCGGTCCGCGTCAGCTGATGCGTGAATCGTTACTGCTGCATCCGCGCCTCTCTGGTCTTGCGACTCGTACCACCCGGATTGTTCTGAGCGTCGTCCACCGTCTTGATGCGCTCAGCAATCCCGCCATCGTTGTCGGTGATCGGTGCCGAGAAGCCCTCCGGAATCGCCTTACCGACTCGCACCGCCGCACCAATAACAAGGTCCGTGGTCTTCTGGTCGAGTTGATCCGGCCATTGCGAAATGCGCGCATTAGTCAGGCGCATCGCAGCACACAGCGCCTTGCGTGTGCCGAAAATCCTGATGGCTTGTTCTTTGGAAAGGGTCATCACTGTCTCACTGAATGCGTTTCCGCAGTATAGCCGCCTAAACGTCAAACAGCAAGATACCTAAACCAATTTTCGTTTAGATTCCTACACATGAAAGAACTATCAGAGCGCATCCGGAAAATCATCCGGGACACGAAGCGCAAGCAGATCGAGCTGGCGGCCGATGCGGGGGTGAGCAAGGGCCTTGTAAGCCAATGGCTCAAGGGAACTACGGCTTCAATCAGCTTGGACGCGGCACGGAATATCGCGCGCGTCCACGGCTACAATCCTGGCTGGGTGATGCGGGGAGAGTCGCCGGAGAAGGGACCGGACAGTACTTTTGTCGCCCAGCCGCGCAGCGCCGACCTGAACCGGCTTCTTGCCGAACTCGAAGATGTCGAAAGCATGGGCCCGCAATGGGCTGAACTCGCACAGGCGATAACAGCGCTAGTCCACCGGCTCAAAGAAGCGCAAAAAATGGCGCGTCTTGACTATTTAACGTCCGAAATGCGCGCTATCGTGGAGTCTTTGAGCAAGATCGACAAGGCGGGTGGCGAGGAACGTGAGCACGTCATCGGTCAGATATCCCACATTCTGCGCGGGCCCAAGACAAGATTACCCATCAAAAAAGAGCATTCTTCATAACTCTTTATGACGTTAAATTCTAAGTAAGAATACCCTTACCAAGGGTTTACCCTATAGTTTAACGTTTGCGCGCTGCTGAATAATGTCTGACCAACTGTAAGTTGGCGGCCAAAGTTCAATGCTTGTCCATAATTCGAGGGGTTCTCATGGGCGAGGAAAATAACGCTAGCGCACTGATCGTGCCGTTAGAAGTTGTTCGCGAAGCAAGACGTAAAATCATCCCCGCAAAACAGAACGTTGTTCCCGTGGAGTCCGAGCAATGCCGGCAATGCCGGATGAAGGTGCGACGGCTCGCGGAGTTCATCTATCTTGCTGCGGAGGTGGCCGACGAGTTCTAAAAATCCACAAC
Source organism: Paraburkholderia elongata (assembly GCF_013177735.1). Lineage (GTDB taxonomy): Bacteria > Pseudomonadota > Gammaproteobacteria > Burkholderiales > Burkholderiaceae > Paraburkholderia > Paraburkholderia elongata. The sequence goes on along the minus strand of NZ_WOEZ01000185.1, from coordinate 120,154 downwards.
CGCTCCCGCTTCGGCGGGATTTTTTTCGTCTTTTAGGTTTAGGTTACTTGACGAAAAATGTTTAGCGACATACACTGGAATTACTGAGTCGCAGCACCGAACACGCACCACCCACCGAACCTAGGAGACGGACATGAACGCAGACCGCCGAGTTTGGAAAGTGACCTTCAGCGATGGCGCGTGGGTAAAGATGGTTGGCCACGCCGACATCTTCGTAGCCTGGGAGCAAGCGCATTTTGAATTCGGCGAGTTCGCTGGCATGGAATCGTTGCCGGAAACGGATGCTGCCGTGGCCGCATGGAATGCCAAAGTCGCCAAAACCGAGCACGTCAAGGCTGCAGTTCTGAAGCATACCGGCCGCAAGCTGCCCGACACAGTCGTGTGGATTTCGCAGTACGCGTTTCGCCTCTACGCATCCGATGCAGAAGGCATCTGCGTTTTCTCGGAACGCGTTGTCACCGGAGAGGACGAGTTATATCGGCTCGGCGTTGACATGTACGGCATGGCATTGGTCGCGGATGCCTAAAGATCAACCCCTAACCAAGGAACCGAAATGTCCTCACTCGCTCGAGCCTTATTGTGCGCCATCGGCCTCCTCGACTGCGAAGACGTTGGCGCTCTTGTGAGGGAGATGGCTGGGGAGTTGATTGGGGCGCATTGCTAAACGCAGTACCGATTTGCATCACAAACAATATTAAGGAGCTAATGATGGGCACGCGGTCTTTGACGTTCGTAACAACTTCTGACGGCGAAAAGCTCGTCAACATGTATCGCCAGTTCGACGGCTACCCGTCCGGCCACGGTGCCGCGCTGTTCGAGTTCATGAAGGACATGAAGATCATCAACGGCATTTCGGGCGAGAAGGCCGGCGAAGCAGCTAACGGCGCGGGTTGCCTCTCTGCGCAGATGATCGCCCACTTCAAGGATGGTATCGGCGGCATTTACATCTATCCGGTCGAAGCGGCGGATGTTGGTCAGGACTACACGTATCACGTGATCGTCACCAATAAGGCATTCGGCAGCGACGCGGAGCCGGGTATCGCCGTCAAGGTGGACTCTTATAGCGGAACGCTGTTTGAGGGCAATGTGAAGGACTTTGGCGAGTTCTGCGCGAAAGAAGAAGCATAAAGGTCGAAACCAACGCCGCAGAGTATCGCGGCTACGGGCTGTAACTGTTCTGATGGGATGGGAATGCGCAGGCTGATGCGCACCGAGATGAATCCGGCTGCTGTGCATGTATGGAGTTGCAGACCGAGCGGACATAGATGGTAGATACGGATAGTAGACGCGTACAAGGGCTGGTTTAGTGCCATCCAGCAAGCCAGAGATCAGCACTGGCCCCATACCACCAGAGCAGTAGAAGTGCCGCAGTAGAGGAACACAGGCGCATGGCGTCGCCTGGTAGGGCAAGAGGTTCTTTATCACTGTTATAGCGCACGACACGTAAGGCCAGAACACCGGAGATATCTGTCGAGCCGTTGTCGTCATGGTCGACGCGAGAAAGCAGAACAACGCAACCATTCCCCGCAAGGGGCGCGAACCAAGGAGGGGCCGCCGATCGCGTAGTAATCGGGGCAACCGCAACAGTCGCCGGAACAGGATTCGGGTGATCGTTGCGGGGTAACACGGACCTGAGCCGGAGCCAGCCAAGTTGGGTGTAGCCGGACGGGTCCGAAGAGGCAGTTTTCACGAAAGCGTGTTGTGTTCCCCGCATAGTAAATCGGCGTAAGGCCTGCTGGCCCGGTGGATATTAGCCCCGGTTCTTACGGCAGGAAACACCAGTAGATAGCTCCCTGCATAGCACAGCGCGCCTCCGTAAACACTGCACCAAAGATTACCCGGAGCGCTGCTTTATGTGGCGCGATTAGTACTCCTTCAGGAGACCATCATGTTCTACAGCGATTACGGCTTCCGGGCCTATGCCCCGAAGATCAGCAATTACATCCTGCGTTTTGCCAATCACTACGACCAGTACGTCAACTCGATTCTGGTCCGCAGTGTCGATTACAGCCAGGTTTGTTTGCAGTGAGGGAGCGATGCCATACGTCCACGTAGACGTTGACCTGATGGATTTCGAGACGTGCGAGCTTGAGCAGGAAATCGTTCGTCGCGGATTGAAGCCGGTCGGCGCTGACGAAACCACCATTCCTCGCATCTTTGACGCTCTGTATGTCGGTAATGAATCGCTTGCACTGGAAATCATGCGTGAGTTTGTGCAGGCGGCTACTGGGAGGGTTTTGCCGTGACTGATGACCAATTCCGCAATCGCCAGATGACGGTGCGTGTTCTGGACCTGTGCGATGAGTGCAAGACATTGCGCGAGGGTGTCGAAGCGCGTTCCTGTAAATCCTATTGGCCCAGCTGGTCACTGTCGCTTGCCAGCTGCGAACCTTGCTGGGAATCGGCAAAGCGCACTGCGGCGGCCGAGGCTGAAGGGTTGATTATTTGCTGAGGATGAAATGAACACACAGAACATCGTGAAATTGGCCGAGGCGCTTGACAAGGCGCGTTCCGATCTAGACATGCTGGAATATGAAGCGTCGCTGCTGAACCTGAGCGGCCATCAGCAGACGGTCCACGTTCGGATCGGCGAGAAGGGGCGTTCTTTCGGCCTCGCAGAAATCGACCATGGACGCAACTACGCTGCCATCGCGATTCGCGGAACTGAAATGGTGATGCTGGGCGTCAAGAAACTATACGCAGCCCGCGTGGATTCCATGAGACAGCACATCGCTTCGATTGAGGCGAGGCTGCGCGAACACGCGAAGGGCCAGCCATGATCTCAACCATTTTCACGATCTACGGCCTGTTCGCCCTGGCGATGGCGGTCGTTGTCTGGCCGATGCTTAAGGCTGCCGCCCTCACGGATCGCAGGGATGAAATCGAGCAACGCGGGATTAAACGATTGAGGGAGCAATGATGGCTGAAGTTACTGGACCGATAAGCACGCTACCTGGCGCGCACCATGCCGTGCCAGATGGCGTGATGTGCGATGACCATTCCGACCGCCCAGCAATGCACCGCGTGCAGGGTGAAACCGACTCGTTCGGCTGCGAGTTGATCGACATGTGCGACGAGTGCCACGCCGCCTATAAGCGCGAAATGGCCGAGACGGCCGCCGAGCGCGCGACCGGTGTCTGTGACTGGTGCGGACGGCAGGCGACCGACTTGCGCCCGCGCCGCGACTACGAGGAAGGCTCGTATGGCCGGCTGTATGACGTGTGCGGCGCATGCATCCGGCGACAGAACGAGGAGGCCGAAGAGGAACTTGAGCGCTCCGGCTGGTACGACTGACATGGACGATGACGAAGACCTCGACGAGCCCGCAAATGGTGGCTTCTGTCCGAAGTGCGGCGGATCTGGTCGCGATGACTTCAGCGATGGCCTGATGGAGTGTGACCATTGCCAGGGCGAAGGCCACGAGTGGTGGCAGTGATTTAGAGCGGACCCGGCGCTTAAACCGGGGCCTTCAACGGATGGCACTGCGCCTTAACCGGAGCCCGTGAGTGCCTGGCTAGCCTTGCGACGACTACACCGATAGCCTGTGTCGCAGCGTCATCCGCTGAAGGCGAGAAACCTTCAAAAACATTACGGAGTGCAAATCATGGGACAGCACGCAAACCAGCGAGCTTGGCTCGAATTCGAGCGCCTGGACCGCAAGAGGCAGGAAGAATCGTTTGATCCGGTCGAGCCGCTAACGGAATACGAGCGCGCAGCCGAATGGGAAGACTTCGAGGCATTCCGCGACGATAAATGCCTGCGCGAAGTCGACACACTTTTCGATCGTATTTTTGGGGTGTTGCGATGAGCGCTATCGGCCATGAAGAAGGCGAGGTGTGCGGGCGAGAAGGCTGCGATGGTCGAATCGAGTTCACAAAGCCTGACAACTGCTCTTGCCACATTTCTCCGCCATGCAGCGCATGCATAAGCACGTATCTCCATTGCCCGGAGTGCGACTGGGAAGCGAGAGAGGAAATCATTAACGACTATGTGGTGACGACGAACACGAAGTCGTTTGTGTATGAAGCATGGCGTCCGCGCCCGCTTGATCCTACCAAGCTCGATTGGCACAGCAAGCCGCACTCTAACGCTTCGATGATTAAGGAAGGCGTCTACCCGCCTGACATGACGCGCGCAGAGGTCGAGGAAAAAGTACGCGGCACCTTTGGCGGCCGGTTCGATTACTTCGGCGGCGGCAAGTTCAAGTACATCGCTTACACCGACTGAGACTGATCATGACAAGACCCTATTTCCTACGTCGCCTCTCTGGCCGCGTAGTCCGAAACGTCGCCGGCATCAATCGCGAGCCAATCCGTCACCCTGATATCACCGATGACCTAGCTATCGGCGTATTGATTTTCCTGTCGGGTGCGGGATTGGCGACGCTGGTGATGGTTGGGTTCTTTGGTGATCGGCTATTCGACGTTTTATGTGGAGGGTGACATGTTCGATACAGACGAGCATCTAAGCATTATGGCGCGAGCGCACAAGATCATGAACGCGACTCGCAACATCGAAGACGTCGCGATGGTATTGCGCGAAGTCAACATGGATCGCCTCGCCGGTCGTCTTGAATGGGTCGCCGAGTTTATCAATGAAATGGCGGGGCCGATCCCGAAGATGGTCAGTGATGACCTGAGCGCAAACATTGCCCACAGCCAGCATATGGTGGGCGGGATGCTGATGCTTGCGCTCAAACAATGCGAGGAGCCGAAATGATCGACGCATTCGAAGCACAACGCAAAGCCGCACTCAAACAGATGGCTGAGTACGTAGACAGCATTGAAGAACGCCGCGAGCGGGCCATTGAAGCGCTGGGTGACAAGTATTTGTTGGCGCCAGCTAACCGGGTTCAGCGGCGTGCGGTGCCGTATGGGGAGAGGGCGAAGTGATTCGCAAATTCGACAATTTCTATCGACGGCACCCGCGTGTCTCGCTCGCCGGAATGATCCTCGCAGCCTTTGTCACGCTCTGCATGGCCGACAAGGCGGATCGGGATAACACGGCGGCGCTGCGGCTTCAACTGCTTTCGGTTAGGGGAGCGACGTGAGCCAACAAATCTATGACGACGCCCTGCACATGATGGAGATTCAGGGCGGCAGTTTCGTTAGAGCGCTCGCGGATTGCTATTACGCAGCGGACGCCGTCAACAAGGTAAAGCTGCGCGAGACATTCGCGGGCTATTTCGAAAACTACGAGGCGCGGTTTGCTGCGCTTCCACCTGAACGGAGGGCGGCATGACCGAATCCACAGAACTGACCGTGCCGGAGCGCGCTGCAGTCGCGCTAGGCACCGCCGAGCACGAAAAAGCCTTGATCGAGTTGTCGACCAAGTACGCCGACATCACGAAGATCGTCAACCCGGCAGGCCGTGAGCAGGCGCACGCCGCGTACATGACGCTCAAAAACGCCCGCATTGCCATCGAGAAGGCTGGCAAGGATGCTCGGGACGATGCGACCAAGTTCTCGAAGGCCGTGATTCAGGAGGTTGACCGGCTGACAGCGATTACGGCTGACGAAGAACGTCGCTTGCAGAACCTGCGCGATACGTTTGATGCGGAGCGCGAGGCTGAGCGGCTGGAGAAGTTGGCGGTCGAGAAAGCCCGGGTTGATGCAATCCGCGCCGTGATCGACGGGATGCGCAACATGCCCGCTTCGATGGTGGGTCAGTCTTCCGCTGAAATCGGCGCGGCTGCGGATCATTTGTCAGAAACGGTGATTTCGCTGGAGGACTATCAGGAGTTTGCCGGCGAAGGTCAGGTTGAGCGCGACCACGCCGTCAAGAAGTTGCGGGAGATGCAGGAAGCAATGCGCCTGCATGAATTTCAACAGGCAGCCTTGGAGGCTGAACGGGAGACGTTGGCCCGCGAACGCGCCGAAGCGGCTGAACGTGATCGGGTGGCAGCACTTGAGCGCCAACGTATCGCCGACGAAGAGCGGATTGCCCGAGCCAAGGCGCAAGCGGCGATGCTGGCAGAGCAGGAAGCGCACGAACGCCGGATGGCTGCGGAACGCGAAGCTGCCAACGCAGCGTGGCTGGCCCAACATGAGGCAGAACAGGCGAGTTTGCGTGCCCAGCAGGAAGCCGCCGACAAGATGGCTGCTGCCATGTCCGAGATTCAGGGCATCCAGCAGCAGGTAATCATCGCCCAGTCAGGCCGCTTGGGCGTGCGCAAGGGTGGAACCATCGAATGCATCCGCGAGACGCTGGCTGAGACTGAGGCGTGGGAGATCGATGCGGAGCGGTTCGGTATTCTGGCCAGTTCAGCGGAAAGTGCCAAGACGACTGCGGTTGCGGAGATTCGCCGACTGTTGGTCGATGCCGAGCGGAAAGAGGCCGAGGACGTCGAAGCCCGTCGCCAGCGCGAGGAAGCCGAACGCGCCGCAGCAATCGAAGCCCAGCGCGTCGCCGAAGCGGAAGCAGCAGAGGCCGCACGTCTACAAGCGGAGAAAGACGCAGCAGAGCGCGAACAGATCCGCCGAGTCCGCGTGCAGTTCGAGAAGAACGGCCCGGGTGACGAGGCAATCGTCACAAGGCTGGCGGATATCTTCGATGTGAAGCCGCTTGTCGTTGTCGGCTGGCTCGAAAAATTCAATGCGGCGGCGTTTAAGGCGCCCGAGGAGAAGGCAGCGTGACTGACGACGATGGTCCCGGATGGGAAATGCAGGAAGCCCTAGAGGCTATGGAGTGGTACGAGACACATCAACCAATGTTTGGGACGCAGCAAGGGATAGCCAGTGCGCCCAGCAAGGAGAATCAAAATGGCATTCACGAAAGCGGTACGCAAAAAATCGAAACTTCGCCTCGGCATAACCGGCCCGAGCGGATCTGGCAAGACCCTTGGAGCACTGCTGATAGCCAAAGGATTGGGCGGAAAGATCGCGGTGATTGACACCGAAAAGGGTTCGGCGTCGCTGTACGCGGACAACCGCAAGTATGACGTCGAGTTCGACTCGCAAGACCTTGATCCGCCGTACGCGCCGGAGAACTTCATCAAGGCGATGCGTGAAGCCGAGCAAGGTGGGTATGACGTTCTGATTATCGATTCCACCACGCATGAATGGTCCGGTGTCGGCGGGTGTCTGGAGTTGGTCGACGAGATCGCCAAGGCCCGATACAAGGGAAATTCATGGTCCGCATGGAGCGATATCACGCCTCGCCATCGGGCATTCATCGACGCTATCCAGCGATCTCCCATGCACGTGATTATCACGATGCGCAGTAAGACCGAAACGGCGCAGACAGAAGGGCAGAACGGCAAGAAACAGGTCGTGAAGCTCGGCATGAAGGCAGAGCAGCGCGACGGCTTCGAGTACGAAATGACGGTTGTTCTCGATGTGGTGCATGACACGCACTTTGTGCAAACGTCGAAGGATCGCACTGGTCTGTTCATGGACCGCGATCCGTTCAAGATCAGCGAAGCAACCGGCGTGATGCTGCGCGAGTGGCTGGAGAGCGGAGCCGAACCCGCCCCAGAAGGAGTGACCGCTCAGGAGTTGGCCGACTGGCAGGCCGCGATTGAAAGTGCCGCCGACATGGAATCACTGGTCGCCGAATATAAGGCCGCCGTGAAGTTGGCACGCGAGCGCAAAGACAAGCTATCCGAGGACGCCTTTGTTGCGGCTAAAGACAAGCGCAAGAAGCAACTTGAGCAGCCGCAACCCGAATTCGAAGACGAAGATATTCCCTACTGAGGAAACCATGGAAATTTATCTTGATATTGAAACCTGCCCGAGCCAGTTGTCTGGCGTCCGTGAACAGATCGCAAAGGGCGTTAGTTGCCCCGGCAACATCACCAAGGCGGAATCCATCGCCACGTGGGAGGCCGAGAAGAAGCCTGCTGCGGTCGAAGAGGCGTGGCGCAAGACGAGCTTTGACGGCGCACTTGGTCACGTTGCCGTCATCGGGCTCGCATTCAACGGCGAGGAGCCCTTGATGATCTGGTCGCCTGAGTGGGTCGACCGAGAAGCCGACATGCTGCGCGAGGCATTTGACGCGATCCATGAACGATGCTCGGTCAATCTTGGCGACCGTCCGCTGTTCATCGGTCACAACATCGTGGAGTTCGACTTTCGTTTCCTGTTTCAACGCGCGGTCATGTTGGGCGTGAAGCCTACGCCATTCATCCCGTTCTCTGCCAAGCCATGGGACGACGCCAAGGTATTTGACACGATGGCGCGTTGGGGCGGCGTTAAAAACCCGGTCAAACTCGACAAGTTGGTCGGAGCGATGGGATTGCAGCAGAAGGGCTCGGAGATCGGCGAGGAAATTGACGGCTCCCTTGTGTGGGATTTCGTGAAGGCCGGACGTATCGCTGAGGTGGCGAAATACTGCGGTGGCGATATTGAGCGCACGCGCGGTGTGTACAGGCGCATGACGTTCGCTGAAGCCGCCTAACCCCTTCCCGGCTCCCGCCCATCCGAATAGATGAAGCCTTTGGCGTTGATCTCTAGGCTGGGTGGTGTGGGAGCCTCTAATTTTTTCAACCACAGAAGGAAAATAGTATGGTTACCGCAACCAGAGAAGTCCCGCAAGGAAGTATCAAGATCATCGTCGGTGCAGTCGGCGCCGTTATATTGCTGATCGCGCTTTTCATCCTTTGGCCGTTCGCTTCCGTGCCAGCGGGCAATGTGGGCGTGATGACAACGTTCGGTGCTCCAACTGCATCGGTCTATGACCCCGGCATTCACTTCCGCATGCCGATCTCGCAGTCGATGCACAACGTCTACATCGGCGTGTACAAGGCCGAATCCGACGTCGCGGGATCATCCAAAGACCTTCAGCAAGTGGACATGAAGGTGTCGGTGAACTTCAACATTCTCCCCACCGCGGCAGTCGGCATCTATTCCAACCTCGGCGGCGATCCGTGGACGCAAGTCATGGACCCTGCGGTACACGATATTGTGAAAGCCGTTGCAGCCCGATACGAGGCGACCGACCTGATCCAGAAGCGCGACCAGGTGAGTCAGGAGGTGCGTGAATCATTGCTGACACGCTTCAAGAATATCGGCGTGAACGTGAGCGCAGTGAACATCGTGAACTTCCAGTTCAGCAAACAGTTCAACGATGCGATCGAGGCAAAGATTACCGCCCAGCAGAACGCGTTGCGCGTCGAAAACGAAATCGTGCAGACGAAGTGGGAAGCGCAGAAACGCGTGGTCGAGTCCGAAGCCGCGCTAAGGGTTGCCGAGAACAACGCGAAGGCCAACGAACTGATGGGCAAGTCACTCGAAGCCAACCCGGCGCTGATCGAGAAAATGAAGGTGGAACGATGGGATGGGCATTATCCGACCTACATGATGGGCGGCGCTATGCCGATGATTCAACTCGGTAGCAAGTAACCCCGATCGTGCGGCCCTCCGCGCGGCGTTTATGCCGGCCAGTACGGGCCGGTTCTTTTTTGAGATTAAGCATGAGCGATGACCGCGGCCTGATTCACATCCACAACATGACGCCGCCAATGGCCATTGAGTGCGCCATGTGTCCCGCTATCGGGGACTGGTTGCATTGCGTGCCGTACTACTGCGGCCCGGTTGCGGATGGTTGCAGCGAAGGCGGTTATCGCGCGGTGTGTCCGGCCTGTCACGACCGTTGGGCGCGATGGAATGACTCGCTTAAATATTACGGAGCATGACCATGACCGATGAACAGATCGAAGCGCACATCAAAAGCACCGCGTGGTATCGCGTTTTGTCTGAGGCCGCCAAGGATGATGACGAAGGCGCGAGCGTCTTTCGCATGGCGCGCATGGCAGCGAGTGAAGCGTGGCAAGCATCCCGCCGCGCCGCGCTGGAGGAAAGTCGGGAGGCGGTTCACGCGGAGCGCCTTGTCGATCCGACCGACTCTGCCGATGACATCGCCTACAACGTGGCAGTTCAGGACTGCGAGAACGCTATTCGGGGCCTTGTCAATGGAGATGCAAAGTGAGTGATCTGATTGAACTTATCCGCGATGCTAATCGCGAAATCACTCCCGCCGATCGTCATGCGATTCTGGATTTCACCGAAGCGAAGGATGCCCGCATCACCCTGCTAGAGCAAACCCTCCGCGAAATCGCCAACGCCGATACGGCGGAATGGGACGACCCGGGCGAGTTTGAGGGGTGGGCGAAGGGGCGGGCTAGGGGTGCTTTGGGTGATAGGGAGGGTTAATGCGCCAGACCGACGCAGAAGTCCTGAGCGAAGTCGAGCAGCACCTTCAGCAGGCCGAAGCCCAACTGTCTATCGCCATTGCAAAGTTCGGCCCGCGCTGCGGAGGGTATCGCTTCATGGTCGGCTCGTGGGGTGATTATCAGAAGGCTGTCGGAACGTTGCTACGAATGCGTCATTTCATGAAGTTGGTCGAGCGGGCCAGGCAGCGCAGTGAGCGATATAAGGATGAGAAATGAGCAGAAGCGGATATAGCGACGATTACGAAGGCGTGGAGTTGTGGCGCGGCGCGGTCAAGTCAGCCATTAGAGGCAAGCGCGGGCAGGCATTTTTCCGGGACCTCGCCGCGGCACTCGATGCGATGCCGGAAAAGCGCCTAATTGCTGACGAACTGCAGACCGCCGAAGGTGAGTTCTGCACGATCGGCGTCCTGGGGCATGCGCGCGGCGTGGATATGGCGAAGCTTGACCCGGAAGACCGTGACGCCGTTGGGGCGGCTTTCAACATAGCGCCCGCTCTTGCGGCAGAAATCGTGTTCGAGAATGACGAGAACGACTATCACTGGAATGCCGCCCTTGGTCATATCGAATATGACACTCCGGAGCAGCGCTGGGTGCGCATGCGCCAGTGGGTCGAGGCGAATTTGATCAAGGAACCAAAATGACCCACGACCAAGCCAAACAAATTCTCCGCGACTGCGGCGGCAACATCCAGATGCTCGACGGCGTACCTGATTGGCGCGCTGACCTAGTGGTGATGGATGGAGTTTTCTCGGTGGATGAACTTAGGGCGGTGCTGTGGTTTGCGGAACAAACAACTGAGGAGCAACGATGAAGAAGGTCATCAACGAAGAGGGCGCGCGGCCGATCAAGATTTGGACGGATGATATCGAACCGGAGGCATTGCAACAGGCAAAGAATCTTGCGCGCCTGCCGTTCATTGCGGCGAACGGAGTCGCACTGATGCCGGATGTGCATTCAGGCCGAGGCTCAACTATCGGGTCCGTGATCGCCACCGACAAGGCTGTAATTCCGGCAACGGTTGGGGTCGACCTGGGATGTGGCATGGTCGCAGTGCGACTGTCTCTGAAGGCAAGCGATCTGCCTGACGACCTGAAGGCGATCCGCAGCCAGATAGAGCGAGACATACCGCTGGGCGCCGGTGGAGCGCATCAACGCGACCAGGATATGCCTGATGTTGACCCGTCATTCCTGATGCGCCTCAAGATGATCGGCGAGAAGCATCCGGGGATCGGCAAGAGCCTGACGACAAAGGCATGGAAGCAACTGGGTTCGCTTGGCTCAGGCAATCACTTCATCGAAGTATGTCTCGATGCTGATCAAAACGTGTGGGTGATGCTCCACAGCGGTTCACGCGGCATCGGAAACATGATCGGCTCGTACTTCATCGAACGCGCCAAGAAGGCTATGAAGGGCTGGTTTATCAACCTGCCCGACGTCGATCTGGCCTACCTGCCTGAAGACACCGAGGACTTCAACGACTACATGGCAGCCGTCGAGTGGGCGCAAGAGTACGCCCTGGAGAATCGCCGGGTCATGATGGAGCGCACCATTGCTGCATTACGCCGACACATTTCCATAGATTTCACGGTGACTCAGGAGGCGATCCAGTGTCATCACAACTATGTCGCCCGGGAGAATCACTTCGGGCGGAATCTGTGGATCACGCGGAAGGGGGCCATTCGGGCGCGTGAGGGCGATCTGGGGATTATCCCCGGCTCAATGGGGCAACGCAGTTATATCGTGCGAGGGAAGGGCGAACTTCAATCCTACTGCTCATGCTCGCATGGTGCCGGGCGACGGATGAGCCGAACTGCAGCTCGCAAGCGCTTCACGGTGGCCGACCTTCAGGCGCAAACGGATGGCGTCGAGTGTCTTAAGGATGATTCGGTGCTTGATGAGATTCCTGGTGCGTACAAGAACATTGATGAAGTCATGGCAAACCAGACCGATCTCGTTGAAGTGGTTGCCGTCCTAAAACAGGTTTTGTGTGTGAAGGGCGCATGATCGACGCAGCACAACGAATCTTGGCCGTCACTCGACGGGAATGGCTTGGGAGGTAGGGAATGAATACCGTGTTTCTTTTGATGGCGCAGTTTGGCGCTCGAGCTGTGATCCCAATCGAAGAGGTGCGTCGGGAGTACTTCGCACATCTCGAACTGGACAAGCTGCTACGCAAGATCGCAACCGGCGAAATCGCGTTGCCGCTGGTCCGGAGCGAGAAAAGCCAGAAGGCGGCCAAGGGCGTCTATGTGCAGGACCTGGCCGACTACATCGACGCGGCCCGGGCGGCAGCGAAGAAGGAATGCGATCAACTGGCGGGCGTGGTCTGAGGTGCTATGCGGTCCAACCATTCCCAGCCAGCCCATTTGTCGCCAACCTCTCGGACGTGCGTGTACCGCTTCAGGGTGTTCCAGCTACGGTGTCCAGAAACGGACGCAACGCGCTGAACAGTCCAGCCCATCTCCGACAGACGGCTCGCGCCCTCGTGCCGCAGATCGTTGAGCGTCAAGTCTTCAATGCCGAGCGCGAGCGTCGCACTGGCGAATGCATCGCTGGTCGACTTGGGCACGTGCGGGAATATGCGCGGTTGCCCGGTCACTTTCGGCTGGGCCAGAATCACCCGCAAGGCTTCGGGTGTCAGATAACACCACGTATCATTTCCCGCCTTTTCTTCAGGATGTTTAAGGTCGCGCACCATGACCCGGCATCCGTCGATGTCAAGGTCATTCCATGTGATATTGCATATCTCGATGGAGCGGCGCAGCGAGAAAATCGTCATTAAACAGATCGACGTCATTGGCAGCGTATCGCCGCGCGTGCTTTTCGACTTGCTGAAATAATCCATCAGCCGGTTCATTTCATCGACGGTGGGGCGTCTATCGCGTTTATTTGAGCGGGCAATCGTGCCGAGGCGCTTCATTACCACCCGGGCGTCATTAACTGCCTGTTCGTCAATCGGGAATCCCCATGCTGGCCTGGCGATTTTAAGGATGGATGCCAGATGCGAAAAGTAATTGTCTGCGGTGGACGGGGAAACACCGAGGCCGCCAACGAATCCGACGAGCGCCGCACTGTCAATCTGCGAACAGCGCTTCATGGCGAAATCGTGTGCCTCAATCATTTTCAGCACATTGATTTTCGACTTGCTCATAGCCCGCTTGGTCTCTTTCCGCGCCCGGTCGATCACGTCTTTCAGTGGCGGGTCTTCGGCCAGCGCCTTTTTCAGCCCTGCCGGATCGGCTAGTTCGGTTTCCAGTTTCTTCACCCAGGCGACGGCAGCCTGCCTGCGGGCAAAGGTCTTGGTTTCCTGGTGCAGCACCTTGCCATCCTTGCGGATCCGCACCTGGGCCTTGTAGGATGTGCTACCGTCCTTGTTCGTTCGTGGCGTGATTGCGCCCATTGTGTCCGCTCCGTGGTGCCATGACGTTGGCGGCACCGATTTTGGCACCGTGGCACCACGAAAACAAGAGCAAACTAGGGTAAACGCGGTACAATAAGACGCTGTCGAAACACTCGTAAATGCATGAGCAGAAACGAAAACCAATGAAATCAAGGCTTCTGGCCCGAACCGAGAAACCCATCATCGACAAGCCCTTGAGCAAATTCCCGTATCCGATCCCAAGCCGCGAAGAAATCCTGGGCGTCCTGCGCACGAGTGAAGCGCCGCTTGCCGCGAACGACATCGCCGAAGCCCTGTCGATCAAGCGCCAGGAGCGCGAAGGATTTTTCAAGCGCTTGGGTGCCATGGAGCGCGACGGCCAGATCCGGCTCGATCAGCGCAATCTCTATCAGCTGACCCATCCGTCGAACTTCGTCGCGGGTCGCGTGCAGGGCCATCGCGACGGCTACGGCTTTCTCATTCGCGACGACGGCCAGGACGATCTGTTCCTGCCCACCGGCGAAATGCAGAAGGTTATGCACAACGATCGCGTGCTTGCGCGCATCGTCGGCTATGACCGCCGCGGCAGGCCGGAAGGGCATATCGTCGAAGTCACGGATCGCGCCAACAAGCGTGTGATCGGCCGCCTGCTCAACGAGAACGGCGCGCTGATCGTCGCGCCTGAAGACAAGCGCATCGGTCACGACATCCTGATCACGCAGAACACCAAGAAGGCCAAGGTCGGCCAGGTGGTGGTGGTCGAGCTGACCGATTTCCCGAGCCGTCATTCGCAGCCGCTCGGCCGCGTGGTGGAAGTGCTCGGTGATATCGACGACCCCGGCATGGAAATCGAAATCGCGGTGCGCAAGTACGGCGTGCCGCACGAATTCGGCCTGGCCGCGCTCGACGAAGCCGCCAAGCTGCCCGACGAGGTGCGGCCGGTCGACGCGCGTCATCGCATCGATCTGCGCGACGTGCCGCTCGTCACGATCGACGGTGAAGATGCCCGCGACTTCGACGACGCGGTCTATTGCGAACCGGTTCAGGTCGGCCGCGGCGAAGGCTTCCGCCTGATCGTTGCGATCGCGGACGTCTCGCATTATGTGCATCCGAAGAGCGCGCTCGACGCCGACGCGCTCGAGCGCAGCACCTCGGTGTACTTCCCGCGCCGCGTGATTCCAATGCTGCCGGAAAAGCTCTCGAACGGACTGTGCTCGCTGAATCCGCACGTCGACCGTTGCGTGCTGGTGTGCGACATGATCGTCACCGCGCGTGGCGAAGTGAAGGCATATCAGTTCTATCCGGGTGTGATCAATTCCGCCGCGCGCCTCACCTACACTGAAGTCGCCGCGGTCCTCAAGAACACCAAGGGCCCGGAGGCCGCGCGTCGCGCCGCCTTGCTGCCGCAACTGCAGAATCTGTATGGCGTCTACAAGTCGCTGTTCGCCGCGCGCCAGAAGCGCGGCGCGATCGACTTCGATACGACCGAGACGTACATCGTCTGCAATGCGCAGGGCAAGATCGAGCAGATCATTCCGCGCACCCGCAACGACGCACACAAGCTGATCGAGGAATGCATGCTGGCCGCGAACGTCTGCGCGGCTGACTTCCTCAAGCGCAACAAGCACCCGGGTCTGTACCGGGTGCACGCCGGACCGACCGCTGAGAAGCTCGAGAATCTGCGCACCTTCCTGCGCGGCATGGGCCTCACGCTCGCCGGCGGCGACAAGCCGCATGCTAGTGATTACGCCGCGCTGATGGCGCAGATCCGCGAACGGCCGGACGCGCAGATGTTGCAGACCATGCTGCTGCGCTCAATGCAACAGGCCGTCTACAGTCCGGACAACATCGGCCACTTCGGTCTCGCATATGAGGCGTACGCGCACTTCACGAGCCCGATTCGCCGCTATCCCGACCTGCTCACGCACCGCGCGATCTACGCGGTTTTGCAAGGCCGCAAGTATCAGCCGGAGCCGCCGCAGGGCGTCGAGTTGAATACGGCGCTGTCGCCGCGCGCCCGCGCGATGCAGCAAGCCGACGACGAAAAGCGTGGCCGTCAGCGTGGGAACAACGTGGCGATCTGGGAAGAGCTCGGTCTGCATTGCTCGGCCAACGAACGCCGCGCGGACGAAGCATCGCGCGACGTCGAAGCCTGGCTCAAGTGCTACTTCATGCGCGACAAGCTGGGTGAAGAGTACGGCGGCATGGTGAACGGCGTGACGTCGTTCGGCATTTTCGTGCAGCTCGACTCGCTCTTTATTGAAGGCCTCGTGCATGTCACCGAACTGGGCTCGGACTACTTCCAGTACGACGAGATCAAGAACGAGTTGCGCGGCGAGCGCACCGGCATTCGCTACCGCCTGTCGGATCGCGTGCGGGTGCAGGTGAGCCGCGTCGATCTCGATGCGCGCAAGATCGACTTCCGCCTCGTGCGCGATACGCCGATCAAGCCGCCGGCGAGTCGTCCGGCTCTTGCCGACAAGGCATCCGGCGAAAGCGGCGGTGCACGCGTGCGTTCGTTGCCGCCAATGGACGGCGGGGTAGGCGGCGCGACGGCAGGCGCGGGTGGACGGCGCAAGAAGGCTGCGCCGGCGCAAACCGCGGCCGTCAAGGAAGCGCGCGCGGCACGCGGCGCGGCGAAGAAGCACGGCGGCGCTGCGGCCAAGCCGGCATCGAAACCGCAGGCCCGCAAGAAGCGCTGAAGTCGCATGACGGCTTGAACCGCGCGCATCGGGTACGTTGAGACGTACCGGTTGCGCGCGGTCTTCGTTTCATCGCAATCAAGTCAAGTATCGAAGCAGATACGCCAGCAACACAGTAAGCAGGCTCGTATTCATCACAGCAGCGCGCGTTTCAAGGCGCGCTCAATCAAAGGTTTTTCAGTCATGTCACGTCTCAAGGTTCTATACGGTTTCCACGCAGTGACCGCGCGTATGCGGCACGATGCGTCGACGGTCGAAGAGGTTTATTACGACGCGACGCGCAAAGACCGTCGCATGACCGAATTCCTGCATGCGGCGAAAGAAGCCGGCGTGCGTCTGATCGCCGCCGACGAAACGCGTCTGTGGGGTCTCTCGCATACCGAGCGGCACCAGGGCGTGGTGGCGCGTGCGGGCGATATGCCGCTCGCGCAGAATCTTGCCGAACTGCTCGACGGCATCAACGGTTCGCCCTTGATTCTGGTGCTGGACGGCGTGACCGATCCGCACAATCTCGGCGCCTGCCTGCGCGTGGCCGATGCGGCCGGCGCGCACGCGGTGATCGCGCCGCGTGACCGCGCGGTGGGGTTGAATGCGACGGCTGCGAAGGTGGCGAGCGGCGCAGCCGACACCGTGCCGTACATCACCGTCACGAATCTGGCGCGTGCGCTGCGTGAGTTGAAGGACGCGGGCGTGTGGGTTGTCGGTACCGCCGGCGAAGCCACCAAGAGCCTCTACGAGACCGAACTCGACGGTCCGGTCGCGCTGGTGATGGGCGCCGAAGGCGAGGGCATGCGCCGTCTCACGCGCGATACCTGCGACGTCGTCATGCAGATTCCGATGGCGGGTACGGTCGAAAGCCTGAACGTCTCAGTGGCGAGCGGCGTGTGCCTGTTCGAAGCGGTTCGGCAGCGCTCGGTGAAGAAGTAAATGAGGAAGTAAACGAAGCGCGCTCGCGACTCCGGTAAACTTGTCGTTTTCTACGCTCGCCTGCATTCCCCATGACCCAAGACGAACTCAAGCAACTGGTCGGCCAGGCCGCTGCCGACTATGTGAACGCCAACGTGCCGGAAGGCTCCGTGATCGGCGTCGGCACCGGCTCCACCGCGAACTGTTTCATCGACGCGCTGGCCGCCAGCAAGACCCGCTATCGCGGCGCGGTGTCGAGCTCGCTCGCCACCACCGCGCGTCTGCAATCGCACGGTTTCAAGGTGCTCGACCTGAACGAAATCGATTCGCTGCCGGTGTATGTGGACGGCGCCGATGAAATCGACCACAGCGGCGCGATGATCAAGGGCGGTGGCGGCGCGCTGACGCGCGAGAAGATCGTCGCCTCGGTGTCGGACGTGTTCGTCTGCATCGCCGACGCGAGCAAGCTGGTCGACACGCTCGGCAACTTCCCGCTGCCGATCGAAGTCGTGCCGATGGCGCGTACCGCGATCGGCCGCCGCGTGACGGCGCTCGGCGGCGTGCCGGTGGTGCGCGTGACCAAGGAAGGCGTGCCGTTCATTACCGACAACGGCAACGAGATCATCGACGTCAAGGGTTTGCGCATCAGCGACCCGCGCACGATGGAAACGCACATCAATGCGTGGCCGGGCGTGGTGACGGTGGGCCTGTTCGCAGGCCGCGGCGCGAATTTGTGCATGCTCGGCACGGATACAGGCGTCGAGACGATCGAATACAGCAAGAGCTGATTACCGCGCTTTTGCAGCCGGGTGCGAGCCTGCTTTAGCCGGCTCGCACGCCTGCATCGAACTAACGTCGACCTGCACTGACTTAGGTCGGCGGTCTCTCGCTCCAGCAGCAACCAGCCTCAACCTGCACTAACCTACGTTTCCAGTTTCTCGCCCCAACAGAGACCAGCCTCGACCCGCGCTAATCAACGTCAACCCGCATTAGCGCGCGGCTTGCCCGCGCCGTTTGCAAGAGGCGAATGGCGCGTCTTCATTATTCGCGGACTGTCACGCGTCGAATGTGCGCATACGCACGCACAGTAAATGATGCGGCACTTACACTCGTTGGTATGGCCATGCGGCGTTTATCGACAGGTGGAGAGATCATGAACGTGGCGATCGTGCACGACTGGCTCGTCGCACCCGGCTGCGCCGAGAAAGTGCTCGAACAGATCATCGAGTGTTTTCCCGATGCCGATCTCTTCAGTCTCGGCGATTTCCTCGAAGACCGCCGGCCGCTGGGTGGCAAACCCGTCACGACATCGTTCATTCAAAGCCTGCCGTTTGCGCGGCGCCACTATCGCGCGTATCTGCCGTTGATTCCGCTGGCCATCGGGCAATTCGATCTCTCAGGTTACGACCTCATCATCACGAGTTCCTACGCTGCTGCTAAGGGTGTACTGGCCGGCCCCAATCAGACGCACGTGAGCTACGTGCATGCGCCGATGCGCTACGCGTGGGATCTGCAGCACCAGTATTTGCGCGAAGCGAATCTGACGCGCGGGCCGAAGTCATGGGTCGTGCGTGCGTTACTTCATTATCTGCGCGGCTGGGATTCGCATTCGGCGAACAGCGTCGACGGTCTGATCGTGAATTCGCAATTCGTCGCGCGGTGCATGATGAAAACTTACCGGCGCGATGCGGCGGTGATTCCGCCTCCCGTCGACGTGCACCAGTTCGAACTGTCCACACACAAGGAAGACTTCTATCTGACCGCCTCGCGGATGGTGCCTTGCGAGCGAATCGATCTGATCGTCGAAACCTTCACGGCGACGCCGCACCGCAAGCTGATCGTGATCGGCGACGGGCCAGAGATGGCGGCGATTCGCGCCAAGGCCGGTCCGAATGTGACGATCCTCGGCGATCAGCCGTTCAAGGTTCTCAAGGATCATCTGCAACGCGCGCGCGCCTTCGTGTTCGCCGCCGAAGAAGACTTCGGCATCGTCGCGCTCGAAGCGCAGGCATGCGGCACGCCGGTCATCGCATTCGGCAAGGGCGGGGCGCTTGAAACGGTGGTGCCGGTCGGCGAGGCGCGTCCGACCGGTGTGTATTTCGCAAGCCAAACGGTCGTGTCGATGCTCGACGCAATTGACCGCTTCGAGCGGCAGAGTGGACAGATCACAGCGGCGGCATGCCGCGCGAATGCCGAACGTTTTTCGCCGGCGGTTTTCCGGCGTGCCTTCATGGCCGAAGTAACGCGCACGATCGCGGCGTCAGGCTGGCGGCTGCGGGTGGCTGCGGCAGAGCGGATCGAACACGATCTGGCGGCCGAGGACCTCGCATGGCCCGGCGAACGTGTGCAAGGAAGTAGTTGGGGGCGCTGAGGCGAACTCGCGTACAGCCGCGGCACAGGGTGACGTGAGTTCGAAAAAGAGTCGTGACGCGGGGCGATAAAGCGATGCCGTGAAGCGGGATGATTATCTCGTTATCCGCATATTTAGAACTTCGCGATATGCGAATAAAATGCTGTTTTCATACTGCAGTAAGCCGTAGCTGGCTGTTCGGTCTATGCCGTCCGGCTGACTATCGGTGTCGATCCGGCCTCGACGTGGGCGGCAACCGGTTCCGGATCATCGCGGCGATTCACTACAACAGGCAGTCGTTGTTCGTTCGTCACGTACTGACGCATGCGCAATACGACCTTTGGACGAGGAAGAATTTAAACTCATGAATGCCGATCGCCTTCCGGGAGCCTTTCCCGACATTGCTCAAACCTGGGCTGCGTTGCAAACCCAGTTGCCGATCACGCCCATTCGCAACGAGCAGGACTATCAGAAGATGGTGCGGCTCGCCAACGCGCTCGCCGATCACCTGAACGGTAGCGAGGAGGATCCGCTGGCTGATCTGTTCGCGATTGTTACCGACCTGATCGAAAGCTGGGAAGCGAGCAACGTGACGATCCCGAAAGCGGAACCGCGCGAAGTGCTGCGGCATCTGCTGGAGACGCACGGGCTCAAGCAAAAGGATCTGATCGGTATCGCATCGCCCACCGTGGTGAGCGATATTCTCGCGGGCCGGCGCGCCATCAGCAAAAAGGTGGCGAAGGCGCTGGCCGTGCGTTTTCATACCGACGTCAGCGCATTTCTGTAAGCGCGGCGCGGCGCCAGACTTGTGCTGGACGCTGCGGCTGCCATTTTGATCGTTATTTTGGTGGTCCCTCGCGTGAAGCCCCCTACTGATCGGTCAGCGCGCCGCCTCCTGCCATGCCCCGCGCATTGCGCGCAAACCAACTCGCCATTTACGAAGCGCGAGTGCCACGCCGCCGCGCTCGAATGCCAACGACAATGCGCGCAGGAACCCCGGGTCCGCACGATCGCCGATCAGCGTCGAGTAAACGACGAACGCCCATCGGCCGGGTGGGCTCAGGTATTCGCACATGATGAGTCGGAGATTGAATGACGCGTTATAGAAAGCGGCGTCGTTAAATGTGAAGTGCTGGTCTTCGTCGCAGCGTTGGGCCGGGAAGTGCTCCACCAGCAGCGACGGGTCGTAAATCAGGGCCCAGCCGCGCCTTTGCACCTCCAGACTGAAGGCCATCTCGCAGTGAACCTGCGCGCCAGTGCCGCGCAAGCGGGCGTCAAAGCGCAGTGTGCCGATCGCCTCGCGGCGAAACGCCATGTTGACGCCCTTGAGCACCTGGACTTCGCGTGGCGCGCCGTGGCCGATATGGTGATTGCCGATGATCCGGCCATACCAGCGCACGAGGCCCACCAGCGGCTTCTGCCCCTGCAGAATGCCATTGCGTTCATGCACGATGTCGCGTCCGCCCAGGCCGCCGAGTGCCGGATCGTTTTCGAACGCGCGGGCGATCCGCGCGATCCAGTCGGAATGCGGTGCCGCATCGTCGTCGGTAAAGCAGAGCACGCCGCCGCTGGCGCTGTCGATGCCGAGGTTGTAAGCCGCGACCACGCCCGGCTTGTCCACCAGCACGATCCAGCGGCGCGGGTCGGGCCGGTTCGCTTCGCGTGTGCGCAGCCAGTCGAGCGTCGCGTAGTCGTCGTGGCGTGCGATCACGATCACTTCGTCGGCGCGGCGCTCCTGCGCATCGAGTGCCGCGAGGCAGCGTGCGAGATCGGCGGTGCGCCGGTACGTCGGCACGATCACGGAGACTTTCACAGACGGTTCCCGCAGAGGCATGGTCAGAAGGCGTTGCGGCCGACGAAACCTCTGAAAATCGTGATGAACACGATCTTCATGTCGAACCAGAACGACCAGTTATGGATGTAGAAGAGGTCGAACTTGACGCGCGTCTCCATCTTTTCGACCTTGGTGGTGGCGCCGCGATAACCGTTTACCTGCGCCCAGCCGGTGATGCCCGGCTTGATCCGGTAGCGGTTCATATAGCCGTACACCTGATCCTTGTAGAGATCGTCGTGCTCGACCGCATGGGGCCGCGGACCAACCACCGACATCTGCCCGAGCAGCACGTTCAGAAATTGCGGCAGTTCGTCGAGACTGGTGCGGCGCATGAAGCCGCCGAGCTTCGTGATGCGCGCGTCGTTGCGTGCAGCCTGCGTGACCTGGCCGCGGGCTTCGTGGTGCACGGTCATCGAACGGAACTTGTAGATCGCGAATGGCTGGCCGTCCACGCCCTTGCGGGTCTGGCGGAAGAACACCGGCCCCGGCGAGCCCAGCTTGATGCCGATCGCGAGCACGATGAACAGGGGCGCGAGCGCCAGCAGGGCGGCCGCCGCGAACAGGCGGTCGAAGATCAGCTTGAGCCACATCTGCGGCGACGAGACGGGTGTCGCGCTCAGATTGAGCGTGGGTAAACCGACGACATCGACCAGCGCGTGGTTGAAAAGCGAGAGGCTGCGTACATCGGGAATGAAGCGCAGATTCACAAAGTCATGCCTGAAAATGCGCGTGAAGCGATAGATCGTATGTTCTTCGGAAAGCGGTAAAGCGAGCCACACTTCGTTCACATGCTCTTCGCGCACCTTGGCGGCGAACGCGTTCAGGTCGGTCAGCACCGGCAGGCGATTCAGACGCGCGCCGTACGCGCCGGCTGCTTCGATGCCGGTGTCGCCGGTGTCGAAAACGCAGACCGGCTTGAAGCCGGCTTGCGGCGCATGGTCGAGATGCGCGAGCAACGTACGCGAGAAGCCGGGCGCACCGACGATCGCGACCGTGCGGAAATTCATGCCGCGCCGGCGCACGCTGCGCAAGGCCACATGCACGAGGCACTTGGTGACGATGATCAGCGCGCCGGAGATCAGCGTCGAGTAACCGAACCACAGCCGCGAAACCGCATCCATGCGGTGCAAGGTGAACGCCAGCACAAGAGCGGTGGCGACGACAATCAGCCACGCTGCGGCAACTCTTAACAGCATGGAAGGCAGCGCCTTGCCGCGCCACGTTTCATAGACGCCGAAGCCGGGAAACAGCAGCAACACGAGCACGCAGTTAAAGGCGATCAGGAGGCGCTCGGTGTCCGACAACGCAATCGGCGTCGAAAAACGCATCCAGTGAGCGAGCAGCCCGCCCGCAATCACGAAGAGTGCGTCGAGACATCGCGCAGTATTCCCGAACATGACGATCTACCTTCTAGTCGCACGATGCAGCCTTCGGATGGCTGCTTACTCGACGGTTTCAGCCTGGTGCAGGCGCGGCAGCAGACGGTCGAATTCGCGTTTCACGAGGCCGTAACATTCGCAGGCGCGCGCTTCGAGACCCTTGCGATCGAGTACCTTGATATGGCCGCGGCTGTGATGAATCAGGCCTTCGTCATGCAACTTGCCGGCCGCTTCGGTAATGCCTTCGCGGCGCACGCCCAGCATGTCGGCGATCAGTTGCTGGGTGACCGTCAGATCGTTCGATGCCACGCGGTCCACCTCGATCAGCAGCCAGCGGCACAGTTGCTTGTTCAACGCGTGGTGGCGATTGCAGGCCGCGGTTTGCGCGACTTGCGTGAGGAGGGCGTGCATGTACAGCAGCATGAGGCGGCGCAGGAAGTCGGAGCGTGCGAATTGCTGCTTGAGCGCCTGTGCGCTCATTCGGTAGGCGAAGCCGGCGCATTGCACCTGCACGCGGTTCGGCATGGTTTCGCCGCCCGTGAGCACCGGCACGCCGGTCATGCCTTCACGGCCGACCGCGGCGATTTCGACCGAACTGCCGTCTTCCATGGTCGAGAGCATCGAGATGATCGCCGTGGTCGGGAAGTAGACGTGATGGATGCGTTGACCCGAATCGCACAGCAGTTGTTCGGTGCGCAGATGGACCAGTTCGAGATGCGGGGCAAGTGCTTGCCATTCGTGGGACGGCAATGCGCCAAGCAAATGGTTGCCGTGCAGATCTGATTGAAGTGTCAACATGATCGGTCCTTGCTGAAGCCGTGCGTCGCGTGGCTTCGTGTTTTTGATCCGATGCCCGCATCCTTGAATCGACGACGTGCTGCCTGGCAGGCAGCGAAGGGATGAACAGGTACGGCCCCGTATTGGCCTTATGCGCCACCGTCGTTCTTGTCGATCTCGTTACGGCGACGCGGCGTTGCGCTTTCTCTTTAGCGAGGAGCGTGCCAACCATGGAGAAAACGAGTGCTGGTGTGGCGCAGCGAACAGAGCCTTAGCGGTGTGCGAAACCAAACGTGGCTTTTTGTTTCAATTCTGTACAACGTCTGCTTAACGCGCGACCCCTTCGAAGGGGTTTTTTATTCGCGCCAAGTCATTGATCGGATTGGGTTAGCGGTTGATGAGCATCGCTTTGCAGCGGGTGTCTCAGAGATGAAATAGCCTTCGCGCGTGCGTTGTCAGGGGCCGTCCGGAGTGTGCCGGAATTGATTCAGATGTGTTCCATACGCTGCATACGGTACCGTACGAAGTGTCCTTTTTGAGGACCGGGAAGTCGCAATTAAACCAACAGTGATTCCGCAGACCAGACAGGTGGGCTCGTGCAGCGCGGGCTTTTGGCGCATTGCGATGGGATGGCTAGTTTAGGGACGACATTCAACCATAGAAGGTGGCGGATACCGCATTGATCGCGCGGACTTCGCCAGCGTGTGCCTCGTATGTTGCGTCAGCTTTAAACTCCGCATTGGATGCACGGGCAACGAGTTTCTCTACGGGGATTCCAGTTGCACGTGCAACGGTTGAGCACGTTCGTTCAGCAGACGAATATCGAGGCCGTTGAGGCATTCGTCGGTCATGATTTCACGACGCCCCGTTTAAGAATTGCCAAAACCCAGCGTCGGTGCGATGCCGCACTGAAACACGCGTTTCGCGGACGTACCGTGTAGCCATGACAACCGGCCGCCGTGTCGAGCCAGGCCGTCGAGGGCGGCGTGCGATGCCGTCCTCGCTGAACTTATTTTCCGCTGGGGAACGTCATGAACTGGAAAACGCTGGAATTCGGGCAGCTTTCGGCACGTGAGTTGTATCTGATCCTGCGGGCGCGCAGCGCGGTCTTCGTGGTCGAGCAATCGCACGTCTGTCTTGATGCCGATGGCCGCGATGAGAACGCGCTGCACGTCTTCGCGGTCGAGGATATGGCCCGCCCCATGCCGATCCTGGCCTACGCGCGCCTGCAACCCGGCGACGCTGAAGATCCGGAAATCACTGTCGACAAGGTGCTGACGAGCCCGCTGCGGCGCGGCGACGGCACCGCCGAACTGTTGCTCGAACGGGTACTGCAGGCGATCGCCGAGCGTTGGCCGGGGCACGCCGCGCGCGTGAGCGCGCCGCTCGGTTTGCGCGACTTCTACGAGCAATTCGGCTTTCGCAAGACGGAGGGGCCGTACCTCGAACATGGCGTGCCGTTCATCGGCCTGACGCGCCAGGTGCGCGGCAGCCAGCCGCTCTTCGGAACGCGGCGCCGCGAGCGCGATGGCGCGGCCTCCGTCAACACGTTCGAACTCCTGTGATGGTGCGAATGCTGATCGCGCCTTCCATGCACGTTGGACGCCTGGTTTCCCTTCAATTCGCCCGTGTTTTTCACATTCAGTTGCCAACGAAGCTCGACGCGTGACGCGCCGCATCGTTGCGCCGGTCTTTTCGCGCCTGTCCGCAGCCAACGAGGGGTGAGGATCAGACAATTCGATTCACTACGTGCGTCTTCGCACTATGCAAATTTTGGAACGCAGGCACGCTTGGGACGCAAGCTTATGGCCCGTCAAAACATGCGGCGTTACACGGAAGAAACAATTCTTCAGAGGGATAACCCTCTCAGGACGTTTCCCAACTGGCGCAACCGTTTCGAAGCTAGCAACGTATCGTAAAAGAACAAAACACATCGATAAAACGACACACTAGGGCTGCTTGATCAACAGGCTACGCGGGGACAAACACCGCTTCGGGGAGAGGGTCATGGAACAGGCAAACAAGGATCGATCGCTGGTCAGCAAAGTCATGGACGGACTTGTGACCGGCATTGTCGAAGAGAAGTACGGCGCCATCCTGCCACCGCAGGATGTGCTGTCGAAGGAATTCGACGTCAGCCGCACCGTCATGCGCGAGGCGCTGTCGATGCTGCTCGCGCGCGACATGCTGGACGTGCGGCCCAAGATCGGCACGCGCATCCGGCCGATGAGCGATTGGCGCATGATCGACGAGGACGTCGTGAACTGGCGTTTTCGCGCGAAGCCCGATCCGCTGTTTCTGCGCGACGTGATCGAGTTTCGCATCCTGATCGAACCGCGCGCCTCGGCGCAGGCGGCCGCGCGGGGCAGCGCCGCCGACATCGCCGCGATTCGCGAGGCCTTCGAAGCGTTCCGCGTGATCCGGCCGGGCGAGCCCGGCTATCAGGCCGCCGATGAACTCTTCCACGCTCGCATCGTGGTGGCGAGCGGCAATCAGTTCTTCAAACAGATGGCGGCGATCATTCGCGGCGCGCTGTCGACCGTCAACCCGATCGTCAGTCAGAAAGAAGGTATGTGGGAGAAGGCGGTGAGCACGCATCAACGCGTGGTCGAAGCAATCGAACGGCGCGATCCGAAGGAAGCGGAAATCGCCTCGCTGGCGATGATCGACTACGTCACGGAAGAGATCGGCAGCAAGTTCGCTCCGGAACCGCCGGTGCGCGGCTGAGCGCGGCCGAGCGTGGCCGCTGCGGCGGCGGCTCAGCTTGCCTTCCTGTAGAGACCTGGCATAACGAACGGCGCGGCGGCATGCCCGCGCACACGCGCGCGGCTTGCGTCACAATAGCGCCTGTTCTGAACTGCACGGACTCGAAGGGACGATGACAATCGCAATGCAAGAAGCCCCCTCGGGCGGCATGATTCGCTGGGGGATCGTCGGGACGGGCCGCATTGCCCGTCGCTTTGCTCAAGGACTCACCCATGTGCCGCATGCGCAACTCACCGCGCTGTGGTCACGTCGCGCCGAACCGGCCTTGGCCTTCGCCGAAGAATTCGGCGGCGAGGCGTGCGCGAGTTTCGACGCGCTGCTCGCGAGCGGTATCGACGCGCTTTATATCGCCACGGTCCAGGACAGTCACGCCGACTACGCAGTCGCCGCGCTGCAAGCCGGTCTGCACGTGCTGTGCGAAAAACCCGCCACCGTCAACAAGCCGCAACTCGAGCGCGTGCTCGAGGTCGCGCGCGCCGAGCAACGGCTTTTCATGGAAGCCATGAAGCCGCCGTTTTATCCGCTCTACAGAAAGTTGCGCGCGCATCTGGATGCCGAGCCGATCGGCGAGGTGGGTCTCGTACGCGCCGGCTGTTCGGTGTCGGGCGTGCCGGACGATCATCCGTCGATGTCGTTCGAGCATGCGGGCGGCGCGCTACTCGATATCGGCGTCTACGAGATGTTTCTCGCGGTCGACTGGCTTGGTGCGCCGCGTGAGGTGCAGACGCTCGGGCGGCTCGGCCGGACCGGCGTCGATACGTTTGCGAGCCTGAACAGTCAGCATGAGCGCGGTATCGCCCAGCTATTTTGCGGACTCGACCTGCACGGCAAGGGCGACGCGTTGCTGATGGCCAAAGGCGGGCATGTCACGATTCATGAGCCCTGGTGGAATCCGGCGCGCGCGACGATCCGCTACGCCGACGGCCATGTGGTCGAACTCGATGAACCGTTCGAAGGCGGCGGTCTGAACTACGAGACCGCGCATTTTTGCGAGCTGATTCGAGCGGGGCAGATTGAGAGTCCGCTGATGCCGCATAGCAAGTCGCTGCAGATGATCGAAATGGCCGATGCCGCGCGCGCCGCGTTGGGGCTTAAGTTCGCGGGAGAGTGAGGGCCCGTTGCCGCGTTGCTTCCAGCGGCGGTGGTACGATTTGCACGGGCGCGCGGACTCGAAAAAAGAGCCCGCCTGCTCACAGCTTTCGATCACCTTCCACTGGAGCCGCCTGCGATGCGCATGCTTGGAAAACTGTGGCACGACAACAAGAGCCTCGTCGCCTTTCTATTTCTGATGGTGCTGTTCCGCAGCGCCGTGGCCGACTGGAACGTCGTGCCGACCGGTTCGATGTTGCCGACCATTCGCGAAGGCGACCGGATTTTCGTCGACAAGATGGCCTACGATCTGCGCGTGCCGCTCACCCACATCACGATCGCGCATCTGCACGATCCGCAGCGCGGCGATATCGTCACGATCGATTCGTCGGCCGCACATGAGTTGATCGTCAAGCGTCTGATCGGCTTGCCCGGCGACCGTGTCGCCATGCGCGACAACGTGCTGTACGTGAACGGCGTGCGCGCGGATTATCGGCCGCTGCACCTGAAGCCGCTGCCGGGCGATGCCGCATCTCCAGGCGACTATCTGACCGAACGTTTCGACGGCGTTACGCACACGGTGCGGCTTGCGCCTGAGGCGCCGAGTCCGCGTAATTCGTTCGGGCCGGTGATCGTGCCGCAAGGCAAGTATCTGATGCTTGGCGACAATCGCGATGACAGCGCCGATTCGCGTTACTTCGGCTTCTTTCCGCGCAAGGAACTGATGGGCCGCACGCGTCACGTCGCGTTTTCGCTTGACCCGGATCACTACTACAAACCGCGCTTCGAGCGCTTTGGCGCGCCGCTGGATGCGGCGTCGCTCGCCGCCAGCCGGTAAGTTGGCGGCGAAGTATGGAGGCTCAGTGGCGCGTCGGTAGCGCCAGGCGCTTTTCGTACCAGTGCTGCACCCATTCGAGCACCTGGCACAGCACCCAGTAGACTGCGGCTGCCGCAAGGTACAGCGGCAGCGGCTGATAGGTCGACGCAATGATCTCCTGCGCGCTGCGCAGCAATTCGGTCACGGTAATCACCGACACCAGCGACGTATCCTTGATCAGGCTGATCAAACTGTTCGACAGACTCGGCACGGCGATGCGCAAGGCCTGCGGCGCGATCACGTAGCGCAGCGTCTGGCGTCGCGAGAGCCCCAGGCTATAGGCGGCCAGCCACTGGCCGCTGGGAATGCCGAGAATCGCGCCGCGCATGCTCTCCGACAGATACGCCGCCACGTTCGCCGATAACGCGATCACGCCCGCGGGTGTCGGGTCGAGCGAAATGCCGAGAGTCGGCAAGCCGTAATAGATCACGAAGATCTGCACCAGTAGCGGCGTGCCGCGGAACAGGCTGACATACACGCGCGCGATCCAGTTCAGCACGCGGCTGTGGCTGATGCCCATCACCGCGAGCACGGCGCCGGCAACGAGGCCGAAGATCATCGACAGAACCGCGAACTTGACCGTCAGGACGGCGCCCTGTGCGAGCACAGGAAGCGATTGGACGAGCAGGGAAGTGGTGGACATGAGCGGTGGGTAGGGTTGGCGCGCAAAGCGCACATCATAAACTTTGGCGGGCGATAAGCGCCTCTGCGATAAACGCCTCTGCAAAAGCGAAGGGCGGCATCATCGACGATGCCGCCCTTCGTTTCATCCAGCGCGCGTTACTTGATCGGCTTGCTGACGTCGATACCGAACCATTTGTCCGAGATCTTCGAGAACGTGCCGTCCGCTTCGAGCTGGGTCATCGCCTCGTCGATCGCCTTGGCGAACTTCGGATTGCCCTTCCTGAACGGAATGCCCGACGGGTTGCCTGCGCCGACCGTCGCGCCCGTGCGCAGCGGCAGTTGCGAGTTCTTCATCAGATACGCGAGCATCAGGCGGTCGTTCAGCGCCGCGTCCAGACGGCCGGCGGCCAGATCGCGCAGGTATTCAGGCGCGCCCGGATACGTCTTCACGTCGATGCCCGGCACCGACTTCGCCATGTCCATGTAGTTCGTGCCCAGACCGACGCCGAGTTTTTTGCCCTTCAGATCGTCGAGCGATTTGAACTGACGCGTGTCGTCCTTACGCTGGATCAGTTGCGCGGCCGAGTACGTGTACGCCGGCGAGAAGTCGAGCGCCTGCTTGCGTGCGTCGGTGATGCCAACCTGGTTGACGATCACGTCGAACTTGTTCGCCTGCAGACCGGCGATGATGCCGCTCCACTCGGTCGTGACGAACTCCGGCTTCACGCCGAGCTTCGCGGCGACGGCCTTGGCGATGTCGACGTCATAGCCGACCAGTTCGCCCGACGGCGCTTTCGAATTGAACGGCGGGAAGGTGCCTTCCAGACCGATGCGCAGCGTGCCGCGTTGCTTGACCTGGTCGAGCAGGTCGTCCGCGTGGGCGGTGACAGCAGTGAACGACGCGCCGATCAGGCCGGCGACGAGCATCTTTTTCAGCAAGCCAAATTTCATCGTGTTCCTTTTTTGTTCGTCTGGCGTTTTAACAGACGAAAGCATAACAAAGCAGACTATCGAAACCTAAATACCGTTTGAATATGTCTATATTACGGATGCGGATTGGGGCGGCTTAGCGCAGCGCCTGCGCGCATTCGGCCACCAGCGCCGGTCCGCGGTAGATGAAACCGGTGTAGAGCTGCACCAGCGAAGCGCCCGCAGCCAGCTTCGCGCGCGCGTCCTCGCCCGAGAAAATCCCGCCCACGCCGATGATCGGCACCGTCTCGCCGACTTCGGTGCGCAGCTTGCGGATCACTTCGTTCGACGCGTCGAACACCGGCTTGCCCGACAGGCCGCCGGCTTCGTCGCCGTATTGCATGCCGGTGACGGCGGTGCGCGACAGCGTGGTGTTGGTGGCGATCACGCCTTCGAACTTATGGCGCAACAGCGTATCGGCGATCGATTTGATCTGTTCGTCGTCGAGGTCCGGCGCGATTTTCAGCGCGAGCGGCACCAGTTTGCCGTGCATGTCGGCCAGACGTTGCTGCTTGTCCTTCAAGGCGGCGAGCAGCGCGTCGAGTTCGCCCGCGCCTTGCAACTGGCGCAGATTCTTCGTGTTCGGCGACGAGATGTTGACCGTCACGTAGCTCGCGAACGGGTACACGCGTTCGAGGCAGTACAGATAGTCTTCGGCGGCGCGCTCGATCGGCGTGTCAGCGTTCTTGCCGATGTTCAGCCCGAGAATGCCGCGATAGCGCGCAGCCTGCACGTTCTTGACAAACTGGTCGACGCCCGCGTTGTTGAAGCCCATCCGGTTGATCACGGCATTCGCCTGCGGCAGGCGGAACATGCGCGGGCGCGGATTACCCGGCTGCGCGCGCGGCGTGACCGTGCCCACTTCAATGAAGCCGAAGCCGAGCGCCGCCAGACCGTCGATGCACGCGCCGTCCTTGTCGAGACCCGCGGCGAGCCCGACCGGGTTGCGGAACGTCAGCCCCATCACGGTGCGCGGCGCATTTGGCACGCGTGGCGCGAGCACGCCTGCAAGACCGGTGCGGCCGGCGGCGCCGAGGATACGCAAGGTCAGGTGGTGAGCGTCTTCCGCGTCCATGCGAAAGAGTTGGGCGCGTACGAGCGGGTAGAGGGAACTGAACACGGGACGAGGCCGGGCGGCCGGAAAATGGGAACCCGCCATTTTACCGGCTTTGAGGCGTTAATGAGACTAACTGGAAGGGGCGTGGAGAATCGTTACGGCCGCAGCGGCCCGCGCCGGCCCTGAATCGCCAGATCGACCGGCGGCAGATCGACGGTAGCGGGATCGAGCACTTTCCAGGCACCGTCGATCAAGCCTTCGAGTGGCCGGAAATTCGCCTTGTACGCCATCTTCGGGCTCTCGCGAATCCAGTAGCCGAGGTACACGTAGGGCAGCTTGAGGCTCTTCGCCTGCTCGATCTGCCAGTAGATGTTGTAGGTGCCGAAGCTGGTATGCGGCAGACCCGGTTCGAAGAACGTATAGACCGACGAGAGCCCGTCACCGAGGATGTCGATCATGCTGATCATGCGCAGAATGCCCGGCGCTTCCGGATGATCCGGCAGCGGCTCGCGAAACTCGACCAGCCGCGAGTTGATCCGGCTCTGCAGCAGGAACTGTTCGTATTGGTCGCGGCTGTCGCGGTCCATGCCGCCCCCGGCATGCCGTGCCGACTGATAGCGCATGTAGAGCGCGTAGTGCTCTTCGTCGTAATGCAGTGGGGCGACCGTTGCGACCAGCTCGCCGTGCTTCTTCCAGACCCGGCGTTGCGTGCGGTTCGCCACGAAATGATCGACCGGCACGCGCACCGGCACGCAGGCGCGGCAGCCATCGCAATACGGGCGGTAGGTGAACACACCCGAGCGGCGGAAGCCGGCTTTGACGAGGTCGGTATAGACGTCGGAGTTGATCAGATGGCTGGGGGTGGCGACTTGCGAACGCGCGATGCGGCCATCCAGATAGCTGCAGGGATAGGGCGCCGTTGCATAAAATTGCAGCGCGGAAAGCGGGGAAAGAGGCAGCTCGTTGGGATGAGTCACGTTGGCAGCTCTCGAAGCGTCTCTGGTATTGCAAACCCGGCGTGCCTTACGGCTCGTGACCCGCGGCTCGGTGGGCGACGGATCCGGATTCGGCCTGATTCTTCCTACGCCGCCGGCGCGACGACATCGCGCAATACGGTCTTGTCGAAGTGCCAAGGAATCGGTGGTGCATCGACAGACGCGCGAACATGCGCAATGAATGCTTTGCGCGCTATCTCGCGGCCGCCTAGCGACGCCAGATGCGACGTGTTCTGCTGGCAGTCTATCATTTCTATTTCGTGACGGCGCAAGTGTCCGACAAGCGCGGCCAGCGCCATTTTCGATGCATCGGTGACCTCTGCGAACATCGATTCGCCGAAGAACATCCGGCCGAACGACACCCCGTACAACCCGCCTACGCGCTGGCCGTCGAACCAGGTCTCGATGCTGTGTGCATCGCCCACCCGGTGCAGCGACGAATACGCCTCGACCACGTCGGCGGTGATCCACGTGCCGCGCTGGCCGCGCCGGGGCGCCTGCGCACAGGCACGCATCACGGCGGCGAAATCATGGTCGACGCGGATTTCCCACGCGTCCTCGCGCAGCACACGCTTGAGCGTCTTGCGCAGCGACGGCGACACTTTGAACTCGGTGGGGCGCAGGATCATGCGCGGATCGGGACTCCACCACAGGACCGGCTGGCCGTCCGAGTACCACGGGAAGATGCCGCGCCGATAGGCGTCGATCAGCCGCGAGGGCAGCAGGTCGCCGCTGGCGGCGAGCAGGCCGGGTGCGCCGCTTGTCGCGCCGAGCGCGCGCTCGACTGGGGGAAACGGATCGTCAGGTCCGAGCCAGGGAACCATGCGCGCCGCTCAACCTTCGCGCAGTGAGCGGAAGATATCGCCCGTGTGCAGGCCGAAGCTGCCGGCGGCACGGTCGGCGAAAAAGAAACGCAAGGTTTGGCCGACGGTCGGGAAGGCGATCTCGTCCCACGGAATGTCGTGTTCCTCGAAGAGTTTCACTTCGAGGCTTTCCTCTCCGGCGGCGATGTCGAGGTCGAGCAGGCGCGCCATATAGAACAGATGCACCTGATGCACGTGCGGTACGTTCAGCAGCGAGAACAGGTTCTGCACCTCGACGCGCGCGCCGGCTTCTTCTAGCGTTTCGCGCGAAGCCGCTTCGGCGGTGGTTTCACCCATTTCCATGAAGCCCGCCGGCAGCGTCCAGTAGCCGTAGCGCGGTTCGATCGCGCGACGGCACAGCAGCACTTTGTCGTCCCAGACCGGGACGGTGCCGACCACGTTGCGCGGATTCTGATAATGCACCGTGCCGCAACTGCCGCATACGAAGCGCTCGCGGTTGTCACCCGGCGGGATGCTCAGGCTGACGCCGTGACCGCAGACAGAACAGAATTTCATAGGAAGGGGACGAGAAAGTGTGATGGGAGTTTATCACTGGGGCGAGCTTTGCCGGGAGCGGACCATGGCGGTGTGCGCCAGTCAGCGCGGGGTGAGACTTCACTGATCGGGCCCCCGCTGGCGCGCGTGCCTCGCGCTTGTCCGTCACGCCCGTTGAGGAAGAATGCGAATCTATTCGGAGTCCAGATCGATGAGGGCGAGGCAGAAAACAAAAAAGGCCTGCCGGTTGGGCAAGCCTTTGATGTTGTTTCGACGTTTCGAACCGCTTTAGCTACTTTAGAGCTACTTGGTTGCGGGGGTAGGATTTGAACCTACGACCTTCGGGTTATGAGCCCGACGAGCTGCCAGACTGCTCCACCCCGCGTCCGTCGAAGAAAGGATTATAGAACAAAGCCACAGCCAACGCAATAGCTATTTAAGAACCGGCTTCAATACACGCCGCATGCGATGCGGCCCCCGAAGCGACGCAGTCTCCGAAGTCGCGGCGCGCAGTGCCGGTGTCGCATACCGGAAGGCCCGCGTAAGGCACTGCGCTAGAATCCAGATTCTCTTCGCGAGCCGGACTGCATGCGCAACGGCCTGCGCTTCACTTCTTACCTTGCTCTGAACTCCATGGATATCGCTCACGATCTACAGGTGATTGCCGCTCAGGAACACGCGCTGGTATTCCCGCAATTCGATGCCGACCGCGCATGGCAGGTCGGTGCCTATCTGCACGAGGTTGCCAAGGCACGCGGCATTGCCGCCGCCATCGACGTGCGCACGTTTGGTCAGCCGCTGTTCTTCAGCCTGCTCGACGGAGCGACGCCAGACAACGTCGACTGGGCGCGCCGCAAGGGCAACACGGTCGCGCATTTTCGGCGCAGTTCGTACGCGATCGGTTTGAAGATGCAGCAGGCGGGTAGCACGCTCGCCGACAAGCACGGCTTGTCGGTCACTGAGTATGCGTCCCACGGCGGCGCGTTCCCATTGACGGTAGTGGGCGCTGGTGTGATCGGCTCGATCACGGTATCCGGTTTGCCGCAGCGTGCGGATCACGAACTGGTGGTGGAAGCGCTGTGTGCTCACCTCGGCCACGACTACAGCAAGCTTGCGCTTGCAAAGGCCTAAGGCCATGCGGATGCCTCCTTTTGCGTTGCTCGCCATTGCGATCGTTGCCGAAGTCATCGCGACCTCCGCAATGCGGGCGTCGGAAGGTTTTTCGCGGCTGTTGCCCGCAACGGTGGTGGTGATCGGCTACGGCATCGCGTTCTATTGCCTGTCTCTCACGCTCAAGACTATTCCGGTGGGCATCGTCTACGCGGTGTGGTCTGGCGCCGGCATCGTGCTGATTACGCTGGTCGCGGTCGTGCTGTACCGGCAAGTGCCGGACGTGCCGGCCATCATTGGGCTTGGACTGATCATTGCCGGCGTCGCCGTGTTGAACATGTTCTCGAAGATGCAGGCGCACTGAGCGTTACTTGCAGCGCACGATCATCGAACGGTTTTTCACGTTGGCCGAGACGACGTTCGTGATGCTGCCGCCCGCGGCCCCGCCTTCGTCGTTGTCTTTCGACACGATGTCGTAGCCGGTTGCGCCACATGCCTTGCCCGCCTGCACGTAGCAGGAGGCCCAACTAGAAGCGGCGTCTGCGCCGCTGCAGTTCACCGCAAAGCCGGTCTGACCGTTCGGCAGATTGATCAGCGAGGCGGTGTTCGACGAAGCGCAACCGCTCAGAGCCGCGCCGAGCAGCACGGCGGCGGGCAGGGTGACAGTCAGGGACGCCCTGCGGACTAGAGCAAGCGCGGCGCTGCTAGGTCGGAAGCGGCCGGAGCGGCGCAGTTGCGTCATGAAATGCATCGTGATGTTTCCTTTCAAATAGGTATCGAGACTCGCCACGCACACCGGAAGTGTGCCCTAGGGGGGGCTAAGGCGTTTCGATCGTGATGCCCGCCGCGCTTACCAGTTGGCGGCTTTCGGTGCCGCTTTCAGTTGCCGCGTCTTCCCAGATGCTAATGGCTTTCGGAATGTCGATGCCGTGGCTTTCGGCGTAATCAAACCACTTGATTGCCGCATCCGGCTCAGGCAATTCGTGATTCTGCAGAAAATATTTTCCCATATTGCGCTCGGTGAACTCGAAATGGCGTTACTGCATCGGCACGGATCGTGCCGATGAACGACTTCGACAGGGGCCGGCGGCACAAGTGCAATTCGGCGTATCGATGCGCATGAAGAACTTATCTGCTCGGGGCGCGCGGCATCGAGTAGGAGGGCGAAGGACGCTGGACCGCGGTCCAACCGCGCGGGTACCATAACGGGCATGTCCGGAGGCGGTCGGTTCTCACCGGTGTCGCTATCCTGCCGGATACTTCTGATGAGGCGACCATGGAAATTCGGTTTCCCGCGGATGCGCCTGCTTACCGCGACTCCAATCTGACGGTTGTGTTTCCCGCGCTCGTGGACGGCGAATCGGTGCCGTGCGCGATCTCGGTCGAGGCGCTCGAGGATCACTTCGGCGCGTACTCAGAAGACCTCGAAGGATGGATGCGCGCGTTCGACGCCGGGCGTCCGCGCATCGAGGCGATCGCGCGCGAGCATTTGCAGATCAGCAATGGCACGCCCGTGCTGCTCAAGAGCGGCCATTTCCCACCAGGCAACATGACGGGCTGAGGCGGCTCATTCGCCGATACATGGATAGCGTGGTCTAAACAGCCTCGCTTGCGAAAGCCATTCGCCGTCAGATTCGCAGTCAGGCTGTTTTCGCGGCGTTCCGGTGCGTGTCCGCACTCGCCGATGCCGCCTCGCGCGCTGCATCGAAAGCATGCCGAATACCTTCCTCGTATGAGGTTTTTACGATCGGGCCGATCAGCTTCGCCAATGCGGCGTCGTCAAGCACAACCGGCTCGGTCATCAGGTAATTCATCTCCACCAGTTCCCGCATCAGCGGATTGAAGAGGCCAAGCATGCGCAGCATGGTCTTGCCGGCCACCATCAGCTTCGGCTCGCGGCCCGCTAGCGCATAGGCCTGTCTCGCCACTTCGCGCTGTGTGATCGTGCCCGCGCCGGCCAGGTGCCACCACCGGCCGTATGCGTCGGGTGTGCGCGTGAGTTTCTCGACCACCGGTCCGATATCCGGCAGGTAGATGAATTCGTGCGGCACATCCACCGGCCCGATCACTTGCGCGCGCTTGCCGCGCGCCGCGCCCTCGAACACGCCATTCAGCAGACTGCGTTCGATGCCGGGCCCGTAGAAATCCGGCAGACGCAGCACCAAGGTCGACAAGCGGGTCGATCCGCTTGCACGTCCATTCGCCGCCAGCACCAGATTTTCCTGCGCGAGCCGCATCTTGCCTTTGAACGTATGGGGCTCACGCGGATGATTTTCGCTAATCGGATTGCCGCGCGCGCGGCCGTACGGATACACGGTGCCAATCAGAATGAAGCGCTCGACACCCGCCGCCGTCACGCCGGCGAGCGTTTTTTCCATGAGCGGTGGATGCGTGGCGAACTGATCGTAGGGCACGCCCACAAGATAGATCACGGTCTGCAAACTGGCTGCCGCAGCGCTGATCGAAGCCGGATCGTCTGGATTCCACGTGACGATTTCCGCATGCGGGTCGCGGCCGAAGGCCGCCTCGAGCGGCGCGCGCGAGCGGCCGACCACCCGGTAATCCCGGCCCGCGGCGCTTAGCGCCGCCGCGATGATTTGACCTGCCGCGCCCGCGGCACCGAATAAACCCACTTTTCCTGTGGCTTGCATGACGACTCCTGAAGGTGGCGCCGTATCGCGCCTGGAAAATGTTGGCCGATCGGCGTGTTGGCTGACCGATGAAAATTTACTGAACACCGTTCAGTAAACAGTGTTCAGTTTAATTTGACTTTTCAGTTTGTCAACCCGAAAATGTTCGCCATGGGAATTGTCGAACGAAAAAGCCGTCAGAAACAGGCAC
Organism: Paraburkholderia elongata; assembly: GCF_013177735.1. Classification (GTDB taxonomy): domain Bacteria; phylum Pseudomonadota; class Gammaproteobacteria; order Burkholderiales; family Burkholderiaceae; genus Paraburkholderia; species Paraburkholderia elongata. Next base: position 82,970 of record NZ_WOEZ01000185.1, on the reverse strand, counting down.
TGCGCGAGCGCATCCTCGATGCAGCGCGGCGCATCGTGATGCGCGACGGCTTTGCCGCGCTGTCAATGCGCAAGATTGCCGAGGCCATCGAGTATTCGCCCGCCACGCTGTACCTTCACTTCGCGAGCCGCGACGAGATCGCACAGGCGTTGTGCGCGGAAGGCTATGCGCAATTGCTGGAGACGTTCGTGCCGCTTGTGCAGATTGCCGATCCGGCTGAACGCTTGAAGGCGCTCGGGCGTGCTTATGTGGCATTCGGTGTCGCGCATCCGGAAACCTACCGGCTGATCTTCATGGAAGATCCGAGCTACACGGGCGCGGCGCTGAGCGGCGTGGCGGCTGCATCGGGGAAGGCTACGCCGGTGGCTGCGGTCGCGGATGCGGGTGCGGCGCATGAAGCGATGGAGATCGCGGCGGCAGGAACACCGGCCGTGGGTTCTGTCGCGTCCGGAAAAGCGAGCCTCGCGCCGGCGAAACCGGACGACGACCCCGGCGACGCCGCGTTGCACATCATGCTTTCCGCGCTCGAAGAGTTGAAAGCGGCGGGGCGCTTGTCCGCATCGATGGACGTGGCCGTGTGGGCGGAGGCGTTCTGGGCGACACTGCACGGCATCGTCGCGCTCAACCTCACATGTCCCGTGTTTCCGACCGCGCCGCTGGATACGGTGGTGGGTGTCGCACTCGATGCCTGGCTGGGTACGCAAGACGCCGGGCAGTCGCCAGGCGTCACGAGCGCTTCCCGCTCGCGGAAAAAAAAGTCTGCTGAAGCGCCGGTTGAATCGTACGTCGAGCCGGGCGGCGAACCGGCCGCTCAGTCATCTCAGCCATCCGCGCCGTCGGGCAAAAAGTCCACCAAGCCGCCAGGGCCATCGGCCGTCAAACCCGCCACCAAGCGCAAAGCCGCGAGTGCGTGATAACGTTCAGTTCCGATTCATTTCGCGCCATCGCGCTTAGCTCTCCATGTCCATTTCCGCCTCGCCCGCCGTCAGCGACGAAGTCGCGACTTACGTAGCCAACCGCATTGGTTTCATCGAACTGGAAAGGCCGAAGGCGCTCAACGCGCTGTCGACCGGCATGATTCGCGCGATGCACGCGGCGCTCGATCAGTGGCGCGAAGATCCCGACGTGCTCGCCGTGGTGGTGCGCAGCCAGCATCCGCGAGCGTTCTGCGCAGGCGGCGATATCCGCTTTCTGTACGAGTCGGCGCAGCGCGGCGAGCACGAGGGGCGCGATACGTTTTTCACCGAGGAATACCGGCTCAATCACGCGATCTTCACCTACCCGAAGCCGTATATCGCGTTGACGAACGGTGTCGTGATGGGTGGCGGCATGGGGATTTCGCAGGGCGCGCATCGTACCGGTGGCCTGCGTGTGGTGACGAACTCGACGAAGATGGCGATGCCCGAGACTCGCATCGGACTCTTTCCCGATGTCGGTGCGAGCTGGTTTCTGGCGCGCACGCCCGGTGCGCTTGGCCGTTATCTGGCGGTCACCGGGGAAACGATCGGCGCGGCCGACGCGCTCTACGCGGGCCTCGCCGACGCCTATATCGACGATGCGGCATTGCCCGCGCTAGTCGACACGTTGCGCACCGAGCTGTTCGAACGTGGCGCAGACGTGGTGGCGTGCGTCGGGCGCGAGACAGCCGCGCATCAGGTCGCGCCGGAACCCGATGCTTCGCTGCTCGCAAGCACACGTGCGTTGATCGACCGGCATTTCGCGTTGCCCGACATGACGCAGATTCTCGCTTCGTTGGAGCAGGAACGGGAGCGTGGCGGCGACGCCGCCGATTGGGCCGAGCAGACGATTGCCGTGTTGCGCGAACGTTCGCCGTTGTCGATGGCCGTGTCGCTGGAAGTGGTGACGCGCGCCGAGGGTTCGATGGCCGATGTATTGCGCTGCGATCTCGATCTGACGCGCACGAGCTTTGCGCAGGGCGACACCATCGAAGGAATTCGCGCGCGTATCATCGACAAGGACAATGCGCCGCGCTGGCGTTTTGCGCGCATTGAAGACGTGAGCGCCGCCGATGTGGCGAAGATGTTCGAAAGCCCGTGGCCGCCGAACGAACACCCGTTGCGCGATCTGCGTGCTTGAGCATCTGCGTGCTTGACCAAGACCTGGCAACTTCGATAGCAGCAGTAGAAGCTATGCCGGTTGCCGGACCGCCGGACCGGCATAGCCTCGCGAGCAAGGCCTAAAGACGCTCAGTCCTCGTCTTCGCTCGCCATGAATGCGCGCATGAACACCAGCGCGCCCCAGCCCCACATCGCGTTCGACGCGAAACCTACCGCGAGGCGCGGCAGCATGTTGCCGCTCGGCCAGATGCCGCGCAACGGATCGACCACGAACACGCTCGCCGCCGTCAACGCAATGCCGCCGAATACAAAGGCGGGCACCCACGGCGCGCGCCGCTCGGGCGCCACGCGCAACAGCCACGCCATCAGCACCGCCCAGAACGCGCTCCAGATTGCGTTCGCAATGAACTCGGGCAGCCCGAGCGGCAAAAACGGGGCGGTCGAAAAACCGGTTGGGTCGATCAGACCAGCTGCGTGCAGCAACGCCAGGGTCGATTCATGAAAGAACAGGGAAGCCAGAAAGCCGGCGACGAACGGCAGGATGAGTTTTTGCATGCATTGCACCGCGAGAGCTCAGGCGGCGTGGTTCGCGCGGCCTGCACCGGATTATTGGAAACGTGGCGCCATTATATAGAGGGGCAACCCGCTTCCAGCGTCGGTAAGGTGCAACACCCGCGCAACACCCATATGCTTTAGCGTCGGGCTAATCACGAAAGTGGAAAACCTAAGCTAAAAAAAATCGTTCAAAAGCCGGGTCCCGATCCATAGACTGTTTCTCCATGCAGACGGTGGGTTCGTCGATCACGACACGCCGTCGCCTGTTTAATCGAGCGCATCACGCGCACGTTTGGTCGAGGGAAGCCGTCGCGATGTCCTGCCTGATGCCGATCTTCAATTGCTCCATGGCGCACGCGCGTTTGCGGATGCGCTGTCGGAACTAATCCGCGCCTCACCGCAGTATTTCCGTCCTTTTTGCGCTTGCATCTCCGGCTCTCGTGCCGGATGGATGTGCGCGACCAGCGGCGCGCGGACGGCGTGTGCGCTTTCACTCGACGTATCGTCGTTACACACGTCTCCATTCAATCCAGTTTCGAACAAGCAGGAGCAGCAAATGAATGTGTTCTGGTTCATTCCGACTCACGGCGACAGCCGCTATCTCGGTACGGCCCAAGGCGCACGCGCAGCCGATTACGACTACTTCCAGCAGATCGCCGTCGCCGCCGATACGCTCGGCTACGAGGGCGTGCTGCTGCCGACCGGCCGTTCGTGCGAAGACGCATGGGTCGTCGCGTCGAGCCTGATTGCCGCGACCAAACGTCTGAAGTTTCTGGTGGCGATCCGTCCGGGCATTTCGTCACCGGGTCTGGCGGCGCGCATGGCGGCGACCTTCGACCGGCTGTCGAATGGACGTCTGCTGATCAACGTCGTGACCGGCGGCGATTCGGCTGAACTGGAAGGCGACGGGGTGTTCGTCGATCACGACACGCGCTATGAAATCACCGACGAATTCCTGCATATCTGGCGCAAGCTGCTGAGCGCCGCGCATACCAACGACGCGATCGACTTCAGCGGCAAGCATCTGAGCTCGAAGGGCGGCAAGGCGCTGTATCCGCCGGTGCAGAACCCGCATCCACCGCTGTGGTTCGGCGGTTCGTCGGCGGCTGCGCACGACATCGCGGGCGATCACATCGACACGTATCTGACGTGGGGCGAGCCGCCCGCGGCCGTCGCGAAGAAGATCGCCGACATTCGCGCCCGTGCCGAAGCGCGTGGCCGCAAGATCAAGTTCGGCATTCGCCTGCACGTCATCGTGCGCGAGACCGAAGAAGAAGCATGGGCCGCCGCGGACAAGCTGATCAGCAAGCTCGACGACGAAACCATTTCCCGTGCGCAGGCTTCGTTCTCGAAGATGGATTCCGAAGGACAGCGCCGCATGGCCGCGTTGCACGGCGGCAAGCGTGGCGGCCGCGCGGAACTCGAGGTGTATCCGCATCTGTGGGCGGGAGTGGGGCTCGTGCGCGGCGGCGCTGGGACGGCGTTAGTCGGCAATCCCGAACAGGTGGCGGCGCTGATGAACGAATACGCGGAGCTCGGCATCGACACGTTCATCCTGTCCGGCTATCCGCATCTCGAAGAGTCGTATCGCTTCGCCGAACTGGTGTTTCCGCTGCTGCCGGGCCGTCAAAGCAAGACCTCAGGTGGTCCGCTGTCGGGTCCGTTCGGCGAGATCGTCGGCAACAACTATCTGCCGAAGGCGGCGAGTTCGAGCTGAGCGCTTTCGCTCGGTTCGGCAACGACGCCCATCGGTTAAGCAATGAGGAAATCATCATGGCTCAATCCACTGTGAGTGCGGGACGAGGCACAAGCGCAGGCGCGCGCGCGGACGTAAATGCAGACGTCAATGCGGACGTGAATACAGGTGCGCATTCACGCACGACTCTCACCGTATTGCGCCGCATCGGTGCGCATCTTGCCCCCTGGCTCGCGCCGCTGGCGATTCTGCTGGCGTGGGAATTCGCGGCGCGAAGCGGCATTCTCTCGACGCGCGTGCTGCCCGAACCTCTCGCGGTCGTGAAGGCCGCGTGGTCGCTGATCCAGTCCGGCGAAATGTGGGCGGATGTGAAGGTCAGCACGTGGCGCGCGGTGTCCGGCTTTGTGATCGGCGGCGGTATCGGACTCGTGCTCGGCCTCGCGACGGGGCTTTTCAAACCCGCCGAAATCGCGCTCGATTCGACCGTGCAGATGGTCCGCAACATTCCCGCGCTGGCGATGATCCCGCTCGTGATCCTGTGGTTCGGTATCGAGGAAGAAGCGAAGGTGTTTCTCGTCGCGCTGGGCGTGTTTTTTCCGATCTACGTGAACACGTTCCACGGCATCCGCTCGGTCGACGCCAATCTGATCGAAATGGCGCGCAGTTACGGCGTGAAGGGTTTCGCACTTTACCGGCACGTGATTCTGCCGGGCGCGTTGCCGTCGATTCTGGTCGGCGTGCGTTTCGCGTTCGGGCTGATGTGGGTCACGCTGATCGTCGCTGAAACCATTTCCGCGCAGTCCGGCATCGGCTACATGACGATGAACGCACGCGAATTCCTGCAAACCGATGTGGTGGTGGTCGGCATCCTGCTGTACGCGGCGCTCGGCAAACTCGCCGACGTGCTGGCCAAGAGTCTCGAGCGCGTGTCGCTGCGTTGGCATCCGGCCTATCAACGAGGAGCGAAAGCATGAGCGCAACGACATTGTCAGCGTCGTTTGGCGGCATCGCGGGCAGCGATCTCGAAGCCGAACTGGCGCAACCGCGTACCGTCGATCACGACGCAGACGAGGCTGCCGGCTTCGACCGTGCAGATCCGGCGCACGATCGCCATCGCGTGGGCGGTGTGGGCGGCGTGGGCGTTGTGCCCTCGGCGACGGGTGCATCGGCGCGCAACGACGCACGCCGGTCCGCCGATTATGCGGTCGAGTTGCGCGACGTCGGCAAGCAGTACGGCGAGCGCAAGGTGTTGACCGATTTTGATTTGTCGATCGAGCGCGGCAGTTTCGTCGCAATCGTCGGCCGCAGCGGCTGCGGGAAATCGACCTTGCTGCGCTTGGTCGCGGGTCTGGAAAAGACCACGTCGGGCGTGCTCGAAAAGCGCGCCGAAGACGGCCGGCGGCTCGACACTCGCATCATGTTTCAGGACGCGCGGCTCTTGCCCTGGAAGAGCGTGCTGCAAAACGTGATGCTCGGCCTCGGCCGCAGTGCGCGTGAAGATGCGCGCGCCGTGCTCGCCGAAGTCGGCTTGCTGGAGCGTGCCAACGATTGGCCCGCGCAGCTTTCCGGCGGTCAGCGTCAGCGCGTGGCGTTGGCTCGGGCACTGGTGCATCGGCCGCAATTGCTGCTGCTGGACGAACCGCTCGGCGCGCTCGACGCGTTGACGCGCATCGAAATGCACGCGCTGATCGAACGCCTGTGGCGCGAGCATCAATTTACCGCGCTGCTGGTGACGCACGACGTGCATGAAGCCGTCGCGCTAGGCGACCGGATTTTGCTGATCGAAGAAGGGCGCATCGCGCTCGATCAGCCGGTGCCACTTGCGCGCCCGCGGGCGCGTGCATCGGCCGGTTTTGCCGCGCTGGAAGAACATGTGTTGCAACGCGTACTGAAGACGGCGCCGAATGACAACGCGCAGTCCCATCGCGCTTACGACGCACGTAACGAAGGCCGCCTCACGCGGCCGACAGACGTCCGCTGGGCCGTCTGACATCCCTTGACTGACTGTTTTCAATCGCTTATCTGGAGTCACTCGACATGAGCATTTCCGCAATCAACGTACGCAATCAGTTCAAAGGCAAGGTCAAGGAAATTATCCGCGGGCCGGTGGTGTCCGAGGTCGATGTGGACACGCCGTTCGGTATCGTCACCTCGGTGATCACCACGCGCTCGGTCGACGAACTCGACTTGAAGGTCGGCTCGGAGGTGGTCGCGCTGGTGAAGTCGACGGAGGTGTCGATCGCGCGCCTTTAAGCCCGATTGCACCGTTCGCACGGTTCGCACCGTCACGTGTGCCGACGCTATTTCGCGTTGGCGGCGCTGGCGGGCGGCTCGTGCATCATCTGTTGCGCAGCGTTTAGATATCGGCGTGTCTAACGCGCGCAACGCCGGGCACGCAACGCCCATGCTTCGACACGCCCCTGCGTACGGCCGCGAAACTTGCTACGATGAATTGAGCATCACGACGGAGACGGCCATGTCGAAGTCATTAAGTCCGGAAGCGGTTGAAGCATTGCGGCGCCTGAACGATGTCGGCGTTGGACAGCCCATGCTGAAGTTTGCGCAATCCGTCACGGCGGAGTTGCTGGCGAACGGGCTTGCCGCCGAAGCGAGCGGCGGCGAAGTCGAGATCACCTGTAGCGGCCGGCAGTATCTTTCTGGCGATTGCGACTGATCGTCAGATGAGGGCCGGCAGGTGCATGCTCCGAGCCGCGACGGCGGCCCGGTGGACAGGTATCGCCGCGGAATTTCACCAGCGACACGGAAGACCTCAAGGAGGCGATCATGGAGCCGAAGGGCCTCGACATGGGCGACTACCAGGAGCGCTATCAGGACTACGAGATCGAAGTCGCGGTCGAACAGGTGCTCACCGGCGTCAAAGCGCATTTTCGGGTGTTGCGCAACGACGCGGTGGTGGTCGACTGGCGGCTCGTGCACATCGACACCCTATGGTCCACCGAGCATGCCGCAGCCGAGGCAGGCTTCAGGGCGGCGCGCGAAACGATCGATGCCGGCCTCGCCGCCTAGCCACAATCACGTGAGTCGGCAAACGCATTTAATTAACGCGACGCCGGGCTCGAAGCCGCGAGCGCGGCCGCTACGGGCCGCTAGGTAAACGGAACTGGGCGTCGGCATGCATCGCTGCATGCGCGGCGCCCAGTTCGGCTGCCGTCTTGTGGACGGCAACCTTCAACGGCGACAGATTAGTGGCCGAAGAAAACCGATTGCGGGCCCGACGAAGCCGGTGCACGCGCACCCGATTGCGACGACACGTTGTTCACGCCGCCGTATGCGTTCGATTCGGCGTTAGCGCGTTCAGCCGCGACGGTTTGCGCGCTCTGGCCTTGTTGCGAAGCCGGTGCGCCGACCGACGGACGATAGAACGGTGCCGGGCCGTAGCCGCTAGCGAATGCGGGAGCAGCGATCGAGGCAGAAACAGCAACCAGCAGGGCGGCGATAAGCTTGGTCTTCATGGTGTGACTCCGATAACGTTTCGACTTCATTTCAGGAAGGCGTCGCAGGGGCCGATGGGTTGTATCTGCAACGTTGATGGAATGCAGTGTATACCCCTACTATTGAAAATTTGTACCGATAATCTGAAATTACTATTCTCGCTATTGAAATAATCGCTCAGAGGGTTATGCGACAGGCGTGAGCGGCGGTCTGACCCCGTCGGCCAAGCGTTTTCGGCGCTCAAAAGCCCGGTTGGCAGGGCGGGTTATCGGTGGTTCTTGCTGAAGCGCAGGGAGGGCGTCGACGCTTCGAATGTCGGCGATCCACACTGTAAGTGCGCTGACTCGCACTGCGCCGCCGCCTCACGGCCGCAGCGCACGCCGGTGCTCCTTACCCCCTGTTTGCATCGCAGAAAAAAACAACTTAAATGTTGTGTCATTGGCTTTTTTGGTACAACATTTGTGTTGTATCTTTCCTTCTCTTGCTCAACAAGAGGAGGAACATGAAGTACAGCGAGTTTAGGAAGTGGCTGAAGAAACAAGGTGCGACATTCGAAAGGCACAGGAGCGGTTCAAGTCACTACCGGGTTACGCTCAACGGCAAGACAACTATCTTCCCGGATCACGGCGCCAAGGAAATGGGTACCCATCTCGTCGAGGCGATCAAGAGGCAGCTTGGTATCAAATGAGCAGGAGAGGCCGGGCGAGCCTCTCCCAATATTCGCTGGCTTTGTGTTTTTCTTGAAGCAGTCCCACTGGAGAACCGTAATGTTGTCGTATCCCATCGAGCTGACGCCGGATTCTAACGGCACGCTCCTCGTCACGTTTCCGGACGTGCCTGAAGCGATCACCGTTGGAGAGAACGAAGATGATGCAGCTGTGCAAGCTCTCGACGCACTGGAGGCCGCACTTGAGATCTACTTTTCGGATAAGCGGTCCATCCCTTTGCCGTCTAAGGCAAAGCGCGGCCAGCGTGTTGTAACGCTTCCTGCTCTCGTAACCTCGAAGGTTTTGCTTGCAAACGAGATGCTGCAGCAGAACGTGCGTAAGGCAGAGTTGGCGCGTCGATTGAAGGTCAACCAGGTGCAGGTCGATCGTCTTTTAAATTTCCGTCATTCATCAAAGATCGAGATGGTCGAGTCTGCGTTTGCCGTTCTCGGCAGGCGTCTGGAAGTGCGGCTGGTTTGATCCGTTTGCGCTTTCCCAATTGAAAACCTCGCTTCGGCGGGGTTTTTCTTGGGAAGTCGGCGCAACAGCATGCACTCCGCGGCACAGTAAACCGCGATGCAAAAACAAAAACGGCGTTGTGATTTCTCACAACGCCGTTTGCTCAAACTTTCGCAAAACTTTTACTGCTCGAATTCTTTGGGGTGGCTGATGGGGCTCGAACCCACGACAACAGGAATCACAATCCTGGACTCTACCAACTGAGCTACAGCCACCACTGACATCTGCTTGACTTGCTAAACAACTCATTGCTGAGAAACTTGGCTCGTCGATGAAGAAACGAGATTATACGAACAAGAATTCCGTTTGCCTAGCCCTTTATTCAAAAATTTCGACAGGCTGGCGCAGATGCTGTCTTGCCTCGTCGAAGATGCTCAGATCGCGCGCCGCCAGACGTTTGCTATCGGACAACACGCGACGCCATCCACGTGCACCTGCCTCACCGCGGTAGAGGCCGAGCGCATGACGCGTGATCGCACCAAGGTACGTGCCGCGTGCCATTTCAGCCGCGCAATATTCGATCAGCTTCGCCTCGACCTGCTCGCGCGTGAGCGGCGTCTCTGTCGAGCCATAGAAACGTGCATCGACATCGGCAAGCACATAAGGGTTGTGATAGGCCTCGCGCCCAAGCATCACACCATCGATATGCTGAAGATGCGTCTCCACCTCATCAAGCGTCTTGATGCCGCCATTGATGATGATCTCCAGATGCGGGAAGTCGCGCTTCAACTGATACGCGTAGTCGTATTTGAGCGGCGGAATCTCGCGGTTCTCTTTCGGGCTCAAGCCCTTGAGAATCGCGTTGCGCGCGTGCACGACGAACACGTTGCAACCGGCGTCCGCGATCCTGCCGACGAAGTCGCGCACAAAGCCGTATTCCTCGACCGCATCGACGCCGATCCGGTGCTTGACCGTCACCGGTACTGACACGGCATCGCGCATTGCCTTCACGCAATCGGCGACGAGTTGCGGCTCGTTCATCAGGCAAGCGCCGAACGCACCGCGCTGCACGCGCTCGGACGGGCAGCCGCAGTTCAGATTGATCTCGTCATAGCCCCATTGCTCACCCAGCTTGGCCGAACGCGCGAGGTCGTCAGGCTCACTGCCGCCGAGCTGCAAGGCAACCGGCGCTTCTTCGGGCGTAAACGCCAGATGGCGCGGCACATCGCCGTGCAGCAGCGCGCCGGTGGTGACCATTTCGGTGTAAAGCCACGTATGGCGCGATATCACGCGATGCAAGGAGCGGCAGTGGCGATCGGTCCAGTCCATCATCGGCGCGACGGAAACGCGGCGTGGACTGGGAGTTTGAGCTGAAGACATGGGGCGGCCATACGGCATCAATCAAAACCCGATTTTACCGCAAGGCATAAAACCGCTCGTTCGGGCTGGAGACCCGGCCGCGGCGAAGGGCAGATTAGCCGCCCGCCGCGTCAATGCACATGCCCCCCATGGCCGCCGCCGCTGCTCCACGATTCACCGCCGTTGCCGTGGGAGCCGCCACCACCGCCGTGCTCGCCACCGCCGTGTCCGCCGCCTCCGTGCCACCCTCCGCCATGCCACTCGCCGCCATGCCCGTGCTCGCCGTGCCCATGGTAGTAACAGCACGGGCCACCCCAACCGCCCCAGATGTCCACCGCGCCGTATGCCGGTCCATACGCCGGCCCGTAGGCATAACCGTAGCCGGGGTAATAGGGTTGCGCGTAGGCATAGTCGTAGCCCGGCGCGACCACGCACCCGGTGAGACTTGCCGCCACTGCCAACATCGCGACTGATGCAACGAGCCTGCTCACGATTTTCTCCCGCGTATAAGAATGAGAAAAACGGCGTGCCGGGGAGTTCAGCCGGATTTGTGTCCGCAAATTACGGCTCGAATGCGCCACCGCGCTTCCACCACGCCCGAGCGGCGATCCAACGCCGTAGCGGCCGAGTATTGCGGCAGTCTTCCAAACCATGACGGATTCATCGCGCTGTTCGCGCTGTAACAGTTCGTTAAATATTCGAAACGTAACTGTAGGGCGCGCCTGATACTTTCCCGTCAGACAATTTCCCTTTGAATCCAGACCCATGCGTGTGCTGACACTGGACGAAGAAGAACGCATCCCACTTTGCCGGGCCGCCTGATGCAAAGCCTGCAAAAACCTGGCCGTCAATGAAGCACGATCCACAGCTTGCGACCGCATCAGAATGGCGCGCCGAAGGCGACGCCTGTGCCGCTCGCGGCGAACTCCAGGCCGCACTCCAATGTTTCGAAGCAGCGCGCGCGCTCGATCCCGTCGACGCCGTTGTCCGTGAGCGCCTCGCCGCGACGCTCGCTGCGTTGAACCGCTTTTCCGAAGCCGTCGCCCGCTATCACGAAGCAATCGCGTTCGATCCGCGGAACACCGATTTGCATCACGGCCTCGGCTGGTCGCTCGAGCAGATGCATCGGCTCGAGCAGGCGATTGACGCCTATCGCGAAGCAGTCCGGTTGAATCCGAAATCCGACGGCTCGTACAACAACATGGGCAACTGCCTGCAGGCACTCGGCCGTTTCGACGAGTCGCACGAAGCCTATCGCCGCGCGATCGAGGCCGCGCCGCAGGTGCCGCTGTATTACCGCAACTTCGTGCAATCCAAGCGCCTTACCGCCGACGATCCGGTGTTCGTCGCGCTCGAGCAACTCGTCGGCGTTGCCGCTTCGCTCACGCCCGCCAATCAGGCGGAGATTCACTTCGCGTATGCTCAGGCGCTGTCCGATGTGGGACGCAACGATGCGTCGTTCGATCACTTCCTGAAGGGCAACGCATTGCACCGCGCCGGTGTGCGTTATGACGAAGCTGCGTCGCTCGGCCTGTTCGCACATTTGCCCGAGCTTCTGACTTCAGAGGTGCTGGCCGCTAAACGCGGTCTGGGCGACCCATCGGCTGCACCGGTCTTTATCGTCGGCATGCCGCGCTCCGGTTCGACCCTGATCGAACAGATCCTCGCGAGTCATCCGCAAGTTGTCGGCACGGGTGAGCGCACGGAGTTCGGCGAGGCATTGGTGAATTGCATCGGCCGCGATTTAGACGACCCGTTGCGCATCGATATCGAAGCATTGCAGGGCGTCGGTGCCGCGCAATTGCGCACGCTCGGCGCCGACTATTTGCGCCGCATGCACACGTCGCTGCCGGAAATGCAAACCGGAGCGCCGGGCTATACGCGCTTCACCGACAAATATCCGTTCAATTTCATCAACGTCGGGCTGATTCATCTGGCGTTGCCGAATGCGCGCTTCATTCATAGCCGCCGCTCGCCGTTGCAAAGCTGCCTGTCGATTTTTTCGCGAATTTTTCACGATGTGCCGTTCAGCTACGATCTCGGTGAACTGGGCCGCTACTATCGCGGGTACGATGCCCTGATGGCACATTGGCAACGCGTGTTGCCCGAGGGCACGATGATCGAAATCAAATACGAAGAGCTGGTCGAAGATATCGAAGGCAATGTCCGGCGTTTGCTCGCGCATTGCGGACTCAATTGGGACGAGCGCTGTCTGTCGTTTCACCAGACCACGCGGCAGGTGAACACGGCAAGCGCGGCACAGGTGCGCCGTCCGCTCTACAAGACGTCGGTGCAGCGCTTGCAGCCGAAGCAGGCATTGCTGCGACCCTTGTTCGAGGGGCCGGGACCGGAGTTGGCGCCGGCGGACTTTAGTGCGCACAAGCGTGCACCTCTGGCAGATGCCGACGCGGCGGCTAGCGGCACGGAGCGGAAGTCATGAGCGCAATCCGCGGGGCGGTCATATGGATGACCGGTTTGTCCGGTGCCGGTAAATCGACTTTGGCCGACGCGTTGCACCAGCGTCTGAAAGAAGCAGGGCATGCCTCGATCGTGCTCGACGGCGACGTGCTGCGACGCGGCCTGACCGCCGGCCTCGGCTTCACACCCGAAGACCGCGCTGAAAATCTGCGGCGGGTCGCGCACGTTGCGACGCTGTTCATGCAACGGGGCTTCATCGCGATTGCCGCGGTGATCTCGCCCGAGCATCGGCATCGGCGCATGGCTCGCGAGATCGTGGGCGTTGGGTTCGTCGAAGTGTTCGTCAATGCGCCGCTGACGGTGTGCGAAGCGCGCGATGTCAAAGGCCTCTACGCGCGTGCGCGGCGAGGTGAAATTCCACATTTCACCGGTATTTCCGGGCCGTTCGATGTGCCGCTCGACCCCGATGTCATGATCGAAACCGATCGGGTGTCGATCGAAGAGGCGGTAGACCGCCTGCTCGTGCATCTGACCGCCATGGGTTGCCTGCCCAGGGAAAGCGGGTTCGGCAAGCCTCGTCTCGCGAAATAGTCAGCGCTTGCGTAAAGGCTCGATCAGCGACGACAAACCGTTGTGATCGATCTCGTGCATCAACGCCAGCAGGCGGCCGATTTCGCCCGGCGGAAAGCCCTGGCTCGCAAACCAGTTCAGATAGTGACCGGGCAGATCCGCGATCAGCCGGCCTTTGTATTTTCCGTAAGGCATCACGCGCGTGACCAGGAGTTCGAGGTGTTCAGGATTCATCGCAGAGGGGTCGACGGAAAGTTCATTGAGCGCGGTGGTGTGCGCGCCTGCTGAAGCAGCATTTTAGCCGCGCTGCAGGCATTGCGCCGGCATGGTAACGTCAGCGCTTTCCGTTTTCACAATCAACAGGACAAGTTCGATGGAATACCGCAGACTCGGCGACTCGGATGTGAAGGTTAGCCTGATCGGTCTCGGCACCATGACGTGGGGCGAGCAGAACACCGAGCAGGAAGCGCACGCACAGATCGATTGCGCGCTCGACCATGGCGTCAATCTGATCGACGCCGCGGAAATGTACCCGGTGCCGCCGCGTCCCGAGACGCAAGGCTCGACCGAGCGCTATATCGGCACATGGATCGCGCAGCATCGCAGCGCGCGCGAGAAGATCGTGCTGGCTACCAAGATCGCCGGCCCGGCGCGTCAACCGCACAATCCGCGTCACATTCGTGGTGAGGGCAACCAGTTCGACCGCAAGAACCTGACCGAAGCGCTGAACGATAGTCTGAAGCGTCTGCAAACAGACTACGTCGATCTGTATCAGTTGCACTGGCCGGATCGCAGCACGATGACGTTCGGCCGTCCCGCCTATCCGTGGGTCGACGACGCGTATACGGTGCCGATCGAAGAAACGCTGTCGGTGCTCGCCGAATTCGTCAAGGCAGGCAAGATCCGCCATATCGGCGTGTCGAACGAAACGCCTTGGGGTGTGGCGCAGTTTCTGCGCGCGGCGGAAAAGCTCGGCTTGCCGCGCATCGTCAGCATCCAGAATCCGTATAGCCTGTTGAACCGCACGTACGAAGTCGGTCTGTCCGAGTACGCGCATCGTGACAACATCGGCTTGCTTGCGTATTCGCCACTGGCCTTCGGCTGGCTGTCGGGCAAGTATGAAGGTGGCGCGCGTCCGGCAGGCGCCCGCATTTCGCTATTCGAGCGCTTTCAACGCTACAGCAAGCCGCAAGCGGTTCAGGCGACCACGCGTTATGTGGAACTGGCGAAGCGTCACGGTTTGTCGCCCGCGCAATTCGCGCTGGCCTTCGTCAACAGCCGGCCGTTCCTGACGAGCAATTTGATTGGCGCTACGTCGCTCGATCAGCTGAAGGAAAACATCGCCAGCGCCGAGGTGAAACTCTCGCCGGAAGCGCTCGCGGAGATCGACAAGCTGCATGAACTGCAGCCTAATCCGGCGCCTTGACGTAGTTGCCGGGGCGGCAAGGCGAGTCGATCCGCCTTGCCCACCTCAACCTTGTTCGAACTCACTCAAACTCGTTCAGCGAATCTTCAGCTTCGAGCGCACCGCATAGAGCGCCAGCAAACTCGCCACCGCGCAGAACATCAGATAGAAGCCGGGCGCGAGCTTATTGCCGCTCGCATTGATCAGCCAGGTGATCACGAAGGGCGCAAAGCCGCCGAACACCGTCACGCCGATGTTGTAGCTGACCGCGAGACCGGTTGCGCGCGTCTGGGTCGGGAAAATCTCCGACATCAGCGCGGGCAGCGCGCCGAAGTACGTCGCCTTCAATACGCCGATCCAGATCAACGCCAGCAGCATCGTGGCGAACGACGGGTGCGCATTCATATACACGAAGGTCGGATAGACCGTCAGCAGCATCAACGTCGCCGAAGCCGCCATGATGCGGATCCGTCCCATGCTGTCGGACAAGTGGCCGGCGAACGGCGTCAGCACCGTCAGCACGATTCCCGTCGCGAGCGTGGCCGCGAAGCCGGTCGAAGCGGGCAGGTGCAGTTGCTTGATCGCGTAGGTCGGCATGTACAGAATCATGTAGTTGGCCGAGGTCGAAATGACCAGCGAGCCGACCGCGAGCAGCATGCGGACCTTCTGCGTGCCGAATAGATCGCGCAGCGGCGTGCGCGTTTTGGGTTCCGTGTTGAACTCGGCGCCTTCGTCCACGTAGCGGCGAATATAGAAGCCGACCGGGCCGATCGCGAGGCCGAACAGAAACGGAATGCGCCAGCCCCACGAGTCGAGTTGTGCCGTCGTGAGCTGGCTCGTCAGCAACGCGCCGAAACCCGAGGCGAGCAGCGTCGCGAGGCCCTGGCTGGCGAACTGCCAGCTGCCCATGAAGCCGCGCCGCTCGGGTGCATGCTCGACCAGAAACGCGGTGGAGGCGCCGAACTCGCCGCCCGCCGAGAATCCTTGAACAAGCCGCGACAGCATGATGCCGGCTGGCGCCCACAAACCGATCGCGGCATACGGCGGCATCACGGCAATCGTCAGGGTGCCGATCATCATCAAACCGATCGACAGCAGCAGCGACACCTTGCGCCCCGCACGATCCGCGAGTGAGCCGAGCACGAGTCCGCCGAGCGGCCGGATCATGTACGAGATGCCGAAGGTCCCAAGCGTGAGCATCAACGAAATCGCTTCTGTGCGGGCAGGGAAGAACAGCTTCGCGATCGTGACCGCGAAAAAACCGTAGACGACGAGGTCGAACCATTCAAGCGCATTGCCGATCGACGCCGCGAGAATGATGCGATGGATCTTCGCGGCGGATGGCTGCGCGGTGCTGGCTGGCAAGGTGGATGTGATCATCGTGGGCGTGCCTTGTGGCGGATGCGGCTAACAGTGAACTGCGGGTGAACTGTGGGCGTGATGCAGGCGTGCTGCGTTGATTGCTCAGGCCGCGGCTTCTGTTGTCGTTGCGCTTGCGCGCGGCGAATTCTCGCCGAGATCCCAGAAGAGCCCCGCCATGATCTGCAGGCCCTCGCGCACCACCGGTCCGAGCAGATGCTCGTTCGGCGCGTGCTGCGAGCAGGCCGGGTACGAATGCGGCACCCAGATGGTCGGCAGGCCAAGCGTGTCGGCGAACACTTCGTTGGGTAGCGTGCCGCCGAGATTCGGCAGCACCGCTGTTTTCTTGCCGGTGGTCTGTTCGAGCGAGGCGATGGCCCACTTGACCCACGGGTCGTCGGGATTCAGACGTGTCGCCGGCGCACCGCGCTCGACGCTGATCTCGACGAGCGAAAAGCCATGCGCGTCCAGATGCGTGCGCAGATGCTGCGCCAGGTTTTCCCAGTCGGTGCCGACCACGAAGCGCAACTGGCAATGCGCGAACGCCGACGACGGAATCGCATTGACCGGGTTCTCGGGATTGCCCGCCTTGAAGGCCAGCACTTCGAAGCTGTTCCAGCCGAACACACGTTCTGGCGGCGTGAGACCGGGCTCGCCCCAGTTATCGTCGACGGCCGGGTCGCCTGGGCCGCCACCTACCGTGATATCGGCCAGTGCACGGCGCACTGCCTCGGGAATCGGCGGCGGACGCAAACCGTCGACAGCGATCACGCCGCGCGCATCGACCAGGCTGGCGATTGCGTTCGCCAGCACGGTGGCCGGGTTGCGCAGCAGACCACCCCAATTGCCTGAGTGATGCGCGCCGTCGCGCAGATTCAGCGAGAGCTTGAAATTCACCGAGCCGCGCGAGCCGAGGAACACGGTGGGGCGGCGCGCGGCGAGGCGCGGACCGTCGGACGCGATCAGCACGTCCGCGACCAGTTCCTGTTTATGTTTGTGGCAGATCGCGCCGAGCCCCGGCGAGCCGGTTTCCTCGCCCATCTCGATCAGCAGTTTCGCGTTGAAGCCGAGCTTGCCGCCGCGCGCGGCCAGCACGCTCGCGAGCGCCGCGAGGTTGATGGAGTGCTGGCCCTTGTTGTCGGCGGCGCCACGGCCATACCAGCGTTCGCCTTCGATGGTCACGGCCCACGGCGTCAGCGGCGCGCGCCACTGGCTGTCGTAGCCGCGCACGACGTCGCCGTGGCCGTAGATCAGCACGGTGGGCAGACGGTCGTCTTCGTGACGATTGGCGAACAGGAACGGTCCGAACCCTTCCGCGGGGTTATCGACAATGCGGGTGCTGAAGCCTAGCCCTTCGACTTCGGGCGCGATTTCGTCGGTCAGATACGAGAGTAGCGTGGCGGCGCGGTCGCTTTCCTGGCTCTCGGTGCGAAATCCGACGCGCCGGTTGAGGTTCTCGAGAAAGGCGCCTGATTCGAAATGATGCGTCGCGTGTTCGATGGCCTGGTTGCGGCTCATATTTGTCTCTCTCCGATGCGGGGTGCGGGGGATGGCGGCGCCGCCGCGCCGTGCGTGGCACGTCTGGTTCGCGGCCATCAGCTTCGAAACGATTCTAGGAGGCCGTTATTTTTGTCACAATGATCGTATTTCGAAGCTTGCGTTGCCAAAAAGGCAAAGCTCGACACACCCCGCACACGGCTGCATACGCTCGCGCGTTCACCCGCATAGGCATCGCTCATGGCACTTTCATTGCACGGCATCGCATTGCGCTATTTTGTTGAAGTGGCTCGCACCGGCTCGATCAGCGACGCGTCCGCGCGGCTGCATGTGGCCGTTTCGGCGATCAGCCGGCAGATCGCGCGGCTCGAAAGCGATCTCGGCGTCGCGCTGTTCGAGCGGCGGCCGCGCGGCATGTCGCTCTCCGAGGCGGGCGAGCGTCTGCTTGCCTACGCGCAGCGCAGCCTGCTCGAGGCGGAGCATGTAATGAAGGAGATCGGCGGCCTCGAGGCGTTGCACGGCAGCATGATCAAGGTCGCCAGTTCGGAGGGTTTTGCCGCGGACTTCCTGCCCAGTGCAATGGCGGCGTTCCGCAGCCACTATCCGGGGATCGACTTCACGCTCTCCGTGGTGCCGCCGGGCGAGGCGACTCGCCGGGTGCGTGATGGCGACGCCGATCTCGCGCTGACGTTCAGTCTCGCACCGGAGAAGGGCGTCAAGGTCGAACACACTGAGCGGGCGCCGGTGTTGGCGCTGCTGCGGGCCGATCATCCGCTGGCCGCGCGCGCGAGGGTGTCGCTTGCCGACCTGCAGCGCTATCCGTTGGTGCTGCCGGAGCCTGGCACGACGATCCGGCAGTTGATCGACATCACCTGCGCGCTCGAAGGCGTGCTGCTCGAGCCCGATCTCACCTGCAACAATAGCGGCGCGATGTACCGCTACGCGCAGAAGTCCGGTGCGATCATGTTCACGGGGCTGCTGTCGGTGCGCGACCGTTACGCCGGCGACGGCTTCGTCGCGATACCGCTGACGCACCCGCAGATGCGCCAGCGCAGCATCCAGGTGCAGACGATGGCTGGACGGGAGTTGCCGCCGTCCGTGAAGGCGTTCCGCGACCATTTGATCGTAGAGATCGGCGGCGCGAAACCCGCGGATGCTGCGGCGCCGAAGCCGGCACGAAAGCGCGGCGAGACGCATTGATCGCCTTGAAAGGCAAATCTCTCTGTCGGACGGCGAATCACGACCTAAACTGAGGGGACGGGGCGGGCTGGTCGGCCTTTACTGCGCGGCTCGCGGTGCTGTGGCCCATACCAGTGGTAGGATGCAGCCCGAAAAATGGAGAGCGGTACGCGATGAATGGGCGTGCCGTCCACAACAGAGCGATAGGACTCAGGACATCGAATGGCGCAACAAAAAACAAACCCAAAACTTGAGCAGGCGCTGACGCGCGGGGATCTTGCAATTCGCCAGGCCAATTCGGCACGGGCGACCGCGTTGCTGCGCGCCTTGGGCAAGATGATTGTCGACGCGTCGGCGACGATCGGCGTGGAGGCATTCACGCTGATTCCGGACGGCGACAAGATTTACGATCCCGCCGATGGGCTGTGGCCACAGGAATTGCTGGTTTCGCTGGACGGCCCCGTCGAGGAGGCGGATCCGGATGAGGTTCGAACTGTCCGGTTGATTGCCGATGATCCGGCCACGGTGTTCAGGGTGGAATGGCAGCGGGCAGATGGAAAGATCGGACGTCAGGATGGGGGGCCGTTTGCAACGGTGGCTTTTATTTCTGATGTGGAGATTCCTTGGACGGATGATGAGGATTAAATGAGGGTTTTTGCCTTCGCGGCGCTTGTTTGTCTGTTTGCCTATGGCGTTGGCCTTTCCTTGAATTGATATTGGTTTATTAGCGTTGCCCCTGTGCGGGGCGGCACTTACTTCTCTTTGCCGGCCGTGTATAAACCAATAACAAATCAAGGAAAGGCCAGCGCCGTAAGCACACAGAAAAAAGCGCAGAGTGGGCAACCAGATCAAGGAAATGCCAGCGCCATAGGCAAACAGACAACAAGCGCCGCGCAGCACAAAAAAACGATTCACCCGCCACGCGGAAAAAAACCAGCCGCAGGCCCCAACCCCTATTTCATCATCCTGCGCCGAAACAAAACCGCCGAAACAACAAACCCACCCACCGCATAAGCCACCAGCACGGCAACGTGCAAAACAGCACCATCGACAGGCCGCCCAAGCATAGCCGGCCGAATCAGATCGACAGCATGCGCCAAAGGCAAAAGTTCAGTCACGACCCGCGCCGCGGCCGGCAACTGTGAAACAGGAAAAAACACCCCGGACAAGAGCAACATCGGCGTCAACACCAACGTCTGGTAAAACATAAAGAAGTCATACGACGGCGCGAGCGCCGTCACCACCATCGCGATACTCGCGAACGCGAGCCCCGTTAGCACGATCACCGGCAACGCCAGCAACATCGACGGAAAACTCGCATAGCCGAGAGCCCCCGCGACCAGCATGATCGCCGCGCCCGATAGC
Organism: Paraburkholderia elongata; assembly: GCF_013177735.1. Lineage (GTDB taxonomy): Bacteria > Pseudomonadota > Gammaproteobacteria > Burkholderiales > Burkholderiaceae > Paraburkholderia > Paraburkholderia elongata. Next base: position 62,870 of record NZ_WOEZ01000185.1, on the reverse strand, counting down.
ATCGACTTGCTGCCTGCCCAGATCACCTCGCCGAGCACGATGTCGCCGAGCGTCAGCGGCGTATGCATGATCGCCTCCCACGTGCGCTGTACGTGCATGCGCGAAAACCCCGAATACATCGACTCGAAACTGGCCGACATCATCACGCTCGATGCCACCGTGCCCGCAGCGAGAAACGCGATATACGACACGCCGTCGACATGCCCGACCATCAGCCCAAGCCCGAAGCCCAAGCCGAACAGATAGATCATCGGATCGGCAAGATTGCCAAACATCGAAGCAATCGCGAGCTTCTTCCAGACAAGATAGTTGCGGCGCCACACCGCAATCCAGTTGACGGCGTTGGCGGGGAAAGCGGCGAAGGTTTCCTGCTTCGGCGGTGTCTCGCCGTGGGGTTCGTAAGTGCGTGCGTCCATTGCGTGTCTCTTGCCGTGTCGTTATAGCTGTAGAGGATGGCGAGCCGATGCCGATTCGCGTCAGTCCTGCATCTCGCGCCCGGTCAGGCGCAGGAACACATCTTCCAGATTCGCCGGGCGATGCAGATAGCGCAGATCGGCGCGTTGCTTGAGCCGGGCATGCACCGGCTGGGCGTCGTTCACATAGCAGAAGAGCGTCTCGCCACTGATTTCGGTGCGCTCGACAAGCGGCGCCAATTCATCGCGCAATGCAACCGGATCGGGTCCGAAAATTTCGATCACATCACAGCCTATCTCGGATGCGATCAACGCGCGCGGCGCACCTTCGGCGATCTTGCGTCCTTCCTCGATCACGCACAGGCGGTGGCACAGCCGTTCGGCTTCTTCCATGAAGTGCGTGGTCAGCAGGATGGTCTTGCCGCGTACGAGCAGCGAGCGCAGTCGCTCCCAGATCAGATGGCGCGCTTGCGGATCGAGGCCGGTGGTCGGCTCATCCATGATCAGCACGTCGGGATCGTTGACGAGCGCGCGAGCCAGAGTGAGGCGCCGCTTCATGCCACCCGACAGTTCGCTCACGCGTGCATCCGCCTTGCTCTCGAGGCGCGCGAATTCGAGCAGCGACGGCACCATCGCGCGGCATTGCGCGGCGCTCAGGCCGAAGTAGCGGCCGAACACCAGCAGGTTTTCGCGGACCGTGAAATCGGGATCGAGATTGTCGAACTGCGGCACGACGCCGACACGCGCTCGCGCCACGCGCGCGCGGCCGGGAATCGGTTCGCCGCACAGGCGGATCGTGCCGGCATCCGGTGCGGCGATGCCGAGCAGCATGCGCAACGTGGTGGTCTTGCCGGCGCCGTTCGGACCGAGCAGGCCGAAACATTCTCCGGCGTTGACATGAAACGACAGGCCGTCGACGACCGTCTTTTCGCCGTAGCTTTTTTTAACCTGGTGGAATTCAATGGCGGCTTCAGACATGGATCGATCGAGGCTCCGGGAAAAGACGCAAATGGCCGGTAAGGCCGCTCATTCTATGGCATCGGCAGCGAGGTGTTGATTGCCACCGGAGGCGCCCGACGGCGTTTCTTGCGCTGCCGCATAGATTCACGGGCGACCTGGACCCCGCCCGAATCCAGCACGCACCTGTTTAGGGCGCACTTAGCGTTTTCCATCCCTTGCAACCTGAATTGCGGCGCACCATGATTCATTCAGACCGCGTGCTTCGCGGGATGGGAGAAAAATCATGGCGAGCTACCAAAAAATCCTGTTGTGCTACGACGGCTCGCGCGAAGGCCGCAAAGCGTTACGTTGCGGTGCCGACCTGGCGTTGGATCTGAAGGCGGAAACGCACTTATTGTCAGTGGTCGACATGCGCTCGAGCATCGCCCAAAGCGCGGGCCTCCTGACCGATGTGGCCTGTGGCAGCTTTGAAAAAACAGCCCGTGACATCCTGCAGGAAGGGGTGGACTGGCTCACCGAACGTGGCGTGACCGCGCAAGGGCATTTTGCGTTTGGCCATCCGATCGACGAGATCGCCAACCTCGCCAACGAATTACATGTCGACCTCGTGGTGGTCGGCCATCGTTGCCGCACCGGTCTGTCACGATGGTGGATGGGCGCGGGGAATACCCCGCTGCTCGATCGGGTCTCGTGCAGCATTCTGGTGGCGTGCTCTTCCGCGCAGGAGCAGCAGCAAGCGGCGGCGGCTTGACGCACGGCGGGGTGGAGGCCTGCTGGGCTTGGCGGGCTCGGTGGGTTGAATAGGCCACGTGGGCCGAACGGTCGCTCGTTCAGGGCGACCGTGTTGGCCAAACTGTGGCTCGCTCAAGTCAATAGCGCTCGCCAGACGATCACTCGTTCAGATTGACCGCGGCAAGCTTCCATGTGAACAAGCCTTCGCGCCGCAAGATCGCCGAGTAACGCGCGTCGCCAGTTCCATGCTGATAGGTGACGACGAACTCGTTGAGGCCGCGATAGCCCGCAGTGGTTTGCGGCGGTTGCGGTGGCGTCGCGTTGTTTTCGCTATTAGCTGCGCCGTTGGCCGTATTGCCGGCAACAGGCGGTGCCGGTTCCGATGCAGGCGCCGCTGCGGCAGGCGGAACAGGCGGCCGTTCGCCCGGGTTGCCGCGCGGCGGCATGCCGTTCAGCAAAGCCGCAACGCCGTCGGGTGTCGCATAAGCGTCGACCAGCGGACCGATCAGGGCCACGCCGATCATTGCGCCAATCGCCGCGAACGGATTGCCGTTGCCATGCGCCTCGATCCGACGTGTGAGCAAGCCGGTGACCTGCTGCTTCAGGCTCTCGCGCAATGCGGGAAAGTCGACGTATTCATTGACGGTTTGCACATCACGCGCATCTGCCGCGCGTTTGAGGTTATTCAGCGCCATGTAGGGCGACGCGTAACCGAACCCCAACGCGGCGATCACCGCAATCACAATCAAAGTGACGATCAGCGGCCGGATAGCGCTGCGTCTCGTGCGAGTTGAAACTGGCATCAGGTGGGACTCTCCATCAGGTGTGATCTAACGTGGACCGCGGCCACGCGAAAACGATCCCAGGCGATGCGACATCCGAGAAGATGCGGGCGGGCGAAAGACTTTAGGCCGCGCGTCGCACGCCGGGCGTCGCACGCCGCGAGCCGCACAACCACAGTGGAATGCCGTGCACGCGGAGTGCAGCTTATGACTCGAACACCGCGCCGTGCACGTTGGCCTCGTCGGCGATGCAACGATCGATCATGCGGCACACGGCGTCTACCGTGCCGACCATGATCAGCCGCGACGGCCCGTGATAGACGCGCACCGGCGCACGACGCGCGGGCTCGGCCGTATTCAGCCCCGAATTCAACGACACGCGCGCAAAAGCCGGCAACGAGGACGGCAAGCCCGATACACCGGCGGGCGCGTCGAACAGCGATGGAGTACTCGCCGAGGACGCCTCGATCAGTGAGCAGGGCACCAGTTTGCGCAGATGGCGCAAACGACCGAACTGGCGAAAAGGCAGCAGGCGGGCAAGGCGTTCCATGAGTCTCTCCAGGCGATTCAACGTTGGGGCAGCTTTGGGTTGGCGCACGAGGGGGTGGTTAGAACTCGCCCGGGCGGATCAGCCCGACGGCGATACCCTCGAGCGCGAAATCCGCACTGCCGGTTTCAACGAAGATGTTGTCGTAATCGGGGTTCTCGGCGATCAGCTCGATACCGTTCGGCCGGCGCTTCAGGCGCTTGACCGTCACGTCGTCGCCAAGGCGCGCGATGATGATCTGGCCGTCTTTGGCTTCGCTTTTCTTCTGCACCGCGAGCAGGTCGCCGTCGAAGATGCCCGCGTCGCGCATGGATAGCCCGCGCACCTTCAGCAGGTAATCCGGCTTGCTCGAGAACAGCGCCGGGTCGCACGCGTAGTGCTGCGAGATATGTTCCTGCGCGAGGATCGGGCTACCCGCCGCAACGCGGCCGATCAGCGGCAGCGACAGTTGCATGATGCTGGCGTGCGGCAGCGTGAACTGGTAGGGCGAGTCTTCCGGGCCCGCCAGCAGGCGAATGCCGCGCGATGCGCCTGCCGCAAGCTCGATCACGCCCTTGCGAGCCAGCGCCCGCAAATGTTCTTCTGCCGAGTTGGCCGAGCTGAAACCCAGCTCGGCGGCGATCTCCGCGCGAGTGGGCGGAAAGCCAGTGCGTTCGATGGCTCGGCGGATCAGATCGAAAACCTGCTGCTGTCGTGCGGTGAGTTTGGTCATGGCGCCACTGTATGTATGAACAGGTGACTGTATTTTTATACAGTATTCCGCACAATTCAAGCTTTACTTTAAGTTCGTGGCCTGGGGTGGCGTTCCAGCGCCGCAAACGGACGCCCTAACACCCGTTTTCGTGTCGCAACGCCTTATCCAGCCGTCATTACCACTTTTACGTATTAAAAAATGAAGAAACATTATTTTTAATGATGAAAGCTCTTCGATAGACTGCCCTTCGAGTTGGCGCTCATGTGCACGTGACCGCGACATAGAACAACACCACGCTGTTTCAGCGGACCACAACGCGGAGAAAGTTGGCATGAACCATCAAGGCACGGGGCTGGCAGGCAGGACCAGAAAACTCATTGCGGCGCTCGCATTCGGCGCGGTCGGCGCGATCGCCGCGGCCGGCGTCATGACGCCGGCACATGCAGCCGACACGACGCTGCTGAACGTGTCGTACGACCCGACACGCGAGCTGTACCAGGACGTCAACCAGGCATTTGGCAAGGAATGGAAGGCGAAAACGGGCGAGACGATCACCTTCAAGCAGTCGCACGGCGGCTCGGGTGCGCAAGCGCGTTCGGTGCTGGACGGTTTGCAGGCGGATGTCGTGACGCTGGCCTTGGCCTACGACATCGACGCGCTGGCCAACAAGGGTTTGCTCGACAAAGGCTGGCAAAAGCGTTTGCCGGACAACGCCTCGCCGTACACGTCGACGATCGTGTTTCTCGTGCGCAAAGGCAACCCGAAGCACATCAAGGATTGGGACGATCTGATCAAGCCGGGTGTGTCGATCGTCACGCCGAATCCGAAGACCTCGGGCGGCGCGCGCTGGAACTATCTGGCCGCATGGGCCTATGCCGAGCATCAGCCGGGCGGCAACGACCAGAAGGCCAAGGAATTTGTCGGCAAGCTCTATAAGAATGCCGGCGTGTTGGATTCGGGCGCGCGTGGCGCGACCACCAGCTTCGTGCAACGCGGGATCGGCGACGTGCTGATCGCGTGGGAGAACGAAGCGTTCCTGTCGCTGAAGGAATTCGGTCCGGACAAGTTTGAAATCGTCGTGCCGTCGGTGAGCATTCTGGCCGAGCCGCCGGTTGCGGTGGTGGACAAGGTGGTCGACAAGCACGGCACGCGCAAGCTGGCGGAAGCGTATCTGAACTTCCTGTACAGCGAGCAAGGTCAGGAAATCGCGGCGAAAAACTTCTACCGCCCGCGTTCGAACAAGGTGCCGGCCGAGCTGACCTCGAAGTTTCCGAAGCTGAAGCTTTACACGGTGGACGATTCGTTCGGCGGTTGGGCGAACGCGCAGAAGACGCACTTTGCCGACGGCGGCGTGTTCGATTCGATTTACTCGCCGCAGTAACGGGCACTCAGCCGGACGAGATGCGCGGTTAGACGCCGCGGTTAGACGCCGCAGTTAGAAACGTTAGTCATACCTTGCCATGAAGCGTACCCACCGGCGCGCTTCATGGCCAGCCAGGCGGCCGAAAAAGAGCCGCCGGCCTCAACCCTGAAAGAGTACTGAGCATGACGACGTTGACCTTCCGAAAACCGAGCGCCTTGCCCGGTTTTGGCCTGACACTCGGCATCACGGTGGCTTATCTGAGCCTCGTGGTGCTGATTCCGCTTGCGGCGACCTTTCTCAAGACCGCGACGCTCGACTGGGCCCAGTTCGTGCGCGCGGTGAGCTCGCCGCGCGTGCTCGCGTCGTATCGCCTCACGTTTTTCTCGGCCCTCGGCGGCGCGCTGATCAACGCGGTGTTCGGCTTTCTGGTCGCGTGGGTGCTGGTGCGTTATACGTTCCCGTTCAAGCGCATCGTCGACGCGGTGGTCGATCTGCCGTTTGCTTTGCCGACGTCCGTGGCCGGTATTTCGCTCGCGGCGGTGTATGCGGGCAACGGCTGGATCGGGCAGTTTCTCGAACCGCTCGGCATCAAGATCGCCTTCACGCCGGCCGGTGTGCTGATCGCGCTGACCTTCATCGGTTTGCCGTTCGTCGTGCGGACCGTGCAGCCGGTGCTCGAAGAGTTCGAACGCGAGCAGGAAGAAGCCGCTGCCTGCCTCGGCGCGTCGCGCTGGCTGACGTTTCGCCGCGTGGTGCTGCCGGCCGTGTTCCCAGCCTTGCTGACAGGCTTCGCGCTGGCGTTCGCTCGGGCGCTCGGCGAATACGGCTCGGTGATTTTCATCGCCGGTAACGTGCCGATGAAATCAGAAATCACGTCGCTGCTGATCATTACCAAGCTCGAACAATACGATTACGCCGGAGCCACTGCCATCGCGGTCGTGATGCTGGTGGTGTCGTTCCTGATGCTGTTGTTGATCAATACGCTGCAGTGGTATCTGCAGCGCCGGACGGGCCGTGGCGGCGCAGGCCCGGCGCCTGCCGTGGCGAGCGTGGCGGCGATCGGTGTCGGCGGAGGTGTGCAATGAGCCGCAACTCCCTGAATGGTGTGGATGCCGCTGCAGTTGCCGTAGCGCCGCGCGCGCCGCTCAATGTCGCGCGCCGGCCCGATCCGGTCACCGAGCCGCCCGTCGTGCGCTGGATTCTGACCGGCGTCGCGTTGCTGTTTCTCGCGCTGTTCCTGGTCGTGCCGCTCGTCGCCGTGTTCTATCAGGCCTTGAGCAAGGGTATCGGCTTCTATCTGGAGTCGCTGGCCGATCCGGACGCTTTGTCGGCAATCAAGCTCACTGTGATTACGGCTGCGATCGCAGTGCCGCTGAATCTCGTATTCGGTCTCGCTGCGTCATGGTGTATCGCCAAGTTCGATTTTCGCGGCAAGGCATTGCTGACCACGTTGATCGATCTGCCGTTCTCGGTTTCGCCGGTGATTTCCGGTTTGATCTACGTGCTGATGTTCGGCGCGCAGGGCTGGTTCGGCCCGTGGCTGCAGGACCACAACGTGCAGATCATCTTCGCGGTGCCGGGCATCGTGCTGGCGACGATCTTCGTTACGTTCCCGTTCGTCGCGCGTGAACTGATTCCGCTGATGCAGGCGCAAGGCAATGACGAAGAAGAAGCCGCGCACGTGCTCGGCGCGTCGGGCTGGCAGATCTTTCGGCGCGTCACGCTGCCGAACGTCAAATGGGGCCTGCTGTACGGCGTGATTCTGTGTAACGCGCGGGCGATGGGCGAGTTCGGCGCGGTGTCGGTGGTGTCCGGCCACATTCGCGGCCAGACCGACACGATGCCGCTGCACGTCGAAATTCTCTATAACGAATACAACTTCTCGGCGGCGTTCGCCGTAGCGTCGGTGCTGGCCTTATTGGCACTCGTGACGCTCGGTCTGAAGTTGCTCGCCGAGCGCCACATGTCGGCGGAACTGTCTGCCGCGCGCGACGTGCCTGCGTATGCAGGGCCTCTCACGCCGACGTCCGCTTCACGTCCCGCTCCACAAATGGCTTCACAGTCTGTCAAAGCAACGCATGTGTCGAAGAATGCAGTCAAGCACCCGCTCAAGCAAGGAGAGCTGTAATGGGTATCACCGTTCGTAACCTGCAAAAGCGCTTCGGCGATTTCGTCGCGCTCGATAACGTTTCGCTCGACTTTCCGCCGGGTGAACTGGTTGCGCTGCTCGGGCCGTCGGGGTGTGGCAAAACCACCTTGCTGCGTGTGATCGCCGGCCTCGAATACGCGGACGGTGGCCAGGTCGTGCTGCAGGGCCAGGACGTCGCGACGGTCGGCGCGCGGGAACGCGAAGTCGGTTTTGTGTTCCAGCATTACGCACTGTTCCGTCATATGACGGTGTTCGAGAACGTCGCGTTCGGCTTGCGTGTGAAGCCCCGTAAGGAGCGGCCTTCGGAAGCGGTGATTCGCGAGAAGGTGCATGAACTGCTGAAGCTCGTGCAACTCGACTGGCTCGCGCAAAGGTATCCGTCGGAATTGTCGGGCGGTCAACGGCAGCGGATTGCTTTGGCGCGCGCGCTGGCTGTCGAACCGAAGGTGTTGCTGCTCGACGAGCCGTTCGGCGCGCTGGACGCGAAGGTGCGCAAGGAGTTGCGCAGCTGGCTGCGTCGTTTGCATGACGATCTGCATATCTCGACGATCTTCGTCACGCACGATCAGGAAGAAGCGCTTGAAGTGGCCGACCGGATCGTCGTGTTGAATCGCGGGCATGTGGAGCAGGTGGGCAGTCCGCAGGACGTGTACGATCATCCGCAAACCTCGTTCGTTTACGAGTTCCTCGGCGCGGCGAACCGTCTGCATGGCAACGTGGATGCGAGCGGCTTCGTGGTCGACGGCGCAGCGCTGCCGGTCGCGATCAAGGCCGATTTCAGCGGGCCGGCGTTCGCGTATGTGCGGCCACACGATCTGCAGTTGTACCCGCAAGCGTCTGGCCACCGCGAAGGCATTGTGGTCGACGTGCGGCGCGTGGTGACGCTCGGCGGCTCGGTGCGTGTGGAACTGGCGGGCCGTGAGGGCAATGTGCTCGAGGCGGAACTCGATCGCGAATCGTGGCGCGATCTGCAACTGGCGATCGGCGATGGTGTGACGGCCGTGCCGCGCGCGTTGCGCGTATTTCCTGCGCAATGAGCGATACGACAAACGACGCCACAAACGACACAAGCAGGGCAACAACATTCGGCGTTTCAATCAAACTCTAATAACTCAACTCTGGCTCAACCGGAGACATACAGATGAACTTTCAGCAATTGCGCTTTGTGCGCGAGGCCGTGCGTCAGAACATGAATCTGACTGAGGTGGCGAACGTGTTGTACACGTCGCAGTCGGGCGTATCGAAACAGATCAAGGATCTGGAAGACGAGCTCGGTGTCGATATTTTCATTCGACGCGGCAAGCGTCTGACGGGCCTCACCGAGCCGGGTAAGGCAGTGCATCAGCTGATCGAGCGGATGTTGCTCGATGCGGAGAATCTGCGCCGCGTCGCGCGCCAGTACGCCGATCAGGACAGCGGCCACCTCGTCGTGGCGACGACTCACACGCAGGCGCGTTACGCGCTGCCGAAGGTGATTCGGCAATTCACCGAGGTGTTCCCGAAGGTGCATCTCGCGTTGCGCCAGGGCAGCCCGCAACAGATCGCGCAGATGATCATCAATGGCGAAGCGGACATCGGCATTTCGACCGAGGCGCTCGACCGCTTTCCCGATATCGTCACGTTTCCGTGCTATTCGTGGCATCACATCGTGGTCGTGCCGAAGGGGCATCCGCTGGTGGGACGCGAGAACCTGACGCTCGATGAGATCGCCGAATTCCCGATAGTCACGTACGACCAGGACTTCACGGGCCGCTCGCACATCGACCAGGCGTTCGCGAAAGCGGGTGCGTTGCCCGACGTCGTGTTGACCGCAATCGATGCCGACGTGATCAAGACTTACGTCGAACTCGGCATGGGCATCGGCGTGGTCGCGGCCATGGCCTACGATCCGAAGCGCGACACGGAACTGGTCGCGCTGGATACGCAGCATCTGTTCGAGGCGAGCACGACGCGGGTTGGCTTGCGCAAGGGCGCGTTCCTGCGCGCGTATGCGTACCGGCTGATCGAAATGTTCGCGCCGCAGTTGAACGAAGCGGAAATCGCCGCACAACTGCGCGAGGCGGTTTGATGGAAGCGGGGCGGGCCACGACGGTCCGCGCCGCTTCCCCATAACCGGGCAGAAATCGAACGGCAATGCGTTTTTTAGCGGATGGCGGCGCGCCGCGCATCGCTTACAATCGCCGCCATGAATACTTTGACTTCCTCTTCCGCGACGCCTTCCGACGAAGGCGCATCGCCCCAACTGCCGCGCATCGCCGTGCTGGCAACCGGCGGCACGATCGCCGGGGCGGCCGCGGACGCCACCAACACGTCCGGCTACCAGGCGGGTGTGGTCGGCGTCGATCAATTGCTGGCCGTGGTGCCGGCTTTGTCCACGGTCGCGCGGATCGCGCCCGAACAGATTGCCAGCGTCGACAGTAAAGACATGGCGATGCCGCTATGGACCACGCTCGCGCAACGCATCAACACGCTGCTAGCCGAAGATGACGTCGACGGCGTGGTTGTCACGCACGGCACCGATACACTCGAAGAAACCGCCTATCTGCTGCATCTGACGATCAAATCGGATAAGCCGGTCGTGCTGACTGCGGCAATGCGCCCGGCATCGGCGCTGTCCGCCGATGGTCCGTTGAATCTGCTGAACGCGGTGACGGTTGCGGCGAACGCGGGCTCGCGCGGGCAGGGCGTGCTGGTGGCTTTCAACAACAAAATTCATAGCGCGCGCGACGTGGTCAAGACGAGCACGTATGCCGTCGATGCCTTCCAGTCTCCCGAGATTGGTGCGCTCGGCTGGGTGCAGGATGGTCGAGTCGAATTCCAGCGCAGCGTGGTGCGCCCGCATACGCTCGCGGCCGAATTCGTGATCGGCGCGAATTGGCCGCATGTGGAGGTCGTCGTGAGCTATGCAGGCGTCTCGCGGATCACCGTGGATGCATTGGTGGCAGCCGGCGTGCGCGGCATCGTGGTGGCGGGCACGGGCAACGGCTCGATCCACGCTTCCCTGCAACAGGCATTGGCCTATGCGGCCTCGCAAGGCGTGGCGGTGGTGCGTTCGTCGCGCGTGGGATCGGGACACGTCATGCGCAATGGAGCAGCCGCGGACGATGCGCTCGGTTTCATTAGCGCGGGCTCGCTGAATCCGTACAAGGCGCGAGTTCTGCTGATGCTCGCATTGGCCGCGGGCGGTACAGGACCGGTTGCGTTGCAGAAGACTTTCGATACGTACTGATTGATTTAGCGCGGGCGGCCCGGTTCAAAGTCAGAACCGTGTCCCGCACATGAAGCTTAAGTGACAACGCGGCGCCCAGGTCATCGACCCGAGCGCCGCGTTGTCGTTTCAGCTTAAGGTTTATCGCTATCGGCGGAAACAGGCAACGCCGGCAAGCAGTTAGGCCGCCAGATCCGGAGGCAACTTCCCGCCGTTCGCCGCCAGCGCTTGCATCACCTGTTTGTGCAGCCAGATGTTCATGCTCGCCGAATCGTTCGTGTCGCCGCTGTACTTTAGTTCCTGAGCGAGCTGCTTGCGATGCTCAAGGCTGCTGTCGACGCCGAGCGCTTTCAGCGTGTCGACGATCGACGTGCGCCAGTTCAACGTTTGCCCGCTCTCACTCACGAACTGGTCCATGACGGCAGCGACGTCGACGTCGGCCAGCGGCGCGGGCGCCGGTGTAGCCTCCGGTGCAGCAGCTTGTGCCGCTGCCGGATCCGGTGTCGGCTCAACCGCAGGCGCAGGCTGGTCGGGCTTCGCTTTGCCGAAGAGCTTGTTTACGATGTCACCAAAGATGCTCATTCTGAATCCTTTGCAGATGGGTTACCGGCGCAAGCACATTCCGCTCACGGGTTGAACTCTGGTTGCGAATCGGGCGAATGAAACAGAGCACATGCACTGCGATGATCGGCAAGCCGCACGTGAACGCTGATACGCCAGCAACCAGACTCAACGAGTGTAGGAGAAAAGCGCGGAGGGATGTGTCAAAAAAGGTCGTGCTGCGGGCGCGGAGTTGCAAGCAAATGCAAGCGGACTTGCGAGCACACGTGCGAGGAGACCTGCAAAGAGAGGCGCTGGCAGGCGGCGTGCATGATGCAGCCGCTGCGAGAGATTGGCGGAAAACGCATAAATTTGAAATCCGACAGCCGGACACCCGACGACGACGTCTGACCGACCAAGGCTTCCCCGGCGTCGCCGGGTGCCGCTGCGGACCCCACTTGCCGCTCTCAGCCCAGAGCGGCACGATTTGCCCGTTCCGCCGACCATGCTGCACGACGGTCCGGGCGCCCCACCTGTGATTGCCAGGACGTTGCAGATGCAACGATCACGGCAATCTGTGTTTGCTTCAAGCTGCCTTGGCTTCGCTACCCGGCGCTTGCGCGACTTCGTAGTTCGCCATGATTTCCAGTGCGCGCACCATCGCGGAGTGATCCCATGCCTTGCCGCCGTTGGCTGCGCACACGCTGAACAGTTGTTGCGCGCTCGCCGTATGCGGCAGGGCGATGCCCAACTTGCGTGCGCCGTCCAGTGCGAGGTTCAGATCCTTCTGGTGCAGTTCGATGCGGAAGCCCGGATCGAACGTACGCTTGGTCATGCGTTCGCCATGCACTTCGAGAATGCGCGACGAAGCGAAGCCGCCCATCAAAGCCTTGCGCACACGCTCCGGATCGGCACCCGAGCGCGAAGCGAACAGCAGCGCTTCAGCCACCGCTTCGATGTTCAGCGCGACGATGATCTGGTTCGCGACCTTGCAGGTTTGACCCGCGCCGTTGTCACCGATCAGCGAGATGTTCTTGCCCATCAGTTCGAACAGCGGCTTGGCCAGCGCGAACGCTTTTTCAGGACCGCCGACCATGATCGTCAGCGACGCTTCACGCGCGCCGACTTCGCCGCCGGACACCGGCGCATCGAGGTAGTCGGCGCCGAGGGCGTTGATCTTCTTCGCGAAGGCTTGCGTGTCGAGCGGCGAGATCGAGCTCATGTCGATCACCAGCTTGCCCTCTGTGAGGCCGGCGGCGACGCCGTCGTCGGCGAACAGCACGTTGGCGACGTCAGGCGTGTCCGGCACCATGATGATGACGATGTCGGCGGCCTGCGCGACAGCGGTCGAATTGGCGACTACGGTGGTCGTCTTGCTCAGATCTTCCGGCACCGGGTACGCGCCATTCACGAACAGCGTGTGACCGCCCTTGATGAGGTTGCGCGCCATGTGCGCGCCCATGATGCCGAGGCCGATGAAACCGATCTTTGCCATGTGTCTAAATCTCCAGTGTTGTTTGGGGTGATATGCCTAAGCCGATCAATGAGTCGATCAGGCAGCGGCGTGGGCTGCGCCGCGGGTTTGCCCGGCCACGCTCTGCACCCAGCCGAGGCCGGCGGCGGTGGTCGTGCGCGGTTTGTATTCGCAACCGACGTAGCCTTCGTAGCCGAGCGAATCGAGCAGGTCGAACAGGAACGGGTAGTTGATTTCGCCGGTGCCCGGTTCGTTGCGGCCGGGGTTGTCGGCGAGCTGGATGTGCGCGATCTGCGGCAGGTTCTTTTTGATCGTTGCCGCGAGTTCGCCTTCCATCCGTTGCATGTGATAGATGTCGTATTGCAGGAACAGATTGTCCGAACCCACCGCGCGAATCACGTCCAGGCCTTCGCCCGAACGGTTCAGCGCGAAGCCGGGGATGTCGTACGAATTGCACGGCTCGACCAGCAGCTTGATGCCGGCCTTCTTCAGTTCGCCCGCGGCGAAGCGCAGGTTGTCGACGATCGTCGAGCGCGCCTTGTCCGCGTCGACGCCCGCCGTCGGAATACCGACGAGGCAGTTCAGTTGCGGCACCTTCAAAGCCGTCGCGTATTCGATCGCGCGGCCGACACCTTCCTGAAACTCGCCCACACGATCCGGCAGGCAAGCGATGCCGCGCTCACCGGCTTCCCAGTTGCCCGCGGGCAAGTTATGCAACACGAGCTTGAGGCGGTTCTGCTGCAGACGCTCGCTCAATTCAGCGATCTGATACGGATACGGAAACAGGAATTCGACGGCGTTGAAGCCCGCGTCCGCTGCTGCCGCAAAGCGGTCGAGGAACGGGACTTCGTTGAACAGCATGGTGAGATTCGCTGCAAATTTCGGCATGGTGCTTTTTGTCTCGCTGGTCGGTCAGTGGAATAACTTCATGAGGCGGCTCGGGGATGCCGAGCCGCGCTCATGTGATGCTTATCAGTCAGCGCGCGAATCAACGCGCGCTTCAAAGCGTCAGAAAGCTCAGTCGAGCATGCTGATTGCCGTCGGCGCGTCTTCGCGCTTCTCAGCCAGTTCTTCGAACTCGTTGATCGCGTCGATCTCGGTGCCCATCGAAATGTTGGTCACACGTTCGAGGATCACTTCGACGATCACCGGCACGTTGAACTCGGAGAGCATCGATTGCGCTTTCAACAGCGCCGGCTTCAGTTCTTCCGGTTTGAACACGCGGATCGCCTTGCAACCCAGGCCTTCAGCAACCGCGACGTGGTCCACGCCGTAGCCGTTCGTTTCCGGCGAGTTGATGTTCTCGAAGCCGAGTTGCACGCAGAAGTCCATATCGAACGCGCGCTGTGCCTGGCGGATCAAACCGAGGTACGAGTTGTTCACAACAACGTGCACGTACGGCAGCTTGAATTGCGCGCCGGCTGCCAGTTCTTCGATCATGAACTGGAAGTCGTAGTCGCCCGAGAGTGCGACGATCGGACGTTGCGGATCTGCTGCGCGCACACCCAGCGCTGCCGGAATCGTCCAGCCGAGCGGGCCTGCCTGGCCGCAGTTGATCCAGTTGCGTGCCTTGTAGACGTGCAGGAATTGCGCACCGGCGATCTGCGACAAACCGATCGTGCTCACGTAGCACGTATCGCGGCCGAACACCTGGTTCATCTCTTCGTACACGCGCTGCGGCTTCATCGGCACGTTGTCGAAGTGCGTCTTGCGCAGCATCGTCTTCTTGCGTTGCTGGCAATCGGCGACCCATGCGCTGCGATCCTTCAGCTTGCCGGCGGCCTTCCATTCCTTCGCCACTTCAACGAACAGTTCGAGCGCGGCTTTCGCGTCCGACACGATGCCGAGGTCCGGTCCGAACACGCGGCCGATCTGCGTCGGCTCGATGTCCACATGCACGAACTTACGGCCCTTGGTATAAACCTCGACGCTGCCCGTGTGACGATTCGCCCAACGGTTGCCGATGCCGAGCACGAAGTCGGAGGCGAGCATCGTCGCGTTGCCGTAGCGGTGCGAGGTTTGCAAGCCGACCATGCCGGCCATCAGCGGATGGTCGTCGGGAATCGCGCCCCACGACATCAACGTCGGGATCACCGGCACGCCGACGGTTTCGGCGAATTCGACCAGCAGGTCTTCAGCGGCTGCGTTCAGCACGCCGCCACCCGAGACGATCAACGGCTTTTCAGCGTCATTCAAAAGCTTCAACGCGGCTTCGATCTGTTTGCGGGTCGCTTTCGGCTTGTAGACCGGCAGCGGCTCGTACGTGTCGATGTCGAATTCGATTTCGGCGAGTTGCACGTCGATCGGCAGGTCGACCAGCACCGGACCCGGACGGCCCGAGCGCATCAGGTGGAATGCCTGCTGGAACACGCGCGGGACCAGCGCCGGCTCACGCACGGTGACAGCCCACTTGGTGACCGGCTTGGCGATCGATTCGATATCGACGGCCTGGAAGTCTTCCTTGTACAGACGCGCACGTGGCGCCTGGCCCGTGATAGCCAGAATAGGAATCGAGTCGGCCTGAGCGGAGTACAAACCGGTGATCATGTCGGTGCCGGCAGGGCCCGAGGTGCCGATACACACGCCAATGTTGCCCGGCTGGGCGCGCGTATAGCCTTCCGCCATGTGCGACGCGCCTTCGACGTGACGCGCCAGCACGTGGCTGATGCTGCCTGCCTTGCGCATGGCCGAGTAGAACGGGTTGATTGCTGCGCCCGGAACGCCGAATGCGGTGTTGATGCCTTCTTTTTCGAGCACCAGCACGGCTGCGTCGACGGCTCTCATCTTGGCCATGAATGTCTCCTGAATGTCTGAGGTGGGCGAATAGGTGGGGTAACGAATTCGCTGATGGATGTGCAAACCAAAAGGTGTTGTCCGAACTGTAGGCTTCACCTAAAGGTTTGATAAGATCAGTCCGGGTCGCTTATTTCGAAACAAAAAGTATGGAATACGTTGGCCTCGGGGCGCGAGACGAGTCGCAGCGATGCATGGGACCGGAGACAAATATGGACCGCTTCAAACAAATCGAAACTTTCGTGCGCGTCGCCGACGCGGGCAGTCTCGCGGCGGCCGCGCTGGAAGAGGGCGTGTCGCCGGTGATTCTGGGGCGCCGCATCGACGCGCTGGAAAAGCGTCTCGGCGTGAAGCTGATGTACCGCTCGACGCGACGCCTCGTGGTCAGCGAAGACGGCGCGGCGTTTCTCGAGCGCTGCCGCGGCCTGCTCACTGAATGGGACCAGGCGGAAAACGAACTGAGCGCCGGACGGCGCGCGGTGAACGGCCATCTGATCGTGTCGGCGCCGGCCGCGTTCGGGCGGAAGCACGTCGCACCGCTTGCGCCGGCTTTTCTCGCCGACAAGCCGGAATTGCAGGTGTCGTTCAACCTGACCGATCGGGTCGTGGATCTGGTGCGCGAGGGTTATGACCTGTCGATCCGGATCGGCGGCGCGGTCGATCCGAATTTCGTTGCGGTGAAGCTGGCAACGAACCGTCGCGTGGTCTGCGGCACGCCGGAATATTTCCGCAAATACGGCAAGCCGAAAACGCTCGAAGATCTGCCACAGCACAATTGCCTGGCGTTCAACCTGCAGGGCGGGCAGAACCGCGGCTGGTACTTCCGCCGCAACGGCAAGCTGGCGACGGTGCGGGTGGGCGGCACGCTCGACTGCAACGACGGCGAGTTGCTGCATCGTTGGGTATCCGAAGGGCTCGGGCTCGGCTGGCGCTCCACGTGGGAAATCCAGCAGCAACTGGCGCGCGGCGAGCTGGAAACCGTTCTGGATGAATTCGCGCTGCCTGACTACGACATTCTGGCGGTCTATCCACAGCAGCGTTACGTGCCGGCCAAGGTGCGCTACTTCATCGACTATCTGAAAGAGGTGTATGCCAGCGAGGATTACTGGAATCGCCCGACTTATTAGCGGCTTAAATATTCGGATTCAAGGTGAAGGCGGGAATAAACTCGGCATGTGACCGGTTATGCGTGATGAGCGAGTGAAAATGAGTCACACAGCCTAGCCGCAATGCCCTGGAGGGCCCAGGTGGTCCAAACCGATTCAGACGCCGCCCGCGCGCACGTCGACGCCGAAGCCGATGCAGCACGGAGCCGCCGTTTTCAGCAGCTGGCGCTGCCGCACCTCGACGCCGCGTACAACCTTGCGCGCTGGTTGTGCGGCAACGCCAACGATGCCGACGACGTGGTGCAGGAAGCGTTCATGCGCGCGTTCCGTTTCTTCGATACCTTCCGTGGCGACTCGGCGCGGCCGTGGCTGCTCGCGATCGTGCGCCGCACCTGGTACACGGAGTGGCGGCGGCGCGCGTCGTCGCACGAGGTGGTCGAGTTCGACGACACCATGGACGACGCGACTTTCGAGGGCTGGAGCGCGGGCGGCGAGGATCCGCAGACGCTTCTGATCCGCAACGAGGATACGAAGCTCGTGCACGATGCGCTCGCGCAGTTGCCGGTCGAGTACCGCGAGGTGCTGATCTTGCGGGAGCTTGAAGAAATGGGTTATCGAGAGATCGCGATGGTGGCCGATATTCCGATCGGCACGGTGATGTCGCGGCTTGCGCGGGGCAGGCGCAAGCTGGCCGCGCTGCTGACGGCGAAGCAAGGAGGGGGCGGTCCGCCGCGCGCCACGATGCCGGGGGCGTGCACGCCATCCACGGCTTCCGTCACACCACTTCGGGCGGCCTCCAACGGCCGTCCGTCCAACAACCCCGGCGCAAGTGCCGCCGGCTTAGCTCAGGAGACGCCAGATGGACTGTAACGAAGCGCGGCCGCTCCTCGATGCGAACGCCGACCACGAATTGCCCGCGCCGGACGCTCAGCGCGTGCAGCAGCACATCGAGAGCTGCGACGCCTGCCGGCGCGAAAGCGAAAACCTGCATGCGTTGAGCGAATCGCTGCGCGTGGCGCCTTATCACCGCGCGCCGCAGTCGCTGCGGGCCCGTATCGTCGCGGGACTGCCTGGAACGGACGATGTCGTCGCCGCTGCGCAGCCTGCGGCCGGCGCGGCCGTTAAACCGCCGCCACGGCAGTGGCGCTGGCTCGCGTGGATCGATAGTTGGCTGAACGGCCGGCATGGTCCGCACGGCGGCTTTGGCGGCCCGGGCGTTGCTGTCGGCTCGAACAGACTGATTGCGCAAGGCTGGCTGGCCGCACTGGTCGTCGCGCTGTGCGCCGTGGCCGCGGGCGTCACGCTGAGCCTGCGGCGCCCGGCGGAGTTCGCGCCGTTTGCCGACGAACTGGTCGAGAGCCACGTGCGCGCGCAGGTGTCGGGGCGCGACATCGACGTGATTTCAACGGACAAGCACACGGTCAAGCCGTGGTTCAACGGCCGGCTCGATTATTCGCCGCCGGTCGAAGACCTGGCGGCGAGCGGCTTCGCGCTGGAGGGCGGGCGGCTGGATTACCTCGCGCATCAGCGGGTGGCCGTGCTGGTGTACCGCTACCGCAAGCACGTGATCGACGTGTACGTGTTTCCGGAGGCCGGCTCCGGCGGAACGGGCCGCAGCACGGACGGCGCGACCCCCGCCGCACTTGCCCGCGAAGGCTATTCGATCTCGCACTGGAACGCGGAAGGCATGACCTGGTGGGCGATCACGGACGCCGCGCCCGATGCGTTGACTGGGCTGGAAACGGCGCTGAAGGCACGCCTGCAAGGCGGCAGCGGGCGGACCGAGGGCGGCTAGAAGCAGCTGTGATAAGCGCTTTTAGCGGCCCAGATCGCGCGGAAGGAGACACACGGCGGCCTCCGGCGCGTTCGGGGCGTTGCCCGCCGGTTTCGGTCGCCTTTCTGGTTACCGCAGCCCGCCGCGTCGGCCGCCACCGCCCGTTAGCCCCTAAACCCTTGAAAACACACCCGATTCGCGCTCCCGATTAACGGGATATCTTGCAACCCGGCCCTAATCGGGTTAGACTCTTTGGCTTCTCACTTGCCACACCGGTTCCGACGCCCGGGTGGCTTTAATCCACAAGGAGTGTGTATGCGTCATTATGAAATCGTCTTTATCGTGCATCCCGATCAGAGCGAGCAAGTGCCCGCCATGATCGAGCGTTACAAGAGCACGATCACGTCGCACGGTGGCCAGATCCACCGTATCGAAGACTGGGGCCGTCGCCAACTGGCCTACATGATCGAGAAACTCGCGAAGGCTCACTACGTCTGCATGAACATCGAATGCGATCAAACCACGCTCGACGAGCTGGAACACGCATTCAAGTTCAACGACGCTGTTCTGCGTCACCTGATCGTCAAGATGAAGAAGGCCGAAACGGCCCCGTCGCCGATGATGAAGGAAGTGCAGCGCGAAGAAGCCAAGAAGTCGGCTGCTACGCAACCGTCCGAAGCGCAGGCTTAAGACACACTATTTAAGCTACCAGATCAAGCGTCGTTCTCGTCAAAGGCTTCATGAACCGGCTGCAACTTACGGCCAGCGTCGTCGAACGCGAACCGGTGCGGTATACCCCCGCCGGCGTTCCGATCGCAGGCTGCACGTTGCACCACCGCACGGAAGTCGTCGAAGCTGGCATTGCCCGGCAAGTCGAACTGACCATGCAGGCGGTAGCCGCAGGCGAGGCGAGCGGTAAGCTGGAAGGCTGTCAGATGGGCGTAGAAACGCTCTTCACAGGCTTTCTGGCGAAAAAGCACCGCAACGCAAGAACTCTGGTATTTCACATCACAGAATTGCAGGACATTGGAAAGGACTGAACATGCCCCGCCCGACTGGTAAGAAATTCGACAAGCGTCGTCAGCAACAAAATCCGCTCTTCAAGCGCAAGAAGTTCTGCCGTTTCACGGCCGCTAACGTCGATCACATCGACTACAAGGACCTCGAAACGCTGAAGGACTTCATCGGCGAAAACGGCAAGATCACGCCGGCGCGTCTCACGGGTACGAAGTCGCACTATCAACGCCAGCTGGATACGGCAATCAAGCGCGCACGTTTCCTCGCGCTGGTGCCGTACACCGACCAGCACAAGGCCTAACCTGACGACGCGATAAGGAGTATCCGAATGCAAATTATTCTTCTGGAAAAAGTCGTCAACCTGGGCAACCTGGGCGATATCGTCAAGGTGAAGGACGGTTACGCACGTAACTTCCTGATCCCGAACAAGCAAGCTCGCCGTGCAACGAAGGAAGCCCTGGCTGAATTCGAAGTTCGTCGCGCTGAACTCGAAAAGATCGCCGCTGAAAAGCTGGCTATCGCTCAAGCTCAAGGCGAAAAGCTGGCAGGCTCGACGGTTCAGATCAATCAGAAGGCTGGCGTCGACGGCCGTCTGTTCGGCTCGGTGACGAACGCCGACATCGCTGACGCATTGGTCAAGCAAGGCTTCGCAGTGGAAAAGGCGCAAGTGCGTCTGCCGGAAGGCCCGCTGAAGCTGGTTGGCGAGCACGCTGTTCAGATCTCGCTGCACACCGACGTTCTCGTCGATGTGACGGTGGCTGTGATCGGCGAACACGTCTAAGTATCAGGTAGCATCTGCCAGGACGTTGCTGGCAAAAGGCAGGGGCCGGGTGACCGGCCCCTGCCTTTTTTATTGCCCGTTTTCGATGCATCGAAGTATCGGTTTTTGATTTCCATCCGCGCGCATTTACCCCGATAATTCCTCTCCATGAACGCACCGTCCAAAGATCCCCAAATCGAGTCGCTGAAAGTCCCGCCGCATTCGATCGAAGCCGAGCAGTCGGTGCTGGGCGGCCTGCTGCTCGACAACGCGGCATGGGACCGCATCGCCGACTTCCTGTCGCAGAGCGATTTTTACCGATACGACCACCGCATCATTTTCGAACACATCGGCAAGCTGATCGCGGCGACGCGTCCGGCCGACGTGATTACCGTGTATGAGGCGCTCGGCACCTCGGGCAAGGCGGAGGAGGTCGGTGGTCTCGCGTACCTGAACGCGCTGGCGCAGAACACGCCGAGCGCGGCCAATATCCGCCGCTACGCGGAAATCGTGCGCGATCGTGCGGTACTGCGCCGCCTCGTGTCCGTGGCCGACGAAATTTCCGCCGACGCTTTCAACCCGCAGGGTAAGGAAGTCCGCCAGTTGCTGGACGAGGCCGAATCGAAGGTGTTTTCGATCGCTGAAGACGGCGCGCGTGGCACGCAGGGCTTCCTGGAAATCGGGCCTCTCTTGACCGAGGTGGTCGAGCGGATCGATACGCTGTATCACACCGCCAATCCGAGCGACGTGACCGGCACGCCGACTGGCTTCGTCGACCTGGACCGCATGACTTCCGGTATGCATGGCGGCGAGCTGATCATCGTGGCGGGCCGCCCGTCGATGGGTAAAACGGCGTTTTCGATGAACGTCGGTGAATATGTGGCGGTCGAGTACGGCCTGCCGGTCGCCGTGTTCTCTATGGAAATGCCGGGCTCGCAGCTCACCATGCGTATGCTGGGCTCGGTCGGCCGGCTCGACCAGCACCGCATGCGGACCGGGCGTCTGACCGACGAGGATTGGCCGAAGCTCACGCACGCTGTGCAGAAAATGAGCGAGGCGCAGATTTTCATCGACGAAACCGGCGGCTTGAACCCGATGGAATTGCGCTCGCGTGCGCGTCGGCTGTCACGCCAGTGCGGCAAGCTCGGCCTGATCATCATCGACTATTTGCAGCTGATGAGCGGTTCGTCGTCGGGTGAAAATCGCGCGACCGAAATCTCGGAAATCTCGCGTTCGCTGAAGAGTCTCGCCAAAGAACTCGATGTACCGGTGATTGCGTTGTCGCAGTTGAACCGCGGTCTCGAACAGCGCCCGAACAAGCGGCCGATCATGTCTGACTTGCGTGAATCCGGCGCTATCGAACAGGACGCGGACGTCATTCTGTTCATCTATCGCGATGAGGTGTACAACCCGGACAGTCCGGACAAGGGCACGGCGGAAATTATCATCGGTAAGCAGCGGAATGGTCCGATCGGCCCTGTTCGGCTCACGTTCCACGGCCAATTCACGAAGTTCGATAATTTTGCCGGCGCGCAGAATTTCTACAGCGAGTAGAGACACAGCTGCGGAGATAACCGCTGAGATAACTGCTGGGACCGTTGTAACGACGCTTTCAAAAGTGCGACATCGATCTTGGAACGGTACAATGTGGCGGTTTTATGTCAGCCATAATGTGACCAATTTCCGGGATCCCAATGTTCGGTCGTTTCATGCCCACCGAGGGCAAGTTCTTTGAAATATTCAATGCGCACGCAACGTGCATCGTCTCGGCAAGTCGTGAACTCGAGCTGCTGATCGATAATCTGCAGGACGCCGAGACCCACAAGCAAAACGTGCAAAAGGCCGAAAAGGCCGCCGACAAGCTTACGCACGAAGCCATCGACCTGCTGCACAAGACCTTCATCACGCCGCTCGACCGCGACGAGATCCACAAGCTGATCACCACGATGGACGACATCCTCGATCTGATGGAGGACGTCGCCACCGCTATCTCGCTGTACGACGTGCAGGCGGTGACCTCCGAAGCGAGCCAGCTGGCGCACATTTGCACAGCCACTTCCGAGCGCGTGCAGTTCGCCGTCAGTCTGCTGTCGGACATGAAGCAGGCGAGCCAGATCCTGAAGGCGTGCGAGGAAATCGACCGTCTGGAATCGGAAGCCGACCGCGTGCTGCGCTCGGCCATGTCGAAACTTTTCCGCGAAGAAGACAACGTCAAGACGCTGATCAAGCTGAAGGCAATTTACGAACTGCTCGAAACGATCACCGACAAGTGTGAGGACGTGGCGAACATCATCGAAGGCATCGTGCTGGAAAACGCATAATGCAATCGATACAACTTGCTATCTGGGTCGTCGCCGGCCTGGTCGCCGTCGCCCTGATTTTTGACTTCATGAACGGCTTCCACGACGCCGCGAATTCGATCGCCACGGTCGTGTCGACCGGCGTGCTGAAGCCGCAGCAGGCCGTGGCCTTCGCGGCTGCGTTCAACGTTATCGCGTATTTCGTGTTCCACTTGAAAGTGGCGCAGACGGTCGGCAAAGGCACGATCGATCCGCATATCGTCGACCACTACGTCATTTTCGGCGCGCTGGTCGGGGCGATCGGCTGGAACATCATCACGTGGCATTACGGTATTCCGTCCAGCTCGTCGCATGCGCTGATCGGCGGACTGGTGGGCGCGGCGCTGGCCAAGTCGGGCTGGGGTTC
Source organism: Paraburkholderia elongata (assembly GCF_013177735.1). Classification (GTDB taxonomy): domain Bacteria; phylum Pseudomonadota; class Gammaproteobacteria; order Burkholderiales; family Burkholderiaceae; genus Paraburkholderia; species Paraburkholderia elongata. Next base: position 39,852 of record NZ_WOEZ01000185.1, on the reverse strand, counting down.
GCTCAATATGGACGGATTGATGAAGACGGTGGCCTTCATTTTCATCTCGCCGCTGCTCGGTTTCGTGCTCGGCTCGTTCTTCATGCTGGCGGTGTCGTGGATCTACTTTCGTACCCCGCCCAGTAAGGTCGACCGGCGCTTCCGGCGCTTGCAGCTGATCTCTGCGGGACTCTACAGCCTCGGCCATGGCGGCAATGACGCGCAGAAAACCATCGGCATTATCTGGATGTTGCTGATCGCAACCGGCTATGCGTCTTCCATCGCGGACGCGCCGCCGCTGTGGGTGATCGGCGGCTGCTATCTGTCGATGGGTATCGGCACGTTGTTCGGCGGCTGGCGGATCGTCCGCACGATGGGCCAGAAGATCACCAAGCTGAAGCCGGTTGGTGGCTTCTGCGCGGAGGCAGGCGGTGCGATCACGCTATTTACGGCGTCGTGGATGGGGATTCCAGTGTCCACTACGCATACGATCACCGGCGCGATCGTCGGCGTCGGCGCGACGCAGAAGTTGAGCGCGGTGCGCTGGGGCGTGGCCGGCAACATCGTCTGGGCGTGGGTTCTTACGATTCCGGCCTCCGCGGCGCTCTCCGCGGCTGCCTGGTGGCTCGGCCACCGCTTCCTGTAAGCGCGCGCGGACGGCGAGGCTGTCAAACCGGCAGGCTGTCCGCGCTGTAAAGCAGCTAAAGCTGTCAATAAAGCGCGCCGCTCAGATCAGCGGCGTGCTACCGCCATCCATTGGGACGATTGCGCCCGTCACATAGCTCGCGCGGCGGCTCGCCAGAAACAGCGCGACGTCAGCGATTTCCTCCGGTTTTGCATAGCGTCCGAGCGGCACTTTGGCCTGCCCGCGCGCCAACGCGTCCGCGCTTTCGATGCCTTGCTGCGACGCTTCCAGTTTGACCGCTTCCTCGACGCGCTCGGTCAGTGTCGAACCCGGATTGATCGCGTTGATGCGGATGCCGTAGCGCGCGTAGTAGTGGGCGAGGCCGACGGTGGCGAGCATCAGCGCGGCATTCGCGGCGCCACCGGCGATATGGATATCGCTCGCGATCTTGCCGCCCATGCCGATGATGTTGACGATCGTACCGGGCGCGGCGCCGTCACCGGCCTTCACGCGATCGGCCATGCGCCGCAGCACTTCCTGCTGCGGGTAGATGTAGGGGAAATACTTTGCTTCCATGGTCGCGCGGAACGCATCGGCGTCCAGCGTTTCCGGGTCATAGCGGCGGGCTGCGCCGGCGCTGTTGATCAGCACGTCGATCGGGCCGACCGCGGTGGTGACTTCCTCGACGATGTCCGCTGCACTGTGCGGTTCGTGCAGGTCGGCGCGGGTCCGATGCACGTGCAGGCCTTCCTGCTTTAACTGTTCGTAAGCGCGCGCGAGATTGGCAGGGTCGCGCGAAACGATCGCCACCTTCGCACCCTCGAGGGCGAACGCCCGTGCGCAGGCGAACCCGATCCCTTTGCTGCCGCCCGTGATCAACACCACCTTGTCATTCAGCCCGAGATCCATCATCACCACCCGCTGTCGGAAGAATATCGATGACGATAGCAGATCGGCAGCGCTGCGGGGATGGACTGGCTCGCGGTGCGGAGTGCGGCGCCACCGCGCGACTAATCTTGGGCGGCAGGGCCACGAGCCACGAGCCATGGCCACTGGCTACGGCTACGGCTACGGCCCGCGCCGTTAGAAATTGCCGTTGGCGAAGCGTGCGATCGGGTCGTCGGTGGTTTGCGTGGGGGCAGGGATGCCACGCGACGCCGTCGAGGCACGCATGATCTGCACGCCTGCGTTCCCATCGGCTTGCTGAGCCTGCTGGGCCTGGCGCGCGGCGACTGAAGCGGGTGGGGGCGGCTCGAATGAATCGGCAGCGGCGTCGATCGGATCCGGCGTGCGGGCGGCAGCCGTTGGCGACTCAGCGCGCGCAGCCGCCGTCTGCTGATTCGTAGCGCCCACGGCGGCGTCGTACGCACTCGCTTGAGTGGCTGGCAAAGGCGGAGACACAGCGCCCGCCGCGCGCGCCTGCATCTGCGCGGCGCTCATGCCGGGCGGCGGCGGTTCGAACGGATCAGCTTGTGGCGCCGGCGCCGCAGCCGTGGCTACCGTAGGCTGGCCGCTCGCAGTCAGCGGCGCACGAATGGTCGCCGCGACACGAGCCGCTTGTTGCGGAGCCACCGGGTTCGCGGCATAGCCCGAAGCTTGCGACGCGACAGGGACTGCCGCATAACCCGAAGGCCGCGTCGCCGCAGAGTTCGCCGCATAGCCCGAAGTTTGCGACGCCACCGCGGCGCCCGCATAACCCGGCGCTGTCTGAGCCACCGGTGCAACGCGTTCGGGTTGCGGCGCCGCAGCTTGATAGTTCGGTGTATCGAACGGCGCCGGCGTCGCAGCCGGCGCGGCGACGCGACGAATGCCGTCGAAGCGCTTGGCCCAATAAGGATTGGTCAAATAATCGAGCCGCACGGTGCCGCCCGTCGACGGCGCGTTGACAAAGCGCAGCTTGCCCACATAAATGCCGACGTGCGAATGCGCACGCCCGGTGGTGTTGAAGAAAATCAGATCGCCCGGTGCGATCTCATCCGGTTCGATGGTTTCGCCGCGGCCACTCATATCCGCAGTAGTGCGCGGCAGATTCACGGAAGCGGCGCGTGATACCACGTAGCGAACTAATCCGCTGCAATCGAAGCCGCTATCGGGCGTATTACCACCCCAGCGGTATGGAACGCCGACCAGACTCATCGCCTGGATGGAGATTTCCTCACGGCCGATGCTGTGGTCGACGAAATTCGGGAAGCCCGGCGGCGGCGCATGATAAGCGCCGTTCGTGACCACGACCGATGAACCCGGCTCGCGCGACGTCGTTTGCGGCGCGCCGGCGCAAGCGGCGAGCAGCAAAACGGTCAGCAGCGAGAAGGCGAGTCGGCGCATGAAGACGAAGTGAGCGGTAAACGCTCGTTTAATGGCGGACGATTTCGGGATGGTAGCCCGCCGAACCTGGCTCAGGCAAGAATTCTTGATAACTTACTTGAAGTTTGCGCGCTAAGTGTGGCTGGAACGGAACGCGCGGCCAATGAAAAAGCCGCGTCCGGAGTGATCCAGACGCGGCTTCGTGGCAAAACTAAAGCGTTGAAACTTAAAGAATTTCCGATGCGTAATCCGCGAGGCGCGAACGCTCGCCGCGCGCCAGCGTCACGTGCCCGCTGTGCGCCCAGCCCTTGAAGCGGTCGACCACGTACGTCAGACCCGAGCTGCCTTCCGTCAGGTAAGGCGTATCGATCTGCGCGATGTTGCCCAGGCAGATGATCTTCGTACCCGGACCGGCGCGCGTGACCAGCGTCTTCATCTGCTTCGGCGTCAGATTTTGCGCCTCGTCGATGATCAGATACTTGTCTACGAACGTGCGGCCGCGCATGAAGTTCATGCTCTTGACCTTCAGGCGCGAGCGGATCAGTTCCTGCGTCGCGGCGCGACCCCATTCGCCGGCGGCGTCGTCGGTTTTCTGCAGGACTTCGAGGTTGTCGTCGAATGCACCCATCCACGGCTGCATTTTTTCCTCTTCCGTACCCGGCAGGAAGCCGATGTCTTCACCGACCGGCACTGTTGCGCGCGTCACAATGATCTCGTTGTAGCGCTTGTCGTCGAGCACCTGGGCCAAGCCCGCCGCGAGCGCGACTAGCGTCTTGCCGGTACCGGCCTGACCCAGCAGCGTGACGAAGTCAATCTCCGGATTCATCAACAGGTTTAGCGCGAAGTTCTGCTCGCGATTGCGCGCCGTGATGCCCCACACGTTGTTCTTGTGGTGGCCGTAGTCGCGCAAGGTTTGCAGCAACGCCGTCTTGCCGTTCAGCTCGCGCACCAGCGCGTGAAACGCCGGCTCGCCGTTCTGCGGCTCCAGATAGACGAACTCGTTCACCAGCATCGAGGCGCACAGCGGACCCGTCACGCGGTAATACGTGGTGCCGGTTTTGGTGTCCTGCCAGCTCTCCATGCCCTTCGCGTGCTTGGTCCAGAAATCCTGCGGCAGCGCGCGGATGCCCGAGTACAGCAGATCGCTGTCTTCGAGCACCTGGTCGTTGAAGTAATCTTCCGCGGGCAGACCGAGCGCATGCGCCTTGATGCGCATATTGATGTCTTTCGACACCAGCACGACCTGGCGATCCATCCGGTCGCGCTGCAATGCGCGCACCACGCCGAGAATCTGATTGTCGGCCTTGCCTTCCGGCAGGCCTTCGACCGGCTCGATGGCGGTGAGCTTGGTCTGGAAGTACAGGCGCCCGGACGCCTCACGGCTGCCGAGGCGTGCAAGCGAAATGCCGTCCGACATGTTGCCGGCGTTCGCCACCAACGCGTCCAGCGTGCGGCTCACCTGGCGAGCGTTACGCGCGACTTCCGACATGCCCTTCTTATGGTTGTCGAGTTCTTCCAACGTCATCATCGGCAGATAGACGTCGTGTTCCTCGAAACGGAACAGGCAGCTTGGATCGTGCATCAGCACGTTCGTGTCGAGCACGAAAAGCTTCTGGACTTCGAGCGGGCCGCTGGACGTGCCGCGCTTCTTGCTGGTGCCACGGCTGGGTGCCACGGCTGCGGGCGTGGTTGCGGCCGGGTCTTTCGCGCTTGGCGCGCGCGCGACGACCGGCTGCGATTTAGCAGCGGGTGTGGGTTGAGTCGCCGGCTCGGCTTGCGGACGGGCAGCGGGAACCGGTTGCAGCAATGCTGCGGTCTGCTTCGATTTGCGGTTGCTGCGCGCCGGTGCGGCTTGCTCAGCGGATGCAGGCGCAATAGAGGAAGCCGGCGATGCCGGCACGGGCCGCAAAGTGGTTGCGGCATTGGCGGCGTGCGCCATTGGCGTGGCGACGTTCGCGCGGCCGTAATCGGCCGACTCTGCGGATTCCCCGTCAACTGCCTGTTTCTTCGCGGCGGAGCGCGCCGGCGTGGCGGCTTTGGCCTTGTATTCGTCCGGCGGCAGGAGATTGCCGAGCTTGCTGGGGGGGGTAGGCAAAGGCATGGTTTCCCTCGAATTAATCGGGCACATTTCGTGCGCCGCCTGTCGCATTCTGCCGGTGCCAGTGGGTGTGCACGCAGTTTGCGCCCGGAGGCGCGCATTCGGTCTAGAGATGCCGGTTCGCCTGGTCTTCGATCGGCTCCTTAACGGAAGCGCGTGGCCGAGTGAACGAACGGCCGCGCGCAATTAAAAAAGCCGCCGCCCCGGCGTACGGGGCAAGCGGCTCGCCTTCGGTAATCGCGTTGCGCCTCACGACTTCGACGGAACCGACAAAACGGCCGTCAAGTCCGGCGCAGCTGCGAAAAGTGTGGGGTGGACAGGCACTCATTGGAACCCAATATAACGCGCCTCAAAGCGCTTGTACAGCCTCCAGAATGTCGTCGACGTGCCCTGGCACTTTCACGCCGCGCCACTCCTGGCGCAGCACGCCTTCGGCGTCGATCAGGAACGTGGAGCGTTCGATCCCACGTACTTCTTTGCCATACATTTTCTTCAATTTCATGACGCCGAAGAGCGTACACAAGGTTTCTTCGGGGTCCGAGATCAACGGAAACGGCAGTTCGAGCTTTGCCTTGAAATTGTCATGGGAGCGCAGGCTGTCGCGCGACACGCCAAGAATTTCCGCGCCGGCCTTTTTGAACTTCGGATACAGATCGCGGAATTGAAGACCTTCGGTCGTGCAGCCCGGCGTGTTGTCCTTCGGATAGAAATACAGCACCATCTTCTTGCCCCGCAGCTTGGACAGCGTGATCTCGCCACCGGTAGCGGGGGCGGTAAAGTCGGGGACGGGTTGGTCGACTGCGATGGGCACGAGGTTCTCCGGTTGTTGTGGCCGACGTCGCAGTACTTGCACTTGCTGCGGCGTCAGCCTGGCATCGAGGCTTCTGGGGAGGGCGACTGGCGCGTGATGGTCGCTCGCGCGGCGGTCGGGCCGTCACGGCCGGCTGTGGCTTGGCCAGTCAGGGCTGGACAATCAACTCGCCGGAGCGGCCTGGAATTTCGCCCCACGTAACAGGGTACGATGGCAGCGTGCTTCGGTCTAGCGTGGCGTAGTAATCACCCATGGTCGCGAAGGTGTGGCCTTGCGCGCGCCAGCCCTCCAGCAGCTGTCCGAAAATCGGCGCGAGCTTTTGTCCTTCGAGTTCCGCGTGCAGCGTGAACACCTGATCGTGCGGATTGTGTTCGGTGTGCTTCAACATCCATGCGGCGACGTTGTGCTCGTCGACACCATCCACGCCGAGCACTTCGTCGAGCGTGGGCAGCGTGGTGGGCATCTGCACGTGCGACAACTGCCTGCCGCCGACTACCGGCAGATACGGCGAGTGGCCGCGCCCGTCGGACGCGTAGCGCATGCCCCACGCGTCGATTTGCTCGAACGCATGACCGTTCATCTGCCAGCCCGCCGCACCGTGCGTGACGGGCGGCGTGCCGAAGATCGCGACGAAGCGGTTGAAGCTCTTCTGCATCTGCTTCTCGGTCCACTCGCGGTCTTGCGAACGCACGTTGTCCTGCCAGTAAACGTGGTCCCACGTGTGAATGCCGCATTCGAAACCGGCTTCATGAATCGCGCGCATTTCGGACGCGGTTTTCATGCCGATGTCCGGCCCCGGCAGCAGCACCCCGTACATCAATTGCTTGATGCCGTAATGTTCGACCACCGACGTGCGCGACACCTTCTTCAGAAACCCCGGCCGCAACACGCGGCGCATTGCCCAACCGGTGTGGTCGGGCCCGAGGCTGAAGAGGAAAGTGGCGCGCGCCTTGAAGCGGTCGAAGATACGCGCGAGATTCGGCACGCCTTCGCGGGTGCCGCGCAGCGTGTCGACGTCGATCTTCAGGACGATACGAGCCAAGGATCAGGCCTTATTGTTGTTCGACGAGCGCGCGAGCTTCGGCGACGTGGCCGCGATAAGCTTCGAAAATCTTGCGCAGCGCTTCGTCGAAGGTCGATTTCGGCGCCCAGCCGAGTTCCTGCATCGTGTTGTCGATCTTCGGCACGCGGTTCTGCACGTCCTGATAGCCCGCACCGTAGTACGCGCCCGAGGACGTTTCGACCAGTTGCACTTTCTTCGCGAGCTCGGCGTATTCCGGGAATTCGGCGGCCAGCGTCAGCATCTTGTGCGCGAGCTCGCGCACCGAGAAGTTGTTGGTCGGGTTGCCGATGTTGTAGATCTTGCCTGTGGCGACACCGTCCTTGTTTTCGATGATCTTCATCAGCGCGCCGATGCCGTCGTCGATATCCGTGAACGCGCGCTTTTGTGCGCCGCCGTCCACCAGGCTGATGTTCTCACCGCGCACGATATGGCCGAGGAACTGCGTGACCACGCGCGAGCTGCCTTCCTTCGGCGTATAGATCGAATCGAGGCCCGGGCCGATCCAGTTGAACGGACGGAACAGCGTGAAGTTCAGGCCTTCCATGCCGTAACCCCAGATCACCCGGTCCATCAGCTGCTTGGAGCATGCGTAGATCCAGCGCGGCTTGTTGATCGGGCCGTACGACAGTTGCGATTCTTCCGGATCGAACTGCTCGTCCGTGCACATGCCGTAGACCTCGGAGGTCGACGGGAACACGAGGTGCTTGCCGTACTTGACGGCCGAACGCACGATCGGCAGGTTCGCTTCGAAGTCGAGTTCGAACACACGCAGCGGCTGCTTCACGTACGTGGCGGGCGTGGCGATCGCGACCAGCGGCAGGATCACATCGCACTTCTTGATGTGATACTCGACCCACTCCTTGTTGATCGTGATGTCGCCTTCGAAGAAGTGCATCCGCTCATGATTGACGAGGTCACCCAGACGTTCGGTCTGCATGTCCATCCCGAAGACTTCCCAATCGGTCGTTTCGAGAATGCGTTTGGACAGGTGATGGCCGATGAAGCCGTTCACACCCAGAATCAGGACTTTTTTAGCGAAACCTTCGGTTTTCATGAATGACGGGGAGTTTGGATGAGCTGGGCGAATTCGGCCGGCGCGACAACGGTTTCGTTGCCGTCATGCTGATGCCGCAATTCGTGGATGGCGACCGAGCGGCCGTCGCCGCATATCGCAAAAACGGCATTATCGCTTACGTGCAGGCCCGGCGGCAAATCCGAGCGAAGCGCGCCGGGCGCAGCCAGACGCGCACGGGTGATGATGAAACGGTGGCCTGCGATATCGGTAAACGCGCCGGGATAGGGCGGCGCGACCGCGCGGATCAGGTTGTAGACCTGCTGCGCGGATTGCGTCCAGTCGATCCGGCCGTCTTCAGGCTTGCGCCCGCCGTAATAGCTGCCGTGCGACAGATCGTTCGGCAGGTGCGGCGCTTCGCCCGCCAGCAAGGCCGGCAGCACGCGCCACAGGGTTTGTTCGGCGGCCACCGTGACCTTGTCGAACACTTGCGCGGCGGTGTCGTCGGGCAGGATCGGCACCGGCGTTTGCGCAATGATCGCGCCCGCATCGGGCTTGGCGGCCATTTCGTGGAGCGTCGCGCCGGTTTCGGTTTCGCCGTGGATCACCGCCCAGTTGGTCGGCACGCGGCCACGGTACTTCGGCAGAAGCGAGCCGTGCATGTTGTAAGCGCCCCGTGCGGCGAGCGCCAGCAGGTCGACCGGCAACATGTGGCGGTAGTAAAACGAGAAGATGAAGTCCGGGCGCGCGGCGCTGACGGCGGAACGCAGTTCCGGGCTTTTCGGATCGGCCGGCGTGACGACCGGAATGCCGTGCTCGGCCGCAACCGAGGCGACGCTGCCGAACCAGATGTTTTCGGTCGGGCTGTCCTCATGTGTGACGACCAGCGCCACGTCGACGCCGCGCGCGAGCAGCACCTGCAGGCAGCGCACGCCGACGTTGTGATACGCGAATACGACGGCGCGCGGCTTCATGGATTCGGGCCCTGATCGACCAGCGGCGCGGCTTGTACGGCCTGCACGACCGCTTGACGCGGTGCTTCGGCCACGGTGGTGCCGTCGCGCTGCTCGAGAATAGTCTGCACCAGATAACGCGGACGCGCGCGCACCTGCTGGTAAATCCGGCCGATGTATTCACCGAGCAGCCCCAACGCGAAGATGATCACGCCGAGCAGGAAGAAGGTGATAGCGAACAGCGTGAACACACCTTGCACTTCCGCGCCGATGATGAAGCGGCGAATCAGCAGCAGCACGAACAGCGCCGCGGACCCGAGCGACAGGATCACGCCGATGAACGACAGCCATTGTAGTGGCACGACCGAGAAGCCGGTGACCAGGTCGAAATTCAAACGGATCAGGCTGTAAAGCGAGTACTTTGATTCGCCGGCAAAACGCTCTTCGTGGGCGACTTCAATCTCGACCGGATTCTGCGCGAAGGTGTACGCGAGCGCCGGAATGAAGGTGTTGATCTCACCGCAGCGATTGATCGTGTCGATGATGTGCCGGCTGTACGCGCGCAGCATGCAGCCCTGGTCGGTCATCTTGATGCGGGTGATGCGCTCGCGCAGACGGTTCATCGCGCGCGACGCCTTGCGGCGCCACAAGCTGTCCTGGCGCTGCAAACGGATCGTGCCGACGTAGTCGTAACCTTCACGCATCTTGTTGACCAGCTTGCCGATTTCTTCCGGCGGATTCTGCAGGTCGGCGTCGAGCGTGATGACGATCTCGCCGCGCGATTGCTCGAAGCCCGCCAGAATCGCCATGTGCTGGCCGTAGTTGCCGTTCAGCAGGATCACACGGGTCGTGTCGGGCCGCGCGCGGAACTGCTCGGCGAGCAGGGCGGCGGATTTGTCGCGGCTGCCGTCGTTGATGAAGATCACTTCATAGCCGGTGCCGAGCGCGTCGAGCGCCGGGTAGAGGCGCGCAAACAGCGCGGCCAGCCCGGCTTCCTCGTTGTACACCGGGATGATGATCGACACTTCCGGTGCGACGGCGCGATGTTCCGAATAAATCATTTCCGCTTATTTTCCGTATTGTTCGCAAATTTCATTGACCGCGCGGCAGACCCGCTCCACGTCGCCTTCGTTCATCAGCGTGAACAGCGGCAGCGTGACGGTGGTGGCGCCGAAGCGCTCCGCGTGCGGGAACATCCCTTCCTTGAAGCCGCGCGCACGGTACAGCGAGAACAGGTGGATCGCCGGATAGTGCACGCCCGAACCGATGCCGCGTTCCTTCAACTGGCCCATGAAGCCGGCGCGGTCGATCGACAGTTTTTCGAGCGGCAGCGTGATCTGGAACATGTGCCAGTTGCTGTTTTCGAAATCGGCGAACGGCAGGCCGATGCCCAGCTTGACCGCCGCGCCGCCTTCGAGTCCCGCGAAATAGGCGCGCACGAGCTTTTTGCGCTGGGCAAGGAAACGCTCCAGATGCGGCAACTGACCGAGGCCGACGCGCGCGGCGACGTCCGTCAGGTTGTACTTGCCGCCCAGCACGTCGCAGTCCATGCCGTCGAAGCCGGTGCGGGTGATGCCTTGCAGGCGGTACTTCTGCGCGAGGATCGCTTCTTCCTCGTTGTTCAGCACCAGCGCGCCGCCTTCGATCGAGGTCAGATTCTTGTTCGCGTGGAAGCTGAACGAGACCATATCGCCAAGCCTGCCGATGCGCTCGCCTTTCCACGTCGAGCCAAACGCCTGCGCGGCGTCTTCGATTACGCGCAGCTTGTGGGCGCGGGCGATTTCGTAGAGGCGATCCATGTCGACCGGCAGACCCGACAGATACACCGGAATGATCGCCTTGGTGCGCGGCGTGATGGCCTTTTCCAGCAGGTCCAGGTCGATGTTGCGGGTCACCGGATCGATGTCGACGAACACCGGCGTTGCGCCAACTTCATAGACCACATTGCTGGTCGCGACCCACGAGGCGGGCGTGGTGATGACTTCGTCGCCTTCGCCCACACCGGCGATACGCAGCCCGATTTCGAGCGTCGCGGTGCCGGAATTGAACGTGCGCACCGGGCGCCCGCCGCAGAACTCGGACAACGCCGCTTCGAACTTCTGGTTCTGCGGGCCGGTCGTGATCCAACCGGAGCGGAGCACGTCGGCGACGCCCTGAATCGTTTCTTCATCGATTTCAGGTTTGACAAACGGCAAAAACGGGACTGTTGACTGGCTCATTGAATGCTTCGCTCGATTGAAAGGGGCGCAACCCGAAGGGCGCGAAGTAGATCACAAACTACGCGCAAACCCAAGGCTACGACTAAAAAAGGGCGCAACCGCCAAGCTTACGTTGTACTTATCCGGCAACGGTGCCCGGCTTACCGCATCCTTACTGTATCTTTTGCAGCCGGCATTTTCGCAGGACTCGCATCAGCGCCGGCAATAAACGGTAATAAATCGTGCCCGGCACAGCGCGGCCGGGGGCATGGCAGCCTAGCTGCGCGCCAGGACGACGACGCCGATCAGGATGACGCCGATCCCCACCAGCTTCTGTACTGACATCACTTCGCCGAATAGATACCACGCCGCGAACGCGTTGACGACGTATCCGAGCGACAACATCGGATAGGCAATCGACACGTCCACCCGCGAGAGTCCGACCACCCAAACGCCCACGCTGATCACGTAGCAGGCCAGCCCGCCGATGATCGGCGGCTGCGTCGCCAGCCGAAAGGCGATGGGCAGGATGTTCGCACGGGTGAATTCGAAGTGTCCAACGGCATTCGTTCCGGCTTTGAGCAGCAACTGCGCGCCGGCGTTCAACGTGACGCCGGCGAGGATACAAAAGAGGGAAATCGGGTTCATCGAACGGTCAGTTCCTGAGATGGGGTCATTGTTGTGGTTTTTCCACTGGCGCGGCGGCGTTCTGCGCCGGTGCGCCCGGTGCCGCTGCGTCGGATGCGGGCACCGACACGGGCTTCATCACCACCACCCGGCGCGGGTCGCGCGCGATCACCTGCATCGGCAGCCCCTCTTTGAGCAGCCTGTCGTAAGTCGGCGGCGGGATCAGCGCGAGCGCGTAGCGCTCGGCCTTCCAGAGCTCGATCCACGCGTCGATCGACGGCACCCATTTCTGCGGTTCGACGGACACGCCGAATGCCAGCTCGTCAGGATGTTCGACCATAATCATCGTGTGGTCGACGTAGAACGGCAGCGTGTGGTCGAGCACGCCGACCGAATAGAACGGCGTATCGGCCGGCAACCTGGCGATCTCGGCCTTGATCGCGGGTGCGAGCGGCGCGCCGGAGCTCAGGCGGCCGAACACGTCGTGACCTGTGCCGGCAATCGTGCCGAGCAGTAGCCACGCCGCGCCAAAGCTCGCGACGGCGCCGAGGGTGCCGGCGCAGCTGCGGCGGTTCAGCCACAGCGCGACCAGCGTGAGCACGAATGCGACGCCGAGTGCCGCCAGCACCCAGACGCGGTATTCGACGTACAGCTCAGTCGGGTTGCGCGCGCTGCCGAAGCGCGACATGAACAGCGCGGCGAACGCGGCCACGACGAGAAACAGCGCATAACCGGCCAGATGGCGTCGCAACTGCTCACGTGTGACGAGCGGCAGGTACATGCCGATGATCAGGGCGATCGGCGGGGCGATCGGCAGCGTGTAGGACAGGAGCTTCGAGTGCGACGCGCTGAAGAACAGGAAGATGAACGCGGTCCACACCAGCATCAACGTGACCGGCGCAAAGCCGTTCGGCTGGCGCGGCAGGCGCCACGCGTGGCGCACGCTCTGGAGGGTCACCGACAACCACGGCAGGAAACCGACCAGCAGCACCGGCACGAAGTAATAGAACGGCCCCGGGCGGTTCTGTTCAGGCGTCAGATAGCGCTTGAACTGTTGAACGATGAAGAAGAAGTTCAGGAATTCCGGGTTGCGCTGCTGCACCAGCACGAACCACGGCGTGACGATCGCGAAGAACACGATCAGGCCGCCGATCAGATGCAGACGCTTCCACACGGCCCAGTCGCGTGCGGCCAGGGTGTACAGCACCAGCACCGCACCCGGCAGGATAATGCCGACAAGGCCCTTGGACAGCACCGCCAGCGCCATCGCCCCCCAGCACAGCCACATCCATGCCCGCACGTTGGCCGTCGGCAGGTTGGGGCGCTGCGCCAGCAGCAGCGCGCAGAGCGTCAGCTCCATCCAGAACGACAGGCCCATGTCGAGCGTGTTGAAGTGGCCCATCAGGTTCCAGTACGGCGACGTGGCCAGCACGATCGCCGTGAACACGCCGGTCGCCGCGTTGAACACGCGCGCGCCGGTGAAGCCGATTAGCAGCACGCCGGCAAAGCCCGTCAGCGCGGTGTAAAGCCGCGCCTGCCATTCGCCGATGCCGAACCACGCGAACGTGAGCGCGTTTGCCCAGGTTTGCAGCGGCGGCTTCTCGAAATACTTGTAGCCGTTGTAGCGCGGTGTGATCCAGTCGCCGGTGACGAACATTTCGCGCGCCATTTCGGCGTAGCGGCCTTCGTCGCTCGGCAGCAGATGGCGCCAGCCGAGCGGCACGAACCAGATCACGGCGAGGGCCAGCACCAGCAGCAGGATCGTGGTGCGATTGAGCGGTAGCCTCGTCGGCGTATCGTTCATGGATTTCAACCTTTTTGGCGACGCCGCGTAGGGCAGCGTTGCGTTGTTGTTCGGAAATGACGGTTGGTGCTTCGAGGGGGCCGGCCATCCGGGGCTTGGCCACCCGGGGCTGGCCCCTAGTGCCCCGGGTGCAGGGCACAAGATGACACTGCACAGGGCGCCGGCATGGCACCGATGGCGCGCAGTGTACGTTATGGACTGTGACGCGGCCAAGGTGTGCGGTCAGTTCGACGACGCGGCTGCCGCAGATATCACATGCGGCAACGGCTTGCGCCTGCACGGCACCAGCGCCGCACCCATGCGGCTCCGTTACGCTTCGATCAGCAACGCGGCCGCGACCTTGCGGCCCTCGGCCATCAGAATGTTGTAGGTGCGGCAGGCGGCTTTGAAGTCCATCGTTTCGACGCCGATGCGTTTGGCGGTGAGGGCGGCGGTCAGGCGCGGATGCGGGAAGCGCAGCCGTTCGCCGCTGCCGAACACGACCACCTCGGGCGCCGAGTCCACCAGCATGGCGAAGTGTTCGGCGCTCAGGTCGTCGAAAGATGAGACGGGCCAAGGGATGACAGGTGCTTCCGGCAGCAGCAGAATGCTGCCGGCATGGCGCACCAGATTGATTTCGACATAGTCGGCGCCGTAACCGGTGACGGTGTTGAGGGCGCCGCTGGAATCCTGATGTAATTTCAAATTCGTTTTCCGAAGTCGTCGTGAGACATCATGCGTGTTGGCGGCCTGACCGGGCAGAACGGGAGCAGGGCGGTTTGACGCGAGTGGGACACGCGAATGGCACAGAAGCGGCCGAAAAGGCTCGCCGTTGCGGTTGGTGCATTGCGGAAGTCGGCCAAAATCCGCTAAATTATAACTTTTTAGCCGCCTTGCGGCGCTCCTCGCTCAAGTGCCACCTCATGTGCTGTCATAAGCCGCGCTGAGGGCACGGGCGCGGCCCACCGGCTACCTGCCTTGGTTCTGCCCGCATTTCGTCGGTTTTTCGACTGTTTTTTGCCTGCTTTTGGTCGGCTTTTGGTCTGTTCGGCTGCTGCACCGGCGCAATCCGCCGGACGCGTGCCTAACCAGCCCGGGAAACAGGCCCAATCCGCGTCTGGCGGCCCGATCCGTGTCTGGCGGGCATGCCGCGTCATAATTCCCCGTATCGGCGGACTTGCTTGGGTCCCGTTTTTTACGCCCCCGCTTGTTCGCCCAAGCCCATCAACAGGATGAAGTGCCCGCCGTGAAACCGATTCTCAAATCCAACAAGTTGTTGAACGTCTGCTACGACATTCGCGGGCCCGTCCTCGAACATGCAAAGCGGCTCGAAGAAGAGGGCCACCGCATCATCAAGCTGAACATCGGCAATCTCGCGCCGTTCGGCTTCGACGCGCCGGACGAAATCATCCAGGACATGATCCTGAATCTGCCGGGCTCGTCCGGCTACTCGGATTCCAAAGGTGTGTTCGCCGCGCGCAAGGCGATCATGCATTACACCCAGCAAAAGGGCGTGCATGGCGTCGAACTGGACGACATCTACATCGGCAATGGCGCCTCCGAGCTGATCGTGATGGCGCTGCAGGGCCTCTTGAACGACGGCGACGAAGTGTTGCTGCCCGCGCCGGACTACCCGCTGTGGACCGCCGGCGTCAGCCTGTCGGGCGGTACGCCAGTGCATTACATCTGCGATGAATCGAACAGCTGGATGCCCGATCTGGACGACATTCGCGCGAAAATCACGCCGAATACGCGCGCGCTCGTCGTCATCAATCCGAACAACCCCACCGGCGCGCTGTACTCGGACGAACTGCTGCTCGGCCTGATCGAGATCGCCCGCCAGCACGGCCTCGTGATCTTCGCCGACGAGGTCTACGACAAGATTGTCTACGACGGCAAGAAGCACACGTCGATGGCCGCGCTCTCCGAAGATGTGCTCACCGTCACGTTTAACAGCCTCTCGAAGAGCTACCGCTCGTGCGGCTACCGCGCCGGCTGGATGTTCATCTCGGGCCTGACCGGCGAGAACCGCCGCAATGGCAAAGATTATTTCGAAGGGCTCGGCATTCTGGCCTCGATGCGGCTGTGCCCGAACGTGCCTGGCCAGTACGCGATCCAGACCGCGCTCGGCGGCTATCAGAGCATCAACGATCTGATCGTGCCAAGCGGGCGCCTGTACAAACAGCGCGAACTCGCGTATGACATGTTGACGGCCATCCCCGGCGTGAGCTGCGTGAAGCCTGAGGCGGCGCTGTACATGTTCCCGCGCCTCGATCCGAAGATTTATCCGATCCACGACGACCAGCAGTTCATCCTCGACCTTTTGCTGGAAGAGCGCGTGCTGCTGGTTCAGGGCACCGGTTTCAACTGGAAGACGCCGGATCATTTCCGCGTCGTGTTCCTGCCGAACGTGGACGACCTCGCGGATTCGATCAACCGGATCGCGCGCTTCCTCGACGGCTACCGCAAACGCCACACGGCTTGAGATGGACGGCGCGCCCGGCGCGCGCCGCTGCCGGCCCCAGTTTCCTCAGTTTCCTTTTAATCACTTACTCGAAAACACACGCTGCATGGAACCGATCAAAGTTGGACTGCTGGGCTTCGGCACGGTAGGCAGCGGCACCTTCACGGTACTGCGCCGCAATCAGGAAGAAATCAAACGCCGCGCGGGCCGCGGCATTGAGATTGTGCGCATTGCCGTGCGAAATCCCGCCAAGGCGACCGCGGCGCTCGGCAGTGAAGCCGGCACCGTGGCGCTGACCGATGACTTCAACGCGGTGGTCGACGATCTGTCGATCGATATCGTGGCGGAAATGATCGGCGGCACGGGCGTGGCACGCGATCTCGTCCTGCGCGCGATCAACAACCGCAAGCATGTGGTCACCGCCAACAAGGCGCTGCTCGCGGTGCACGGCACGGAGATTTTCGAAGCGGCGCGCGCCAACGGCGTGATGGTGTCGTTCGAAGCGGCGGTGGCGGGCGGCATTCCGATCATCAAGGCGCTGCGCGAAGGGCTCACGGCCAATCGCATCCAGTACATCGCCGGGATCATCAACGGCACGACGAACTACATCCTCTCGGAGATGCGCGACCGTGGGCTCGATTTCGCGACTGCATTGAAAGCCGCGCAGGAACTGGGTTACGCCGAAGCCGATCCGACCTTCGACATCGAAGGCGTGGACGCCGCCCACAAGGCAACGATCATGAGCGCGATCGCGTTTGGCGTGCCGGTGCAATTCGACAAGGCGTACGTCGAAGGCATCAGCAAGCTGGCTGCAATCGACATCAAATACGCCGAGGAACTCGGCTATCGCATCAAGCTGCTCGGCATTGCGCGCCGCACGGACAAGGGCATCGAACTGCGCGTGCATCCCACGCTGATTCCCGAGAAGCGACTGCTGGCGAACGTGGAAGGCGCGATGAACGCGGTCGTCGTGCATGGCGATGCAGTCGGCACGACGCTGTACTACGGTAAGGGCGCGGGCGCGGAGCCGACGGCTTCCGCGGTGGTGGCCGACCTGGTCGACGTGACACGTCTGCATACGGCGGACCCGGAGCATCGCGTGCCGCATCTGGCGTTCCAGCCGGACAGCTTGTCGAGCACGCCGATCCTGCCGATCGACGAAGTGACGAGCGGCTACTACCTGCGTTTGCGCGTGGCTGACGTGACGGGCGTGCTGGCCGACATCACGCGCATTCTGGCGGATACCGGCATCTCGATCGACGCGCTGCTGCAGAAGGAATCGGAGCAGGTCGACGCGAATGGCAAGGGCGAAACCGACATCATCCTGATTACGCACGAAACGGTTGAAAAGAACGTCAACGCGGCGATCAAGACGATCGAAGCGCTGAAGACCGTTGTCTCGCAAGTCACGAAGCTGCGCATGGAAGCGCTGAACTAGGCCGAACTATGAACTATCTCTCTACGCGCGGCGCCGGAGCCGGCGAGCGCCATACGTTTTCCGAGATTCTGCTGGGCGGTCTCGCCAAAGATGGCGGCCTGTACCTGCCGGCCGACTATCCGCGCGTCACGGCTGACGAGCTGACGCGCTGGCGCACGCTGCCGTACGCGGACCTCGCCTTCGAGATCCTGTCGAAATTCAGCGACGACATTCCCGCCGAAGATCTGCGCGCGCTGACACGCAAGACCTACACGGCCGAGACGTACTGCAATGTGCGCGACGACGAAAGCGCTGCGCAGATCACACCGTTGAAGACGCTGGGCGTCGAGAACGGCGCGCCGCTGTCGCTGCTGGAACTGTCGAACGGTCCGACGCTCGCGTTCAAGGACATGGCGATGCAGTTGATCGGCAACCTGTTCGAATACGCGCTGGCCAGACACGGCGAGACGCTGAACATTCTGGGCGCAACCTCGGGCGACACCGGCAGCGCCGCTGAATACGCGATGCGCGGCAAAAAGGGCATTAGCGTGTTCATGCTCTCGCCGCACAAGAAGATGAGCGCGTTCCAGACTGCGCAGATGTACAGCCTGCAGGACCCGAATATTTTCAACATCGCGGTCGAGGGCGTGTTCGACGATGCTCAGGACATCGTGAAGGCGGTCTCGAACGACCACGCGTTCAAGGCGAAGTACAAGATCGGCACGGTCAACTCGATCAACTGGGCGCGCGTCGTGGCGCAGGTCGTGTACTACTTCAAAGGCTACTTTGCCGCGACAAAGTCGAACGACGAGCGCGTCTCGTTCACGGTACCGTCGGGCAATTTCGGCAACGTGTGTGCGGGCCACATCGCGCGCATGATGGGCCTGCCGATCGAGAAGCTGGTAGTTGCCACGAACGAAAACGACGTGCTGGACGAATTCTTCCGCACGGGTATTTACCGTGTACGCAAGGCGGCTGAGACATACCACACCAGCAGCCCGAGCATGGACATTTCGAAGGCCTCGAACTTCGAGCGTTTCGTGTTCGACCTGCTGGGCCGTGACCCGGCACGCGTGCTGCAACTGTTCCGCGACGTTGAAGAGAAGGGCGGTTTCGACCTCGCCGCGAGCGGTGATTTTGCACGCGTGAAGGAATTCGGTTTTGTATCGGGCAGCAGCAGCCACGAGGACCGCGTGGATGCGATCCGGGACGTCTTCGAGCGTTACGACACGATGATCGACACGCACACGGCAGACGGCCTGAAGGTGGCACGCGAGCATTTGCAAGCGGGCATTCCGATGATCGTGTTGGAGACGGCGCAGCCGATCAAGTTCGGCGAGACGATCCGGGAGGCGCTGCTGCGCGAACCGGAGCGCCCAGCCGCGTTTTCGGGTCTGGAATCGCTGCCGCAGCGATTCGAAGTGCTGCCGGCGGATGTGCGGTGCGTGAAGGACTTCATTGTCGCGAACACGAGCGAGTAACACCGAGAGCATCGAGCGCGACTCTGTCGCGCTCGATACGATGGGTGCCCTTGGTTTTAGGAAGTACCGCTACGGCGCGCGCAGCGCCGCCGGAAGTATGACGGCTTTGTCACCAAGGCTGAATGTGCGAGAGCACAGATTCCAGATGCACCACTGCCTCCTCCAAGCCAGGGGACCCGCTTAAGAATTAGCGGTGTGAAGCCGCTTTCTTTGCTTATCTTTCTTTGCGGCGGCAAAGAAAGTAAGTGCCTGCCCCGCACAGGGGCGACGCTAATAGATCAATAACAAATCAAGGAAAGGCCAACGCCCCAGGCACACAGAAAAATCCCACCGCCAAAGTCAAAAAAACCACCATAACTCCCGGCCGCCACCGGCCACCGCAATCGACCGCTACAATATTCTTTTAAACCCGCGGCTTCGAGACCAGAAGATGTCCACCCCAACGCCCCGCGCTCCGATGCTCTCCACCGCCGAAGCATTGGCGACCCTGCTCAGCGCAGCGAGCCCGATCACCGGCACGGAGTCTATCCCCACGTTAGACGCGCTCAACCGCGTGCTCTCGGCAGACGTCATTTCGCCGCTCGACGTCCCCCCCATGAACACCAGTTCAATGGACGGCTACGCGATCCGCACCGAAGATCTAACAACGGATGACAACCGCCGCCTGCCGGTCTCGCAACGCATTCCAGCCGGCCACGCGCCCGAGCCGTTAAAACCAGGCACAGCAGCCCGCATCTTCACGGGCGCAACAGTGCCGCCAGGCGCCGACGCCATCGTGATGCAGGAGCAAACCGAAGCCGCCGGCAACGAAGTCACCATCCTCCACAGCCCGGCCCCAGGCGAATGGATCACGGCCCAAGGCGCGGACATTCGCAACGGCTCGATCATCCTCCCAGCCGGCACGCGCCTGACGCCGCAAGCACTGGGACTCGCCGCCTCGGTCGGCTGCGCAGAACTCCAGGTGCGCCGCCGCGTAAAAATCGCCGTGTTCTTCACCGGCGACGAACTGACCATGCCTGGCGAGCCGCTAAAACCCGGCGCGATCTACAACTCGAACCGTTTCACGCTGCGCGGGCTGCTGGAAAAACTAGGTTGCGACGTCACCGACTACGGCATCGTCCCCGATAAACTCGACGCCACCCGCGCAACGCTGCGCGAAGCCGCGCAAGCGCACGATCTGATCCTCACCTGCGGCGGCGTGTCGGTAGGCGAGGAAGATCACGTCAAACCGGCAGTCGAGGCGGAAGGGCGCCTGTCGATGTGGCAGATCGCGATGAAACCGGGCAAGCCGCTCGCGTTCGGCGCCGTGCGCCGGGCCGCGCAGCAGACCGATGCGGCTACGTCAGACGAAACCTTCTTCATCGGCCTGCCGGGCAACCCTGTCTCCAGCTTCGTGACATTTCTACTGTTCGTGCGTCCGTTCGTCCTGCGTCTGGCCGGCATGCAGACAGTGGCGCCGCGCGCGCTGTCGCTGCGCGCCGATTTCACGCAGAACAAGGCCGACCGTCGCAACGAATTCCTGCGCGCGCGCATCAATGCGGCCGGCGGCCTCGATCTGTTTCCGAATCAGAGCTCGGCTGTACTGACATCGACCGTATGGGGCGACGGCCTGATCGACAATCCGCCGAACCATGCAATCAGCGTCGGCGAGACCGTGCGTTTCATCCCCTTTTCCGAATTGCTGAACTGAGGCCGGCAACAGCCGGCGGCTTCCCAATGAAGATTCAACTCCGATATTTTGCAAGCGTGCGCGAAGCGCTCGAAACAGCCGACGAAACGGTCGATCTGCCCGACGGTATCGCGACCGTCGGCGACGTGCGTGCCTGGTTGCGCGTGCGCGGCGGCATTTGGGCCGACACACTCGCCGAAGGCCGCGCGCTGCGTATGGCCTGCAACCACGTGATGACCGATGCCGGCACGCGCATCACCGAAGATTGTGAAGTCGCGTTCTTTCCGCCCGTCACCGGCGGCTGAGCCGCGCGGATCGTCGCTCAATCACGCCAAACGCGCTAAGCCGCACAGGAGCCAGAGATGCCCGTTCGCGTCCAGACGGAAGACTTCGACCTCACCGCCGAGGTCGCCGCGTTACGCGCGCGCAATCCGAAGATCGGCGCGGTAGCCTGTTTTGTCGGCACCGTGCGCGATCTGAACGACGGCAGCGCGGTCGAAACAATGGAACTCGAACACTATCCGGGCATGACGGAGAAGTCGCTGGAAGCGATCGTCGTGAGCGCGCGCGAGCGTTGGCCGGGGATCGAGGTGCTGATCGTGCATCGGGTCGGCAAGCTTTATCCGCTCGACCAGATCGTGCTGGTGGCGACCACCGCCGCGCATCGGGGCGACGCTTTCGCGTCGTGTGAGTTCGTGATGGACTACCTGAAGACCCAGGCGCCGTTCTGGAAGAAAGAGAAGACCGAAGAAGGCGAGCGCTGGGTCGACGCCCGCGTCGCCGACGACGCCGCGCTGGCCCGATGGGGCATTGAATCGGGTAACCAGGAAGCGGATTAGGGGCACAAGCTTCTCAAGCGCCCGCGTCAATCGTCTTTCGATTTCCCGATGATCCGCGCCGGAAACGGCTCACCAGGCGGCCGCGTCGAGGCAAGCCCGGCATGCTCACCGTCGCGCGGATGCCGCTTCGGCGCGACGCGTTCCAGCAACGCCTGCTGTTCCTCCGGAATCTTGTAATCCCAGCCGAAGCGACTCAACTGCAGACTCTGCGCGATACGCAGCGCCGGTTCCATGAAGCGAACCGCCGCCGGCGGCTGATAGCGCGACTCCACCGCATCCAGAAACAGATACAGCCAGCGGCTGAAATGCTGCGGCTCGACACCCTCGAGCGGCTGGTGCGCCTGCTGCACGTTGCCGCGGTATTGCTTCGCGCCGAGCACAAGACTGCCCCAGAACGTGCACATCTTGGGCAAATGGTCGTCCCAACGGCCCGCAAGCGTTGCGTCGAACACGGGGCCAAGCAGCGGATCGGCGCGCACGCGGTCGTAAAAGCCGTAGACGAGCTCGCGAATATTCGCCTCAGTAGGCTCGGCGGCGCGCTCGACAACCGGTGCGGCAGGAAAAGACGGATTCATGCAAATTCCAGATAATGCAGTTATTCATGGTGAATCGCCACGCGGCGCCACAGACCGTCAGGAATGACCTCAAACTGTGTCCCGACGAAAGGAAGTAGGCCACGAATGCCCCGCTTTTCGCATAAATGGCCTATGCGGGACACGTTACCATTACTGCCGAAAGACAAACACCGACTGTCAGCGCAGAATAATAAAACATGCGTAACGCCTGCATCTTATGGCGAAGCGACGGCCCCCGGCAACCCTTGCATCGACGCGGTTATCCCCGGATCGCGACTTGCGCTCATCGTGACACCTGCACTTATGAGACTGACCGACTATACGGATTACTCAGTGCGCGTCCTGCTGTACCTTGCTGTCCGTCGCGAAGGCTTATCGACCATCCAGGACATCTCGGACGCGTACGGAATCTCCAAGAACCATTTGATGAAGGTGGTACAGCAACTCGGCGAACTCGGCTGGGTCGAGACCGTGCGCGGGCGCAACGGCGGCCTGCGGCTCGCCGAACAAACCCGCGCGTTGACCGTGGGCGAGATCGTACGGGCCACGGAAAGCGACTTTGCGCTGGTGGGGTGCTTCCCAGACCCGCAAGGTGAACGCCGGGCCTGTGTCATTACACCGCACTGCCGTCTGCGCGGCGCGCTCGAGGCGGCGCGCAACGCGTTCTTCGCCGAGCTCGACCGCTACACCATTGGCGAGGTTGCAGAGCCGCACGGTCCGCTGGCTGCGCTGCTTGGCTTAGGTGCTGTCATCCCGATCGTGCCGGTCGCGCCTGCCGACAGTGCTGCGCCGCTCCCCTGAGAGCGGGCAGCAAGTTCTCGCGCGTCAATTGTTAAATAGTTGTTACTAGTTGCAAAAAAGCGCTTGAAACCTGCGTAAAACGCCTCAATTTGGTGGTAATCGAAATTGGAGGTCTCTTGATGAGAATCGACAAACTAACCACTAAATTCCAGGAAGCACTAGCCGACGCGCAGAGTCTCGCCGTCGGTCATGACAATCAATACATCGAACCGGTTCACGTCCTGTCGGCGCTCGTCGCCCAGCAGGATGGTTCGGCGCGTTCGCTGCTCTCGCGTGCCGGCGTGCATGTCCAGGCGCTGCAAACTGCGCTGAACGATGCCATCACGCGCCTGCCACAAGTGCAGGGCACCGACGGCAACGTGCAGATCGGCCGCGAACTGACCGGCTTGCTGAACCAGGCTGATAAGGAAGCACAGAAGCTCAACGACACGTTCATCGCGAGCGAGATGTTCCTGCTCGCGGTCGCCGACGATAAAGGCGAGGCCGGCCGTCTCGCGCGTCAGCACGGTCTGTCGCGCAAGTCGCTGGAAAGCGCAATCGCGGCGGTGCGCGGCGGTTCGCAAGTGCATAGCCAGGACGCCGAAAGCCAGCGCGAAGCGCTGAAAAAGTACACCGTCGATCTGACCGAGCGTGCGCGGGCGGGCAAGCTCGACCCCGTGATAGGCCGGGACGACGAAATCCGCCGTTCGATCCAGATCCTGCAGCGCCGCACCAAGAACAATCCGGTGCTGATCGGCGAACCGGGCGTTGGCAAGACCGCGATCGTCGAAGGCCTCGCGCAGCGTATCGTCAACGGCGAAGTGCCGGAAACGCTCAAGGGCAAGCGCGTGCTGTCCTTGGACATGGCGGCGTTGCTGGCCGGTGCCAAATACCGCGGCGAGTTTGAAGAACGCCTGAAGGCCGTACTGAACGACATCGCGAAGGACGAAGGCCAGACCATCGTCTTCATCGACGAAATTCATACGATGGTCGGCGCCGGCAAGGCCGAAGGTGCGATGGACGCGGGCAATATGCTCAAACCGGCGCTCTCGCGCGGCGAACTGCATTGCGTCGGCGCCACCACACTCGACGAATATCGCAAGTACATCGAAAAGGACGCCGCGCTCGAACGCCGCTTCCAGAAGGTGCTGGTCGACGAGCCGTCGGTCGAGGCAACCATCGCGATCCTGCGCGGTTTGCAGGAGAAGTACGAACTGCATCACGGCGTCGATATCACCGACCCGGCGATCGTCGCCGCAGCCGAATTGTCGCATCGCTATATCACGGATCGTTTCCTGCCGGACAAGGCAATCGATCTGATCGACGAGGCCGCTTCGAAGATCAAGATGGAAATCGACTCGAAGCCGGAAGAGATGGATCGGCTCGACCGTCGTTTGATCCAGTTGAAGATCGAACGCGAAGCCGTCAAGAAAGAAAAGGACGAAGCGTCGCAAAAGCGTCTGCAACTGATCGAAGAAGAAATCGAGCGCCTGGATCGCGAATATTCGGACCTCGAAGAAATCTGGACCGCGGAAAAAGCGGCGGTGCAGGGCAGCGCACAGTTGAAGGAAGACATCGAGAAAACGCGCGCGGAAATCACGCGCTTGCAGCGTGAAGGCAAGCTCGAGAAGGTCGCCGAGTTGCAGTACGGCAAGCTGCCGGGTCTCGAAGCGCAGTTGAAGGAAGTGACCCAGGCCGAGGCGAAAGAGCAGAACAACCCGACCCGGCCGCGTCTGTTGCGCACGCAGGTGGGCGCAGAGGAAATCGCAGAAGTCGTCTCGCGTTCCACCGGCATCCCGGTGTCGCGCATGATGCAAGGTGAGCGCGAAAAGCTGCTGCAGATCGAAGAGAAACTGCACGACCGCGTGGTCGGTCAGGACGAAGCAATCACCGCGGTGGCCGATGCGATCCGCCGTTCGCGCGCGGGTCTGGCGGATCCGAACCGGCCGTATGGCTCGTTCCTGTTCCTCGGGCCGACCGGCGTAGGTAAGACGGAGTTGTGCAAGGCGCTGGCGTCGTTCCTGTTCGATTCGGAAGATCATCTGATCCGTATCGACATGAGCGAATTCATGGAGAAGCATAGCGTCGCGCGTTTGATCGGCGCGCCGCCGGGCTACGTCGGTTACGAAGAAGGCGGTTACCTGACCGAAGCCGTACGCCGCAAGCCGTACAGCGTGATCCTGCTCGACGAAATCGAGAAGGCGCATCCTGACGTGTTCAACGTCCTGCTGCAGGTGCTCGACGACGGCCGCATGACTGACGGCCAGGGGCGTACCGTGGACTTCAAGAACACGGTGATCGTGATGACGTCGAACCTCGGTTCACAAGTGATCCAGGCGATGGTCGGCGAGCCGCAGGAAGCGGTGAAGGACGCGGTCTGGGAAGAAGTGAAGCTGCACTTCCGGCCCGAGTTCCTGAACCGGATCGACGACGTCGTGGTGTTCCATGCGCTCGACCGTTCGAACATTCAGTCGATCGCGCGAATTCAGCTGCATCGTCTGCATGAACGGCTTGCCAAGCTCGACATGCTGCTGGAGGTGTCGGACGCGGCGCTCGAGCACGTGGGCAAGGTCGGCTACGATCCGCTGTTCGGGGCGCGGCCGTTGAAGCGCGCGATCCAGCAGGAGATCGAGAACCCGGTCGCCAAGCTGATCCTGGCCGGCAAGTTCGGTCCGAAGGATGTGATTCCGGTCGAGGTGGAAGACGGCAAGCTGGTATTCGACCGCGTCGTGCACTAAGTGGTGTTCTAGTAACCCCTGCGGTGCGTATCGCAGCTCCAACAGGGCGGCGGTGGTTGAGCCGCCCCTGACGGACGAATGAAAAAAGGGCAACGAATCTTGATTCGTTGCCCTTTTTATTTGCCGCCGCGCGCTCGAATCAGTGCGGCGGCGGCCGATACATTCGGCGTTACGCGTTGCCCTTGCCGAACAGCGACGACAGACTGCCGAGCACGCTGCTCGCGTTCACCTGGCCCTCGGCGGGCACTTCACCATTGGGCGTGGCCGCATTGACGACGTGCGGCAGGATCTGCGACAGGAGGCCCGTGACCTGGTCCGGCTGCACGCCGGCTTTCGCTGCGAGGCTGGCGACAGCATCCGAGCCGAGCACACTATGTAGCGCATCGGGTGCGATCGCCTGGTTCTCACCGTTACCGACCCACGACGAAACGACGTCGCCGAGGCCCTTTTCCTTGAAGCTGCTAATCAGGCCGTTCAGGCCGCCCGGCTGGTTATTGACGAACTCCAGTGCGGCTGAAACGAGGGCTTGCTGGCCACCGCCCTCGGGCGATTTGCCAACCAGGGAACCGATAGTGTCGAGTAGGCTCATGATGGACTCTCTTGAATGCCGACACGTGCTTGACGGGTCGGCGGGTGAAAACGCCGCGCGGTTGCGCGGCGCTGGGGAGGCGAGGCGGGCGGTAGCGGAGCGGCTTATACACGCCATCGCGCTGCCGATGCTCAAGCCACAATGTTACGCGCCGGAGGTTGCGGCAGCCGACGCAGCCTTGCTCTTCTTAGCCGTTTTCTTCGAGGCCTTGGTGCTGGAGGCGTCAGCTGGCGCGCTTGCTGCAGCCGCCGTAGCCGGCGCCGAAGCGGCAGCCGCGTCGGACGCCGCGGTCTTGCTCTTCTTCTTCGACTTCGATGCCTGGGTGCCGGATGCCGCGGCAGGCGCAGCTGGTGCCGCTGGTGCCGTTGTTGCGGCGGCGGTAGTCGCTGTAGGTGCCGCCGCCGGTGCCGCCTTGGTGCTCGTGGTGCTGGTGGACTTCGTGGCTGCCTTGGCGCCGGCCGGCGGCGTGGACGAGCCGTTGACGGTCAAACCTGCCGCTTCGAGATTGGTCACCGATTTGGTGCCGAGGCCTTTGACGCGAGTAGCGAGATCCTCGGCATCCTTAAACGGGCCGTTCTTGGTGCGTTCGTCGATGATTGCTTTCGCATGCACCGGGCCGATACCCTTTACCGATTCGAGCGCCGCCTGATCGGCGGAATTCACTTCGACGGCCGCCGCAAATCCGGCTGACAGCGATAAAGCCAAAGCAACGCAAATCATCAAAAGCTTCTTCAGCATGGCAAGCACTCCATCGAGGGCAAAAAAAGTTAGCCGGGAACGGACGACGCAGCCTGTCAGCAGGCGCTGCGCTTAAGCATAGAACAAATTGCGCGCCCTTATTTACAAACGCCGACGATTTATACCGATCGATTCATGACAAGTAAATCAGGCGGGACAATATTTGAAGCTTTTGCCTGGCGATTAAGCGGTTATGAGTTTATCGATCAACGTGGCCCACTATAAATAATGACAGCGCGAACAAATGACAGCGTCTTCCACTTGACTTAGAGTGCACTCGAAGTCCTAACCTGAGTTCCGTCATGTCGAAAATGTCAAAAGCACTCACCATCGGCGAGGTCGCCGGAACGATCGGCGTCTCCACCCACACGCTGCGCTACTACGAACAGGCCGGCCTGATTCGAGCGGTCGGGCGCACGCAGGCGGGGCATCGCCTGTATTCGCCGGCCGATCTCGACTGGCTGCAGTTCGTGATGCGTCTGAAGGCGACCGGCATGCCGATCGCCGGGATGCAGGCGTTCGCGGCGCTGCGGGCAGAAGGTAAACCTACGGTGGGCGAGCGCCGCGACATGCTGGTGGCGCATCGGGACGCGGTTTTGGCGCGGATCGCTGAGTTGCAAAGCAATCTCGGCGCGATCATCGACAAAATCGCCTATTACGAAGCGGCTGGGCGGCAACCCGCCGAGCGGCAGCCCGCCACGAGCACTCCGACACGACAGATCGACGACACCCAATCGCTTACGCATTCGGAAAAGGACTCACCATGGAACACGCACAAAACGATCGCTACACCCGAGGCTGGAACAAACTGAAGGAAATCGACGGCTCGACCGGCGAACAGGTGATCGCCGCGCTTGCACCGATCGCGCCGGATTTCGGACGCCTGCTGATCGAATTCGGCTTCGGCGATATTTACAGCCGGCCGCAACTCGATCTGCGCGCGCGCGAGATCGCGACGATTGCATCACTGGCGACGCTCGGCTGCGCGCAACCGCAGTTGAAGGTGCATATCGAGGCGGCCTTGAACGTCGGCTGCACGCGCGAGGAGATCGTCGAGGTGTTCATGCAGATGGCGCTCTACGCGGGTTTCCCGGCGGCGCTGAACGCACTGTTCGCGGCGCGGGAGATTTTCGATCGACGTGATCAGGCGTTGGGGGAAGCGCAGGCGGCTTGAGACAAAAGAGAAGGGCGGCTGCCCGGTGCAGCCGCTTTTTATAGGGGCAAAGACGCAACTAACGGTCAATTATTGCATGCGACTCCACCAGCGCGCCGGCGTTACGGTATGGTAACCCAGCTAGCATAAGCGGGCCATGCCACAGCAAGCCCAGCAAGCCGATTGAGCGCAACAAACCCCGTCAAGCCGCCGAATCCACCCTGACCATCGCCTCGGCGCGCAAATACCGCTTGCTCACGCCACGCCAGTACAACAGCAAACCGATGCCGGCGATCGCCAGGCTCGCCGTATTGGCGACCCAGAAGCCGCGCGCACCGGTCAGCCATTCCGGCGTGGTGCCGGAGACATTGAAGCCGAGCAGATACCCGCCGCCGAGCCCCACGCCCCACAGCGCAACTGCATAGATAACGGTGGGCACGACCGCCACCTTGTACGCGCGCAGCACGAACGCGGTAGTGATCTGCAAGGCATCGAACAGGTGATAGCACACGACGATCAGCACCAGCGGCATCGCCGCCGCCGCGACCTGCGCATCCGGTGTATAGCCTTCGATCACGTACGGCCGCAGCACTAGCACGATCGCGCCGTAACAGCAGGCAATCGCCATGGCCATCATGATGCCGTGCCGCGACAGCGTGCGCGCCGCTTCCGGGCGATGCGCGCCGAGCGCCTGGGCGACCAGCGTCGACGCAGCGATCCCGATCGACAGCGGCGTCATATAGAGTACCGCGCCGATGTTGCCGGCGATCTGGTGTCCGGCGAGCGTCGTCGTGCCGAAGCGCGCAATGAAGAGCGCCATGAACGTGTAGGAAGTGACTTCGATCAGGTACGACAGACCCATCGGAATGCCCAGGCGCAGCTGCGCCGCCTGCCGGCGCCAGACCGGCCAGCAGAAGTGCGCAAAGATCGCGAACGGCTTGAACACGTAGACGCGCGTCAACAGCAGCATCCCAACCACGGCCAGCCCCCAGTTGATCGCGGTGCTGGCAAGCGCGCAACCCGGCCCGCCGAGCGCCGGCACGCCGAGTCCGCCAAAGATGAACCACGTGTTGAGCGGAAATTTGAGCAGCAGCGCGCCGATCTGCAGGATCATCACGAGCCGCGGCTTACCGACCGCATTGGTGATCGAGCTGTAGACGCGAAAGGCGAGGCCGGCCGGCAAGCCGAACGCCAGAATCTGCAGGTAGGCGACCGTGCGCTCATGCAGCGCTTCGGGTACACGCGCCACCTGCAGTACCGGCCCTGGAAAATAGAGAATCAGAAAGCCGATCACGGTCAACGCGAGCGCGAGCCACAAAGCCTGGCGCACTTCTTCTCCGATCTCAATGTACCGGCGCGCGCCGTAGAGTTGCGCGGTGATCGGTTGCAGCGCGGTCAGGATGCCGGTCAGGCCGATATAGACGGAAATATAGATCGACGAGCCGAGGCCGAGCGCGGCGAGATCGACGGCTGAATAGCGGCCGACCATCGCCGTGTCGATCACGCCGAACGCGATGATCGCCAGTTGGCCGATTAGCACGGGCCATGCGAGCCCGGCGATTTTCCGTACGTCGGCGAACATGATCAGTCTGGCTTCTTATGCCAGTTGCGGCGTTTGACGACCGGCGGCTTCGGACGGTCGATCCGCACATACAGGCGGAAGCGTTCGTCGCGGTCGGCCACGCGGCGGCCTTCCCAGACCAGCTTCCACATGAAGTCCGACATCGCGCTCGGGTCGCCGAAGTCCTGGGTGTCCTGACGCAGGATCACGTCGCAATCCTCGTTGAAGGAGAAATGCATGTCGCCGAAATAGGCGAAAGTCGCGATCTGCGCGTTACCGAGGCGCACCGGCGAGATGCAGGTGTAGTCCTCTGGCAGATGGCTTGCGATCTGCTCCGCGACGTCCTTATAGGTCCGGCTGTAGTTGACGACCGGCAGCCACAGCGTCATCAGCAGCACCCACATCAGCGTCGTGCCGGCGCTCGAGAGCACCACACTGCGCCACAGCACTTTCGGATGACGGGCCAGGCGCCATTGCACCAACACGAACCAGCAGATCGTCACGGCGACCGCGCACACGAACGACAGGACCTTGAACTGCGGCGCAAAACCCGGAGCGAGGCGCGCGAGGTTGCGCGCAAGCGGATGCGGGAAACCGGTCAGCCCAGCAATGTACACCAGCCAGACGAAGCTGCCGAGGATCGTGAAGCTCAACAGTGCGAACCAGTCGATCGCGTTGATCGCGCCGCGTTTGAGCGTGGGCAGCGCGAAGGCGGCCAGCACCGCGAGCGGCGGCAGCAACAGCATGTAAAGCCGGTTCGACTGATGGCTCTGCAACACGACCAGAACGAGCAGCGGCCCGATCACCGAAAGCGGAATCGCGACGTGCGGCGCGCGCCGCAGGCCCGACCAGCTGAACCACGCCCAGAGCGCCAGGGGCCAGGCCGGCCATGTGAAGAGCGGCAGATTCTTGAGCGCGTAGGCGGCCACCGAGCCAGGCGGCCCGGCGAACGACGACAGGCTGACGTGCACCCATTGGTTCAGATACCAGACGGCGTCGTCGGGATAGGCGGCGAGCGCGGTAATCGGCCATGCAACCGACAGCGCTAGCGCCACCGGCAGACCGGCCAGCAGCAGCCAGCGCGAACGCGCTTCGCGCACGATCAGCGCCATCGCCAGGGTACCGAGCAACAGCGCGCCGACCAGCACCGGGCTGCTGGAGAGAGCAACGAGGCCGAGCGCCAGGCCCCAGATCAGCGCGCCCTGGATCGGCTTGTCGATCATCCGCACGAGCCCGTAGACGAGCATGGCGATGCCAAAGAACTGCGCCAGTTGCGGCGTGGTTTCGTGGCCGCGTTCGGCGAGGCCGAAGCAGGCGAGCAGGATCAGCAGCGCGCCGTCGGCGAGAGTGCGGCCGTAGTCGCGCGGCTCCGGCTCGCCGCCGAACGCGTATTTGAACGGCTGTACTTCGGCGCGCCGGCCGAGCAGATAGGCCGCATACCAGACGAACGCACAGGCCGCGCAAAACAGCAGGCCGGTAAACACGCGTGAGGCATTGCTCGCGTCGACCCACGGCGCGAGCGCGCGGATCGCGCTGGCGCCGAGCCAGTAGCCGAGCGGGCCGTCTTCCGTCATGTACTTGCCGACCAGATTCGGCAGCAGCCAGTCGTGTGCGCTGCCGTTGGCCATCGTCCACATGACGCCGAAGCCGGCTGCGTCCTCGTTCTTCCACGGATCCCGGCCGAACAGGCCGAAGAAGGCGTAGACGATGCAGATGGTCAGCAGCAGCCAGCGCGGCAACGCACTGGTCGCGGAGGCAGTGAGGCGAACGACAGGTCTCATGCGGTGTGTGGATATCGGATAAGCGGTGCAGCCGGGACCGGACGGAATGTCCGGCGGGAATGGCCAATTTGGAGCATCCGGCATTGTAGTCGTGCCGTGCGATGCGCGTCACGACCGGTAACGGCTCGCAACGTGAGTGGGATGCCCGTAATATGGCGCCGCGACGGGCGACGATTCGCTGGGCGACGCTTCGCATCCGGGCGTCCGGAATAGGGCGACAAAAAAGGGCAGCTTGCGCTGCCCTTTTTTGCTGCTGCTTCGTTGCGGGCCAAGGCCGGCGACGAAGCGCGTATTACTTCGCTGCTGCCTTGCCGGTAGCGCGCGAGCCGAACTTCTTGTTGAACTTCTCGACGCGGCCTGCCGTGTCCATGATCTTTTGTTGGCCGGTGTAGAACGGATGCGATTCCGACGACACTTCGATCTTGGCGAGCGGGTAGGTCTTGCCGTTGAATTCGGCGGTTTCACGCGTCAGGATGGTCGAGCGCGTGACAAACTTGAAGTCGATCGACATGTCGACGAACAGGACTTCGCGGTAATCCGGGTGAATGCCTTCTTTCATGGTCTTTCCTTTAATCTGGCGGTAGCCAACCCGCGTGCAGCCGCTATGAAGGCGGACAGCATCTAGGCGCGAGCCACTTGCCTATGGTCGAAAAACGGCGATTATGCCAGAAAATCAGTCGCTTGACGACCTTTCTACGACCTTTTTGCCGGTGTTTTGCCGCGTTTTCGCCACCTTTGCACCGGCTGTTTCTCGTGGGCAGGGGCGTGGCTGGGTTGGCCGCCCTGCGCCGGCATTCCCTTGCGTGGCAGCCCGGCGGACCGTTTAGACCGGAGCGAATGTCAACCCGACCCGCGCGGGATCCTGGCGGTAATACCGCGCCAGCAAGCGGTATAGCTCGGGATACTCCGCCTCGAAGGCCTGTGGCTGGACGAACAGCGCTTCGCTGCAAACGGCAAAAAATTCCGATGGATGGTCCGCCGCGTATGGATCGATCAGCGAATCGCGCTCGAAACGTGCCCAGCGCCTATCCGGCACCGCATCCACTTTGGCGCAGAAGTGGTCGTAGGCATGGTCGAAAATGTCGGCCCATGCCTGTGAATCGAGCGGTGCATGCCAGCGGCGCATGAGCGGCGGATGGCCGTCCGCCTCGCCGGTCAGCATGTCGATCTTGTGCGCGAATTCGTGAATCACGACGTTATAGGCGTCCGTGCCGCCGGTCATCTGAGCGTCTTCCCACGACAACACCACCGGGCCGCCTTCCCACGCCTCGCCGCTCGCGTCTTGCTCGACCTCGTGCACCACGCCGTCTTCGTCCTCGACCGTCTTGCGGATCACGAACTCGCCTGGATAGATGATCACGCCGACCCAGCCGCGATACAGGTCGAGGCTCAGGTTCAGCACCGGCAAACACGCTTGCGCGGCGATCGCCACGGTCATGGCGTCGGTCAACTCGAGTTCGTGCGCAGTTGAAAATTTCTTTTGCGCGATGAAAAGACTCGTCAACTCGCGCAGACGCACGCGATCCGGCGCCTCGAGGTGGGCAAGGAACGGCAGGCCGTCGAGCGTGGCCTGCCAGAGGGCGTCCTCGATCGCGTAGTCGCGCAGCGCGCGGTCGCGGCGGCGCGTGCCGAACCATTGGGTGAGTTTCGAGAGCATGGCCTGATGAAACCCCTAGTCGATCTGTTTTTGCCACGCGGCGAAAATGCCGCCGCATATCGCAATGCCGATCAGAAAGTAGAAGCCGTCCAGCGACGTCAGGAAGCTGGCCTGTTGCGCGACCGTCCGGCTGATTTCCACGATTGCCAGCGCATGCGCCTCGGACGGCGAGCGGCCAGCGGCGCTGAAGCCGCGGGTCAACGCAGCGAGCGAATCCTGGAACAACGGATTGTACGGATTCACAAACTCCGCGAGGCGAGCTTGATGCAGCGCCTGCCGATGTTGTTCGACGATGATGACCGAGGCCGTAGCGAACGAGATCGTCAGTTGCCGCACGATGTTTTTCAGCCGGTAGCCGTGCGTGAATTCTTCAATAGCGAAGATTCTAAACGTCAGATTGGCGACCGGCAGCACGATGAACAGCAACAGCAAGCCACGCAGCAGCATGGGCACGATCAGCGCGGCTTGGCCTACGCCCGGCGACACGCGTGTCATCCATGCCGCGGCGAACGCGGCCACCGCGAAGCCCGGCACGATGATCCACTTCTTGCGCGGCAGGAGCTTCG
Organism: Paraburkholderia elongata; assembly: GCF_013177735.1. GTDB lineage: Bacteria > Pseudomonadota > Gammaproteobacteria > Burkholderiales > Burkholderiaceae > Paraburkholderia > Paraburkholderia elongata. The sequence goes on along the minus strand of NZ_WOEZ01000185.1, from coordinate 6,391 downwards.
CGTAACGCAGGTAGACGAACAACGCGCTCGCCGAAATCAGCGACGTCACGCCGACCAGTCGCCCGGTATTCTCGACCGGATAGCCGAGGCCGCTCTCGAGAAAGCGCGACGTCAGATAGCTGAATACGGTCGAGATGTAGTAGTAGAACATGTACAGCACGAGCCCGACCTGAAACACCTTCTCGCGCAGCGCATGCAGGCGCACCAGCGGCGCCGGATGGTGCCATTGCTGGTACGCGAACCAGCCGAGCGCGACGATGCCCGCAACCGTCAGCAGAATCAGCCCCGGCGAGGCGCTGAACAGCTGGAACCGCACTTGCTGCATCACGATTTGCAGCGCGCCTTGCGCGAACGCGAAGATCATATAAGGCCAGAAGTGCGCCGCGCCGCGCTCTTCCGGCAAGCGGTTGCCGGTGTCGGGCAGCGCGAGCAGGGCGAGGATGGCAAACAGCACGCCGGCCGGCGCGGTGCAGGCGAACAGCGCACGCCAATCGAAATGCGCGACCAGTTGGCCGCCGATCAGCGGCGCAAGCGCACTGCTCAATACGATCAGCACCAGAAAAGCGCGGGTTGCCGCGGGTCGCTGCTGCGGCGTAAAGCTCATCTGAATCAGGATGCGGCACGTGCCCATCATCGGGCCGATGAAGTAGCCCTGAAAGCCGCGCGCGAACGCAAGTTCGATTGACGACTCGCACAATGTGGCGGCGATCGCGCCAACTGAATAGAGCAGCATGCAGCCGGCCACGTAGCGCCGGTAACCGAAACGCTCGACCCACCATTGCTGCTGCAGGATGCCGAGCACGGCAGCCACCGCATAGGCGCTCGACGCCCATACCAGTTCATCAGGCGACGCGTTGATGCCGCCCGCGATGTAGCTGGTGAAAAACGAAAAGATCGAGTTGTCGAAGTAGTCGAGGCCGGTGACGACGGCCAGCACCCATGGGAAAAAACCGCCGCGCAGTTTTGCGATGCTAAACAACGGTACGCGGGGCGAGGTCGCGCTCATGTGGGTTCGCTCGACTTTTTCGTGCGCTTTGTGAGCGGCGCGTTCTCAGCTTTGGCGAGTGCGTTGCGACGCTGTTCGAGCAGTGCGTCCGCATTCTCGCCGGCGAGACGTCTTTCGAGATAGTCGAGGTCGGGACTCAGTTCGGCTCGCAGTTTCAGCGCTTCCTTGAGTTCGCGACGCATCGTTTCGATGCGGGCATCGAGCGCTTTGACCTGGTCTGAGATGGCGTCGCGAATCTGCTGCAGCGATTCGGTGGAATAGCGATGGCCGCCTTCGACCGGCTCGAGCGGGCGCTTGAGCATTTCGGTGATGCTGTGCAGCGAGAAGCCGAGCGAGCGCAAGCGCAGAATACGGCCGAAGCGCTTCAGGTCTTCCTCGTCGTAAAGCCGGTAGCGGCCTTCGCTGCGGGTGGGCGAGACGAGGCCGCGTTCCTCGTAGTACTTCAGCGTGCGCGGCGTGACGCCGAGGCGTTCGGCGGCATCGCGTACGGTGAGCAGGGCGGGTGAGTCCTTCGACATAAGGTAGGGCAGGCATGACGGACTGAGTGCATTCTACTGCAACGTGTACGTTCACGTATATGTTGCCGCGCCTGCACGCGCTTTTCGCGTGAAACCTTACGGATGAAAAAAAGCCGCTCGTTTTTGGCCTACCCGTACCACAAAGGTGTTGGTAAACCGAGGCTGATTCCCTAGAATCCCCCGTAAACGTTACGTTTCGGGGGATTTGCTTTTGCCGGAAATATCTACGGGAGACGGCGAGCCGCCTTCTCCGCCCTCAGAAACCCCGCCTGCCGAGCCTCCAGCAGGCGGAGCGCGCGTCAATCGGCCCGTCGCGGGTACCGCTCGGTCCGGCGTGCCCCGCATTCCGCCCGAGGTCGACGGGATGCAGGTCAATTTCTGCAAGAACGCCGCCTGCGTGAACTTTGGCGTGCTGCCCAAGGAGACCAGCAAGCGAGGTCGAGGCTCCGGCAGTCACGACACCTATTTGCTAACCGGCGGCTCCAGTAAGCGGGGAACACCCAGACCGAGGTTGCAATGCAAGATTTGCGGAGATACGCCGCCTCTGAAGTCGAATCAGGCAATCGCTGAGGAGGTGCGGCGACTGACGGCTTACCTTGCGGGCGAGCAGGAGCCGTCATGCCCCAATGAGGCTTGCGCCAATCACGCCATCGGGGTTGGCACCCATCCACGGGCTTACCAGCGGCACGGTACGACCGCACATGGCTCGCCCCGATATCGATGCAAGGCTTGCCAGCGGACCTTCGCGGTCGGCGGCCCAACAACGCGTCAGAAGAAGCCTCACGAGAACCGTGAGATATTCATGGAACTCGTGAACAAGGCTCCATTCCGCCGCATCATGGAGAAGCGCGATATCAGCGCCTCCACGTTGTACTCGAAGGTGGATTTCCTCGCGCGGCAATGCGAGCGTTTCGTCGGGGAGCGCGAAGCGCGGCTTACGGAGGGCCTTCCGCTCGGCCGCCTGTCCGTGTCAGTCGACCGGCAGGACTATTACACGAACTGGACCCGGCGCGAGGACAAGCGAAGCATCCCGCTGCACGCCGTGGTGTCGGCCGACAACCGCAGCGGCTACGTATTCGGGGCCCACATCAACTTCGACCCTCGCTTCAACCCGGAAGACGTCGAGACCGATGTGCGTTTGGATGACGACGACAAGCACCCGCAGGAATACCGACGAAACGCGAGGTTCTGGCTGAAGAGCGATTATGAAGTCTCAGTCGCCGCCAGTCTGAGCCGGCGTCGCCATATCGGGCGCGAGACCGTTCTGGACGACGCAGCCGCCGCGTACGCCAACGTAGCGGACCGGGACGACGTCGAGGTCGCTGACGAATTCAACAGTCAGTTAAGGCTGCCCGAAACGGGGATGCAGGTCCACGGCCAGTACACCCTCTACGCTCACTTCCAGGTGCTCAAGCGCCTGCTTGGCGGGGCCAAGAGCATCACGTTCTACCTTGACCAGGACTCGGGCATCCGTGCAGCGTGCTTTGCAGCCTTCCGTGAGCGTATCCAGGCAGGTACCGCTCACGCCTTCTTCGTCTCGATAAAGAAAGACCTCACAAAGGGCCAGAAATTGAAGGCCTACAACGAGGCGCAGAAGCGTTTCTTGGACGCCGTGAATCGCATGGGCGGGGTCGCTAACGACTTCGACGCCAAGATTCAGCTCATCAAGGAACAGTTTCCACTGATGAAGGAAATCGGCAAATACGGCGACCGTTGGCTGTTGCACCCGCTGCCGACGATGAACGAACCCGAAAAGGCTTTGTGTCATCTGACCGCTCGACCCAACGCGCCCCTCCCCGAAGACCGATTGGCCGCCATGTACCTGTTCGGCTCCATGTATGGCGCGGACCGCTTCCTCGAACTGGTCCGGCGACGCCTCAGTCCGCTCGAACGAGCACTGGGCAGCTCAAGCGCGGCCGGCCGCATGTGGTACGGCTACGCGCCCTACAACCCGCAGATTATCGAGAAGCTTCTGCTTATTCTCCGGGTCTACTGGAACTATTGCTACGTGCCAAAAACCAGCAAGGACGGGAAGACGCCGGCCGAGCGGCTTGGTTTGGCCAAGGGCAAGGTCCGAGTCCAGGACATCGTCTATTTCGACCCGAACGCCGCGAACTGACGAAAAAAAGCGAGCCTCCGAAGAGGCTCGCCATAATCAGTCGTCCGGGCTCGTTTACCAACACCTTTGTGGTACGGGTAGGTTTTTGGCGAGCGGCTTTTTTATGCGGTGCAACTGATGCGGATATTTCGGTGCGGAGCCTTAGCTGCCGCCGCCACGACGCATCATGTCGAAGAACTCAGAGTTGCTCTTCGTCTGGCGAATCTTGTCGAGCAGGAATTCCATCGACTCGACTTCGTCCATGTCGTGAATGAACTTGCGCAGCACCCAGATCTTTTGCAGCACTTCGGGCTTGATCAACAGTTCTTCACGGCGCGTGCCGGACTTGTTCAGGTTGATCGACGGATAGACGCGCTTTTCAGCAAGGCGACGCTCCAGGTGCACTTCCATGTTGCCGGTGCCCTTGAATTCTTCGTAGATCACGTCGTCCATGCGGCTGCCGGTTTCGATCAGCGCCGTGCCGATGATGGTCAGCGAACCGCCTTCCTCGATATTGCGCGCCGCGCCGAAGAAGCGCTTCGGACGTTGCAGCGCGTTCGCGTCGACACCACCCGTCAGCACCTTGCCCGAGGCCGGCACCACGGTGTTGTACGCACGCGCGAGACGCGTGATCGAGTCGAGCAGAATCACCACGTCGTTCTTCATTTCGACGAGGCGCTTGGCTTTCTCGATCACCATTTCGGCGACTTGCACGTGACGCGCAGCCGGTTCGTCGAACGTGGAGGCGATCACTTCGCCGGCCACCGAACGCTGCATTTCGGTCACTTCTTCCGGGCGTTCGTCGATCAGCAGCACGAACAGCACGACATCCGGATGGTTTTGCTTAATCGCATGCGCGATGTGCTGCAGCATCACGGTCTTACCGGACTTCGGCGACGCAACCAGCAGGCCGCGCTGGCCCTTACCGATCGGCGCGATCATGTCGATGATGCGGCCCGTGACGTTTTCTTCGCCACGCATTTCACGTTCGAGCAGCAGCACCTTGTTCGGGTGCAGCGGCGTCAGGTTTTCGAACATGATCTTGTGCTTCGAGGCTTCCGGCGGCTGGCCGTTGACCTTGTCCACCTTCACCAGCGCGAAATAGCGTTCACCGTCTTTCGGCGTACGCACTTCGCCTTCGATCGTGTCGCCCGTGTGCAGGTTGAAGCGGCGGATTTGCGACGGGCTGATGTAAATATCATCCGTGCTGGCGAGGTACGAGGTTTCCGGCGAACGCAGGAAGCCGAAGCCGTCCGGCAGCACTTCGAGCGTGCCGTCGCCGAAGATCGTGTCGCCCGTTTTGGCTCGTTTTTTTAGAATGGCAAACATCAATTCCTGCTTGCGCAGGCGGTTTGCACTTTCGATCTCGAGGCCATTGGCCATCTCGATCAATTCGGACACGTGCAGAGTCTTAAGCTCGGATAAATGCATACGGAGAACCCGCAGGAGAAGGTGCGACGAAATGAAATCTGGGAGGAGAGTGAGCGGAACCGCTCAAGGACTTACACGTCTTTTCGACGTTTTGCGGATTCTAGCATAGCACACGCCAATTTCCGCCAGTGCGACGGCATGGCATCTTTCTTATCAGGCGTGTTGCCGGCTGACAACACGCCTAAGACAGCGCGCCTGAAGATCTCGAGGGACTCGAGGCGCCGATGCGACCGCTTTACAGGTTGCCGTCGAGGAACGCGGTGAGTTGCGACTTCGACAGTGCGCCGACCTTCTGCGCGGCGACCGCGCCGTTCTTGAAGAGGATCAGCGTGGGGATGCCGCGCACGCCGAACTTGACCGGCGTCGATTGATGTTCGTCGACGTTGATCTTGGCGATTTGCAGGCGATCGGCGTAATCCTTCGCGACTTCGTCGAGGATCGGCGCGATCATCTTGCACGGACCGCACCATTCAGCCCAGAAATCGAGCAGCACGGGTTTATCGGATTTCACGACGTCCTGCTCGAACGATGCGTCGCTAATATGCTTGATTGATTCGCTCATTGTATGAATACCTCTATCGGTTCGAGGCCCGCCTGAATTGCTCGCCACGATACGTCAAAATCTAGGGAAACTTCCGTTCGCTTTGCCGCAATCGGAGCCTTGCCGGCGCACGCCTGAAAAAGTCGAAAAACCATTTCCGGGGTGTGCGGAAAGCTCGCGTTTGCGGGTCATCCGTACGGCAGTTTAGCTTAATTCGCTATGCGTTGCCGGTGGTGATAGTACTCATCAAGGGCAGTAGGGCCAATGGCTGCCGGTGAAGTGCCACTACGTTTTAACAACCGCGACGTAGCTTATCTGGTGGCTGGCGGCGCAAACTCAAGTGCTCCGAAGGCGTACCGCCGGGGTGCCGCCTATATGGTGCGAAGCTCCTGATTCGGCGCGTCGATGTCGGTTTGGTCGTATTAACAGTCGCGCGACGGGCCAAGCGGTGATAGAATGTTTCGTGACGGGCCTCCTCGCATGGAGGGATGGTCAACCTGGTCAGGTCGGGAACGAAGCAGCCACAGCCGTTTTCCACCAGTGCCGAGGGTCAGGCTCGTCACCTTCCTTTTTCTGTTTTTCATCCGCGTTTTCATCTGCTGCACCTCCTCATCCCCTGTTGTGCCCTAGGAGTCTGCGCGGCAGAAGCCGCGCTGTCATCCGATTGCCCGTTGTAAACGTTGTAGGCAGATGACGACGAGCTATCTTCCCTACGATCCACAACAGCAGTTCCTGCTGCCCCATGCGCTGCAAGATTGGCTGCCTGAAGGCCACCTTGCTTACTTCATCAGCGATAC